>JBBITT010000049.1:0-19871 GCA_037440625.1 Chloroflexota bacterium
CGCGCAAGTTGATGCTTTCCTCGCACAACTTGCTCAAGCCGGCCTCCGGCGAGCCGATTGTTGAGCCGACCAAGGATATGGTGCTGGGTGTGTACTATCTCACAATGGACAAGCCCGGCGAAAAGGGCGAGGGTAAAATCTTTGCTTCCACTGACGAAGTGACGTTGGCGTACGCCTTGGGACACGTTGAACTGCACGCGCGCATCAAGTTGCCGGTCTTGCGCGCTGGCAGAAAGAAACCGGAAATCATCGAGACGACGGTTGGGCGCGTGTTGTTCAACGAGATTTTGCCGCCCGAACTCCAGTTTGTCAACTATGAACTCGATAAAAAGAAACTCAAAGATTTGGTCGCGCAAATTTATGCTAAACTGGGTTCGGAAGGCACTGCCCAAATTGTGGATCGCATCAAGGAAATCGGTTTTCAGTACGCCACGCGCAGCGGCTTGACCATTGCGATTGATGACATTACCGTGCCTCCTGCCAAGTACGAGATTCTGAAACAAGTCTCCGCCCAAGTTGCCGAGGTGGAACAACAATATCGCAAAGGATTGATTACCGAAGAAGAACAGTACGTCAAGACGGTTGAACTCTGGACGGAGGCAACCGAGCAAGTAACCGAAGCCGTCGCCCAAGGGATGCGCGAATCCTCGCCGATCCGGGTAATGGCAAATTCCGGCGCGACCAAGGGTGGCTTTCAACCGATTCGTCAATTGGCGGGGATGCGCGGTTTGATGGCTGACCCGGCGGGGCGCATCATTGCGTTGCCCATCAAATCGAATTTTCGGGAAGGGTTGACCGCGTTGGAATATTTTATTTCGACGCATGGGGCGCGTAAAGGTCTTGCGGATACGGCGTTGCGCACTGCGGATGCCGGTTATCTCACGCGCCGCTTGGTGGACGTAACGCAAGAAATCATCACGACCGAACAGGATTGCGGCACCACCGAAGGAATTTGGATTGATGCCAATTCCAAAGAACGCACCGGTGAGAGTTTTGCTGAACGAGTCGTGGGGCGCGTGGCAGCCAAAAATGTTGTGCACCCCAAAACCGGCGAAGTACTCATCGCCACCGGCGAGATGATCACCGAAGAGAATTGGAAACTCGCCGAAGCAGCAAAAGTGGAAAAGGCGTACGTGCGCAGTCCGTTGACATGCGCCTCGCGGCATGGTTTGTGCGCCATGTGCTATGGACGTGATTTGGCGCGCGGGGGCTTGATTGCGCTGGGTGAAGCGGTGGGCATTATTGCTGCGCAATCTATTGGTGAGCCGGGCACGCAATTGACTTTGCGCACGTTCCATACCGGCGGGGTGGCGGGGGTCGAAGACATTACGCACGGTCTCCCGCGCGTGGAAGAATTGTTCGAGGCACGCGATCCCAAAGGCGAAGCGTTGATTGCGGAGAACGATGGCACGGTGCGCGTCGTTTTGGAAGATGGTCACCGGCAAATCAAAATTACGTTCAGTCACGTGCAACGCGATACGTATGCCGTGCCGGCGCGTGCGCGCGTGTTGGTCACGGATGGCGAACGGATTGAAGATGGCACACCGCTATTCAAGGGGAAGCATGGTCCCGTGCTGGCGGTCAAAGGTGGCGAAGTCATCCGCGAGGATGGTCAAATCGTTATCAAGTACAACAAAAAAGAAGAACACGTTTACGATATTCCAGCCACCGCGCGTCTGCGCGTCGAAGATGGACAAAAAGTTCGCGCGGGCGATCAATTGACCGAAGGATCGCTGAACCCGCATCGCTTGCTGGCGATTCTGGGACGCGAGGCAGCGCAGATGTATTTGCTCGAACAAGTCCAATCGGTGTACCGTTCGCAAGGCGTGAACATTCACGATAAACATATCGAAATGATTTTACGCCAAATGTTCCGGTTAGTGCGCGTGAAATCCACGGGTGATAGCGATCTGTTGCCCGGGCAAATGGTGGATCGTCTCTCGTTCGAAGATATCAATCGCAAGATCATCGAACGGGGGGGAGTCCCGGCAACTGCCCAACCGGTGTTGCTGGGAGTTACCAAGGCATCGCTCAATACGGAATCGTTCCTGAGCGCGTCGAGTTTCCAACACACGATCAGCGTTCTGTCCGATGCGGCGATTGCCGGCAAACGCGATAACTTGTACGGCTTGAAAGAAAATGTCATCATCGGCAAACTGATTCCAGCCGGCACCGGTTTCCGTGCGCGTAAAACTGCGGACTTGATGGAATCGTTGGGCACGACCGGCCGGCGCGGCTATCGGTTGAATGAAGACATTCGTTTGGAAGACGAGGAACTGGCGGAGGCAGAGGAATTTGAAGAGATGCTCGTGCCGACGGGTACAGCCGAAGCCGAAGCAGAAGAGGAAGCAGCAGAACCCGACACCGTTGTGGCCGAGTCCGAATCCGAAGAAGAAATAACCGCCGAGGAATCGCCGAGCGCCGAGTTGGCAAGCGAAGACGAGGGCGCTGACCTGGGCAATGATGCCTCGCTGGAATTGGAGGAAGAAGATTTCGAGGACGAAGACGAGGATGAGGAGGAGGACGAAGAGGACTAGTGGCAAACCAAGTGAACCTTAATTGCAAAAATTTCTCAACTCGGATTGAGGCAGGCGCAACCTTCCAGATTGGCTGGAAGGTTTTTTATTTTGATACATACAAAATCGCGCCGAGTGCGTATAGATACATAGAAACCTAACCTGATTCTCTGAAGGAGGAGAAAATGAAACGTGTCCGTTTCATCGCGATGATGATGGTCGCGATAATTGTTCTTGCGGCGTGCGCGCCTGCGCCAACGCCCACCTCGGTGCCCACCCCAGTACCCCCCACGCCAACCC
The DNA here is from genome assembly GCA_037440625.1 of Chloroflexota bacterium. Taxonomy (GTDB): domain Bacteria; phylum Chloroflexota; class Anaerolineae; order UBA4142; family UBA4142; genus DAOTXS01. The sequence goes on from JBBITT010000049.1 coordinate 2,817, forward strand.
CAGTCCCGCCAACTGCTACGGCAGTTCCTCCGACTGCCACCCCTGTGCCTACCGTTGCTTCTAGCGCTGCAAGTTCTGCGCCAACCAGTGCGGTACCTGTGGCGATTAATGTGTCGCTGGGGGCTGGGCGCGATGGTGATCAAGCCGGCGTTGCTACACTGACAGCCAAAGACAACAAGACCGAAGTGTTACTCAATATCAAACCTGGCGCGGCGGGGGTTGCTCAACCAGCTCATATCCACGTGGGTCAGTGTCCGGTCCCCGGCGCGGTCAAGTATCCCTTGAGCAACGTTGTGGATGGCAAATCACTCACCACGCTCGATGTCACACTGGCAGATTTGCTCGCCGGCGGCTTTGCTATCAATGTCCATCTTTCTGCTGCGGAAGCATCCAAATACGTGGCGTGTGGCGCATTGCCGCAAGGGGCGGTCATCAAGTTGGACAAGGGTCGCGATGGAGATCAAAGCGGCATTGCGGTTCTAATTGCGCAGGGAGCCAAAACTGACGTATACCTCTTTATCAAGCCGTTGCCCGGCGTTACACAACCTGCCCACATTCACGAAGGAGCATGCCCGGTGCCCGGCGCCGTCAAGTATCCCTTGACGAGTATTTTGGATGGCAAGTCCAAGACCACGGTGGAGGTTACCTTGGCAGATTTGCTCAAAGGGGGTCTTGCTATCAACGCGCACAAGTCCGCGGCTGAAGCCAGCCAGTATGTAGCGTGTGGAGACCTCAAAATGATCGCGAGTGCGCCGGCATCAAGCGCCGCGTCGTCAACCTCGTCCGGCAAAGAAGATACCGGCTATGGCAAGTAATTCTACGCGCTGATCCGGTCGTCTTAAAAATCCCACGAGTTTTGCTCGTGGGATTGATTTTGCTCACGCACCCTTTGATCACTCCTGCGCCAAACGGCTATTGTTTCACCTCAACGACATCGCCAATCTTGATTTCGCCACCTTGCACCACACGCGCCAACATCCCGCGTTGCCCGATCATCTTTTCGCGCAAGCCGGGACGAATCTCGTCAATGAATTCGCACGGCGTACACGGCAGCGTGATTTCAAAGATGGCATTGCCAACGCGCAAGTGTGTACCACGCTCCAACGATTTCAAATCAATCCCGCGCGTGGTGATGTTTTCACGAATGCGCCCGGGCGGCAAGCCAAATTCGCTCAGCGTCTCCTCGTCCATCAAAAGGACTTGGCGTTTGCTCTCTGGACGGGCGTGCCAATCGCCCTCTAGGCCCACGCCGGTGATCGCTGTAGCCGATTGCCGGGCTTGCAGCGGGACACCCTTGCCCGGGGCAATAAACAAACCAACAATTGTTCCGCTCATTGGTTCCTCCTCCCAATCCGTGTGATCGGCGGATCATTTCACGCCCACGTACACCGCCATCGTTCCCAGCATCAGCCAGCGAAAATACACCTCACGGAAACCCACCGCGCGCATCAATTCGACGACTTGCTCAGGCGGGTAAAAAGTGTGCACCGATTGCGGTAAATAGCGATATGCCTCCGGTTGACCGCTCAGCCAGCCGCCGATACGCGGCATAAGATGATCGAAATAAATTCCAAAAATATTTTTCCAAATCGGGAGGCGGGGCGATGTGATTTCCAAACTCACCGCGCGTCCGCCCGGTTTCAGCACGCGGTACATTTCGGCAAAGGCGGCGCGCACATCGGCAACGTTACGCAAAACGAAACCATTCACCGTACAATCGAACGCGTGGTCTGACAAGGGCAGATGAAGAATATCACCTTGCACGAAGATAACGCGGTCGCGATATTTGGCTTGTCCCAGCCGCATCATCTCCATCGCAAAGTCAATCCCGATGACGCGGCACGTTGGTTCGATCTCTTGCAAGGCGGCGGCAAAATCGCCGGTGCCGGTCGCTAAATCGAGCGCGAGTCCCCGGCGCGGCGGTTGTGCCAAGCGCGCCGCCAGACGACGCATCGCTTGATGTTGTCCCAGCGTCATGACGGTGTTCATCACATCGTACCGATGTGCAATCGAGTTGAACATTCTTTGGACGTACGTGGCTTTGGCGGTACCGGAAAATTTGGTCATAAACTCTTGACAACGGACGGATGAGTGCAAACTGGGTTGCGGTTGGCGGTCATCGGACAAACAGATACGGACACCACTTGCGCTCAAGAAAATCTACGGCGAAATATAACACAAGCCCCAAGATGCTCATTGCTACCACGCCGGCGTACATCTCCGGATAGGCAATGCGCTGAAACGTATCCACAATGACGTAATAGCCCAAGCCGGCATTCGTCGCAAATGATTCGGTAAAGAACAAGACCGCAATCGCGGTGCCGATGCTCAATCGTACCGAAGTCAGTACGGCGGGCAAGGTGGCGGGCAAATAGACAAACCGCAGCAACGCGCGCCGGCCCGCGCCCAGCGATCGCACCGAGTACAGTAACTCGGGGCGGATGGCTAATGCTTGATCACGCACCACGACGAGGATTTGGAAAAAGAGGATAAGAAAAATGACGGCAATCTTGGAAAGGTCACCGATGCCGAGAAAGAGCAGGATGATGGGCAGTAAAACAATTTTGGGAACGGGATAGATCAGATAGATCAGGGGTGCGAAAAAACGATTGACGCGGGGATATTGTCCCAACACCAAGCCCGCCGGCGTTGCCAACGCTACCGACAACGCAATGCTCGCAATGACGCGCCATGCACTGACGATAAAATGCCAACCCAAGCCACGCGGCATTTGGACGATGAAGGCGGCAAGCACCGTCGTCGGCGCAGGCAGAATATCGCGATTCAAGATCAAGGCGATGATTTGCCAAACGATCAACAAAGCAAGGGTTGCCAGCAATATATCACGCTTGTTCATCGGAGCATCTCGCGGAGCAGACGCGTTTGGGTGGCAAAAGCCGGCTCACTGCGATACTCGGCGCGACCCGCACCGGGATTCTCAATCACTTGCGGCGAACGATGGGGCGGGACACCCAGGACCAGAATTTTCTTTCCCAGAAATACGGCTTCGGTAATGTCGTGCGTAACAAACACGGTTGTGGTTTGCGTTTCGTTTTGTAAATCCAGGGTCAGTTGTTCCAAGTCTTCGCGCGTAGGAGCATCCAAGGCGGAGAAAGGTTCATCCATCAGCAACACATCCGGTTCTAGCACCAACGTCCGGGCAATCGCTACGCGCTGACGTTGTCCGCCGGAAAGTTGCGCGGGAAATTTCTTGCTCAGGTGGGCGATGTTGAAACGTTCCAACCAAAATTCGACGGAGGACGGAGGGTGGAGGACGCTAGATGCTTTTTCGTCCTTTGTCTTTTGTCCTTCGTCTTGGCCGTAAAACTTGCGAATCCGTAAACCGAGTTCGATGTTCTCGCGTACGGTTGCCCAGGGGAGCAAGCCATAGTCTTGCAACACCAAACCGGTTTTCCCGCGCTTTTTTTTGCGCGGGACGCGCTCATGATTGACCGTAATCACGCCGGTATTTGGCTGGCGCACGCCGACGATGAGATGCAACAAGGTGGATTTGCCGCCGCCGGACGCGCCAATGACTGACCAAAACTCGCCCGGCTCGACCTGCCACGAAAAATCCTCAAAGAGCGGCGCGGTTTGGTTCGGATAGGTGAAAGTGAGATGCTGAATATCAATCACGTTGCGTGGTCAAGCGTCAGAGGTCCGGGATCAGAGATGGTCCTCTGATCCCGGCCGAGAGTTTCTTTTACTTGAAATCGGTACTAATCGCTGTTTCGTACGGAATCGGTGTGTTGATCAGTTTCTTGTCCAGCGCCCATTTGACCACATCGTCCCACTGCGCGCGGGTCGTGATCGAAGGATCGGCAAAGGGTGGGAACTGGTACTTGTCTTTGAGCGGATCGGGTACGCGGCTTGTTTCGATCAAGATATTGCGAAACTTGTCCGGCGTCGCGCGAATATCGGCGATGGCTTGATCGTACGCGATCAAAAATTTCTTGACATCGCCCGGGCGTTTTTCAACGATCTCGGTGCGGAAGATCAAAACGCTTTGGCTGTACTCTGGATCTTTGCTATCATCGAGGAGGACGCGCGCGCCTTGCAAGACCGCCAGTGAGGTGAAGGGTTCGGGCAAGGTAGCGGCGGGCACTTGGTTTTGTTGCATGACCTGCAAGCGGGTGGGAATGACCGGAATGTTTGTGGTCTTGATGTCGGCGGCGGTGAATCCTTCTTTTTCGAGCAAGCGTTGGGTAATGTATTCAATGACGCTGTTTTGCGAGATAGCGATCTCTTTCCCTTTCAAATCCTGCACTGTTTTCAAGGGGCTGTCCTTCGCCACCAGAATCGAAAAGAGCGGCGAGTCTGCGCGTGCTTGACGCACAATGCGCACCACTTTGAGCGTGGGTTTCGTGGCGTTGAAGGTAACGGCGGTCATCAGATCCGCCATCTCGCCATCGGTTTGTTGTGTTGCCATCAATTGATCGCGTTCAGCGGCGCTGGACGCTGGCACCAGTTCGACATTCAATCCTTGGGCTTTGAAATAACCTTGGGCTTGTGCTACGTAAAATGGAACGACGTCGGTGGTGGGTAACATCGCCATACGAAACGAACCGGCATCCACCGGTTTCGGCAAACTGGATTGTGCGTTCGATGATGAGGCGGGCGTAGAGACCGGGACGGCCGTTGGCGCACACGCGGCGAGCAGTACCGCAAAGAAAATCAGAACGGTGATTTTCAAACGAGACATTGTTGTACGTTCCTCCGATTTTGGATGTCTTGAAAAATCGGCGCGCATTATAGTCTCATCCGGATGATTTGGCAAATCTATAAATGGAGTTATAATCGGGCTATGTTGATTGACGCGCACACGCACATTTTCTCGCCCGAGGTGATCGCCCAGCGCGAACGTTACGCCGAGCGCGATGCGTTCTTTGGTTTTCTGTACCGCGGCGCCGTTGCCCGAATGGTTGGCGCAGACGAATTGATTGCGGCGATGGATCGCGCCGGGATTGATCAAGCGATTGTCGCCGGCTGGTGTTGGCAGAATCACACCGATTGCGTGGAACAAAATTCGTGGACGATGGAGGTCGTGCGGAAATATCCGGCGCGTTTGCGCGCGCTCGCGGCGATTCAACCGAATGCCGGCGCCGAGGCGTTGCGTGAACTTGAACGATGTGTCGCCGGGGGAATGGTGGGCATGGGTGAATTGAATACCGATGGGCAAGGATTTCGTTTGGACGATGCCAACTTTCGTGCGTTGGCGCACCGCGCCGCCGAGTTGAATGTGGCGATGCTCTTGCACACGAACGAGCCGGTGGGACACCCTTACCCGGGCAAAGGGCGTTTGCCGCTCGCCGATATTTACGCGTTTGCCAAAGCCGTGCCACAACTTCGACTTGTGTTGGCGCACTGGGGCGGCGGCTTTCCGTTTTATGAATTGATGCGCGAGGTGCGTAAGGTTGCCCAAAATATTTATTACGATTCTGCCGCGTCGCCGCTATTGTACTCGTCGAAAATTTTTCGCGCAGTCATTGACATTGTCGGCAGTGAAAAGGTTTTGTTTGGAAGCGATTTTCCGTTGATCTTGTATCCCAAACGTCAAACCGAGCCAGACTATGCACCTTTTCTTGCCGAAATTCGTGGGCTGGGATTGTCTTCCGAAGAATTGGATAACGTGATGGGCAAGAACAGCCAACGGGTTTTTAGATTGAACAAGACCTGACACATTGTCAGGTCTTGTTGTTGGTGGTAGCTGGTTATTCAAAATCGTTATCGCTGTCGCGTAAGCGGGGCAAGCCCAAATCTTTGGGCGAAAGAATCGGATGGGGCAGGGGCCATTCAATCGCCAAATCCGGATCGTTCCAAATGATGCCCCGATCAAGTTCAGGGGCGTACTCGGCGGTAACTTTGTAGATCACGTCTGCCTCATCGCTCAACACGCACAAGCCGTGCGCAAAACCCGGCGGAATGTAGAGCATCTGGTTTTCATCCGCCGAGAGGGTGATGCCGATCCACTTGCAAAACGTGGGCGAACGTTTGCGAATATCCACCGCGACATCAAAAATTTCACCGTGCACCACGCGAACGAGTTTTCCTTGCGCGCGCGGATTCTTTTGATAATGCAAACCGCGCAGAACAGCACGCCGCGAACGGGAGTGATTGTCTTGCACAAAAGGTACGCCAATCCCGTTGGCGGCAAACTCGGAGAATTTGTAGGTTTCGCGGAAAAAGCCGCGTTCGTCGCGCAAGTTTGGCGCTTCGATCAAGATCACATCGGGAATGGCAAGGCGTCTGAATTGAAAAGGCATAAATCCTCGTTACAGAATTATTTTGTTTGTGAATATAGCATTGAACCCTCAAGTTGGCAACAGTACGCACTTGGTTTATCTTGCACCGAGTGCTATACTGGTGTCACAAATTTAGGTCGAGCGGTGTCTAAGCTATGGAACGCCGATTCGGCAGAGGTTACCCTTGACCGTGACATCCGAACGCTTGCGTGCAAAGTCAACCGCCCAGCCCGCGACGGACGAGTTCAAAATTATCTTCCTTCAACACTATGCGCGCGTTTACAGCATCCTCTTTCGACTAGTGGGCGATAAAGCCGAAGCAGAAGATTTAACACTCGACACGTTTCTCAAGTTGTGGCAGCAACCGCGCTTTCACGCTGATAATCTGGGGGGTTGGCTCTATCGTGTGGCGACGCGATTGGGTTACAATTCACTGCGCGCGGCGAAACGCCGAACACAGTACGAGCAAACTGCCGGGCGCGCTGCCATGGATCGCGCCAGTCCGATTGATCCGGCGGACGAAGCCGAACGGGCAGACGAGCGGGCGTACGTGCGCGCGGTGTTGTGTGCGATGTCCGCACGCGATGCTCAATTACTCATCTTGCGCCATTCGGGAATGTCGTACAAGGAAATCGCGGAGGGGTTGAACATCTCGCCCAATTCGGTGGGAACGTTATTGACGCGCGCCGAAGAAGAATTTGAACGGCGGTATTTAGAAGGAGGGCATCATGCATCTCAACGATGAGCAACTGCGTGCCTATCTCGATCATGAAATGGCTGAGGCGGAACGCCTCGCCGAACATCTGAATGGTTGTGGCGAATGCCGCGCGCGCGCGGCAACCATCGAAGCACGTGCTAAACGCGTGAGCGCACAACTTGCGGTGCTTGAACCGCGCGCGACCGAATTGCCGCGCGCGCCGCAACTGACGTACGTCCAGTTTTCACAGAGGCAACTTGCCTCACGAAAGGAAGGGTTTTCGATGCGCGACATTTTTTCTTCACGCGCTCGCCCGGTCTGGATCGGGTTGAGCGTCATCGTTTTGCTTGCCATTGCGTTGACGTTGCCGCCGGTGCAAGCCTGGGCAGGCGATTTGCTCGCCTTGTTCCGCGTGCAAAAAATAGTCGTCTTGCCGGTGGATACCACGCGCCTAAGCGAACTGGGGGGCAACAGTTTGCTGAGCAAACAAGTGAGCCAACTCTTTTCCGATTCGATTCAGATTACCAAAGAACCGGGCAAACCCAAATCGGTGACGAACGCCGCCGCCGCGAGTCAGGCCGCCCACTTTACCGTGCGCTTGCCCAGTAATCGAACCGATGCGCCGCAAATCACCGTGCAGGATAGTGCGGCATTCAATTTCAAGGTGAATCGCGCCCGCGCCCAAAGTCTGCTCGATGAAGCCGGCTTCAAACGGTATCAACTGCCGGCATCGTTGGACGGCGCGGTGATCCAGGTAGATATTCCGTACGGCGTTACCGCAGCATACGGCGATTGCCCCAAACCGGATCGCGATCCCAGTACGCCGGCACCCCGCCCGACCAATTGCATGATCCTTGTGCAAATGCCCAGCCCGTCAGTCAACGCACCTGCCGATCTCGACATCGAACAGTTGGCGGTGATTGGATTGCAGTTCATCGGAATGAATGAACAACAGGCGCGTGAGTACAGCAAGACGGTAGACTGGACTTCGACGTTGGTCATTCCGATTCCGCGCAACGGTGCCACGTACAAACAAATTTCGGTGGATGGCGTAACCGGCTATTTGATCCAACAAACCGATTATGTGCCGCAGTATGCGATTGTGTGGGTCAAGAACGGCATCATTTACGCGATGGGTGGTACGGGCACGGACGCGACCGCCGGTTTGGCAATGGCAAATTCGTTGAAATAGTTTTATCGTTGGATCGTTGGAGGGTTGGCAAAAAACTATTCCACGATCCAACGATCTAACTCATCCAACTATGCTTGCCATCGAAACCTACGAACTCGCCAAAGAATTCAACGGAAACGTTGCGGTGCGTTCCCTCACGTTGCACGTTGAGCAAGGTGAGGTGTTTGGTTTTTTGGGACCGAACGGCGCGGGCAAGACCACTTCAATCAAGATGTTGCTTGGTTTGGTTGCGCCAACTTCGGGACGCGCGAATTTGCTCGGTGCGCCGTTGAATGATCGCGCCGTGCGTGCACGCATCGGTTTTCTGCCGGAACACTTTCGTTTTCACGATTGGCTCACCGCAGCCGAATTTCTGACGTTGCATGGACAATTGTATCGTATGGAGGCGGCGCGCTTGCGTCATCGCATTGATGAGTTGCTCGATGTGGTTGGGCTGGCGGCGTTCCGTAACAAACAACTCAAAACATTTTCGAAAGGCATGTTGCAACGCATCGGTTTGGCGCAAGCCTTGCTCAACGATCCCGCGCTGGTCTTTCTGGACGAGCCAACGTCCGGGCTGGACCCGGTGGGACGGCGCTTGGTGCGCGACATTATCCGCGATTTTCGCGCGCGCGGCACAACGGTGTTCCTCAATTCGCATTTGTTGAGCGAAGTGGAAATCACGTGCGACCGCGTCGCGTTTATCAAACACGGCGAGGTGTTGCGCGTGAGCGAACTCGGCTCGCTTGTAAACGGCGCGACGCGCGTAACGATCCGCGCGAACGGTTTGACACCGTCCATCCTCGCACGCTTGAACGAATGGGGGCGGGACGTGCGCGCAGACGGCAATCAAGTAACGCTAGTGGTTCAGGAAGAGGAGGTGTTGCCGGCAATCGCGCGCTATCTCATCGCACAGAAGGTTGAGGTGTACGCCATCGAGCCACAGCATCTTTCGTTGGAAGACTTGTTCATTCAAATCGTCGGCACGGATGGAGGGTTGTGATGGCGACGTTCATCATCGCGCGCCTCACCCTGATCGAAGCGATCCGGCGGCGCATTTTACTTGCCGCGTTTGTGCTGGGCGTGGCGTTTCTGATTTTATACGGCGTTGGTTTTTACATCATGCAAAATGAAATCCGCCCGTTGCCCAGCTCACCGATCACCAATTTGCAACGCAGCGGGTTTCTGAGTTTCCTGGCGATGGCGGGTTTGTACGCGGTCAACTTTTTGACGATTGCGATGGGCGCGCTGGTCTCCGCCGATACGCTTGCCGGCGAGATCAGTTCGGGCACAATTCAGGTCCTCGCGACAAAACCGGTGCACCGGCTCGAAATCGTGTTGGGCAAATGGCTGGGTTTTGCAATTCTGATCGCGCTCTATTTGTGGCTGATGGTGGGTGGCGTGATGCTCATCGCCTACGCGATGGTGGGGTACATAGTGCCCAATCCATTTGCCGGCGTTGCGCTGATTTATCTCGAAGCGTTGTTGATGATGACGGTAACGCTCGCGTGTAGTAGTACGTTGACCACGTTGGCGACCGGCGGTGTAGTGTTTGGATTGTACGGCATCGCGTTTATCGGCGGTTGGGTAGAGCAATTTGGCGCGCTGTTACAAAATCAAGGTGCGGTGAACGTGGGCATTATCTCTAGTCTCATCGTGCCGAGCGAAGCGTTGTGGCGTCGCGCCGCGTTTGAAATGACGCCGGCATTTGCGCAGACCACTTTTTTCATCAGCCCCTTTGCCGCGCTCTCCGTGCCCAGCCCACTGATGATCGTTTACGCCATTGTGTATCTTGCCGGCGCGTTGGGCTTTGCGATGCACCGGTTTGCGCAAAGAGATTTGTGAAGATTGCGTTGAAAACAAAAACCCTTGCCAAAGCTCACCACTCTCGCAAGGGTTTTGTCTATCTACGGACTACGGGCAACTGCCCTCACTCGTACCGCAACGCCTTGATCACTTCCATCTGGGCAGCTTGGCGCGCCGGCGCCAGCGCGGCAAGCACACCAAAGAGTAATCCTGCTGCAATCGCCGCAAGTACGCCGGCAAGCGGAAAGACATACGCCATCTTGAAAATCCCGCTCGCGCTCAATCCCTCCACAAAGACGAAACTGAGATAAATTCCAGCAAGGATGCCGAAGGCGGTACCCAGCGCAGAAAGCAACAGCGCTTCGGCAACAATGGTCTTCCAGACTTGACCGCGCGTCGCGCCAATCGCGCGCAGCATGCCAATTTCGCGCGTGCGTTCAATGACGCCGATCGCCAGCGTGTTGAGAATCGCAATCAACGACGGGATAGAGAGGATGGCAAGGAGAGCATAGATGCCAACAAACAGCGAGTCGTATTGTGCGCGGAACTCACTGGTGTATTCGCGTCCCGCCACCAAGCGAAACTGTGGATAGTCGGCAACGATTTGATTGAGCCATTGCTCGGCAGTCGCCACATCCGCGCCCGGCGCAAGATTGATCTGATAGAAAATATCCTCGCTCTTGTAGAAATCCACTTTCATCACGGCTTGCGAAATGTAGATCGTGTTGATCTTCATGCTCAACACTTCGCCGCCAATCGCCACGATCTTGTACTCTTGTTGCCCTGAGGGGGTCGCCAGCGGAATGACATCGCCGACCTGCAAGTTGGCAGTGGTGGCAAGGATTCCATTAACGATCACATTCCGTTCATCGCGCGCGAGCGCATTGAAAGCCTCTTGGGCATTCCCTTTTTGAAAATCCATTCCCGATATTTTAGGAAACTCGATGGGATCAATGCCCAGAACCACCACCGAGGTCTCGCCCCCACCACCTTTGGCTGAGGCAATGGGAAGGGAAGATTGCGCATAGCGCAACGAACTCACCGCCGCCACTCCCGGCACCGAGGCAATCTTGGCTTTGAGACTCTCACTGGCTCCCACATCGCCTTTCCAAATGGCAACGGAGGGGGGAACCAGCAAATAGTCACTGCCCAGCGTTTTGGTGAACAAGTCCATCACCGTGCCCGTGAGCGAGAACATCATTCCGCCTGCGCCCACAACAATCGCCAGACCGATCATCGTTGCACTCGCCGTAATGGCTGAGCGCGAGGGCTGGCGCGTGAGATTGCCTTGCGCGAGTTCGCCCGTCCCTTCGCGCGCAAAAATCAACGCGAGCATCATCCCAAACAGATTCGCAATGGGTCTGACCAACGCCGGCGCAACGAGCACCAAGCCGATCAGCATCAAGATCCCGCCGAGTGCGACAAGTGGGAAGAAACGGGTCAGCAATCCGATGAGGGCGATCGTGATCATCACGGCGCCGGTGATAGTCCAAACCCGGCTGATGCGTTGCACCATTTCGCCAACGGAGGGGCGCAATGCTTCGATGGGGGTAACCTTGCTTGCGTTCAGCGCTGGCAGCAAGCCAGCAAACAGGGTGACGCCAACGCCCAAGACAATCGAAACGACCACCATAGAGGGTTCGACGACCGGCACCAAATCCGCATTCATGAATTGTTTGAGGACCGAATTCGAGCCGAGGGTGATGGCAACGCCCAGCAGATAACCCAACCCAATGCCAATTGCCGTGCCGATCACCCCTTGCACCAAGCCCTCGGTGAGGACGAACGCAATGATGGTTTTGCGGCTCGCCCCTAGCGCGCGCAACATGCCAATATCGTGGCGGCGTTCCGCGACAATCGTGCGGAACGTGTTAAAGATGATAAAGCCGCCCATCGCCAACGCCAGCACGCCGAACATATTAAAGATAATGCCCGCCATCTGCATCGCGCTGGCAAATTCCGAGCCGCTCGTCAGTCCGCCGAGCGTGAAGGTGTCTCCTAGTTGGGCTTTGATTTGATTGACGATGGCTTCGCTCTGTGCCTTGTCCTTGGTGGTGAGATTGGCTTCGATGACGTTGATGCGGCCGGGCGCATCGAAAAGTTTTTGCGCTTGCGAAAGCGTGACCAGCACTGGTTCATTGCCGGCAAGTGCGCGGCTGGGCATCAATCCCACAATCGTCAACTTGACGACACCCTGCGTCGTGGGCAATTTAATCGTCTCGTTCAGTTGCACGCCGATGGAATCAGCCAGACGTTCGGAAATCACCGCAACGTTGCCATCGCCCGGTTTCAAAAAGCGACCTTGGGTCATGCGATAGTCGCGCAACTCGGGCGCGATTGCCGGATCCACGCCGATCACTGACAAGGCGGTGATCGGCGAGTTCTTGCCATAGAAACCCGGCGGCAGATTGATGACGCGCTCAAACGAGCCAGCGATGACCGCAATGCCGGGAATGTCGCTGATTTTTTTGATGGTGGTTGCCGAGAACGACTCGCCGGTCTTGTGCGTGATCATCACGTCGGTTTGACCGGATGCCGAGAGTAAACTCTTATTGAAAGCGTCCATGAATGACGGCAGGTAAATGCCCATCCCAAAGATCACCATCACGCCAATCACAATGGCGAAGGTGGTGAGAAAGGTTCGTAATTTGCGCCCCCACAAGTAGCGGGCAGCGAGAGTGAGTTGGAGATTCATAGCACACTTCCTTCTCACCACGGAGCACACCGAGGTCACAGAGAAGGATTATTTCTCGGTGGTCTCTGTGGTGTAGTATCACGCGATCGCTTTCATCATCTGCGAAGCCGATTCTACATTATCGGCGCGCTTGGTTCCCAATTGCGTCTCGTTCACAATCTTGCCATCTTTGAGAAAGACGATGCGGTCGGCATACGCGGCGATGCGCGGATCGTGCGTCACCATCAGCACCGAACGCCCCCATTCTTTGGAGACTTGTTTCAAGAGCACGGCAATTTCATCCGATGATTTGGTATCCAGGTTGCCGGTGGGTTCATCGGCAAGCACAAGAATCGGTTCAGTAACCAAGGCGCGCGCAATCGCCACGCGTTGTTGTTGCCCCGCCGAGAGTTGATCGGGACGACTGTTCAGACGATGACCCAATCCCACCTTGGTCAACCATTCGATCGCTTTTTGTTTGGCTTGGGCTGGCGAAGTCCCATCGAGCAAGAGGGGCAGAGCCGCATTTTCGATGGACGTCAAAATCGGAATGAGATTGAAAAACTGAAACACAAATCCGATTTTGCGGCGGCGGAGTTGCGTCACCGCATCGTCCGACATTTGGGCAAGCAACTGTCCGTCAATGCTAACATTGCCTTCGGTGGGGCGATCCAAGCCACCGAGCAAATGCAAGAGCGTGGACTTGCCACACCCGCTGGGTCCCATCACGGCGACAAACTCGCTGGGGTTGACACTCAACGTGACGTGATCGAGCGCCACAATGGCGGTTTCACCAGAGCCGTACACTTTGGTGAGGTTTTCTGCGTGAACGAGAGGCATGGTTACTCCTGTTACGATTTGATTTCTTTTCTGGGTCTGCCGCGTGGTTTGCTTTCTGGTTCGGGCAAGGGTTGGCGGCGGAGCTCATCGAGCCGGGCTTCGGTCATATCGAGCCAGCGCAAATCGGCTTCCAGATACATCACGGCTTTATCCAGCAACAAAATGGTGGCCAGTTCTTTTTGAGGATTGGCGCGACTCCGTTGTTCGGTAATCTCGTGCAACTCTTGATATAAACGTGCACGCTGAGCGTGAATGAGTTTGTACGGATCGGCAACCCCCGAAGCGAGACTGATCATCAATTTGATAAAGAATTCGTCGCGCTGGTGGGCAGGGACGATACAGTCAGCAAACCATTCGCGCAGGGCTTTGCGTCCAGCCGGTGTAATTGCATAGATCCGTTTTTCGGGTCCGGCATCTTGTTCAACGCTGTCTTGAACAATCAGCCCATTTTGTTCCAGGCGCGCCAGCGTTGTGTAAATCTGTGCCGGTTTGACCTCCCAGTTTTCTTCACCCACAACGGCTTGAAATGCTGCGCGCAGTTCATAGCCGTGACGCGGACGTTGCGCAAGTAAACCTAGGACAGCATGGCGGACTGACATAATCCCTCGTTTGACATTCCTGTGAAAACTATACTACGGGTTACTAGATTTGTCAATCAATGCAACATTTCACTTTGGCGCGCAATTGTGCTATACTATCTCTCACGATCAACCGCCCAAGTCATCAGACACGGGGGAACCAACGACTCTGGGGTGAATCCAAAATCATTTTGGTAGGGTCGCTTTTGGGATCCGAACCCATCAGCTAACCCCGTCGGCGTGCCAAAAGACCCGTTGAAAGTTGAATTGTCTCAACGGGTTTTTACGTCTCGTTTTGTAGAGACGCGCATTTCTGCCGATGGAGGACTCGATGACTTTGGCGAATCCGACACTTGTCGTCCCACTCATTGCGATCACGTACCTGGGCGTGGCAGTCGGCGCGTATCCGCGCTTGCGGATGAATCGCGCGACGATCGCGCTCGTGGGCGCGGTCGCGCTGATCGCGCTGGGCGTGATGCCGCTGGAAATCGCGCTGGCGTCGCTCGACGCGCATACTTTGCTGTTGCTGTTCGCGATGATGATCGTGAACGCGCATCTGCGGCTCGCGGGATTTTTCGAATGGATTGCCGCGTTCATCAGCGCGCGCGCACAATCGCCGCGCGTGTTGCTCGCGTGGATTATTTTCGCAGCGGGCATTCTCTCCGCGCTGTTTCTGAACGATACGATTGTTCTGATGTTCACGCCGCTGGTCTTGCACGTGACGACGGCGCTCAAGCGCAATCCGATTCCGTACCTCGTCGGCTTGGCGACGGCGGCGAACATCGGCTCGACGGCGACGATCACGGGTAATCCGCAAAATATGTTGATCGGGATGGCGTCGCAAATTTCGTTCGTCGCGTTTGCAAGCGCGCTCGCGCCCATCGCGCTGATCGGTTTGGGAATCGCGTGGCTCGTGCTGGTCGTGATCTATCGCGCGGAATTTGCCACGGCGCGCTTGGACGCCGCGCGGATTGCGCCCGCGCGCGTGGATCCGCCGCTGTTACGAAAAAGTCTCGCGCTGGTTGGATTGATGCTCGTCGCGTTTTTGCTCGGCGCGCCGATCGCGCTTGCCGCGTTGGCCGCCGCCGCCGCGCTGCTCGTGACGCGCCGCGTCGAACCTGAGCGAATCTTCGCGCAAGTGGATTGGTTGTTGCTCGTTTTCTTCAGCGGATTGTTCGTCGTCACAGGCGCGTTGAGTTACACACATTGGTCGGATGCGTTGTTCGCGTCGGCTGAACCGCTGGCGCGCGCGGGCATCGCGCCGCTGACGCTCGTTACCGTCGCGCTCAGCAATCTCATCTCGAACGTGCCCGCGGTGATGTTGTTTCGCTCACTCGTTCCGCAATTCGCCGATCCGACGCGCGCGTGGTTGACGTTGGCGATGGCTTCGACGCTCGCGGGCAATTTGACGCTGCTTGGCTCGGTCGCGAATCTCATCGTCGCGGAATCGGCGCAAGCGCGCGGCGTCCGCTTGTCGTTTGGCGAGTATCTGCGCGCGGGCGTGCCGATCACATTGTTGACGCTCGTCGTCGGAATCGTTTGGTTGAGCATTTGAATTAGCGCGCCCACAGGACATTTATGCCGATTCTGATTCGTCTTCTCAAATCACTCGACGCGTATCGCTGGCAACTCGCCGCGCTCGTCGCGCTCGTTTTTGGCGTCACCGCGACGCAACTCGTCACGCCGTCGCTCATTCGCCGCGCGATTGACGACGGGCTTGCGCGCAACGATGCGACTGCACTCGCGCAGGTCGCGCTGTTGATCGTCGGCGTGGGGTTGGTGCGCGCGCTGCTCGGTTTCGCGCGGCGCTACACCGCCGAGTGGTTGATCAATCGCACGGGGTACGATTTTCGCAACGCGATGTACGACAAGATTCAACGCTTGTCGTTTTCGTATCACGATTCCGCGCAGACGGGCAACTTGATGAGTCGCTGCACCGAAGACATCAGCGCGCTCTCGCGTTTCGTCGGGCAAGGCGCGGTCGAACTCGTTCACATTGTGTTGTTGCTCGCGGGCATTTTGTTTTTGCTTTTGCAAACGAGCGTGACGCTGACGTTGATCGGACTCGCGCCGATTTTGTTTCTCGCGCTGATCACGGTACGCCTGGGACGAATGATCGGTCCGCTTTTCTTGATCGTTGACCGCACGCTTGGCGATTTGTCGTCGGCGTTGCAAGAAAATTTGACAGGCGCGCAAGTTGTCCGCGCGTTCGCGCGCGAGGAATTCGAAAAAGAAAAATTCGGCGGCGCGAATCGCAAGTTGTACGACGCGCAGGTGCGCGTGGTGAGCAACTGGGGTTTTTATATGCCGACGATGATGATCTTCATTATGCTCTCGACCGCGCTCGTGCTGTGGTTCGGCGGGCAGATGGTGATCGCGGGCGCGTTGACAATTGGCGAACTCGTCGCGTTCAACGCGTACCTCATTTTGCTCGCGCAGCCCGTGCAGGATTTGGGGTTCATCGTCAACTCGGCAGGCGAAGCGGTGGCGGGCGGGCAACGCATCTTTGAAGTGCTCGACGTGGACGAGGAGATCAAATCGTCGCCTGACGCGCGCGTCGCGCCGATGCTCACGGGACGCGTCACGTTCGACGACGTTTCGTTTTCGTATCGCGGCGAACGCGACGCCCTGAGCGACGTGTCGTTCCAAGCCGAGCCGAACCAGGTCATCGCGCTGATCGGTCCGACGGGCAGCGGCAAAACATCGCTCGTCAATCTCATTCCGCGCTTTTACGACGCGACAAGTGGGCGCGTTTGCGTGGATGGTCTCGACATCAAATCGCTCGAATTGAAATCGCTCCGCTCGCAAATCGGCATCGTCTTGCAAACGTCGCTCCTGTTCTCGACGACGATTCGCGACAACATCGCGTACGGTCGTCTCGACGCGAGCGAAGAGGAAGTGATCGCGGCGGCAAAAGCCGCGCGCGCACACGACTTTATCGTTGCGTTTGCCAAGGGCTACGAAACGATTGTCGGCGAGCGCGGTGTCACATTGTCGGGCGGGCAGCGGCAGCGCATCGCGATTGCGCGCGCGTTGTTGATGAATCC
>JBBITT010000050.1:0-19165 GCA_037440625.1 Chloroflexota bacterium
AAAAAACAAAATGAAACTCGGCGTTCTCTGCGCCTCTGCGGTGAGTAGTTACGGTCAAATTCGCTTTTGCAATAAACTTGACTGCAAATGTCTGGATTATTGTCCTCCACTTTCGTTTCGACTGCGATTTCTGTTCCCGTGGCCACCACGGCTACCTCGAACACCGCCGCCCCCGCGCTCTTCCCGCGGGCGTGCCACGTTGACCGTCAAGCGGCGTCCATCCAATTCGTAATTGTTGAACAGCTGGATCGCTTTTTCCGCTTCGGCTTGGGTGGTCATCTCTACAAAACCAAACCCGCGCGAGCGATGGGTCTCGCGGTCCAAAATCAGCGAGGCTTGTTTGACTGTGCCGGCTTGGGCAAAGAGCTGGCGCAGTTGTTCTTCGGTGGTGTTGTAAGACAAATTGCCCACATACAACTTGACTTGCATACGTGACCCTCCTTGGGTGGGGAAACTACGCCAGCACCGGTCGCGGCTCGTTTCACTTGGCTTTGCACCCATTCTATCACAGAACACCTCGATTTTACAAGATGCCCTTTGCTCGATATAATCGCCGCACGATGGATACACCGCTTTTACCAACTCGATCAAAACCTGCCTTCTTCATCCGCCATGTTCCGATCTATGGCGATCTCGTTCTCGCACCGATGGACGGCTATTCCGATTTGCCGTTTCGACTCTTGTGTTATGAACTCGGCTCGGCGATCTCGTACACCGAGTTTATCAACGTTGAGAGTTTAGATGAACGCGTGCCCAACGAGGTCATTACGCGCAAATTGAAATTCGATCCGCGCGAATCTCCGCGAACGATTCAAATCTATGGCCACGATGAAGAGCGTCTTGTCGAAACGGCGAAACGCTTGCAGGATGAGTACAACCCGACGATCATTGATATCAATATGGGCTGTTACGTCAAAAAAATCGCCGAACGCGGCGCCGGCTCCGGCATGTTGCGCGATCCCGCCAAAATCGCGCGCGTGTTTGCGCGTTTGACGCGCGCATTGCGCGTGCCGGTGACCGCCAAGATGCGCTTGGGCTGGGACGATTCGACACGCAACTATTTGGAGGTTGCACATATTCTGGAAGACAATGGCGCCAGTTTGATTGCGGTGCACGCGCGCACCAAGCAACAAGCATACAAAGGCGAGGCAGATTGGAATGCGATTGCGGAGATCAAGCAAGCCGTCAAAATTCCGGTGCTGGGCAATGGCGATGTGAAAACGGTGGCGGACATCGAACGCATCAAAACGCAAACCGGCTGCGATGGCGTGATGATTGGGCGCGGCGCAATTGGCAACCCGTGGATTTTCTCGCGCAAGGATCGCCGCGACGTAACCCCAGAAGAAAAGATTGCCTTGATGCGGCGCCACGTGGCGTTGAACGTCGAGTTTTACGGCGAGCGGCTGGGATTGATTTTATTCCGCAAGCACGCCGTCCGTTATATCCAAAAATTACCGGACGGCGACACGATGCGCTTGTCACTCGTGCACTGTTCTGCGCAAGCCGAGTTTGAGCGCATCCTCCACGAATATGAAACGCGCGTGCCGCATCTCCATACTTTAACTCTCAATCAAGTGCATCGCATTCTTTCTGAGTGAGACGGTCCATTGCCGTTGATGCGCCAAATCGAGTCGCTCGTAGATGTACACCGGCAACTCGATTTGTAAATCGTAATCTTGATCCGCGACTAACCGCGCTTCGCTCGCACGAAAGAAAAGCGTAGCAGTCATTTCATCGCTCATCACCCGGACAATTTCGCCGCGTAGCAAATTTTCGTTTGTGGAAATCTTGGCGCGTTCCGGTCGCAACAACATAATCCGTTCCGAGCGCAAACAGACGTTGACACGCGTTCCGACCGGCATCGGATAGGGCGGCGTGTCAATGCTCACCTCGCCGATGCGCACGCGGCAACCGGTTTGATCGCACGCTTCAATTTTGCCGGGCAAGATATTTTTCACACCAATCGCGCGCGCGACCGGCAAACAACACGGTTGGCGCAAGATGGTGCCTGGCTCTGCCATCTGCAAAATCTCCCCGTCCGCCATCACCGCCAATTGATCCGCTAAAAAATACGCCTCACCTAAATCGTGTGTAACAAACACGGTTGGAATTTTGAGCGCGCGTTGAAGATTCAACAACTCGCCGCGCAATTGCATTCGCGTGGGGGCATCCAGCGCGCTGAATGGCTCATCGAGCAAGAGCAAAGCCGGTTGCGGCGCGAGCGCGCGCGCTAATGCTACACGCTGTTGCTGCCCACCGGAAAGTTGGGCGGGATAACGTTTTGCCAACGCCGTCAAGCCAACGAGTTCGAGCATCTCGTCAGTGCGCGCCGCCACTTTGCCGCGCAAACCAAACGCAATATTCTCGCGCACGGTCAAATGAGGAAAGAGCGCATAATTTTGAAATACGTAACCAATGCACCGCGCGCGCGTAGGAACATTCACACGCGCCATCGCATCGAACAAGACGCGCTCACCCAAACGAAGGGTGCCGCGATCCGGCGCAACCAACCCGGCGATGCAATTCAGCGTCATTGTCTTGCCTGCGCCGGACGCGCCAAACAATGCGAGAATTTCTGCGCCGATCTCGAACTGGGCGCGCAGAAAAAAATTGCCCCATCGTTTTTCAAT
Organism: Chloroflexota bacterium; assembly: GCA_037440625.1. GTDB lineage: Bacteria > Chloroflexota > Anaerolineae > UBA4142 > UBA4142 > DAOTXS01. The sequence continues at coordinate 2,631 of JBBITT010000050.1, forward strand.
GTCCACCCTAAGCATCGCGGCGTCCCTCCGCGCGCGGTTGCATTCGATTGACGATGAATAGACTGGCAAACGACAACACACTGAGTACGATCACCATGCCATTGGCATCGGCATAGCGGCCGGCTTGCACCGCATCGTAGATGGCGAGCGGTGCGGTTTGCGTTACGCCGGGGATGTTGCCGGCAATCATCAGTGTTGCGCCAAACTCGCCCAGCGCGCGCGCCGAACCCAGCACAAGCCCGGCGAGAATGCCACGTCGCGCAAGGGGCAGTGTGATGCGCCAGATGATTTCTGCTTCCGTCGAGCCAAGGGTGCGCGCCGCGTTTTCGAGCGTGGGGTCAACGTTCGCAATCGCGGCTTTTGCCGATTGCACCATCAACGGCAACGCAACGATAATTGCCGCGACAACGGCGGCTTGCCACGTAAAGAGAAGGTTGATGCCGGTCAAACGCGCCAAACCATCGCGTCCCAGGGCAAGAAGCAAATAATACCCCACAACGGTCGGCGGAAGAACGAGCGGCAAGTTGATCAAGGTTTCGACAATCGTTTTGCCGGTAAAGTAGGTGCGCGCCAAAAACAAGGCGAGTCCAAGTCCAAGGAGCAAAATGCCCAACGTGGCAAACAGAGTCACTTGGAGCGAAAGTAGAAATGGATGCCAACTCATTTGGATAATTCCTTTTCTTCGCCGGGCAGGATAAAGCCATACTTGATCATCACCGCGCGTCCAATGGGACTGTTCACAAAATCTATAAACGCGCGCGCAGCGGATTCGTTCCGCGTATTCGCTACAATCCCCAGCGCCTGATCGAGCGGATTGTGTAATTCTTGGGGAATCAAAACCCAGCGTCCTGATGATCCTACGCTGAGTGAAAGCGCGATGATTGCCGCATCTACATTCCCGGTTTCGGCGAACTGTTTGGCTTGGCTCACATTCTCGCCGAACACTAATTTAGGTTGGACCACATCCCAAACGCCGGCGTTTTGCAACGCCTCGCGTGCCGCCACGCCATAGGGCGCATGTTCCGGATTGGCAATCGCAACCCGTTTGATTTCGGGACGGGCGAGATCAGCCAGCGATTGCAAAGGAATGGCGTAATCGGTCCGCGTCCAAAGCGTGATGCGTCCGCGTGCATAAAGTTGTACCGAATCTGAGCGAATGAATCCGCGCGCGGCGAGATCGTCCCCAAAGGAACGATTGGCGGCGGCGAACAAATCTACCGGCGCGCCTTGCGCAATTTGTTGCGCCAATTGCCCGGTGGAACCAAAATTGAAAACGACGCGCGTGCCGGTCTGTTGTTCAAATGCTACGCCGATTTCGGTGAAGGCAAATTGCAAATCTGCTGCGGCAGAGACGGTGAGTGTGCGGGAGGTTGGCGCGCAGGCGACAAGGATGAACAGAATCGTAACGAGCGCGCGTGTTTGTGTTTTCATAGACGGAAGAATCTTAACCGAATCGTGCGAAATGTCAATCGTTTTTCAATCGCGCCGATTTGATGTATAATGCATCCAAACTCATCGTGGAGTAGAAGGAATGGCTGACCGACCGATTCGCGTGCTGGTAGCAAAACCAGGGTTGGATGGACATGATCGGGGTGCCAAAGTGGTGGCGCGGGCATTGCGCGATGCCGGGATGGAAGTGATTTACACCGGCATTCGGCAGACGCCGGAGATGATTGCCGAAGCGGCGTTGCAAGAAGATGTGGATGTGGTCGGACTTTCGATTTTGTCCGGCGCGCATATGGACTTGTTCCCGCGCATCATTGATCAACTCAAACAAAAGCAACGCGATGATGTGGTGCTCGTATGCGGCGGCATCATCCCGGACGAAGACATTCCGATTTTGCGCCAGATGGGATTTACCGGCGTGTTTGGTCCCGGCACTTCGACGCAAGAGATTGCCGCATTCATTCGACAACAAGTTGCATTCAAACGCGGAGCCAAGCCAGCGTGAATATGGAATCGGTTGAAGCGTTGCGCGCCGGCAATCCGCGTGCCGTTGCGCGTGCGATTAGCGCGGTGGAACGGGGTGGCACCGAAGCACGCGAGGTGATCGCCGCCATTTTCCGGTTCACCGGGCGCGCACACATTATCGGCGTGACCGGGGCGCCGGGGACCGGCAAGAGTACGCTCGTCAATGAAATCGCCAAGCAGTATCGCCGACGCGGACAACGCGTCGGTATTGTTGCCGTGGATCCCACCAGTCCATTCAGCGGCGGTGCGCTTTTGGGGGATCGCCTGCGGATGCAAGACCTCGCCGGCGATCCCGGCGTGTTCATTCGTTCGATGGCGACGCGCGGGAATTTGGGCGGGCTGGCATCCGCGACTTCGGATGTGGTGCAGGTCTTGGATGCCGCCGGGTTTCCAATCGTTTTGATTGAAACAGTGGGCGCGGGGCAGAACGAAGTGGACATTGCCAAGAACGCGCACACGACGATGGTCGTGGAAGCGCCCGGCTTGGGCGACGATATTCAAGCGATCAAAGCCGGCATTTTGGAAATTGCTGATTTACTCATCGTCAACAAAGCCGATCACGATGAAGCGAGCGCAACGGTTGCCGCGCTGGAAATGAATTTGAATCTCAAACCGGTCAACGCCAACGCTTGGCGACCGCCGGTGCTCAAGACGATCGCGATCAAGGGCGAAGGTGTGGTAGACGTGGTCGAGTGGATTGGCAAGCATCGTGCGTATTTAGAAACTCATCATCAACTCGAAACGCGTGAACGCAATCGGTTTCGCGCGGAACTGGAAATGGTGGTGCAGCACGAATTGATGGCGCGCCTCTTACGCGGCGTGAATGGGACCAAAATCGAAACGCTGATTGACAAGATTGCGGCGCGCGAGATGGATGTGTACACGGCGGCGGAGAGTCTAGTGGGATAGGGGGGTTGCTATGAATCTGCTTTTAAAGCGCATCTCAATTGATCCCAATATTTGTTTTGGAAAACCCTGTATTCGCGGCACGCGTATTTGGGTATCATTAATCCTTGATTTTCTAGCAAATGGCTGGACGATTGAGCAAATCCTTGCCGAGTATCCGCAACTGGAACGCGAAGATGTTCTAGCCGCGATCGCCTACGGGGCAGAAATGTCCCGTGAACGTTACATTGAGATTCCGGTGGGAGCAACGGAGTGAAGTTCAAACTGGATGGAAATTTTGGAACGCGTACGCTGGAAATCTTTCGCGCTCAAGGACACGATGTTCATACCGTTGCAAGCCAGAAGCTTTCTGGATGTACGGATCTGCATCTTTCTTCTGATGAGGATGAATTATCCTAGTGCATCTCCTGCTCATCCGTCACGGCGAAACCGATTGGAATAACGAACGCCGCCTTCAAGGCAACACCGATACCCCGTTGAATGCAAATGGGATCGTGCAGGCGCGGCGACTGGCGCGACGGATCGCCGGTGAAGAACTGGACGCGCTGTATGCTAGCCCGCTGGCGCGTGCGCGTGGAACGGCAGAAATCATCGCCGACCAACTAGGTGTGGTGCTGACCCTTGATGATCGGTTGAAAGAAAAAGGGCTTGGCGATCTGGAGGGATTGACGCTGGAAGAATTTCAAGCGCAGTATCCTGAACTGTATCAGGGTTGGATTTCCAGCGCCGATCATTTCCCGTTACCGGGCGAAGAATCGCCGGCGCAGTTGCGCGAACGCATCGTCGCGTTTCTCGATGATTTGCGCGCGCGGCATTCCAACGGTACGCGCATTGGGGTGGTTACGCATGGTGGCACGATTAGCATGTTCGTGAGTACGTTGATTGGTCTGGAGGTCAGCAAGCGTTCGCCCTTTTGGTTCGATAATGCGTCCATCACGCTTGCGGATCTGACCGGCGCACGCCCGCGCGTGAAATTACTCAACGATACGTGTCATCTGTGGAACGGACGCCATTTAGGCGAAACACCATAGGATTTTCACGGAGACTTATGAGCGTATCAGATCACGCGACTGAAATCGAAGCGTTACTCAAGCAAGCCGATGAGGCAACCCAAGCCGAAGATTGGGATCGCGTCATTGCCTTGTATCGCCAACTCCTTTCGTTCGACCGGACGATTCAAGGGGCGGAAGCCAAATTGCAATGGGCACTGCGGATGAAAGAGATTGACACGCTCTATCGTCAGGGCAAGGAACATTTGCAGGCGAAACGCTACAGCGATGCGCTTGCCGCGTTACGCAAAGCGCGGTTGATGTACGCGAGTCATTACAAAGATACGGATCAATTGATCGTGGAGGCACAGACTGCCATGCAAAAAGAAAATTGGCAAGCGCGCCCGATAACCTCGACAAAGAAAGGATGCTTTCTCACCGGTGCGCTTGGGGTGATTGCTATTCTCTCAACCTTATTTTTAATGGCGTGCTCGTCCGCGCCAGCCACCTCGAGCGGTAACGCGGCAAAATTACAACCTCAGCAAAGGAGTGAAATGTACAAATCCGCACCCCCGATGACCATTGACGTGAACAAGAAATATGTTGCGACGATCAAGACCGCCAAAGGCAACATCGTGGTCGAACTGTATCCCAAGGACGCCCCGCAACACGTGAACAATTTTGTGTTCCTCGCGCGCGATGGGTTTTACAACAACCTGACCTTTCATCGCGTTGTGCCCGGTTTTGTGATTCAAGGCGGCGATCCGTTGGGAAACGGGGCCGGTGGACCCGGCTACACCCTTCCGCCCGAAATCAAAGCCAAGCATTCAGAAGGCGCGCTGGCGATGGCACGGCGGGGTGGTCCTGCGCAAACCACGCCCAGCAGTGGCAGTCAATTTTATATCACGCTGGCTCCACAACCCGGCTTGGATGGCGATTATACCGTCTTTGGTCAAACCATCCAAGGGATGGAAATCGTCAAAAAGATTGCCGTTGGTGATGTGATTCAATCTATCACGATTGAAGAAAAATAGTTGGGGGATTCTCAATGACCAAGATGTTTGGTGATCTGGAAATCTTTTGTGGGCGTAGCAACCGCCCTCTTGCCGAAGCCATTTGCAAACACCTAGGCATTGACCTTGCGGGGGCTGATATTTTTGATTTTCCCAACGAAAATATTTTTCTGCAACTCAAGTGTAGCGTGCGTGGCCACGATGTCTTTTTGGTGCAGAGTCTCACCTCGCCGGTCAATCGCAACATTATCGAGATGTTGATTTTCATTGACGCACTCAAGCGCGCCTCAGCGGGGCGGATCACGGCGGTGATGCCGTTCTATGCGTATGGGCGCAGTGACAAAAAAGATCAACCGCGGATTGCCATCACCGCGCGCTTGCTCGCCGATTTGATCGTTACGGCGGGCGCGGATCGGTATATGACGATTGATTTGCACGCCGGGCAGATTCAAGGTTTCTTTGGTATTCCGGGCGACGAGTTTTCTGCGTTTCCAATTCTCACCGACTACTTGGTCGAGAAGAATATTTCCGATGCCGTAGTTGTTTCGGCGGATCTGGGCTTTGCCAAAAAAGCACGCAACTTTGCGCGCCGGCTGGATGTGCCGCTGGCCTTTGTGGAGAAACGGCGCATTGGGAACGATCCCAAGGCGCAAGCCATCACGCTCATTGGCGAGGTGCAAGACAAGAATGCCATCATCGTGGATGATGAGGTGGACACAGCGGGGACTTTGGTCGAAGCGGTCGAGTTGATCAAACGCAACGGCGCACGCCAGGTGTACACCGTTTGCACTCACGCCACGTTGTCTTATCCTGCTGTCGAACGTTTGCGCAGTGCGCCGATCGAAGAATTTATTTGCACGGATACCGTGTTCGTGCCACCTGAAAAACGCTTGCCCAATATGACGATTCTCTCGATTGCGCCACTGCTGGCGGAAACAATCGCTCGCACACACGAAGGGCGGAGTGTGGGCGAGTATTTGCACGATACGCAGTGATTGCAGATTGCAGATTTTCAATCTGCAATCTATGATCTAAAATCTGAAATAGGAATTTGATGCTCAAGAACCTCTACACCAAACTGACCGGCGACCCCAACGAAAAAGAAATCAATCGCCTCAAACCGATGGTTGAGGAAATCAATGCGCTGGAGCCGGAAATCCAAAAATTATCCGATGCGCAACTGCGCGCCAAGACGGCAGAGTTCAAAGCGCGCTTGCACGCCGCAACCGCCGAGGCACGCCAACGCGTCGAAGAATTGCGTGCCGACTTTGCGAATGCCGAGCCAGCTATGCGCCAGCCACTCGAGACGCAACTCAAGCAAGCCGAAAAAGAGTTGCTCGACGAGGAGCGTGCCGCGCTCGATGAGATTTTGCCAGAAGCGTTTGCCTGCGTGCGCGAAGCCAGCGTCCGCACCATTGGCTTGCGCCATTTCGACGTGCAACTGATTGGCGGGATGGTGTTGCACGAAGGCAAAGTGGCAGAGATGAAAACCGGCGAAGGCAAGACACTCGTCGCCACGTTGCCACTGTATCTCAACGCGCTTCTGGGGCACGGGGCACATCTCGTTACCGTCAACGATTATCTGGCGCGACGCGACGCGCAATGGATGGGACCTATCTATCACGCGCTGGGCTTGAGCGTCGCCGCGTTACAACAAGGCGACGAACGCCAAGCCCTGATGTTTGACCCATCGTTTGAAGCGGCAACCCGCGAATTGAATCATCTGCGTACGTGCGAACGCCAAGAAGCGTACCGCGCCGACATCACCTACGGCACCAACAGCGAATTTGGTTTCGATTATTTGCGCGACAATATGGCGTGGCGTCTCGAAGATCGCGTGCAACGCGAATTGTATTACGCCATCGTGGACGAGGTGGACAATATTCTCATTGATGAAGCGCGGACGCCGCTCATCATTTCCGGTCCCGCCGGCGAAGCCTCGGAAGAGTACTATCGCCTTGCCGAAATTGTCCGCAAACTCTCACCCGATCATTACACGATTGACCAGCGCACGCGCTCGATCACGCTGACCGAAGCCGGCTATGATCGCGTGGAAGAATTGTTGAACATTCGCTTGACCAACCCGGATCGCCCGGAAGAAGTAGACCCGCAACAACTCAAGACGATGCATCACCTAGAAGCCGCGCTCAAAGCCGAGTATTTGTTCAAACGCGACAAGGACTATATCGTGCGCAAAGGTCAGGTTATTATCGTAGATGAATTCACCGGGCGGTTGATGCCGGGACGCCGGTGGTCGGATGGATTGCATCAAGCGGTGGAAGCCAAAGAGCGCTTGCCCATCCAACCCGAATCGGTGACGTACGCGACCATCACGTTGCAGAATTATTTCCGGCTCTATAAAAAATTGGCAGGGATGACCGGCACGGCGAAAACCGAAGAAGATGAATTTTACAAAGTGTACGGCTTGAGCGTCGTCGTCATTCCAACGAACAAGCCGATGATCCGCAACGATCAACCCGATCTCGTCTATCGCAACGAAGAAGCCAAGTGGCGTGCGGTTACCATCGAAGTGGCGCAAACGTACACGCGCGGACAACCCACGCTCATCGGCACAACCTCCGTCGAACAATCGGAACGCTTGAGCCGGCGTTTTGCCGCCGACAAGTTGGATTTGTTTGCGCGCGCTAAATTTCTGCAACAAGTTGTTGCGGAAAACGCTACGCTCACCGATAAACAACGCGCCACACTCAAACTGATTCTCTCGCGCTCGTTGGACGATGCGCCGGAAAATTATGATGAAGCGCTCTCGTCCCGGCTGTTTCACGATTATGATCTGGGCGCGGTGATGAACGCGACCCGCAAGTTGAACAAGGATGTGCGCGAACTGATGCGACTGAAAGCGCGCGCCAAAAGTCCCAAGCGTGAGTTGAGCGACAAGGAGTTGAAAGAACTGGAGGCGGTGAGTGAGCGTGCATTGCGGTTTGCCGCCAAGTTGCAAGATTTGAATTTGCGCCTCGATGGCGCGCAGAATTTAATCGAAGAAATCGCGCAACACCCGGACGATCTGGCAAAGCTCGCACCACGGTTTGGTCTTTCGCTCGAGGTCGCCTTTGCCGTGTATCAGGACTTGCGCCTCTCGCGCGAAGAATTGAATCTCATCAATCGTGCCCTCATTGATGAACTGGGCGACGTGGAAGCGGTGCGCGATGAATTTAATGTGCGCGCGTCGGATATGGATGTGATCGTCAGACGATTGTTCTTGCGGAGCGATGATGTCATTCGATTGGCAAAGAAACTAGGAATCAACGCCGATCCGCTTGCGCCGGAAAACGCGGACGCAACCCGCGAAATTTTTGGCATCGAAGATGATCAAGCCATCGCCAAAATTTTGCGCGAAGGAATCCCGCACGCCGTCTTGAACGCCAAGGAGCACGAGAAGGAAGCCGGCATCATTGCGCGTGCGGGCGAATTGCACGCGGTTACGCTTGCGACAAATATGGCAGGGCGCGGGGTGGACATTAAACTGGGCGGCGAATTGCGCGAAGAAACGCTGACGCAACTGGGGCGCATTCTGCGACGCAACGGTATTGATCCGTACAACTTGACGTTTGATCAAATCCGCGACGCTTTGGAAAAGATTCCGCCGGAAAAATACGAACTCGACAAAGAACACGTCGAACGATTTATGCGTTATATGTACGAACGTGCCAAGGTGCGCGAATTAGGTGGTTTGCGTATCATCGGCACGGAACGCCACGAAGCGCGCCGCATTGACAATCAGTTGCGTGGCCGTTCGGGGCGGCAAGGCGACCCGGGTTCCTCGCGGTTCTACGTCTCGCTGGAAGATGAGATTATGCGGCGGATGGGTGGCAAAGGTCTGATGGATCGCGTCTGGATTGAAGATGTGCCGATTGAAAGCGGCGCGGTAACCAGCGCGATTGGACAAGCGCAAATCAAAATGGAGAGTTACAATTTCGACATCCGCAAGCACTTGTTGGAATACGATGACGTACTGAACAAGCAACGCGAGATTATTTACGGACAACGTTATCGCATTCTGACCAAAGCCGATTTGCGCGATGATGTGCGGGGTTGGTTTGAAGCGGAAATCGAACGCATCCTTGCCGAGGATTTAAAGACCGGCGATCATGCGGAATCCAAATTGCTCTTGCACCTCGATGCGCTAATGCCCGGCTTTTTCCTGAACGAAAGCGAAATATGGCCCCCCTACTCGCTGGCGTTGGTACAGCGCGCATTGGGTGAAGCGCCGAGTGCTCAGCAAATCGTGGAGGCGGTGCGGCGCGCATTGGAAGCGCAACGCGATTTCATCTTGCAAGCCATCGTTCCCGAGGTGATCAATACCTTCGAGCAACAGTACCAATCAACGTGGGATGAAATCGAAGATGTGGCAAAGAACACGTGGAGTACATTGCGTCAAGAAGCGGAAGAACAAAATCGTCAATTGGAGGCACGCACGCTGACGCAAAGCGTTGGGCAAGCGGTGGGAATGCAACTCGATCTGGCGCGCGGCGTTGAACTGAACGAGCGAACGCTGTTGGAGGCGGTGCGGCGGGCGTACAATTTTCGCACTGTTGATCAAATCGTGCGGCGCGTGATGAAACGAACGAATCAGCCGTTTGAGTTTCGTTGGGCCGCCGAAGACGAATTAAACTTTGACGTGCTCCGCGAAAATCTTGCCGCCGCCATCGAAACAACGTACATCAAAGAGGCAAACAAACAGCTTGCCGAGATTGAGCGTGAATTGAAATTGCCGGACAATCTGACCGGCACGCGTCTGGCGTTTCTGTTGTTCAACCTGGCGCACACACGTCAAGCATTCTTTGATCAACGGACGCATCGCAAGTTAGAAGTGCTAGTGCCGCGCTTTTCGTGGGTGCATCTGGCGGCGACGTATCTGGACAAGGAGACGGAAACCTTGCGCGATGAAATCGTTCAGTACTGGAAACAATCGTTGGAACAGATCGAACCGTTGCGCGGGGGCGCGGCGGCGTTCAACGATTTGTTGCGCGAGTTGATGCTTACCGTGGTTTCGACGCAATGGGTGGATTATCTCACGGCGATGGAAAACTTGCGCGCGGGCATCGGTTTGCAAGCCTTGGGTCAACGCGATCCGTTGGTGGAGTACAAGCGGCGCGCGTTTGCGATGTTTGAGGATTTGTATCGGCGCATTCGTTCGCAGGTTGTGACGTATGTGTTCACGTACCAGTATCGTGGTTTGGCACGGTTGGAGAGTGAACAACGCGACCGGGAATCGCGGCAGGCGATTGAGCGCCAGGCGCCAGTCGTCAGTCAACCGTCGCCCGTCCCTAGTCAGCCGTCAGCGGTCAGCAGTAAACAATCAATGCCGAGTGGTCAGCCATCGGCAGTCGGCGGTCGCAAAGCGGAAAGCAAAAAACCGGAACCAGCGCGCAAACCGGCGAATGCACCAGTCGGTACAAAAATTGGACGCAATGATCCGTGTTGGTGCGGGAGTGGCAAGAAATACAAGAACTGTCATATGGCGAGTGATCACAAGTAAAATTGTTTTATGGTTTGATCGTTTGCTAGTTAAAAAACACTCCGGTCGCCCCGGAGTGTTTTTGTTTGGAAATCTTCGCCTTGTGCGGTTGATGTTTTTTAGCACGTCAAATGCAACACCGCTGCCACACGCTTACCGGCTTGCGCCAACTCGCGGTACCGTTTCATTGCCTTGCCGATTTTGTAGGTCTCTATCTTTACTCCGCGTTGCGCAAGCAAGGTGCGCGTTTCCGGCCGAATAGGCAACACGCCAAAGTGTCCGCATCCAACAACAAGAATTTCCGGATTCTCGGCAATCGCCGTTGCGATTTCTTCGGGACCCAGCACGGTGTGCCAACCGCCGTACTTTTTGCTCAACTGTTTTGGGCGCGGCACCAGGTTGCCTTCCACCGTAATCACCACATCGTGACCATAACGCGTGCCATCGGCAACGAGCCAGCCAAACCCAGCCGACTCTAAATTTGGCGTTTTCATTTCTCGCCCAATTGGAAAAAGTAAAACCAGATTTGCCAGAGGAAGAATAGCCCGCCAGCAAAGAGGGCAAACGCATACTCATTATTCGCAAGTCGCAAATTGGTGAAGGATACGGCGACCCCCATTGCCACACTATCAATGATCGCCACGAGTAATGCCAGATTAAACGTAATCGTGCCGAGCTTGCCCGGCGCTGGAATCGTCTGGGTGCGCCAACGGAAGGCATTGGCCAATTCTGGAAATCTTTCCACATAAAAATCCTTGATGCGATTCATCGTCAAGACGCTATCGTACCACGCTTGACGCAGGCGGATGAGTTGGAACAAGATAAAAAAGCCCACGATGCCGAGCAACGCAAACACACCGGCATATACACCGCGCGGCAAACTAAAATCGTTCGATTGTCCCAAACCCACAATGATCGAACCGACACCGCCTACCAGCAAGAGGTACAGATTGATCACCGTCGCGCGATCGTCTTGGGCTTGCTCTGCAGTTTTGTTGGCGTACTCGAATTCCAATTTTAGAATTTCTTGCGGGTCCAAATGCTCGGCTGCCATCGTTCACCTCGCTACAAATACCGATCTTTTTTGGCTTGCTTCAACGCTTCAACGATGTACTTGACATCTTGCGCGCGATGCTTGGGACAAATCAGCACCGCATCGCCAGTGTCCACGATGATAATGTCTTTCAAGCCAACCGTCGCAATCAAACGATTGTTGCCATAGATCAACGACGATGACGTATCCACGCCGATATGTTCGCCCACGACGACATTGAGATTCGTGTCGTGTGGCAAGAGATCGTGCAAAGTTGCCCACGACCCGACATCGCTCCAGCCGATATCTATCGGCAACGTTACAACACGCTTCGATTTTTCCATGATGCCCACATCAATCGTTTCATTTTTGATTTTGCGCCATACGCGCGCCATCGTTGCTTGTTCACGGGATGTGCCGAGTGCCGCGCCGATTTGTTGCAACTGCTCGCACAAGATCGGTTGATGGGTGGCGTACTCTTCCCACAAGGTAGTTAGTTTCCACGCAAAGATGCCGCTGTTCCAATAATACTCACCGCTATCCACAAAACGGGCGGCGGTCGCGGCGTTGGGTTTCTCCATAAATTGCGCTACGCGGTACACTTCTTGATTGCCCAAACGTTTCACCAACTCGCCGCGATGGATGTAACCGTAACCGGTTTCCGGCCGATCCGGCTTGATGCCCAGCGTAACGAGCGAGCCATCGCGCGCCACGCGCACCGCGTCCAACAGCACGCGTCGAAATTCTTTGGGCTTGGCAATGTAATGATCGGCGTGCAAGGAAATCATCACTGCCTCCGGATCAAGTTTCTGCATCCACAAGCCGCCCAAGCCAATCGAAGGGGCGGTGCCGCGCCCCTCGATCTCACCGATGATGTTGCGGCGCGGCAGTTCCGGGAGTTGCTGATGCACACTGGCGGCGTAACTGGCATTGGTAACCACAAAGATGTGATCCGCGGGGATGAGCGGACGAATGCGATCCACGGTTTCTTGTAACATGGTGCGCTTGGAGAGCAAGGGCAAGAGTTGTTTGGGTTGCTGTTGGCGACTGCGGGGCCAAAGCCGGGTGCCCGAGCCCCCAGCGAGAATGAGCGCAAAAATGGATTGTTTGCTTTTGGGCATCGTGTTCCTTAATGACAAAGGACGAATGCGTTCGTCCTTTGTCTTGCTATCCGGCGTCAGGTTTTGTATTCGGTCTGCGCTTCGTGAGCGACGATGTACTGCATGCTCCCAACCTGTCGCACCAAGCCTTTGAGTTCCATCAGCGTCAACGTACTGGAAACGGTGGCAGCGGGCAAATGCGTTGCGCGGCACAGTTCGTCCACGTGAATGGGTTCGGCGGAGAGATGCTTGAGCAGAGTGGCTTCGGTTTCGTTTTCCGGCAGTGCGGCGCGTGCTTCTTGATGCTCTTCGATCATCGTGAGGTTGAGTTCCTCTAAAATTTCCATCGCGCTCGTAATCAATTTGACTTCGCCGCGTTGAATCATTTTGTTGGGTCCGCGTGATTCGCGATGAAAAATATTGCCGGGCACGGCAAACGTTTCGCGTCCTTGCTCCAGCGCGTACTCAATTGTAATACGTGCCCCGGTTGCCAAATCCCCTTCGACAATGAGGGTGCCGAGAGTAAGTCCACTGATGATGCGATTGCGCGGCGGAAAATTCCCGGCTTCGGGTTGGGTGCCGAGCGGATATTCGCTGATGAGCGCACCATTCGCGCAAATCGCTGCCGCCAATTTTTTGTGTTCGGGTGGATAAATCACGTCCACCCCCGAACCTAGCACAGCAATCGTGCGTCCCTTGCCATCGAGTGCCGCGCGATGCGCTTCGGCATCAATGCCGCGTGCCAGTCCGCTCACAATCGTAATGCGATTGCGCACCAAATCGGTTACGATGGTGCGAGTCGCTTCGCGGCCGTACGCCGTCGCGCGGCGCGTGCCTACGACCGCCAGCGCCCATTCATCATCGGGAATGATTTTGCCTTTGACATACAACACAAAGGGGGCGTGGGGAATTTGTTTGAGTAAACGGGGATAGTCGGGATCGTCCAGCGTGAGGAGACGCACGTTCGCGCGCGCGATCTTTTCGAGTTCGGCATCGAGGTTGATTTTTTTGCGTGCCTCGATGAGATTCTCTAATGCGCGTTTGTCCAAACCGGCGGCGGCAAGGTCAAAGTGATCCGCGTGCCACGCCGTTGCCAAATCGCCAAAATGATCGAGGAGGCGTTGGATTTTGGCGGGACCAATGTGGGAAACCAGGTTGAAGGCGAGCCAGTAACGAATGTCCATTGAATTATTGGGCGGGGCGAGGCATTCGCGCAACCTTGGGGGCTAAGCAATCCAGTTGAACTTGCCGCAATCACACCAATTTGCCAACGTGATTTGATGAATGCCTCGCCCCATCAAGTTACAGTAATCCATCTATCAATTTGACAATCATCTCGCCCCGTGCGAGATTGATTTCCCGGACGACCTCTGGGATCGCGGGGAGCAAGATTTCACGGGTGCCATCGTGGACAATGTACACATCATTCGCGTGGGTGTCAAGCACATCTATAACCTTGCCCAGCGTTTGTCCGTCGGTCGTCTTGACGGTCAAGCCAATCGTTTGAAAGAGATAGACTTGGTTCTCGCGCAATGGCACCGCATCGGCGAGCGCGACGTACATCAGTTGATCGCGCAGTTGGGCGGCTTGTTCGGGTGTGTTGATGCCAGCCAGTTTGACCAAGGCGATGGTGTGGCTATGCAGATGCGCGTGTTCGACCGAAAATGATTTCGCGTCGTCGCCAATCAAGACTTGGCGAAGCGACGCGAAGCGTTCGGGAAAAGCGGTGAGAATTTCTACTTTGAGTTCGCCGCGCACCCCAAAGGGTTTGAGAATTTTGCCAATGATTAGGCGAGCAGGAATGCCCATGAAGTATCAAGTCGGAAGTATGAAGTATGAAAAAGGTTTGGCATACTTCCGACTTCATACTTCATACTTTGCAATCAAATCGTTTCGCGCTGAACGAAATCTAGACTATCTCCAAGTTTACCCGTTTGCCTTCGCGCGCGGCGGCAACGCGGACGAGTGTGCGAATGGCGTTGGCAATGCGTCCACTCTTGCCAATGACCCGTCCCATATCGCTGGGCGCTACATGCAATTCAAGCGTGATGGTGTTCGCGCTTTCCAGCAACTCTACCTTCACCTGATTCGGCTCAGCGACCAGATGTTTGGCGATGTATTCAACGAGGTTTTGCAAGTTCACGGTAAAACTCCAGAGTGCAATAGTTTGGTAGTGCGATAAAGTCAGTTGACAAACAACGAGGCGACTATCGCACAAATGAACTAACGCGCTATTGCACTACGCCGAAGGCGTCTCGGCTTTCTTTTCCGCTTCTTCCTTCGCGGCGGATTTGGATTTGCGCGCGCTTCGCATCTTGACGAATTTATCGGTGATGCCAGCACGTTTGAGAATGGGTCCCAGCGCAGCGGTAGGTTGCGCGCCCACGCCGAGCCAGTACTGGGTACGCTCTTCGTTCAGGACGACGGTGGGCGGTTCGGTGCGCGGATCGTAATGACCGAGTTTCTCCACAATGCGCCCATCGCGTTTACCGCGTGCTTCGGCGACGACGATGCGGTACGCCGGTTGTTTCTTGGCTCCGAAACGAGCGAGACGAATTTTGACAGACACGAGAACTCCTTGTGTTCAGTGTGCAGTGTTCAGTATTCAGTGTGCAGTATTCGGTATGCAGACTGGTGGCTGAACACTGAATACTTTGATTTTAGATTCCTAAACCCGGGAAACCGGGAAAGCCGCGCGTTTTGCCACTCTTGAGTTGGTGCATCATGCGCTGCATTTGTTTGAATTGACCTAACAGTTGATTGACTTCTTGCACTGACGTGCCACTGCCCAACGCGATGCGTTTGCGCCGCGAACCGTTGATGATCTCCGGTCGTTGTCGCTCTTCGCGCGTCATCGAGTGGATGATTGCCTCGATGCGTTTCATTTGCTTGTCGGTCACATCGGCGGGCAGGTCTTTGGTCACTTGACTGAGACCGGGCACCATGCCCAACAGTTGCGAAATCGGTCCCATCTTTTTGATCGCCTGCAGTTGTTCGAGAAAATCTTCGAAGGTGAATTGCGCCTTCATCAACTTTTCGGCGGCTTGGCGCGCTTTCTCTTGATCGAGCGTCTCTTGCGCCTTTTCGATGAGCGTGAGGACATCGCCCATCCCTAAAATGCGCGAAGCCAAACGATCCGGGTGGAACGGTTCGAGCGCATCGGTCTTTTCTCCGACGCCCAGGTACTTGATCGGCACGCCCGTAACGGATCGCACCGAAAGCGCCGCGCCGCCGCGCGCATCGCCATCAACTTTGGTGAGGATGAGCCCAGTTAATCCGACGCGCTTGTTGAATTCGTCCGCGACGCGTACCGCTTCCTGCCCGGTCATTGCATCCACCACAAGGAGGACTTCTTGTGGCTTGGCTTTGGCTTTGACCTCTTCCAGTTCGCGCATCAACTCATCGTCAATGTGCAAACGCCCCGCCGTATCAAGCAAGACGACGCTGTACGCGCCATCGCTGGCGCGCTTGACCGCGTTCGCGCAAATCGTCGGCGGTGGAACGGTGGGCGATTCTGCATGGACCGGAATATCGAGTTGCTTGCCGAGTGTTTGAATTTGTTGAATTGCCGCCGGGCGTCGCGTATCTGCCGCGACGAGCAACGGCTTTTGCTGATGCTTACGAAGTTGGAGCGCGAGTTTCGCCGCGGTCGTCGTCTTGCCGGAACCTTGCAGACCGACGAGCATCACCACGTGCGGCGGCTCGCCCGACAAATCAATTTTTGCCGGCTCGCCCAGCGTCTTGATCAACTCTTCGTTGACGATCTTGACGACCATTTGCGCGGGCGAGAGCGAGCGCATCACTTCCTCGCCGATGGCGCGTTCGCGCACGCGGGTGAGGAAATCCTTGACAACTTTGAAATTAACGTCCGCCTCAAGTAACGCAAGGCGGACCTCACGCAACGCGGCGTCCACATCGGCTTCGGACAGTTTGCCCTTGCCGGAGAGTTTCTTGAAAACCGCGTTGAGTTTCTCGCTGAGACTATCGAACACAGTGCGCTATTTTAGTCGAGAATGCGGATTTGGTCAAACGCGAAGCATTGTC
>JBBITT010000051.1:0-18906 GCA_037440625.1 Chloroflexota bacterium
TTTCACGAACCTCCGAGTGCGGGAATCACGGCGTTTCACGCTCAAATTTCCTTGCTTCACGCACTCAACGGTGCGGGAAACCAAACGGGGTTTTCCGCATTTGATCTCATCTGTTATGGGTCATTCATAGCCCACCTCCTACGCTTGATGTCAAATTGACCCCAAATCTTGCGCAAGTTACAACTTGAAATTGTCCAGCGGACTCTTAATCTGTTGCTTGCCGCGTTCAGTCACATGCGTGTATCGTTCAGTGGTTTCAATACTTCCGTGTCCAAGCAATTCCTGAATATACCGCATATCTACGCCATCTTCCAGCAAGTGTGTTGCAAAAGAATGACGCAAGGTGTGAAAGGTCGCGGGTTTAAGAATACCCGCCTTTTTCTTGGCATCCTTGAAAACTTCTTGTGCCGCGCGCTCGGACAAATGATCACTTGGATCGTCCCCAGGAAACAACCAATCCTTTGGTTTGAAAACCTTGACATACTCGCGCAATACTTCTAACGCAATTTGAGAAAGCAACGTCTCGCGATCTTTCGCCCCCTTGCCTGCCGTAACCCGAATCGCCATCCGTTTCGAGTCAATATCGCTCACCTTCAAACGCACCACCTCGCCCACCCGCAAACCCGCCGAGTATGCTGTCACCAATAATGCCTTGTGCTTGATGAACCTTGTCACCTTAAAAAGCTTGGCGATCTCTTCACGGCTCAAGATGCGCGGTCATTGTTCGGGACGTTTCATGCGAGGCAAATCCCCAACCTTGCCGCGTTGCTTGAGCACACTCTCGTACAGAAAAATCAACGCCGACCGCGCTCCCCGACAATAGGTGGCAGAATAATTCCCGCTCGTTGCCATCCCCACCAGATACGCACGAATTTGCTCGCCCGTCGCTTGTTCCGGCGCGATGTGTTCTTGTTTCAGCCAAGCGAAATAATTCCGCAAGTGTTGCCCGTACGCTTTGCGTGTGCCATACGCCATGCCGCGTAACACCAACTCGTCATCCACCTGTTTGATGAATGGATGCGGCGGATTTGTTGTCAATGGCTTGTCTCTGCCCGCCACATAGCGCCTCCCTCTTCGGTCCCCTGTCTTTGGCGACAGGTGAGGGTTTTTCGGTTTAACGGCAATGATCTTCGGCGGCGAGGATGGCATCGTCACGATTTCTGCCAACGCTTGGCGTGTTGCTGGGGTGTCCGGCACTTGCCACTGTTTGCGTTCGGGATGCCAACGTGCGCCCGCAATCTTTTTGATCCACGCCAATTCTGCCTCGCCAAAGCGCGTCAGCGCAACCCACAAGTGTCCGTCCGGTGTTGGTTCAATGGTGAGCGCCACTATGTCTCTCCAATTCAGTGATGTCCAATACGAGTCCTGGCACGCCAACAAAAATACCTGTTGCTAGCGCGTGCAATGACGCACGTCAATCAACAGGCACAGAAAACCATCCCATTATTTGTATGCGCGGACAACCTATAGTTGCGCATTGGCTCCTCCAACGCCAAATTGCTTTTGTCCAGCCATCCAATTGATTTACAACGTTATTATATCATGTTCCTTGGCTCCAGTCCATCTGCCCTAGAGCGCATAGAGGTCATAGAAAAAGAATCTCTATGACCTCCCTGGCATAATTTATACAATCACCAAGGTTATCCCCGTCCAAAAAAGTACAAGATACCTGCCGATACCAAGCCCCACACCAGAATCGCAACGAATAGCGGTCTGTCGCGCAAGACCATTTCCTCCGGACTACCGCCTTCGTTCTTGACATGAACGAGATACAACAAGCGAAAGACGACATAGAGCGCGAACGGAATTGTCAGCATCATCGCATGATTCTTGGGCAAGTTCTCAGCCGAGAAGGTGTAAAGCGAATATGCCATCACGAACGATGCCGTCGTTACCGCGATCATTTCGTCGAGCAGTTCGGGCGTGTACTCTTTAAGAATGAGCCGATGTTTACTCGCGTCGTCTTCGAGCAAGACAAGTTCGTGGCGGCGTTTGCTAAAGCCGATGAAGAGCGCGAGCAAGACGGTGCAAACGTACAGCCACGGCGATGCCGGCACCTGAATCGCTGCCGCGCCAGCAATCGCGCGCAGAACCAAGCCGGCGGCAAGACTGAACACGTCAATGATGACCAGATTCTTGAGAACAAACGAGTAGGTCAGCATCGTTCCCAGATAAATCACGGCGACGATCCCAAACCACACGTTGAGCCCAAACGATAACGGCAACACCACGATGAGCAAAACAATGATCGCACCGATGGCTTGCGATGTGGTGAGCGCGCCGGAGGCAAGTGGACGATTCCGCTTGCGCGGATGTTGACGATCTTTTTCAATGTCCACCAAATCGTTGATGAGGTAAATGATGCCGGAGATGACACAAAATAAAATGAACGCAAGCGTGGCGGTGGCAAACATCACGTACATCTCGCGCGAAAACGGTTGCCAGTACTGGCGCAACGTAAACACAAACGGCAAATAAATAATCAAGTTCTTGGTCCATTGACGCGGACGCATTGTTTTGATCAAGTGGACTAACAAGGTATCCTCCAAGTGTCCGTATGATACGCGGAAATGCGACGAAATGCAATCTAGCACTTTATGTGTTCATTTTCCTCTGAATGTGAGCACAAGGTCATGGCGAATTCTAAAATCAGAAATCGTCAATCGCCAATCGAAAATGACTTGACTTTTTATTCGCTTGCGTTTATCTTTCCAGCGTGCCTAAACTGCGCTTGGATGTTTTGCTCGTGCAACGCGGCTTGGTCGAGACGCGCCAGCGCGCTCAAGCCCTGATTCTTGCCGGCGATGTTCAAGTCAATGGCAACATCGTGGATAAAGCCGGCGTATTGGTCGCTGAAGACGCGACGATTACCCTTCGTGCGCCGCTCCCGTACGTCAGTCGCGGCGGATTCAAACTGGCGCACGCCCTCGATGTGTTTGACGTGAACCCGCGCGATAAAATTTGCGCCGATATTGGTGCATCCACCGGCGGCTTTACCGATTGCTTGTTGCAGCGTGGCGCGGCGCGCGTGTACGCGATTGATGTGGGGTATGGTCAACTCGCATGGCAACTCCGCAACGATCCGCGCGTCGTCGTGATGGATCGCATCAACATTCGATACGTGGAGACGTTGCCGGAATTGATAGACCTGATTACGATTGATGTTTCGTTCATCTCGTTGTTGCTGGTGTTTCCCGTCGCCAAGCGACTATTGCAATCGCAAGGTCAAGTGATCGCGCTCATCAAACCGCAATTCGAAGCCGGACGCACGCAAGTTGGGAAGGGGGGCATCGTGCGCGATCCGCGTGTGCATCGCGAGGTGATCGAAAAGATTGCGCGCGCGACGATGGCGGAGGATTGGCGGGTGCGGGGCATCGCGCGTTCGCCGATTCAAGGTGCAGATGGCAATGTTGAATTCTTGATTCACTTGAGCAAGGATACCACATTGACGAATATCGAGATTGAAAAAGAGATTGATGGTGTGGTGAAAGCACGGTGATGACACAGTTACCCAAGACAACCCATGCGCCCGCGCGCCTCGATTTCAAATACTTGCCGCGCCACGTGGGTTTGATGATGGACGGCAACGGGCGTTGGGCGCAAGCGCGCGGCTTGTCGCGCTTGGAAGGGCATCGGCAGGGGACGCAGAATGTGCGCCGCGTGTTGGATGCTTGCTCCAAGTACGGTTTGCGCGTGGTTACGTTGTATGTCTTTTCCACCGAAAACTGGGGCAGACCCAAAGAGGAGGTGGAAGGTTTCTTTGCGTTGCTCGCCGATGTGATTGATCGCGAGACTGAAAATTTTCGCCAGCAAGGGGTGCGGTTGATTCACAGCGGTTCGCTGGAAGGGGTGCCGCCGGTGTTGGCGGATAAGGTGAAACGTGCTGTTGAGGTTACGCGCGAGAATCGCGAATACACTTTGAATGTGGCATTCAATTACGGCGGGCGAATGGAAATTTTGCGCGCGGTGCGCCAGATCATTGCCGATCGCATTCCATCCAACGCCTTGACGGAAGAATTGTTTGAGCGATACTTGTACACCGCCGGCTTGGGCGATATGGATTTGGTCATTCGGACCGGCGGCGACGAACGCCTCTCTAATTTTTTCCCCTGGCAAGCGGCGCGCGGCGTGTTCTACTCGACGAAAACGTACTGGCCCGATTTTGACGAAGCCGAACTGGTGCAAGCGTTGATGGCCTACAATCGTTTCTTGGAATCATTGGAACGTTAAGGCCTCCCGAAAAATATATCCCACGAAATTTGAACGCCGGTAATTACCCCAAAACTCACCGCAGAGGTTTCTTGTTTTCTCTCCGCGTTCTCCGCGTCTCGGCGGTAAAATTGAGATGTAGGTAATCACCACGGGTGCATTTCGGCAAATGAATTTGCGGCTACCACTACCCCAAGTCGCCCTACGGCGATTGATGTGAAAACCGTAGGTCGGTTTCGCGTGGTGGTTGCCGCGAATTTATTCGCCCGGCAAAACTTGTCCCCAAAGTGAAATGTACCTATCACCACTTGCCGTTGACGCTGACACGTGCCTAGTGGTAGAATGTGGTCATCCAATAACCAAGAAAGGAAATCAACAATGAAGTTGCCTACGCTTTGGAAGACCTCCTCATTCCTTGAATTGATGTTGCCCGCGCTCACCACGATGTTCGCGCTCCAGACCTTGCGGGTCCTCTTGCCCTCGTTCGTGTGGTATCTGGGCGATGCGGTTGGCATCCCCTACACGATGTTGGGTCTGGTGGCGATTGGCACGTTTGTGCTTTCGATCTTGGTAATTCCGTTCTATCGTGTGTTTGGCTTGCGCCGCGCGCTCGTCATCGTCCTTGCCGGCATTTCCATCGCGCGCTTGATCGAACAATTTTCAACGAATCCCGCGCTCGATCTCGTGCTGGCAATCCTCGGCACGATCTTGTTCACCTTTTTCATTCCGCTCTATCTCGCCTATGTGCGCCAAGTGGGCGAGCCCGCGCCGCGCAAATTTGGACGCGGCTTTTTGCTGGGTTTTGTGTTTGATACAACCTTGCACGGCTCGTTCCACACCCTCGATCTCAGTTGGCAGAATCATCCGCTCGCGCCGGTGATTATCGTGCTGGCGGTGTTGGTGCAACTCTGGCTCACGATGCGTTTGCCGGCAATGCAAGAATCGGTGGAATCGAATTTTGTCGGGATGTTGCCGCTTGCCGCGCTGGGTCCATTTATTTTTGTAACCCAAGTTGTGTTTCAAAATGTCGCCCGCGCCACGACGCTCACCGGCTTTCCAATGCCCCTGGCATACGCATTCATCATTCTCGTGAATGCCATTGGTATCTCTGCCGCGCTCTTGCCGATCGTCATCGAAGCATCCACGACGTTTGCGGTAGTGGTCGCCACCGGCTTTCTCGCGTGGCTCACGTCACGACCTGATCCGCAACCCGGCACGGCGGACTTGATGTTCTTTTTTGGCAACTTGCTCATCTTTCCTTTTGTAACACTAGTTTTTGCCGGACTAGGTGCGCGTTCGGAAATCCATAAAGGTATCGCACGTTCCGCGCTTGCGAATACGATTGGTTGGTTGTTGTTTGTTTTGCTCGCGCTCTTGTATTATATCAGTTACGACATCAATGTGGGCATTCCAAACACATGGTTGCCGCCGTTTGCGGTGATTGTTCTGGGTATTGCGGTGATTGCCGCGTTGCGCGTGATGGCGCATTTCCCCGCTGCCGGGAGTACAACTTCGGCGACCATCGCGTTCGCGCTCGTCATCGTTCCCCTCATCATCCTAGCGAATTGGCGCGAACCGCAGCCGATTACTGGCAAAGGTTTTCCGGTGCGCGTGATGACCTACAATGTCCATAATGGTTTCAACACCGATGGGCGTCTCGATCTCGAAGCCATCGCCAAGACGATTGAGCAAGCTCAGCCCGATGTGGTCGGTTTGCAAGAAGTGGAGCGCGGTTGGTACATTGATAGTTCGGTGGACTTGCTGATGTGGCTCTCGCGCCGATTGCAAATGCCGTATGTGTACGGCCCCACCGCGGATCCGGTGTGGGGCAATGCGATCCTCTCCAAGTATCCGATCAAACAATGGGATGCGCGCTCGTTGCCGCCACCCAATTTGCTTTTGAAACGTGGTCTCTTGTGGGCAACGATTGATTTGGGAGGTGGTGATGAGTTGCTGTTCATTGCAACGCATTACCATCACATCGAAGAAGATACCGAGATACGTCAGCAACAATCGCCGGCGTTGATTGGTTTTTGGGACAAGCGACCGCGTACCGTGATCGTGGGCGATTTCAACGCGGAACCGGATTCCAAGGAAATCGGAATGTTGCGCGATGCCGGTTTGCAAGATGTTGTTGATCTTTTGGGCAAAGGGCATCAAAAGACATGGCCCGCCAACAATCCAACGCAACGTTTGGACTACATCTGGCTCTCGCCTGATCTCAAAGCGCGTGATGCACAAATCCCACTCAGCACCGCGTCGGATCATTTGGGGGTTGCAGTAACGATCGAAAAGAAGTAAAATAGAGTTCGTTAAACGAAACGCGGATGACCACAGCGAGGTGTCAATCGGCTGGGGAGAGTCCGCGTTCAATTTTTGAGTTATCCATTCGCCGTTGGGCGTACCAGCGGTCGGATGAAAATGGATCACACGTTGGACAAATTTCAAATTTGCCCCCCATTTTTAGAGGAGTGAGATGTTCAAAGATATTGCCGAAGTCAAAAGCGCGCTCGCCGCGCAACAATATATCGCCACCGACGAAATTGCCACCGTGATTTTTCTGGCAGAGAGATTGCAAAAGCCGGTTTTGGTAGAAGGGCCTGCCGGCGTGGGCAAGACCGAACTGGGCAAGGCATGGGCATGCATCGAACAGCGTGAACTCATTCGGATGCAATGCTACGAGGGTCTTGATGAGACCAAGGCGTTGTACGAATGGGAATACGCCAAACAAATGTTGTACACGCAACTCTTGCGTGACAAACTCCAAGATATTTTGCGCGATACGCGAACGCTCGCGCAAGCCGCCGATAAGCTCGCGGAAGAAGAAGACGTGTTCTTTTCCAAACGCTTTCTCTTGCCGCGTCCGCTTTTGCGTGCGATTATCGCCGACAAGCCAGCGTTGTTACTCATTGATGAAATTGATCGCGCGGATGCCGAGTTTGAAGCGTTCCTCTTGGAAGTGTTGAGCGATTTCCAAGTCAGCGTGCCGGAATTGGGGACGCTCAAAGCCAATCATATGCCGCTCGTGATCTTGACGAGCAACAACACGCGCGAGTTATCGGAAGCGCTCAAGCGACGTTGCCTCTATCTCTTTATTGATTACCCCACCACCGAAGCCGAACTGCGCATTGTCAAGATCAAGGTGCCCGATCTGGCTCCGCAATTGGCAAAGCAAGCCGTCGAGTTGGTGCAACGTCTGCGCAAACTCGATTTGAAGAAGCATCCCAGCGTGAGCGAGACGATTGATTGGGCGCGCGCGCTCGTGATGCTCAATAAATCGAACCTCGATACGAAAACGCTGGAAGATACGCTGACCGTTTTGCTCAAGCACGAGCATGATGTTCAGCGCGCGCAACGCATCTTGAGCGAGTTTAATGTTGGCGAGGAAGACGATGACGAGGCACGGGGCACCAGCGTCCCGCCGCGTTACAAACTTCCCCCGTCGAAACGCTAGGGTTATTCCAACAATACAGAGATCGCAGAGCACGCAGAGAAAAATCATTGTTCTCGGAGGAGAATTGGATGACGGAGCATAACGAACAATGTCTGAACTGTCATCGCACGAGCGAACAAGTACCGCTCCTGCGTTTGAAATATACCGGCAACGAACACTGGATTTGTCCGCAATGCCTGCCGACTCTTATTCACAAACCGGAACGCATTGCGGCGGTTGCCGGCGAGTGGACGAAAGGCCAAGTGAGCCACGAAGGCGGATAAGGCAATGGCCAATTTCGGATTTCAAATTGCAGATTGCAAACGTGATCAATCATAAATCTGCAATCTGAAATCATCAATGGGGTGTGCGTGGATCAACGAATTGTTGAATTTATCGCGGGACTGCGCGCGGCGGGCGTGCGCATCAGTCTCGCCGAGAGCGCGGATGCCTTCCGCGCGGTTGAGAATATCGGTGTGATGGAGCGCGAACAGTTTCGTGTGGCATTACGGACGACGCTCATCAAAGATGCGGTGGACATTCCCCACTTTGAAAAATTGTTTCCGATTTACTTTGGGAGCGGTGGTCCGCCTCTGTTCGATCCGAATCGCGAACTGTCCGCCGACGATATGCAAAAACTCAAAGATGCTCTGCGCGATTTGTTGGGCGACAATAACAAACTGCGTCAACTGCTCAAATACTTGCTGGAGGGAATGAACCCTACGCGCGAGGAGATGGAGCAGTTGGGTAATCGCGCGGGTGTGCCGTTAGCGCGGCATCCGCAACAACAACCATGGCTCACCCGTCGAATGTTGCGTCAACTGGGAATGGACGAAGAGTTCAACGAGCTGCTGGCGCAACTCATCCAAAAACTGCAAGAGATGGGGATGAGCCGGGAAGCGTTGCGGCGCTTGGGACAGATCGCCGAAGAAAATTTGCGTCGCCTCGAAGAACAGTTCGAGGCGTATGTGGGCGCGCAGATCGCGCAGAACGCGGCAAAGGATTCACGCGAGCGGCAACCGTTGCGCGGACCCGATCTAATGCATCGTTCGTTTGGCGCGCTCAGCGAACGCGAGATCGCCGAGTTGCGTCACCAAGTTCGGCGTTTGGCAGCGCGCTTGCGTTCACGTGCGGCGTTGCGTCAGCGGCGCGGCAAGCGCGGCGTACTCGATGCCAAGCGGACGATTCGCGCGAATCTCCGGCACGCCAACGTCCCCATTGAGTTGAAACACAAGCGGCGTCATCTGAAACCGAAACTGGTGCTGATCTGTGATGTGTCTACCTCTGTGCGCCCTGTCGTTGAGTTTATGTTGCGGTTGGTGTACGAACTGCATGATCAGATTCACAGCACGCACAGTTTTGTGTTCATTGACGACATTGTGGACGTGAGTGCCGAGTTTGCCCAGCATCGTCCGGAAATCGCGGTGGAGCGTGTGTTGGAGGCGAATCCCCCCGGCTATTACAATACCAATCTGGGGTACGCGCTCGATCATTTTTTCAAAGAACATCTCGATACGGTGGATCATCGCACGACGGTGATCATCTTGGGCGATGGGCGCAATAACTATCTCGATCCGCGTTTGGATGTGTTTCAAGAAATCAAGAAACGGGCGCGGCGAATGGTGTGGCTCAATCCGGAGCATCCGCAACTGTGGGGCACCGGCGATAGCGATATGCGGCAGTACTTGCCGTACTGTGATGCGGCGCATCACGTTGGCAATCTGGCGCAACTTGCCGAAGCGATTGATCGTTTGTTTGAAGCGCGATAGAAATAAAAAACCGGGTTTCGTTAGGAAACCCGGTTTTTTGTTGGACACGGACTAGGGCGGGCAGACGGCAAAGGGTTTTTCGAACACGTAACCGTCGGGGCGCATAAAGAACTGGGTATTATTGTTCGCATCGCGCCAGCCCACCCGCGCGACAAAGTTTTCGCAGGGACCACCGAGCGGAAGTTTCCACGTGCCTTCGGATTTCACTTCGCCGGGGCTGACCGGGAAAACGGTTTGGAGCCACGCGGTTTCGCTGTACGATTGATTGAGGTTATCGGCTTTGAAAATCACGACGCGCCACGTAAAGGTCATTGGCGTACCTTGGGTGTTGACGAACGTTGGGAAGAAGGTCAAATCAAAACCACGTGCCGGCGCCGGTTGAATCCGCAGATCGTTGACGAACAACCCGGGTTTGGGCGTGGGCGGAACCGTGGGCGGCGCTGGCGTGGGCGGAACCTGGGTTGGAATCAAGGCGGCGTCGCAAATCTTGAATCCTTTTTCGTACACCTTGCCATCGGTGTTGGCAAAGAAGGTGATCTTGTTATTGGCATCGAGCCAGCCCACGCGCGCAAAAAAGTACTCGCATTGGTTGCCGGTTGCCCCATAGCGATAACTGCCCGGTGACTGAAATTCGGTTGAACCCACCGGGATGTTGAACAATTGCACGGTGGTTTCATTATCCGATTTGGTGGGCGTATCGGCACGATAGATGTACACCGCCCAGCGGAAATTCTGAACCACGCCGGTCGTGTTGAGAAAGGTGGGTGCAAAGGTAATGTTTTGATTGAAGGTTGGTTGTTCGGGTTGCAGGCGAATATTGGTAACGTACAACCCTGGCGGAACGGTGGGTGCCGGGACAGCCGTGTTCGTGGGTGCGACGGTAGGCGCGGCAGTTGGCGGTACGGCGGTGGGTGGCACCGGCGTGTTCGTGGGTGGAACGCGGGTTGCGGTGGGTGGCAACGGTGTAGCGGTCGGCGGTGCACTGGTGGGAGTGGGCGGGACGGCGGTGGGTACCAGGGTAGGGGGTCTAGTGGGCGGAGCAGGAGTCGGTGTAGGTTCAGCGGCACAAGCGCTCATGGTTCCAACGACTAGCAAAGCAAGCATACAGAACAATAATTTTTTCATGTGCAGTCCTCCTTGTTGAGTTGGATAAAGCGAGTGTCGAAAGATAGGTCGTAAATTTCACCTCCTCGAAAATGAAAAACGTCGCGCAGGAGCGCGACATTGCGCAACAGACATTCGGCGTTACGCGTTTAATCTATGCCAAACTGAACGAGATGGCAATGAGAATAAATTCCTATGGCGCACAGATACAAAAATGACGCGTTGGACGAGATCACAGTCCAACGCGTGTTGCGTGGATGAAACGCGTGCGCTCGGTGCGTTTGGCGCATTTGAATCATCAGCGATCGTGGGGCAAATTTCCAAATTTACCCCACGAGAAATCAAGGCATCTTAGGGTGGACAAACGCGGATGGGTTGTTCAAAAACCTGGTTCTCGAACCGGACAAAGGGCTTGAGTTTGTTCTCATGATCGAACCAACTCACGCGCACAACAAAATCCTCGCAAGGACCGCCCAATGGAAGTTTCCAACTTCCGAGCGACTTGTACTCATTGATGCCGATGCTCACGGTTGTGTTGGTAATGGTGGTTTCGCCGTACGAGTTCGGTTCGCCCGGTTTGTAGATGTACACGTTCCATTTGAAATTCTGCGGTGAACCGATCGTATTCGCGAAGGTTACGTAAAAGTTCAGTTCCGCTCCGCGCGTGGGTGGGTTGGGATCGGTGCGCAGATCCATTACAAAAACGCCGGGTGCAAAGGTCGGCGTGGCAGTCGGTGTCGGTGAAGGCCCCGGGGTCGGTGAGGGTAAATCGCTGGGTGCGCAGACCCGAAAAGTTTTTTCGAAGAGTTTGCCATCGGGCGTCGTCAAATTAATGGCTTTGTTGTTGGGATCAAGCCAGACGGGCCGCGCGATGAAATCTTCACACGGACCACCCAGCGCGATTTTCCACGAGCCGGCAGACTTGAGTTCGCTGGTGCCGGTAGGAATGGCGAACAAGCCAGCCGCCGTATCGCTGAATGATTTGGCGAGGTTGTCCGGTTTGTAGATGTAAACTTGCCATCGGTAGTTTTGCGTAACACCGGTGGTGTTCACAAAAGTGGGATAGAAAAATAAATCGCTGCCACGCGTGGGCGGGTTGGGATCAATGCGCAAGTTGGTTACATACAGACCGGGTGCTAACGTGGGCGAAGGCGTGGTCGCACGGGTGGGCGTAGCGGATGCGACGCTGGGTTGGGTAGAGGGTGATGGTGAGACCGGTACAAGCGTTGCCGAAGCGATGGCTGGGGATGCCAGAGGGCTGATGCTGGTGGGCGTCCACGTGGCGCGTGGGGCTGGGGTGGGCGTTGAAGTCGGCTCGGGCGCGGCGCAAGCCGTTGTGATCAAAGCCAATAGAGCAATGGCGAGGAGAACGATCTGTTTCACTCAATACTCCTTGGAGGGATAATTATTTTGGAAAAAATGGGCGATGTCAGTGTACAGTTATCGCGGCGATGCGACAATAGGAGATTGTTCCCAAGAGCAAACGTCGGCTATTATAGCGAGGAAAAGTTTGTTTGGCAAAACTCGAGTCACCCTACGCGACTGACGATGAACCAACGTCAGTTACGTTAGATGGCGCGAGTTACTTGTACAATTGCTCTTCCAATTCTTCGATCTGGCGTTCCAGCGTTTCGATGCGTGCAATGATTTCATTACGACGTTTGATTTGCTCTGGGGTGGCGTTGCGAGGAAATGAATCCGGTTGCACAAACGGATGCGGGTTGGGCGGAAAGAGTTTCAGTTTCTCGGCTTTGAGACGAGCCAGTTCCAATTTGGCTTGGCGCAGTTGTTCTGCAATCCTCGGATCGATCATTAAGCGTTCCTTGTTTTCATTGACACACCGTAAACGGCAATTCGTAAATCTTGCCATTCGGCTGATTGAAAAAGTGTGCCACGCGGTTTTCATCCAGCCATGCCACGCGTGCAAAAAGGTCTTCACAGAGTCCCACGCCGGTCCGATAAACGCCCAACGCTTGTTGTTCGACGGTGCCCATCGGAATTTCGGTGAGAATCGGCGTCGTCTCTGTCATCGAATAGCGCGGATTTTCTGCGCGGTAAATGTACACCAGCCAGCGATACAATTGGGTGCGGTTTGTTGTGTTTTGAAAAGTCACAAAGAAACTAAGATCCTCGCCGCGTCTAGGGGCTGGCTGTAAACGCAGGTAGGTCACGTACAAGCCGGGCGGAATCGGCGTGATGGTGGGTGTGGATGTTGAGGTTGGTGTGGGCGTGGAGGTGGGCGTGGGCGTCCTCGTCGCGGTGGGCGGGATGGGTGTCTGAGTTGGAGTGGCGGTGGGCGAAGGCGGCAATGGTGTGGGCGATGGGGTCAAGGTCGCCGTTGGAGTCGCCGTCTCCGTGGGAAGAGGCGTGGACGATGGTTGTAACGTAAGAGTCGGCGGGACAAGGGTGGCAGTTTCGATCAGTGCCAGTTCGGTCATCGGGGAAGCGATCACGCTGGCTTGATTGGAAAAGATGAGATTCGAGTTGGTCGTCAAGATTGGAAAAATCAAACCAAACATACACAGTCCAGCGATCACACTTGCTACCACGATAGAAAGGAGGTTGGTGCGATTTAAACGCGGGGCAACGATGGGTGGAGCAATGGGCGGTGGATTCGCCGGATCGGCTTCGATCCAATTTTTTCCATCGTGAACATGCCATTTGCCGCTGGCAGGTCCAATCGTCCAATAACGTCCTTGCGCATCTTGGATCATCAATTGTTTCATCGCCACATCGAATTGATCTTGCGTGATGCGTTTGGTTGCCAATTGCTTTTTGAGCGAGGCATATTGTGCTTCGGCTCGCTTGAATGGATCGCTCGACACGGTGTGCTCCATACCTCTCTTGACTCGCCTTGGATTGTACTGCGATATGCAATGCGTGTCAACGTCCGCTTGACCAGTGCATCTCTTTTCGATACAATGCAGACATGACTTTGGATGATGTTCGCCGTGCGCTGGCTCTGCCACGCCCGGGTCGCCCGGCGCAAATGCGCATGTCGCCGAATCCGCGACCCGGCGATGTCTATCCACTCCCGCCCGACTTGCATCCCAAAGAGGCGGGGGTTTTGATTTTGCTGTACCCGCACGATGGCGACTTGCATTTCTTTCTAACTAAACGCACGGACACGGTGGAAATGCACAAAGGACAAATCGCGTTGCCCGGCGGCTCGCAAGAAAATGACGAGTCGTTGGAGGAGACCGCGGTACGCGAAACGGCGGAAGAGTTGGGGATCGCGTGTGAGTGCATCCAAGTGATCGGCGACCCGCTCACGCCGGTCTATATCCCGGTCAGCGGGTTTCGCGCAACGCCCTTTGTCGCGTTTACACCGATGCGCCCCAACCTGAACGCTTCGGTGCACGAAGTTGTTGCGGTGATCGAAACGCCGTTGAAGATTCTGTTGGATGACCGCATTGTGCAAGAAGAAGAGTGGGAGATTCGCGGCTTCAAGATGCGCGTGCCATTCTTTTTGATCCAGGGACACAAAGTTTGGGGCGCCACGGCGATGATGTTGAGTGAATTCCGAGAGATGCTCAGACAGGTGATTGAGGGAGGCAATGATGGAGTATCGTAAACTAGGTAAATCCGGCTTGAAAGTTTCAGAGTTGTGTCTGGGGACGATGACGTTTGGATGGACCTCGGACGAACAAAATGCCTATCAGGTGTTCGACGCGGCGTTTGCGGCGGGGATCAATTTTATTGACACCGCGGACGTGTACTCGCGGTGGGCGCCGGGCAACCCGGGCGGTGTGGCAGAAACGTACATCGGCAAATGGCTCAAGACCAAACCGCGTGATCAAATTGTCTTGGCAACCAAAGTGCGCGGACGAATGTGGGACGGACCGAATGGCGAAGGTCTCTCGCGGGTGCACATTATGAAAGCGATTGACGATTCGTTACGCCGTTTGCAAACCGATTACGTGGATCTCTATCAATGCCACGCCCCCGATGATTCAACGCCGCTCGAAGAAACATTGCGCGCGCTCGATGATTTGGTGCATGCCGGCAAGGTGCGTTATCTGGGTTTATCGAATTATCCGGCATGGCAGGTGGAGCGGTCATTGCGCATCAGCGAGTGTGAGGGTCTGACGTCTATCGTCAGCATTCAACCTCATTATAATCTCGTTTGGCGCGCCGAGTACGAACGCGAGTTGCAACCGCTTTGTGCGCTCGAAGGAATCGGCGTCATTCCGTACTCGCCGCTGCAAGGTGGCTTTCTCACCGGCAAATATCGCAAGGGGCAAGCGATGCCCGCTGGCGCGCGCGGCACCGGCAGTGAACGAATGACCCGCTTGATGAACGATGATCGCCATATGCAGTTGCTGGACGAGATGGAAAAGATTGCCCGCGCGCACGGCAAAACCATGTCGCAAGTGGCAATTGCGTGGACGTTAGCGAATCCCACGATTACCAGCCCCATCATCGGCGCGAATAATGTTACGCAATTGAATGAGATTTTGGGCGTGGTGGGTTTTCGTTTGAGTGCGGAAGAGAAAAAACAACTGGACGATGTAACCGCATGGCAACTCCAATGACCGTGGTGCTGCTCATTCGCCACGCCAGCAATGATTTTTTGAAAGAGCACCGCTTGGCTGGTTGGACGCCGGGCGTACATCTCAACGAGCAAGGTCAACGTGAAGCGGACGCCCTCGCGCGGCGACTCCAACATCTTTCGATTCAGGCGATCTATTCCAGCCCGCTGGAGCGGGCGGTGGAGACGGCGCGCGCGGTCGCGCAATGCCAGAACTTGGATGTGAACCTTGTGCCCGATTTAGGCGAAGTGCGCATTGGAGAATGGGAAGGCAAGTTGATCAAAGAGGTCGAACAGACTGATCTGTGGAAGCAATTGCAGACGCAACCGGTCGGGGTGCAAATTGCCGGCGGGGAAAGTATTGATCAAGTTCAGCAACGGATGGTGGCGGCGATTGAGTGCATCGTTGCCCAGCATCCCCAACAAATCGTTGCAGTATTCTCACACGCTGATCCGATCAAAGCCGTCGTAGCGTATTATCTCAAAATGGATTTGAATGCATTTCAACGCCTTGTCATCAACCCGGCATCGGTTACCGTGTTGTTGTTCAACGAGCAGGGGACGCACCTGTTTCGCTTGAATGAGGGCGAACCCTTGCCCACCTTCGAGCCGGAAAAAGAACTAGTCCCAGAACGAAAGGAATAAATATGGCTGAAGCCAACCTCGTGTACGATTTGAACCCGGTAACTCATATCACCGTTGGCGCAATCGGTGAGCCGGGCAAGCGTACCTTTTATTTGCAGGGTCGGCAAGGATTGACGATTGTAACGTTGATCGTTGAGAAAGAACAGGTGGCGGCATTGAGTCATGGCATTGACGAGTTGCTCGAACGGCTTGGCATCGAAAAAAAGGTGTTGGTGAACGCGTACGCAATGGAATTGTCGCATCCGATTGAGCCGGTGTTTCGCGTGGGGCAATTGGGGCTGGGTTACGATGCAGAACAAAAGTTGATGATGTTGGTGGCGTACGAATTGCCGGCGGAAGAAGAGCCGGTCTCGGTGGATGTGGTGCGCTTTTGGGCAACGGCGGAACAAATGCGCGCGGTGGCGCGACACGCAGCGGCGATTGTGGCGGCGGGCAGACCGATCTGTGTCTTGTGTGGGCGTCCGATTGATCCGGCGGGTCATTTCTGCCCCAAGCGCAACGGGCACGGCGAAAAAGCCACGCTGACGTAATGCACGACCCAGGCGATCAAGTTTTGATTCAATGAACAGTACAAAACCAATTTCGCTCCAGGGTGAAGACGCCCTCGATTTTCTAAAGAATGGCAAAATAGACGTCGAAGGTCTGGTGCCTTGGGGTTCGAATTACACCTTCATCGTAACGATTCGCGATGGCAAGCGTGAGGGATTGGCGATTTACAAGCCCTCGCGCGGTGAGCGACCGTTATGGGATTTTCCGGATGGCACGCTGGCATTGCGCGAAGTGGCGGCGTATCTTGTGAGTGATGCGTTGGGATGGCCCAATGTTCCGCCCACCGTTTTGCGCGATGGCCCGCAAGGGATAGGGATGGTGCAGTTGTACATCGAGATGGTGGATGGGCAACATTTTTTCACGCTGCGCCACCAATACCGCGATGAGATGAAACGCATCGCCGTGTTCGATGCGGTCATCAACAATACGGATCGCAAGGGCGGACACATTTTATTGGGCGAGGATGGCAAGATTTGGTGCATTGATCACGGCGTAACATTCCACGAGTATCCAAAACTACGCACGGTGATTTGGGATTTTGCAGAGCAACCGATTCCCGTTCCACTCATCCAAGACTTGTGCAAGTTGCGGGATCAACTGAGACGCGCCCAAGCGCTCCAAGAAAAACTTGCCGGCTTGCTTGCTCCACGCGAGATGAAAGCATTGCGCGATCGCCTCAATCGTTTGATCGAGACGGGCGTTTTTCCCCAGCCATCGGATGATTGGCCCCCCGTGCCATGGCCGCCTATTTGACGGATTTGCGAATCTGAATAAAATGCGAGTTGTAATCAATGCCCCCATCGTCTAGGGGACTAGGACGTGGCCCTTTCAAGGCCAAGACAGGGATTCGAATTCCCTTGGGGGCATACCTTATAACCACTTATCGGTTGGTTTTCGAAATCACTCAGCGGGACGACGTGCTGGGCGATTATTTTTTTTCTTGGACGCATTTACCGGTTGGTCGTTTTGTCAAGTAACAATTCAATCCCATATCAAATTGTGAGATTTGCCCCTCTTTTGATAGGTGCGTGTTTGTGCGTGCTGGGCGCGGTTTTCTTGCGGAGAGGATGTCGAAAAGGTATAATGGCACAAGAGAGTGATCTGGCGTCAAGCGGCTTAGCCTAGCTTTGCACCTGTGCCGTCACATAGACAATGTGGCCAGTCCAGTCGCTCAATGGACGCGCATTCTTATTGGTCAGGCGAGGGCGCGAAAGCGAGGCTCAGTGTAATGGCGGAGTAAACGTCTTTGTTGCTCAGCATTTCGGCTCGGTCGGTTGGTCCAAGTTTGACCCGGTATCTGAATAGGATTGACACGATAGGCAAGAGACTGCGACGCATGTTTGGCATGCGTGGGCAGTCTTTTTGTTTGGCGCGCCCGTCGAAAAACTGACGTGTGAGTTGGAAATATATTTTCCAACTAGCGGGTACTCTCAAGGTAGAAAATATCTTGGGAGGTGCCCAATGGC
Source organism: Chloroflexota bacterium (assembly GCA_037440625.1). Lineage (GTDB taxonomy): Bacteria > Chloroflexota > Anaerolineae > UBA4142 > UBA4142 > DAOTXS01. Next base: position 17,707 of record JBBITT010000051.1, read on the forward strand.
GCGCTTGTTTGCGGGAGAGAAAAAGGGCAAGTTGGCGGCTCTGTTGCGATTGTTGTGCGGGTGTAACGGCGTCCGCGAATCCGAAGCATCTGAAATGCTTCGTTGGCAGCGCCGTACGACCAACAACTATCTGCGCGAACTCAAGAGGCACGGCAAGGCATACAAGGAAGGACGCGACTGGTACGCGGAAAATTAGATGACCCCAACCCGAAAATTCAGCGCGCTAATTTTCCAACTGCGGAGTAGAATAAGGGTAGAGGAGTGATTATGCCCAAAGTAGACCAAACCACATACCAAGATCGCAAGATGCGCGTGTTGCTCACCCTGCGCCGCTATCCGAACGGTTTGACCGAGTCCGATTTGGAACAAGAGACCGGCTTGAATCGGCGCACGCTCAACAACTATTTGCGCGCGTTGGAGATGGAAGGGAAAATTTACAAGGACGGCGTGACCTGGGTGGCGTTGCCGTTCGACGAAATGCGCCTGCGTCATTTCGAACTCTCGCCCGAAGAAGCAATGACGTTGTATCTGGCGACGCGTCTGCTCGCCAAGCAACACGACAAGCGCAACGAGCCCGCCGAAACCGCACTGATGAAACTCGCGGCGGCGCTCAAGACGAACGAAATTGCGGGGCAAGAGATTCACCAAGCCGCGCAAGAATTGGCGCAGCGTCCGCGTCAAGCCGAGTACGATCTCGTTTTTCGCGCGGTGATGCAAGCGTACATCTATCGCCGCGTGCTTCGCATCACGTACGAACCGCTACACGGCAAATCGTTCGACACGGATTTCTCGCCGTATCTCATCGAACCATCGGCGATTGGCTTCACGACGTACGCCATCGGTCACAGCAGTATCGTCAACGCGACGCGGACGTACAAGTTGGAACGCATCAAGGCGGCGGCATTGACGCGGCAAGAGTACGACATCCCGCGCGAGTTTCGCGGCTTGGATGTGCTGAAGAGCGCGTGGTCGGTGATTTACGGCGAGAACCTGCTCACCGTCGTTTTGCGTTTCAGTCCGAACGTCCGCAAGCGCGTGGAGGAAACGCGTTGGCATTTCTCCGAAACAAAGCGCGATGATCCCGCCAAGCCGGGTTACTTGCTGTGGCAAGCACAAGTCGCGGACACGACGGATATGCTGCCGTGGATTCGCGGCTGGGGCGCGGATTGCGAGGTGGTGGAGCCGCGGGAGTTGCGAGAG
>JBBITT010000052.1:0-17868 GCA_037440625.1 Chloroflexota bacterium
AGATATTCCTCTCAAGTACTATTAGAACATCTTTTTCCCATTCTGTCAATTCTTGCGAGCCCCAAATTTCCCTCACGATTGTGCTGTTTGCCGCGATCCAACGTTACCAAAGGGAAATCTGTTTGACTTTTTCATTGCCTCGTGTATACTGCTGGATGAACGGTTACGGAACGCCCCGACCCAATGGATCGGGGCAATTGTCTAATGAGCGATGCGAGTTCTTACACTGAGTGATCAAGTAATCGAATCACTACACGGACCTGCTCTCGCGCGCCAAGCCCAAGGGGTTGAATTGGTGCTGTCGTGCGGCGATCTCCCTGCCGATTATTTGGAATACATTGTCTCTATCCTGAACGTGCCGCTATTTTACGTGATGGGCAATCACGGTGGTGACGGTGGCGAAAAACTCTATCCCGAAGGATGCGAAAACATTGATGCACGCGTGGTCGAGTACAAGGGCTTGTTGATTGCCGGCTTGGAAGGTTCGATGCGGTACAACAACCGCCCCAGGTTTCAATACACCGAAAACGAAATGCGCGCCAAAATCGCCGCGCTCACGCCTGCGCTCGTGCTGAACCGCGCGCGGTATGGTCGCTATCTGGATATTCTCATCACTCACGCGCCACCCTACCACATCCACGATGCTGACGATTTGCCGCACCGAGGATTCAAATCGTTCGTCTGGTTTATCGAGAATTACAAACCTCGCTATCATTTTCACGGACACGTTCATCTCTATGATATGCGCGCGGCGCGGGAAACCCAGCACGGCGCCACAACCATCGTCAACACGTATGGCTACAAGGTGATCGAAATTCCACCGTTCAAAAAATAATTTGTGTTGCAGAGAACCAATCAATGCAAAATCAATACTCTGCCCAAACTGAATCCGATTTTGCTCGTGCGCGACTCAAAGCGTTCTGGCGCGAAATCCAATCCATGATTGTGCGCCGACCAAACGAACTCGTCTCTTTCGAAGAGGTCAAACATTCACTCAAGCCCTTTGGCGAGTTTTATCGCGGCGTGCGGACTGTGCCGATTGACCAAATCATCGGCAGTGCCACGTTGCGCTATCACGACTTTGATCGCGCTTTTTTGCCCAAGCAAGTGCAAACCAAATCGCGCTGGCGGCGGGTGGACGAAGCCTATTATGAAGACAAATATTTGCCGCCGGTGCAGTTGTACCAAGTGGGCGAGATGTACTTTGTGCGCGATGGACATCATCGCATTAGCGTAGCACGTGAACGCGGACAGGCCTTCATTGAGGCCGAAGTGATCGAAGTGAAAACACGCGTGCCGGTAACTCCCGATCTCTTGGCGACCGATTTGGAAATCGTGGGCGAGTACGCCGAGTTCATTGACAAGACGCGTTTGGACAAGCTTCGACCTGGACACCAGATTCGATTTTCTGAACCCGGCGGCTATGCCCGGCTCATCGAACACATCGCCGTGCATCGTTATTTTCTAGGCGAAGAACAACAGCGCAAGATTCCCTGGGACGAAGCCGTGGCAAGTTGGTACGATAATCTGTACCAGCCGGTTGTGCAAATCATTCGCCGGCACAATATGCTCAACGATTTTCCACATCGCACCGAAGCAGATTTGTACTTGTGGACTATGGATCATCACTATTATCTGAATGAAAATGGCGATGAAGTGGATTTAGAAAATGCCGCTGTGGATTTTGCCGAACGGTACAGTCAACGTTTGGATAAACGGTTGCTCAACGTGGTCAAGCAAGCCGTACAAGAATTTTTGGAGGGCGGAACCCTCAAGCCAATGATCGGAACTTTTTTGAGCGAACCCCACAGCACAGACCAGGCAGAAGACAATGCATCAAAATAATTCTAAAATTGTCGCCGTGTTTGGCGGCTCACGTGCACCGCGCAACAGTCCGGAATATCACGAAGCGTACACGCTGGGTAAATTGCTCGCCCAACGTGGGTGGGTGGTGATGAACGGAGGTTATCAAGGCACGATGGAAGCCTCGGCGCGCGGTGCGCGCGAAAACGGCGGCAAAACGATTGGTGTGCTCTCCGGCGAATTTGATCAACTTGCGCCCAATCCCTTTCTAGATGAGACAATCACCAGCGCGGATTTATTCTCGCGCATCCGAGAAATGTATCAACGCGCGGATGGGTTTATCGTCTTGAAAGGAAGTATGGGGACGCTTGCCGAACTTGCGCTCGTGTGGAATCTGTCCAAGATTGACGTCAAACACCGCAAGCCAATCATCTTGCTGGGCGAAGGATGGCGGCACGTTCTGCGCGTGATGCGTGAGCAACTGGCAGTGACGGATGAAGAGGCGCAGTTGTTGCAATGCGCGAAAACGCCGGCAGAGGCCGTCGGATTGTTGAATGGTTGGGTATAAAGTCAGTATTCAGAGGTCCGTATTCAGCCTTCCGTATTCGGAAATCAGATTCAGATTTCTGTCACAGAAACACACAGAACCTTACCGGAAAAAATCCCTTTCCGTGTGATTCGGTGGCTAATCTGACAAAGTAATCGCCCGAAAAGCCGGTTGACAAATCACTAACGTTCGACGATACTTGATGCGCCCTTATCTCACGGTGGGATGAGGGCGCAGGTTATTTTTTTCCGAAGAAAGGAATTTATTATGCCAGTCACCAAACAAGAAGTACTCGATTATCATCGGCAGGGACGTCCCGGCAAGATTCAGGTGGTGCCCACCAAACCCGCACTCACTCAACGCGATCTCACACTCGCCTATTCGCCCGGCGTCGCCGAAGCCACCCTCGAAGTGGAACGCGATCCGGAAACCGCGTACGAGTTGACGGCCAAGGGCAATCTGGTTGCCGTCGTCTCGAACGGCACGGCGATCCTAGGATTGGGCGATCGCGGCGCGTTGGCAAGCAAACCGGTGATGGAAGGCAAGGGACTTTTGTTCAAACGCTTTGCCGATATTGACGTGTTTGACATCGAAATCAATTGTCGCACGCCGGAAGAAATTATCCGCGTGGTTCAAGCCCTGGAGCCAACTTTTGGCGGCATCAATCTCGAAGACATCAAAGCGCCGGATTGTTTCATTGTCGAAGAGACGCTCAAAAAGACAATGAACATCCCGGTCTTTCACGATGATCAACACGGCACAGCGATTATTTCCGGCGCGGGCTTGCTCAACGCGCTCGAAATTACCGGCAAACGGATTGATCAGATTCGGGTGGTGATCAACGGCGCAGGCGCGAGCGGTGTGGCGTGCGGTGAATTTTGGATTTTGCTCGGCGTCAAACGCGAAAATATTATTATGCTCGACACCAAAGGTGTGATTTACAAAGGTCGCACCGATGGGATGAATCCGTACAAAGAACGCTTTGCCGTGGAAACCAAAGCACGCACGCTTGCCGATGCGGTCAAAGACGCCGATGTGTTTTTGGGTTTATCTACCAAAGATGTGTTGACGCCAGAGATGGTCAAGACGATGGCCAAAGCCCCGCTGATTTTTGCGCTTGCCAATCCGGATCCGGAAATTCGGTACGATGTGGCGAAACAAGCGCGCCCGGATGCTATTGTGGGGACGGGTCGCAGTGATTATCCGAATCAAATCAACAACGTCCTGGGATTCCCGTTTATCTTTCGCGGCGCGCTGGATGTGCGCGCCAAAGCGATCAACGAAGAAATGAAAGTTGCCGCGGCCAAAGCACTCGCCGCGCTCGCCAAGGAAGACGTGCCCGATTCAGTTCTCAAAGCGTACGGTCTCGATGCGTTGCGCTTTGGTCCCGAGTACATTGTCCCCAAGCCGGTAGACCCGCGCGTGTTGTTGTGGGAAGCTCCCGCCGTCGCGCGGGCAGCCATCGAATCCGGGGTGGCGCGCAAAACACTAGACCTTGCCAAGTATCGTGAACAACTCGAAGCGCGGCTGGGCAAAGGACGCGAAGTGATGCGTACCATTTTCAACAAAGCCAAAGCCAATCCCAAACGCATCGCCTTTGGGGAGGGCGAAGAACCCAAGATTATTCGGGCGGCGTATCAGGTGCAGGAAGAAGGCATTGGCAAACCAATTTTGTTGGGCAATCGCGAAACCATCGAGCGAAAGATCAAAGAGTTGGGACTCGATTTCAAACCCCGGATCGTTTCGCTGGTGCGTGGCGCAGACTCGCCCGAGATGCAAAAGTATATCGCGGCGTACCATAAATTGCGTGAACGCAAGGGGATTACGCGCGGAATGGCAGAGCGGATGATGTCGCGCCGCAACCATTATGGCCCGATGATGGTGCAGATGGGCGATGCGGATGCCTTCGTCAGTGGTCTCACGTTCAACTATCCGGATGTGATTCGTCCCGCGTTGCAAATTGTGCATACGCGCCCGGGGGTGAAAAAAGCCGCCGGAATGTACATTGTCATCACGCGCGATCAACGTGTCTTTTTCTTCACCGATGCAACGGTCAACATTGACCCTAGCACCGAAGATTTAGCCGAGATTGCAATTTTGGCTTCGGACGCCGCGCGCCATTTCGATATCGAACCCCGCGTGGCGATGCTCTCGTTCTCGAACTTTGGGAGTACGCCGCATCCACTTTCGGAAAAGGTGCGCGCGGCGATTGATCTGGTGCGCGCCAAGCGTCCCGACTTGCCGATTGACGGCGAGATGCAAGCCGATACGGCGGTGGTGTCGGAGATCTTGGCAGAGCGCTATCCCTTCGCGCGCGTTCGCAATCCAAATGTGTTAGTCTTTCCCACGCTCGAATCCGCAAACATTGCGTACAAACTCTTGCGGCATCTTGGCGAAGCCGAAACCATTGGCCCGATTTTGTTGGGGATGGGCAAACCGATTCATGTTTTGCAACAAGGGGATGAGGTCAAAGATATTGTAAATATGGCGGCGATTGCGGTTGTGGACGCACAGGGGCAATAAAATTTAGCGGGGCGAGCCCAAGACTCGCCCCGCTACGTAAGCCGCGATTTACGTTTTGGCAATGTTTTTCAACTGCTCGACCGTCGCGCGCGTGTTTTCCTCCAAATCAATGAGCAGATAAATCATCTCGCCAAAAGAGTAGAACACCAGAAAGTAAATCACGGCAAAGAAAATTGCGCCGAAACTGGTGGCTAATCCTGCTGCCAGTCCGCCCACCAATAGCGCGGGGGCGGTCCGACTGCTGGTGGCGGTCAAACCGGGCAATAGCCCCACCACGAGACTGACGCAACCACCCAGCACGCCCAACACGAGCACGATCCAAGCAATGATTTTGTTGATCGTTGCGATGATGCGCAACACACCGTACTTTTTCGGCATGGTTTCCTCCCTTGAAAATGTAGGACAAATTTGAAATTTGTCCTACACCTAGTAGTGCACCAACATGAAAGTGCGTGGTGAAAACTCGATTTTTAGCCACATCTGTCAACGTCTTCCCATCGGTCTGGTATGCAACTATTTCATGTTGTTGCACTAGTCCATGTTTCATCCGACCGTTGGTGCGCCAATGGCGAACGAACCACTCCCTTGAAGACTAAACCCGAAAGGAATTCTTTGACCTTTCGGGTTTGTGCTTACAATCCCAGATACGCTTTCTTGATGCTTTCCATCTCACGTACTTGTTTCGCGGGACCTTCGATTTCGACGCGCCCGCGATTTAGCACATAGGCATAGTCGCTCACCGCGAGTGCCATTTGCACGTTCTGCTCCACCAGCAACATGGTCAAACCCTCTTTGCGAAGTTTGGCAAGCACCTCGAACAAGTTGATGACAAGCAAGGGCGAGAGACCCAGCGACAGTTCGTCGAACATCAACACTTTGGGTTTCGACATCAAGCCGCGTGCAATGGCGACCATTTGCTGCTCACCGCCAGACAGCGTGCCGGCAATTTGATTTTGCCGCTCTTTCAAACGGGGTAACAGCGTGTACACCCAGTCGAGCGTTTGTTTGAACTCGGCGCGTGCGGCTTTGGGCGTGGCACCCATTTCCAAATTTTCCAGCACGGTCATATCGGTAAAGAGTTGCCGCGCTTCTGGCACCAGCACCAATCCCATTTCCGCTTTTTCGTGCGGCGATAGATGGGTGATGTCTCTCCCCTCGAAAACGACCTTGCCTTTCCAGGGTTTGATAAGACCGCTCACCGCTCGCAAGAGCGTGGTCTTGCCACTCCCATTCGAACCGACCATTGTAGTGAGTTTGCCCGGTTGTAATTCCAGCGAGAGCCCCCACAGAATTTGGACTTCGCCATAACCGGATTCAATCGCTTGGATTTGTAAGATGCTCATGCCGATCCCTCCAAAAAGCGTTGTGCTACTTTGGGATCGCCCAGATACGCTTCGATCACTTTGGGATGATTGGATACTTCCGCCGGCGTACCTTCCGCGATTTGCGCGCCATAGTCCAACACAAACACTCGGTCGGACAAGTTCATCACCGCGTGCATCAAGTGTTCGATCATGATAATCGTAACACCTTGGTCCCGAATCTTGCGCACAACGCTGAGCATATCGGCGATTTCTTGCGGATTGAGACCGGCAAGTACTTCATCGAGCAAGAGGAGAATGGGGCGCGCGGCAAGGGCGCGTGCCATTTCCAATCGCTTTTTCTGCGCCACATTGAGTTTGCCGGCGAGCATATCGCGACGCTCCGCCAGCCCCACAAAATCGAGTACTTCATCCGCGACCCTCTCCGCTTTTTCCAACGATAAATTTTCGCGTCCAAAGCACGCACCGACGGTTACATTTTCATGCACGGTTAATTCAGCAAGAGGACGCACCACTTGATAGGTGCGTGCAAGTCCGCGCTTGCTCAATTCGTACGGCGGCATCCCCGTCACATCCTCGCCGCGAAAAATCACGCGACCTTGGGTGGGTGGATAGACACCATTGATCACGTTGAACAACGTGGTCTTGCCGGCGCCGTTCGGTCCAATGATGCCAAAGATCTCGCCTTGTTTGACCGAAAGACTAACTTTATCCAACGCCAGCAAACCACCAAACCGTTTGCTGACATTTTCGATGGTGAGGATCACCGAGTTGCTTGCTGTCATTCGAGGTACCTCCCAAGTGCCGCCCAGCGCTGGCGCAACCAACCGATAAAGCCCGCCGGCACAAAGAGCACAATGACGAGTAACAATGCGCCGGCAATTACCAGATGAAAGTTACTCAGCGATTGCGTGGTGATGAGAAAGCCACGCAAACGTTCATAGACGATGGCGCCCACAATCGGGCCGGTTACCGTCCCATAACCCCCCAGCATCACCATCACCAAGGCTTCGATGGAACGATGCAATTCGAATGCCACGCCCGGTTCAATCAGACCATTCTTGAAGAAAAAGATTGCGCCTGCCACTGCCGGGAAAAACGCCGAGATGGTGTAGGTGATCACTTTCATCCGGGCGGGATTGATTCCCAATACTTGCGCCGCATCTTGATCTTCGCGGATCGCCATCAAGCCCAATCCAAACTTGGCTTTTTTGATCAGAAAACTCGTGGCAATCGTCAGTAATGCCAATCCGATCATCGCATAGTACGCGAATTGACCGGCGTTCTTGGCGCCGCCATACGCATCGTACACCGCAAAGTTGAAAAACATTCCGATGGAACCACCAAACGGTTCAAAATTGGTCACAAACGAACGGAACGCTTCGTTGATGCCGATGGTGGCTAAGGCAAAGTAGGCCCCGCGCAAACGCAAGACGGGAATGCCGATGAGAAAAGCGATGAGACTGGCGGTGGCTCCCCCGACCAAGGCGGCAGGCACAAAGTGGATTTGGTAATTCTGCATCAGATAAAAAGCAATGTATCCGCCGGTGCCAAAGAATACAATGTGTCCAAAACTCACGTAACCCGTATAGCCCATAATGATGTTGATACTGGATGCCAGAATCGCCAACATCAAGATCAAGAAGAAATCTTCTCGCAGGGAGACATTGTTCAGTGCCACCGGAATCGCCGCCAAGGCAGCCACCACGATGAGCAAGAGCCAGAAGGGGAGGTTGGTCAGCGTTTTCATTTTAGCGCGCTCCCAACAAGCCGTTCGGACGAACGAGCAGAATCAGAACGAACACCACAAACTCGAGCACCGGCACCCAACTGACCGGGATAAAGATGGTGGTGATGCTTTCCAGCAAGCCGATGATGATCCCGCCCAAAAGTGCGCCGGTGGGATTGCCCAAGCCGCCCAAAACAACAATCACGAAACTCTTGGTTTCCAAACCACTGCCGGACAAGACGGTGAACGAAAAACGGGTGGCAAGCAAGGCACCAGAAATCATTGCGAGCATTGTGCCTAACCCAAAACTCAACGCCAGCATCCGCGTGGAATTGATGCCCATCAATTCGGCGGCGCTACGATTGTTCGCCACGGCGCGGATAGATTTGCCAGTGCGGGTGCGGTATAGAAAAGCGTACAACGTTGCCGTAACCAGCACAGCAATCACCACCGCGGTGACTGCAGTGCCCAGAATCGTGACCGCCCCAAACTGTAACGACCCCAGACTCACATCCAGTCCGCGCGGACTAGTGGAAAAGAGCACGGTCATCGTTCCGGTGATCATCAGGTTCACCGAGAATGTCGCGAGGAGGGTGGTGAGTTCCGGAGCGTTGATCACACGATGAAGTGCGACAAAGTACATCACCATGCCGAATAGCACGCCAAAAACGATGACTACTGGCAAGGCAAGGTACGGATTGATGCCAAACGCTTGACTGAGGACCAAGACGGAAAACATGCCGATGACAATCACCGGCCCGTGTCCTAGGTTGATGACTTTCATCACCCCAAAAATCAGGGTGAGCCCCATTGCCATCAGTCCATACACAAACCCCAACATCAATCCATCAAAGGTCGAAGCGAGCAATGCCTCAATGTTCATTGATACCTCTTAAAAAAAAATCAACCCCCTCCCACGCCCTTCCCTCTGGGAGGGAAGGGCAGGGACGGGGGGCAACGACTATTTGCGCAGAATCGCGTCTGCCGATTTAGCTTCGAGGGGCCAGATGATGTGGGTGACGAACGCACCCGACGCATCTTTCTGCCACTGCATATAAACCATCTGGTGCGCGACTTGCTTGCCATGCGTCTTGGCTTCGGTGCTGAACTTGACCACACCGTAGAATGTCATCAAGTTCATCTTGTCCAGCGCTGCCACGATTTTGGCGGGCTCCACACTATCGGCATCTTCAATCGCTTTTTGCAGGATCAAGCCCTGCGCGTAACCGCCCGCCGAGTGGTACGAGGGATTGGCTTTGTACTTGGCAATATAGGCATCGGTGAACGCCTTGACACTGGGACCATAGTACGGCAAGCCGGCGGCTTTTGCCGATTCCGCACTATAGGTAACTTGCGGTTCCCATTGGCTAGGGCCAATGATGCCCAAAGCGGCATCGCCAATGTCTTTGAAGGTCGGTTCGGGTGGCGCGACCAGCAAGGCAACAAATTGGACGGGGACTTTCTTTTCGTACAACTGCTTGGCAAAAGTTGTGCCGTCTGCAAAGTGCCCACCACCTAAAATGGCATCTGGACTGGTGGCGACAATCTTGTTGATAAAGGGCGAGAAATCGGTTGTGCCAGTGTCATAGCCCTCGAACACCACGACGTCAAAACCAATGCTCTTGGCGTAGGGTTGCAGAGCGTTGGCGACTGACGTGGAGAACGAGTCCTTTTCGTACACGATGGCGACTTTTTTGGCATTGGGTAAGAATTTCTTCAACGCATCAGCCGCGCCGGTCAAATAGCGACTGGCCGGCGTGTACAATTGGAACGTGTTCTTGAATCCTTGCTCCATCGTCGCATCATCGGCGGCCCCGGCGGTGATCATCACTTTGCCGTTCTGTTCGGAAACGACAGCGGCGGCTTTCACCAAAGTACTGCTGTACGGGCTGAGCAAGAAATCGGCTTTGTCTTCGTTGATGAGTTTGGTGTACAACGCTTGCACGCGGTCGGTCTTGCTCTCATCGTCGTAGAATTTCATTTCCGGCATATAGACGGTGCCGTCTTTCAACTTGATGCCGCCGGCTTTTTTCACATCATCCAGCCACAGTTGCAGACCTTCGGTCTGTTTTTGCGAGGCAACTTGTTGCGCGCCGGTCTGCGATGCGGTGAAACCAATCAAGAGTTTCTTGGGCTCTTTGGTTGGCACTGCCGTAGGCACCGCCGTGGGAGCAACCGTTGGCGCAACCGATGAAGCGACCGAACTGCTGGAAGATGCGGGTGGCTTGGTCGGTACCGCGGTGGGCGCGGCGGTGGGAGGCACGGGCGTGGGTGCGGGGGTTGGTGTGGCGCATGCGGCGAGAATCAGTACCAGCAACATGCTGATCCACATCACGCGAAGCATTCTAGACATTCTCTTCTTCTCCTTTTCCTTAGTTTCGCAACATTGCGATGAATGAGTCGTACGGGTACTTGGTTCAAGCGGGAGGCAACCCCAACGATTCAGCCGTCATCACTCCTGTGTGATATGATCAGGTCAAAGGCGGGGCACGATGGAAAGGAGAAATCTTTAACTCTGATTATATCCGCTAGTCTGAAATAAATCAAATATGCGCTGAAAAAACTTGCGTTTTGTATCACAACCTATGCTTCCAGCAAGCCAAGTGGCTCTTCGATCAACTCGGCGAGCGTGCCAAGAAAGGATGCGCCGCGTGCACCATCTACCGCGCGATGATCGAAGGAAAGCGTCAGCGTCATCATCGGTTGCACGGCTGGTTGATGATTGATGGCGACCACGCGCTCGGCGATACGACCGATGGCAAGAATCGCGGCTTGTGGCGGGTTGACGATGGCGTTGAACGCATCGACGCCGTACATTCCCAAATTACTCAGCGTGAACGTGCCGCCTTGTAAATCATCGAGTTTGAGTTTACCGGCTTGCGCACGCGTAACAATGTCTTGACGCCGCGCGGCGATTTGCGTGATGCTCATCGCATCGGCGTGATGCACAACCGGCACAATCAAGCCATCCTCCATCGCAACCGCAATGCCGATGTTGACGTCCGGTTGTTGAATGATCGCGCCCTCGTTCCACGATACGTTGACACGCGGATGTTGCCGCAACGCCACCGCAACGATCTTGACCAATAAATCGGTGAAGGTGATTTTTGCTTGTGTGCGTTTGTTCACACTTTCGCGCCACGCGATCAAACGACTGGCATTCACCTCGCGCACCAAATAAAAGTGTGGCGCGCTGGTCCAACTCTGCGTCATTCGTTCCGCCATCACACGCCAAATGGTTGGGACGGCGGGCGATTGGAGGATTGGCGTGGTGGGAAGATCGGCGGCGATGATCGCGCCATGGGGTCCGGTGCCGCGCAAGGTGGCAAGGTCAACGCCGCGTTCTTGCGCCAATCGTTTGGCTTTGGGCGAGGCAGGAACGCGTGGCATCGTTGCGGATGCATCAGGGGTGTCGGTCGTGCGCCGACGTTCAGTGGTCGTTGCCAGATACGCCAACACATCTGCCTTTTCGATTCGTCCGCCCCCCGGCTTGATTGTTGCTAAATCAATGCCATGTTCTTGGGCGATGCGGCGCGCCACCGGCGTTGCGTCGAGACTGCCCGAGTTCGGGAAACCCGAGTCTGTCGCATCCACAATCAGCGCAATTGTTTGACCGACCGGCACCACATCGCCTTCACGCGCGGTAATGTTGGTCAGTATGCCGTCCGCCGGCGCTTCGATCTCGACCGTAACTTTATCGGTTTCGATCTCCATAATCGGCTCGCCCTTGGTGACGGTGGCGCCTTCCGATTTGAGCCAGCGAAGTAATTTCCCTTTATCCTGCGCCATTTCCAAGGCAGGCATAATGACGTTGGTTGACAAATTTTTCTCCAGTCTTCCGCGTAACCCATTTCTGACTACTGAATACTGACTACTGACTACTGAACACTGATTTACCCGCGTACCGCCGCCACCATCCTTTTCACCTCGGCGTTCGGTTCCGGTTCGTGCGTACGTGTGGTGGGCAAAGGTCCCGTCGCCGTGTAATAGTGATGCCCTGCCACCATCAACTCGTTTGCCGGAAAGCGCGTGATGACCTCATGCCCGGTTTCGGTAACCACGATTTCCTCTTCGATGCGTGCCGCGCTCCAACCATCGGACGAGGGCCAAAAGGTTTCCAACGCAAACACCATGCCGGGTTTGATTTCGATGGGATGCTCCAGCGAGACGAGCCGGCTAATCACTGGCTTTTCCCAGATAGCAAGACCAACCCCGTGCCCGTACTGCAACGCGAACGCGGCTTCTTCGTTTGGAAAACCAAACTCGGTTGCTTTGGGCCACACCGAGGCGATTTGGCCGGTCGTGCAACCGGGGCGCACCAATTCGATCGCCGCATCCAGATAATCGCGGCAACGTTTGTAGGCGTCCACCATGGCTTGTGAGGCATAGCCAATCGTAAAGCAACGATAATAGCACGTGCGATACCCCATATACGATTGCAGGACATCATAGTACACCGGATCGCCGGGGCGCAACATGCGATCCGAGAAGACGTGGGGATGTGGATTGCAGCGTTCGCCGGAAATCGCATTGACCGCTTCGACGTACTCGGAGCCGAGATCGTACAACACCTTGCTGACGATGCCGACCGCTTCGTTTTCGCGCATACCCGGCTTCATTGCGCGATAGAGTTCATCGTACGCAGCGTCCACTTGCGCGGCGGCGTGCGTGAGCAAAGCAATTTCGTCTTGCGTCTTGATGAGCCGTGCGTCCGACATCAATTGTTGCCCATCCACAATCTTCAAACCCTTTTTCTGAAGTTCAAACAGAATGGGCACTTCGGCAATGTCCACGCCGAGCGGTTCTTTTTCCAAGCCACGCTCTTTGAGTTCGATCCAAATTTTGTTCGCCACATCTTCGGCGCGGCCCATCTCCGGCGACATTGCCCCGCGCAAGAGCGAAATGCCGGGGCGCGAACGTTTCTCACCGAGCCAGGGTGCGTACAGTTGATGATGGCGCGCCGCCGAACCGAAATCCCACAGAATCGGCTCATCGTCTTGCGGCAAGAGCGTAAAACGATTGACCTTGTCCTGCGCCCACGTGCCGATATGCGTCGCGGTGAGATAGCGCACGTTGTTCATATCGAAACAGAGCAGCGCACCCATCTCTGATTCTTTGAGCAATTTTTTCGCGCGCGCCAGTCGTTCGCGGCGCAAGCGATCAAAATCAATGCGCTGTTCCCAGTCTACTGCCATGGTGCCGTAGGTTTTGATTGCCATTCGTCCTCCTAAAGCGTAAAACGTAAATTACGTTTTACGTTTTATTTTATTTTTTCCCACACCAAATACCCCGTTGCTTCTGCACCGCCAATCATCAATGGCGGCGTGCGCAACGTGAGTTGGTTGCCATTCCATTCAAAAAAGCGTACTTGATCCACACCGACCCAGTTGGGCAAGAGTGCGCCTTGAATGTGGTGCGTAACTGTGTGTTGTTCCTCATCAATCGTGTAACGACCAAAGTACGCCAGGTAACCCCGAAAGGCTGCTTGAATTTGTTCGGGGGTGCCGCCCAACCGATCGGCGGCGGTAAAGTTGGGACGCTGACGCCGCATAATTTGCACCGCCATATAACGGTTCGCATCGTACATCAACATCCCAACGGGGTTCTCGCCATAGATTTCGATGACCTCACCGTTTGCGCGACGATACTGCGCGGAGACGAGTTGCCATGTGCCAACAAATTGTTCTGTGTTCATTTCACCTTCCGCCAAATCAATTGCCCGACCAATTGTTCGCCGCTCAACGTCATGGGCAAGGTCAGGAGTTTGAGTTGCTCCTCTTCCATTTCGAAAAATTGTTCCCGGTCAATGCCGCGCCAGTTGGGGAACGAACTTTGCTCGATGTGATGAATCACGGTGCCTTTTTGTTCATCCACCTCAAACGTACCATAATATGCCATTACCCCCTCGAACGCGGTTTTGCTTTCGTCGGGGCTGGCGGACATCCAATCCTCGGTGGATAATTTAGGGCGTTCGGGATCAAAGACCTGAAGCGACATATAACCGGTCCGGTCATAGATCAGCAATCCTTGGACCCCTTGGCCCATCGGGCGAATGAGGATGCCATCCGCCAAACGAAATTCGTACGCCACCAATTTCCACACGCCGAGCAGTTGATCGCGGATCATCGTTGACCTCCGGAATAAAACGTAATTACGCTTTACGTTTTATGCTTTATTGCACAACGCCTTCGCCATTTCAAACACACTTTTTTCTGTCGGCACCGTCACATCTTCCAACACCGGCGAAAAGGGCACGGGCACATCCATCGCGCCCATACGTTTGACCGGTGCATCGAGATAATAAAACGCGCCGTCGGCGATGACCGAAGCAATCTCCGCAGTTACGCCGTAACGCTCATACCCTTCGTCCACCACAATCGCGCGCGAGGTTTTCTTTGCCGATTCGATCAAGGTTTGTTTGTCGAGCGGGAACGTGGTGCGCGGATCAATCACTTCGGCGCTGATGCCAATTTCATCCAACATCTTTGCCGCGCCGAGCGCAACCTGCACCATCGAACTCGTGGCGACAATCGTAATGTCTTTGCCTTGACGTTTAATGTCGGCAACGCCAAAGGGAATGGTGTACTCTTCGGCGGGGACGGGTCCCGTAAGTTTGAACATCAACTTGTCTTCAAAGAAGACGACCGGGTTATCGTCGCGGATGGCCGTCTTGAGCAACCCTTTGGCGTCATAGGGTGTAGAGGGTAAAACCACTTTTAAGCCGGGGATATGGCTGACCCAGGCGTGCAAACTTTGCGAATGTTGTGCGGCGGAGCGGCGTGTGGCGCCGAGCGTGGTGCGGAAGACGATGGGCACGCGCCATTTGCCGCCGGACATGTAATGGATTTTGGCGGCTTGATTGACGATCTGATCCATCGCCAGCGTGAGGAAGTCGCCAAACATAATGTCCACGATAGGGCGCATCCCGGTCATCGCCGCGCCCACACCGATCCCAGAAAATCCCGGCTCGGAAATTGGTGTGTCTATCACCCGATCCTTGCCAAACTCTTCGACCAAACCCGACAACACTTTGAACGGTGTCCCGGCTTCTGCCACGTCTTCGCCCAGGATAAACACCCGTGGGTCGCGCCGCATTTCTTCGGCTAGTGCTTCGCGCACCGCTTCCGCAAAAGTGATTTCACGTTCGGTCATCGTTAAACCTGCCGCCAGATATATTGCACCGCCGAGGCGCAGAGGGCGCGGAGAAAAACACAATTAAAATGCTCTGTGTTCTCCGCGTCTCTGCGGTGAGACTTAGGCATACACATCTTCACTCACCTCGCTAGGATCAGGGTAAGGTGCATTGAGCGCGAACTGCACGCCGGCTTCTACTTCGGCTTTCACTTCTGCTTCGATGCGTTCAAACACAGATGGATCAGCCAGTTTTTGCGCGATCAAACGAGTGGACAAGATTTTGAGCGGATCGCGCTGGGTCATCCATGCGCGTTCTTCTTCTTTGGAACGATAGTAGGTGCGATTGATGTCGCCGACGTGATGACCGTAATAGCGATAGGTCTGACATTCGAGGAACGCTGGTCCCTCGCCGCGCCGCGCGCGTTCAACCAACCGTTGCATCGTCGTGTAAACGAGTTGCACGTCTTGACCGTCAATCGTCTCGGCGTAAATATCGAACGCTTGGGCGCGCGCGGTTAATTCGCCGGCGGTGGTTTCACGGTAATGGGTGTACTCATTGTACAGATTATTTTCGCACACGTAAATGACCGGCAACTTCCAGAGCGATGCCATGTTCATTACTTCGTACAACAAACCTTGCCCTAGTGCGCCCTCACCAAAGAAACAAGCAACGACTTGATCGGTGCCGCGCATTTTGGCGGAGAGCGCCGCGCCGGTGGCAATGCCGGCACTGCCACCCACAATCGCGTTCGCGCCCAGATTGCCGGAATCCGGATCGGCGATGTGCATCGAGCCGCCTTTGCCCCGGCAATAACCGGCTTGTTTGCCCAAAAGTTCCGCAAACATGCGATCCACGCGCGCCCCTTTGGCAAGACAATGCCCGTGTCCGCGGTGCGTGCTGGTGATGTAATCGTCGCGACGCAGGGCTTCACATACGCCCACCGCAACGGCTTCTTCACCAATGTAAAGATGCGCCAGCCCCGGCATCTGGGCGCTCTGATAGAGTTCGTTCACTTGCTCTTCAAACGCGCGAATCTTTGCCATTTGTTGGTACATCTGGAGGGACTGTTCGAGGTCAATCGTGGGTTTTACACTCATTTGCGATTCCGATTCCCCATCAATGTAAAATTATTCCTTTTTATTCACGCCGCTCAACGTGGCAAGCACGCGAAACATCACAGCGAAATCCTCTTTTGCCCATCCCATCCCGCGCGCAGCGGTCAGCCACTCGTTCACGGTAGCAGTTGTGGGAAGGGGGACCTCCAGCAAGCGGCCCATTTCAAGCGCGAGTTGAACATCTTTTTGCATCATATTCACGTCGAACCACGCTTCGTCCGGCATTTTCAAAACAAAGGGTCCCCGATATTTGATCATCGGGGAGGCAATGACGCTGTTGAGCAACACTTCGACGGCGGTCTCACGCCGGATGCCGAATTTTTCGGCGAGCAACACCCCTTCGCTAAAGGCGAGCATTTGCACGGCGAGACTGAGATTGGTGGCGACCTTCATCAATGCGGCATGTTCATTGCCGCCCACGTATGTAACCTTGGGTCCAATATCCAACAGAATCGGTTTGACCTTTTCAAAGGTGGCATAATCGCCGCCGACCATTAGCGAGATGGTCCCTTGTTCCAACGTCACGACACTCCCGGATACCGGCGCGTCAAGCATCGTGGCACCTTTTTCGGCGACCTTGGCGGCAAGTTCGCGTCCGGCGGCTGGGCTGACTGTACTCATATCAATGTAAATCTTGCCTGGGCTCAAGCCCGCCAAGATACCCTCTTCGCCCAACGTAACGGCGTGCAACGCCGCCGTGTTGGTAACCATCGTAAAGATGATGTCAGCGGCTTGCGCCACGGCGCGCGGCGAGTCTGCCCATTTCATCCCAGCCTCAATGAGCCATTGTGCTTTGCTTTTGGTGCGATTGTAGCCGGTGACAGTGTGGCCCGCGTCGAGCAGACGCTTGACCACGCGACTACCCATCACACCTAATCCCACATAACCCAAATTTGCCATCATTGCTCCTTCTCTAGGATGATCACAATTTATGATCGGCGATCAAGTTTACTATCTTTGCGAACTTGTTTGAGATGTGCGCGCATTGCCGCGCGTGCGGCTTCCGCATCGCGTCGTAGAATGGCGTCCAGAATTTTCTTGTGGTGGGCTTGACCACGCGCGGCGCCGCCATGTTTGAACGTGAGTTTGCGTTCCTCGCGTAAAAGATCAACAATGGGGTTAATCAGCGTGGAAATCAGGGGATTTTGTGTCGCTTGAGCGAGCGTGAGGTGAAACTGTAAATCGGCTTCGACAAAAGCATCAGCATCATCGAACGTGGTGTCCATGATCGCTACGGCGCGTTGAATGGCGGCGAGGTCTTGTTTGGTGGCACGCCGAGCGGCAAGGGCGGCGATCTCCGGCTCCAGGATTTCGCGGACTTCGGTGAGATCGTTAGCGCTTTTGGCGGCGCTGATCTGCATCATCAACCCTAGTGAATGACGCACGGCACGGGCTGTGCTGTTGGTGACGAAGGTGCCGCGCCCTTGGTATCCTTGCACCAGCCCTTTTTCGCGCAGTGCTTTCACCGCTTCGCGGACGACGGTGCGGCTGACGTGAAATTGTTCGGCGAGTTCACGCTCGGTGGGGAGGCGATCCCCGTGCCGAAGGTTACCGCGCAGAATCTGCTGTTCGATTTGCTCGACGACTTGTTCGTAGAGCCGGGCAGGCTGGACGGGTGTATAAGTGTCCATTGGTATGATGATATAACCAAATTGTATCCTAAACGTGGGATGTTGTCAAACGACTCGGCAATC
>JBBITT010000053.1:0-17461 GCA_037440625.1 Chloroflexota bacterium
GCGTTCTCTGCAAACAAAAACGGGCGCGGTACACCGTGTGCCTCGCCCGTTCGTATTTCCAACCCATTCGCGTTCGCCATTAACGCTTGGTGTATTGCTTTGCCTTGCGGGCTTTCTTCAAGCCCGGTTTCTTGCGTTCCTTTTCACGCGGATCCCGGGTGAGTAAACCGGCTTTGCGCAATGCACTCTTGAAGGTCGTGTCGGCAGCGAGCAATGCCCGCGCCAAACCCAAGGCAACGGCATCGGCTTGGCCAGAGGGACCACCCCCCTTAACCTGCGCCGAAACGGTAAAGCGTGCTTCCGTCGCCGTAACCTTCAGTGGACTCATGACGTTCACCAACAACGGCGAGAGCGAAAAATATTCATTCGCCGGCTTTTCATTCACCGTGAACGCGCCGCTCCCTGCAAACAAACGCACCCGCGCCACCGCCGATTTGCGACGTCCCACACCTTCGTAATATTTTCCGGTTGCCATTTCTTCCTAGACCTCCAACGTCTTTGGCTTTTGCGCCAAGTGGCGATGATCCGTGCCGGCGTACACTTTGAGTTTCTTGAAAATTTGCCGGCCCAGACGACCTTTGGGCAACATGCCCCACACCGCCGCCTTGAGTACGCGTTCGGGATGTTTTTCCAACTGGGTGCGCAACACCACTTGCTTCAAGCCGCCCGGATAACCCGAGTGGCGATAATAGACCTTGGTATCCAATTTCTTGCCCGTGACGCGAATCTTGCCGGCGTTGAGGACAATCACATAATCCCCACAGTCCAAGTGTGGCGTATAGTATGGCTTGTGTTTGCCCTTGAGTACCTTGGCAATCCCCGAAGCCAACCGTCCCAGCGTCTTGCCTTCGGCGTTCACCACGTACCATTCCCGTCGAATGTCTGCGGGCTTGGTGTTAAATGTCTTCATCCTTCGCTCCGATTACACTGAATATTTCACTTGAGTTAAACACAATCCGTGCGGCGGAACCGCTTCACCCGCACGACGTTTCTTTTCGATGACCTGCCCAAATGCTTCGAGACTCAATGTGCCTTTGCCCACCTTCACCAACGTGCCAACGATCCGGCGCACCATCCGATACAAGAACGCATCCGCTTCGATTTCGATGATCACGCGTTCACCCTCGCGCTCAACGCTGGCGCGATACACGTGGCGCACCGTGTTCTCACCGCGGGGCGGCGTCCCAAACGCGCCAAAATCTTTTTTGCCGATGAGTTGGTGCGCCGCACGATTCATCGCCTCCACATCGAGCGGGTCAGCGACCCACCAGGCATATCGCGCCATCAAGGGCGATCGAATCGCACGATTCCAAATCGTGTACCGATACACTCGGCGCAGCGCGCTAAAGCGCGCTGAAAAATCGTGCGGCACTTGGATCAGGGAACGAACGGCGAGATCGGTTGGTAAAATGGCGTTCAGCGCGCGCTGCAATACTTGATTGGATTGCTTCCACGCGGTATCAAAATGAACCCCCTGACCTGTCGCGTGCACACCGGTATCGGTGCGGCCCGCTCCCACGACTCGAATCGTTTCGCCGGTGATGCGATGCAACGCTCGTTCCAGTTCGCCTTGAATCGTCCGCTTGCCACGCTGGATTTGGAATCCTTCAAAGTCGGTGCCATCATATTCGATGATTGCCAGCAGACGGCGTTTGTCCATAACTCCCCGGGCGTGCCGTGAATCGTCGGGTTAACTCTCGCGATCCACCAGTTCCAAAATGACGATTGGGGCGGCATCGCCCAGGCGGGGTCCCACTTTGAAGAGTCGCGTATAACCGCCGGGGCGTTCTTTGTAGCGCGGTCCAATTTTCTCAAAGAGTTTTTGGGTCACGTCGGGATCGGTAATCGTCTGGCTTGCCAGCCGGCGCGCATGCACATCTCCGCGCTTGGCAAGCGTGATGAGTTTCTCGGCATCGCCGCGAATCGCTTTGGCTTTGGCTTCGGTAGTCTCAATTCGCTCGTGCCGCAACAATTCGGTAATCAAATTTCGAAACAGGGCGCGCCGATGATCTTTATCTCGACTGAACGAGCGCCCTGCGATACGATGTCGCATCTTTTATTCCCCTTCACTCGGCATTTCGGATTCACCGCTCTCGCTCGGCGTCAATAAATCCGGCGGAGTCTGGATGGTTTCCAAATAGCCCTTGGCTTGCAAACGTTCCAATAATTCGTCCAACGATTTTTGACCAAAGTTGCGAATGGCAAGGATTTCGTCTTTACCTTTTTGCAGGCGTTCCAACACTTCGCCCACCTTGGTGATGCCGGCGCGTTTCAAGCAATTGTACGCGCGCACCGACAATTCCAATTCCTCGATGGCGGTGTCGTACACGCGGCTGGGAATTTCCGTTTCGGGCATCACTTCGGCTTCGGCTTCGCCGCCAAAACCGGCCACCAGACTAAAGGCTTTGACCAGAATTTTGCCCGCTTCGGCGAGGGCTTCGCGCGGCAGAATCGAGCCATCGGTCCAGATTTCCAAAACGAGATTGTCAAAGTTGGTCATCTGCCCCACGCGCGCGGGCTCCACGCGAAAGTTGGCTTTTTTGATCGGGCTAAAGACCGCGTCAATCGGAATTTCGTCAATGGGCAACTTGCCGCGCTCTTCCGCGGGCGAGTACCCTTTGCCGCGTTGCACCGTCAAGTCCATTTCCAGCATCGCATCGTCAGAATCGAGAGTGATGAGATGCTGATCGGGATTGATGAGTTCGACCTGCGCCGGGAGTTGAATATCGCCGGCGGTGACATGACCGCGCCCCTTGGCTTCCAAATGCAAGCGCACCGCTTGATCGGTATCGTGCAATTTAAAGCGCAACAACTTGAGATTCAGGATCAAGCCGGTCATATCTTCTTTGGCGCCGGGAATGGGTGAGAACTCGTGATGAATGCCTTCCACTTTGACCGAGGTGACGGCAGCGCCCGGTAAGGACGCCAACAACACGCGACGCAAGGCATTCCCCAGGGTCGTACCATAACCGCTTTCCAAGGGACCGATCACAAATTTTCCGTAACTTTTAGAAATTGCTTCCGCTTCGATTTTGGCTTGTACCTGTTCCAAGGCGGAACCTCCTGGCAATGACTAGTTCGATCGTGCGATAGTTCGATAGTTTTGCTTTAGCCTGCTGTTCAACTAACGGACTAGCGCACGATCGAACTATTGCGCTCGACCTACCGGCTATAGTACTCGACAATCAATTGTTCTTTGAGCGGCACATCAATCTGTTGCCGTGTGGGCAAGGTCACCACCGTGCCCGCCAAGTTCTGCGCGTCCAGCGTGAGCCACGCGGGCACAGATTTCTTGGTCAACTCTTTGGCGACGGTCTGGAAGTAGGGGCTTGTTCGGCTGGGTTCGACCACCGCGACCACATCCCCGGCTTTGGTCAAGAACGAAGGCACGTTGATCATTTTGCCATTGACCGCGATATGTCCATGCAAGACCAATTGACGCGCTTGCTTGCGACTGGTTGCCAATCCCAAACGATAGACCACGTTATCCAAGCGGCGTTCCAAGAATTGCAAAAGCATTGCCCCGGTGACCCCCGAGGTCTTGGAGGCTTCTTGGAAATAGACACGGAATTGGCGTTCAAACACTCCATAGATGCGGCGCGCTTTTTGCTTCTCGCGCAACTGGGTCGCATAATCGCTTGCTTTGCGGCGAAAACTCCCGGTAGGGCCATGCTGACCGGGCACATAGCGCCGTTTTTCAATCGCGCATTTGGGCGTATAGCAACGCTCGCCTTTCAAATATAGTTTTTCACCTTCGCGGCGACACTGGGCGCACACGGAACCAAGATATCGAGCCATCAATCCTCCTAAACACGCCGCTTTTTGGGCGGGCGACAACCATTATGCGGAATCGGCGTTTCGTCGGTAATCGAGCGCACGCGCATCCCGGCTTGCTGCAAGGCACGGATGGCAGACTCGCGGCCCGGTCCGGGACCTCGCACGAGAACTTCAACTTCGCGCAAGCCCATATCGAGGGCTGCCTTGGCAGCATTCTGCGCGGCAATCTGCGCAGCATACGGCGTACTCTTGCGCGATCCTTTGAAACCGCTCGCGCCAGCACTGCCCCACGCAATCACGTTCCCTTGCATATCGGTGAACGTGATAATGGTGTTGTTGAACGATGCCTGAATATGCGCCACCCCATAGGGGACGGCTTTCTTTTCTTTTTTGCCACCTCGTCGCACGGGACGCCGCGGCGCTGCGCCGGTGGTTGTCTTTTGCTCTTCCGCCATTGATCCTCCAGATAACTAGGGCTTCAGCACTCGCTTACTTCTTCGCCTTGCTGCGCTTGCGACCCGCCACTGTCTTCTTGGCACCTCGTTTGGTGCGCGCATTGGTGCGGGTACGTTGACCACGCACCGGCAAATTACGCCGATGACGCAAGCCACGATACGATCCAATTTCCTGCAAGCGTTTAATGTTCATCGCCACTTCGCGGCGCAGATCGCCTTCTACCTTATAATCCCGATCAATCACGCTCCGAATCCGCGCCACTTCGGCTTCCGACAAATCTTTGACGCGAATGGCAGGGTTGACCTCCGCCTTTGTCAAAACTTCAACGGCTTTGACCGGTCCAATTCCATACAAGTAACGTAAGGCAATGTCCACCCGTTTTTGGCGGGGCAGGTCAACACCAGCAATACGAGCCATACATCCTCCCAAATTCGAGGTTAGAAGTTGGATGTTAGAAACTAGACGACGCTAATTTCCAACTTCCAACATTCCAACTATCCCTGTCTTTGATTATGCTTGGGATTTTCGCAAATCACGCGCACAATCCCACGCCGCCGTACCACTTTGCATTTTTCACAACGTGGTTTAACCGATGGTCGAACTTTCATTTTTTCATCTCCACAATAACTTTACAACCGCGTCAAGATTTCCGGCTCACCTTCGGTAATCGCAATCGTGTGTTCAAAATGCGCCGAGAGCTTGCCATCTTTGGTAACCACCGTCCACTTGTCCCGCAAGGTTCGCGTTTCTGCCACCCCTTCATTCACCATCGGCTCAATCGCCAAGGTCATTCCCGGCTTTAACTGCGGTCCGCGCTTGCCCTGCCGAAAATTGGGAATGCTCGGTTCTTCGTGCATTTGGCGTCCCACACCGTGTCCAACGTATTCACGCACCACGGTAAATCCGCGCGCCTCGACGTAATCTTGGACCGCACCCGAAATATCTTCCAAATAATTTCCGGCGCGCGCCACGGCAATCGCCGCCATCAACGATCCTTGCGTCGTCTCGATGAGCCGTTGGGCAACTGGCGACACTTTGCCGACCGGCAACGTAATCGCGTTATCCCCCACATAGCCCTTGTAGGTTGCCCCCACGTCAATCGAGATAATATCGCCTTCCTTCAGAATGACTTTGGGGCTGGGAATCCCATGCACCACTTGCTCGTTCAGCGATGTGCAGATGGAAGCCGGAAATCCACGATACCCTTTGAAAGAGGGTTGAGCCCCTCGTTTGGTAATGATCGAATAGGCAACCGCATCAAGTTCGGCGGTGGACACGCCGGGACGAACTCGTTCGCGAATGGCTTGCAGCGCTTCGGCGGCGATTTGTCCGGCTTCGCGCATGACTGCTATTTCGTTTCTTGACTTGAGGACGATCACGTTTTACCCTGTCTCGCAGACCTTGGACAATTTTGACGACGGCGGCTTGTACCTGTTCGATACTTTGTTCTCCATCAATCTCACGGAGTAAGCGTGCCTGACGATAGAACTCGATCAAGGGTGCGGTCTGCGTGTGATAGACCTTGAGCCGATTTGTGACGGTCTCTGGTTTATCGTCGTTGCGCTGTCCCAGTGCGGTTCCGTCCTTGTCGCATTTGCCCGCCACCTTGGGTGGGTTGGAGAGGACATTATATACAGAACCGCAAGTTGGGCAAATCCAGCGTGCGCTCAATCGTTCAATCAACCCCTCATCGCGCACTTGGACAAGCAACACGGCGTTGATTTTTTTCTTTCGCTTTGCCAACGCTTGGCGCAAGGCTTCGGCTTGCGCGACCGTGCGCGGAAATCCATCGAACACCACGCCCTTTTTGCAATCGGGTTGCGCGATGCGCTCCATCACCATTTGGATAGTAACATCGTCGGGGACCAACTCGCCCTTGTCCATAAAAGTCTTGGCAAGAAGACCTAACGGTGTTTGTTTGGAAACGTTCTCGCGGAAAAGATCGCCGCTCGAAATGTGCGCCAGTCCAAATTTTTCGCGCAGGATTTCTGCTTGGGTTCCTTTGCCGGCGCCCGGCGCACCCAGCAGGATCAGGTACTTGGCCATCCGCACCTCGACGTTGAGATGTTATTTGATAAAGCCCTCATAGTGCCGCATCAACAACTGCGCTTGCAATTGCTTCATCGTATCCAACACAACACCGACGACAATCAACAAGCCGGTGCTCGTGATGAGCATCGTCGTTGTTTCGGTCACATCTCGCACCAAGAATGGCAGAATAGCGACCAAACCCAAAAAGAGTGCACCGACCAGCGTGATGCGTTGCAAAACCCCGTTCAAATATTCTTCCGTGCGTTTCCCGGGACGAATCCCCGGGATAAACCCACCTTGCTTTTGCAACATATCCGGAATATTCTGTTGCCGGAAAATGACATCGGTGTAAAAGAACGTGAACCCCACCACCATGATAAAGTAAACGATCCAATACACTGGACTGGTTTGATTGAACGCATTGACAATCCAGTTCGCCAAATTCTCCGGTTGCCCTGCCGGTGCCGCAAACGGCGCCGCAATCACACCAGGGAAGATCAAGATCGAAATGGCAAAGATGAGCGGGATCATCCCCGATGAGTTGACCCGCAACGGAATGTGCGAACTTTGCCCGCCGTACATTTTGGTTCCGCGCACCATTTTGCCGTACTGCACCGGGATGCGCCGATTCCCTTCTTGAATAAAGATGATGCCGACGATGGTAACGACGGTAACCCCCACAAAGAACAAGAATTGGATGGGGTTGGTTGTCAACATTTGACCCACGCGTTGCGGAATGCCGGCAACGATGCCGCTAAAGATGATGATCGAAATACCACTCCCAATGCCTTGCTCGGAAATCAACTCGCCCAGCCAAATCGCAAAGATGGTGCCCGCCGTCAAGGTTACAATGATGGAGAGGGTTCCCAGCGGATCAACGTTAAAGCCATAATTCTTGATGACGGGGACGGCACCCTGTGTCAACACCACACCTTGGGCAAAGGCTTGCAACGCAGCAAGCGGAATAGTCAAGAGGTGGGTCCATTGATTGATCCGCGCACGCGCCGCATCACCACCTTCTTTGACCATCTGTTCCAGTTGTGGAATAATGCCGGTGGCTAACTGCATAATGATCTGCGCGGTGATCATTGGATAGACACCCATCGCCACGACGGAGAAATTTGCCAGCGCCCCACCAGAGAACAAGTCTAAAAAGCCCAACAGTTGATTTTGCCCAAACAGAGTTTTCAGTGCTTCGGTATCTACACCCGGCACTGGAATATGCGCCGCCAAACGATAGATCACCAAGATGAACAAGGTGAAGAGAATCTTGTTGCGCAAATCTGGCAAACGCATTGCATTGCGAACGGCATCAATCATTCTCGTATCCTCCAATGACAAATCATCAATGACCGATCTATTGTCATTTTACGCATTTGTCATTGCACTATTTCAGTGGTGCCACCGGCGGCGACAATTTTTTCCTTCGCACTGTTCGAAAAGGCATGCGCTTTGACATTGAGCGCTTTGGTCAGTTCGCCATCGCCCAACACTTTGACATGCGCGGCATGGTGCACCAAACCTTTTTCGAGCAATGTTTGGGGCGTTACTTGGGCGCCGGTCTCAAACTTGGCGTTCAACGCATCAAGATTGACCACCTCGTATTCAATGCGGAAAATGTTGGTGAACCCACGCGTGTGGGGCAAACGGCGCACAAGGGGCAATTGACCCCCTTCAAAGTAGGGTTTGATGCCGCGGCCTGTGCGTGCGCGCTGACCTTTGGTACCACGCCCGGCGGTCTTGCCCTGCCCGGCGGCAATACCACGCCCTACCCGGCGCTTGCGATGCTTGGACCCTTCGGCGGGTTTCAAATCGTGTAGTTTCATTATATGTACCCTCTAACTCTTGACCTGTTCAACCTTGACGAGATGTTGCACCGTAAAGATCATGCCCCGAATTTGCGGGGTATCGTCATGCTCGACCACTTGGCCCAGTTTGCGCAATCCCAGTGCGGCGATGGTGGCTTTTTGATTCTTTTTGTAACCAATCGCGCTCTTGACCCAGGTAATTCTCAACTTACCCTGCTGGTTTGACATTCTCTTTCCTCCATGGCGGCAAGAGTTGGTCCACCGGTTTGTTACGGCGCTTGCTAACCATTTCTGGGTCAGTCAGACTGAGCAAGCCTTTCATCGTCGCATAGACCACATTCAATTTGTTTGCGCTGCCCAACGATTTGGTCAAGACGTCTTTGACGCCGGCGCATTCCAACACGGCGCGCACACCCCCGGCGGCGATCACGCCGGTACCGGGCGTGGCGGGTTTGAGCATCACTTCGGATGCGCCAAATTTGCTCACGACCAGATGCGGAATGGTGGTGCCGGCAAGGGGAATTTTCTTCATCGCTTTGCGCGCGCGCTCCGTGCCTTTGCGAATCGCATCCGGCACTTCGCGTGATTTGCCAACGCCCACGCCAACACTGCCGTTATTATCGCCGACGACGACCACGACGCGGAATCCAAAATGGCGTCCACCCTTGACCACTTTGGCGGTGCGGCTAATATCCACCACGCGTTCGTCAAACAGTGGCCCTTCTTGCTCACGTTCTTGGTCGCGCGCGCGACCGCGCGGACTTTTATCACCCATTGGACCTTTTGGCATGTTGCTTCTCCACTAGAACTCGAGTCCACCCTCGCGGGCGCCTTCGGCAAGGGCTTTGACGCGACCATGATATTGGAATCCGCCGCGATCGAACACCACTTGCTTGAAACCTTTTTCCAAAGCCCGTTGCGCAATCAATTTGCCAACGACTTTGGCTTCCTCGGTTTTCTTCAACGCTTTGGCTTGAGCACGCACATCGGCATCCAAGGTGGAGGCGGCAACCAAGGTGCGGCCTTGTGTATCATCAATCACTTGGGCAAAGATGTGTCGTGCACTGCGAAACACATTGAGCCGAGGACGTTGCGCGGTGCCTTTGACTTTGGCACGGACACGTCGCTGGCGTCGCTGTCTGCGTACAAGAGTTTCAATCGTTTTCATCCGTTATTCCTCACCGCGCGTTCGTCAATCGTCCGCGCGCATGCTCTCTTACTTGGCGCCTACCTTACCCGCTTTGCCGGCTTTGCGGCGAATCTTTTCGCCCACATAGTGAATGCCTTTACCTTTGTACGGTTCCGGCGGACGCACCGCATGAATCTGGGCCGCCACTTCACCGACCACCTGTTTGTCTGCCCCTTCCACGGTGAACAGACGTTGCGATTTATCTACGGTAAAGGTAATCCCCGGGGGCGGCTCAATCGTAACCAGATGCGAAAAGCCCACGGCCAGCACCAAGTTCTTGCCTTGCAATTCCGCTCGATAACCGACCCCTTCGACTTCGAGGTTCTTTTTGTAACCTTCGGTCACGCCAATCACCATATTGTTGAGCAAGGCGCGGGTCAGACCATGCTTGGCATTGTATTCTTTGTTTGCCGGCGCCTTGACCACGATTTGATTATTTTCCACCTTGATGGTCATCGCGGGGTCGAAAGTTTGTTTCAATTCTCCCTTGGGTCCCTTAACCGTTACCGTGGTGCCTTCCACATTGACCTTGACCCCGGTGGGAATTTTGATAGGCATTTTTCCAATCCGTGACATTATTCCTCCGCTGAATTGCGACGAGTGCACTCGGAATGCGAGGCGGCTGGCTGTCGCACTTACCAGACGTAACACAACACCTCGCCGCCCAAGCCCATCCGCTTGGCGCGCGAGCCGGTCATGACACCGCGCGTCGTTGAAACAATCGTAACGCCCAAGCCATTGCGCACCCACGGAATCTCGGTTTTGCTGGCGTACACCCGGCGCCCGGGTTTGCTCACGCGTTTGGCGCCACTCAACACGGGTTTCTTTTTCTCATCGTACTTGATCCAAACCCGCAACATCGGTTGCGGCTTGTCACGCGTAACTTCGAGTTTTTCGATATACCCTTCATCTTTTAAAATTTTGGCTACCGCCACACGCAATTTCGATGCGGGCATCACCGCACTAGCATGTTTGACCGCCGCCGCATTGCTAATGCGGGCGAGCATATCAGCGATGGGATCGTTTACCATTAGTCCCTGCTCCTTACCACACAACTCGGATTCTTGGATGTACGCTTACCAACTGGATTTGGTTACGCCGGGGATGTGTCCTTCCAACGCTTCCTTGCGGAAGCAAATACGGCATAATTTGAATCGTCGCAGATAACCCCGTGGACGACCACAAATCTGGCAACGGTTGCGTACACGATTGGGATACTTGCGATGCAATTCGCGATTCACCATGGATTTCTTTGCCACTCATCCCCTCCCATTATTGCGCGCGGAACGGCATGCCCATCAATTGGAGCAACCGTCGTCCTTCTTCGTCATTCTTGGCGGACGTCACAATATTCACTTCCATACCACGCACTTTGTCAATCGTATCGTAATCAATCTCCGGGAAAATCAACTGCTCGCGCAAGCCCAGCGTATAATTCCCGCGCCCATCGAACGCATCACGCGGCACGCCACGAAAGTCGCGGGTGCGTGGGAGTGCCACGTTCATCAACCGATCGAGAAAGTGATACATGGTCTCCCCACGCAGCGTGACCATGACTCCAATCGGCATCCCTTCGCGCAATTTGAATGTTGCAATAGATTTTTTCGCTTTGCGGACGAGCGGTTTTTGACCGGTAATGGCGGTTAAATCCTTGACCGCGCCATCCAATGCTTTGGCGTTCCCAATCGCTTCACCCACGCCGATGTTGACGACGATCTTTTTGATTTTGGGAACTTGCATGACATTCTGATAGCCAAACTCACGCATCAAGGTTGGCACGATTTCTTTGCGATAGAGTTCCTGCAAACGCGGTGGAACGGTGGATTTAGGTCGTTTAGCAGGAACTTTGGGCGCTTTGGCTTCCGCTTGGGTTCCTTTGCCTTTTTGCTCTTTCTTGGCGTCTGGCTTTGCCGCCTGTTCTGGCTTCGCCATCTTTTACCTCTTTATTCGATGTTGACGGTTAGACTTGGAAATGAATCCTCTAACTCGACACGCTATTCGATAGACTGTCCGCACTTTTTGCATTTGCGAACTTTTTTGCCACCTTCCATGGCAAAACCAACACGAGTGGGCTTACCACAATTCTTGCACACCAGCATCACATTGGAAATGTTGATGGGTCCTTCGCGCTCGATGATGCCAGCTTGGGTGCGCACATCGCCCGTGCGTTTTTGATGTTTCTTGATGAGGTTGATCCCGGCAACCACGACCGTGCCTTTTTTGGGCGAGACGCTATGCACTTCGCCCTTTTGACCGCGATCGTTGCCCGCGATCACCATCACTGTATCGCCTTTGCGAATCTTGTTCATCACAACACCTCAGGTGCCAGCGAGATGATCTTCATAAACCCTTTATCGCGCAATTCGCGGGCAACGGGTCCAAAGATGCGCGTCCCTTTGGGGTTGGTTGTCTCGCCGTCCAAGATCACTGCCGCATTGTCATCAAAACGAATGTACGAACCATCGGGACGACCATGTTCTTTGGTGGTGCGCACAATGACCGCGTGCACCACTTCGCCCTTTTTGACCGAGGAGGTAGGAATCGCCGTCTTGACTGCGGCGATAATGACATCGCCAATATCGCCATAGCGGCGGCGCGATCCTCCCATCACGCGGATGCACATGATCTCGCGCGCGCCGGTATTATCGGCGACGACGAGACGCGTATTCGTCTGAATCATTGGACCTCACTTTCTTCGACCGCATCTTCCGATTCAGAGGCGCGCTCTTCTTCGCCAGCCAATTTTGCCAAGCGTTCGGCGGCACGACGCTCTTCTTCCGCCCGGCGGGCGGCGCGTTCCGCTTCTTCTTTGGCACGCAATTCTTCCAACTCTTTTTCGACGATCGCTTCTACCACTTCGCCGCGCTGGACGATTTCGTGGACACGCCAACGTTTTTCCCGCGAAAGCGGGCGCGATTCGATAATCTTGACGAGATCGCCGGCTTTGGCAACCACCGGCTCGGCGTTATGCGCCTTGAAACGGCGCACGTGGGTAACCACCTTGCCATACAAGGGATGGCGGCTGCGTTCTTCCACTTCGACCACTACGGTCTTTGCCATCTTGTCGCTCACCACACGGCCCTGCATTACTTTACGTCGTTCTCTCATTTCGCCTTTGCCTCCCGCCCGACGACCCGTTCACGTAGAAGGGTCTTGACGCGGGCAATCTCGCGGCGCACTTCACGTAGGCGATTCACGTTCGCCAATTGACCAGCGGCGCGTTGAAAGCGCAAGTTGAATTGTTCTTGATAGAGATCGTCCAACTGCTTGTGCAGTGCGGCGTCATCCATCGCGCGAAGTTGTTTAATGTCCATTACTTCGCCTCCGTTCGAGTGATGAACTGGGTTTTGATGGGCAACTTGTGCGAAGCCAAGCGCATCGCTTCACGTGCGACTTCTTCTTTTACGCCGGCAATTTCAAAGATGACGCGCCCCGGCTTGACGACGGCAACCCAGTGATCCGGCGCGCCTTTACCGCCCCCCATCCGGGTTTCCGCACCTTTGACGGTCACGGAATGATCGGGAAAGACACGAATCCACAACTTGCCGCCGCGTTTGACAAAGCGCACCACGGCGCGGCGCGCCGCTTCGATTTGGCGGCTGGTCATCCAGCACGGTTGCAACGCTTGCAAACCATAATCGCCAAAGTCCAGCGTTACGCCGCGAGTTTCTTTACCTTTCATTCGACCGCGATGTTGTTTGCGGTACTTGACTCGTTTGGGCATCAACATCTTACGACTCTCCCGCCGTGGCGGCTTCGGCTTGCGCTGCCGCCGCTTCGATTTGCTTGATAATTTCTTGGTTGCGTTGTTCCGGCATCACTTCGCCTTTATAAATCCAAACCTTGACACCGATCTTGCCATACGTGGTCAGCGCCTCGTGGCGGGCATAATCAATATCGGCACGCAAGGTGTTGAGCGGAATCCGACCTTCTTTGACCATTTCGCGGCGCGCCATTTCCGAACCGGCCAGGCGGCCCCCGGCGGTGATTTTGATCCCCAAAGCGCCGCCGCGCATGGCGCGCGTAATCGCTTGCTTCATCGCACGCTTGTGCGAAATGCGTTTTTCGATTTGTTGACAAATGCTTTCGGCAACCAAGTAGGCATCAATTTCCGGTTTGGTTACTTCGATGACTTCGAGTTTAATTTTCTTTTTGGTCAAATCTTCCAAATCTTTGCGCAACTGATTGACGCTGGCACCCTTGCGGCCAATAATGATGCCGGGCTTGGCGGTGTGCACGTAAATGGTTACTTGATTCGGAAAGCGTTCGATGCGAACATCCGAGATGCCGGCGTGTCCCACTTTTTCACGCACCAACTTGCGCACCTTCATATCTTCGGCAAGTTGTTGGTTGTAGGTTTTCTTGTCCGCGGCGTACCATTTGGAACGCCAATCTTTAATCACGCCCAGTCGAAATCCGTATGGATGAATCTTGCGTCCCATTATGACTCCTTCGCCTCGCGTTCCGCCACGCCGACGGTAATATGTGCGCCCCGTTTTAAAATTGGTTTATAGCGACCGCGTGCCCCGGCTTTCATTCGCTTGAGGGTCGGTCCCTCGCTCGCGTAAATGGTGCTGATGTACAAGTCTTCGCGCACCAAGCCATAATTTTGGGTTGCGTTTGCCACCGCCGCGTTGATCGCTTTGGCAACGACGCGCGCGGCTACCTTGGGCGTCAGTTGCAACAAGCCCAATGCTTCGTCCACATTCTTGCCACGCACCAAATCAGCCACCAGACGAATCTTGCGTGGAGACAGACGCAAATATTTTTCGACTGCTTTCACTTGAAAATATTCCGCCATCGTTCATTCTCCCTAACTGGCTTTGGCCGGCGCGGCCGCCGCCGCGGCGGCTTCGGCGGCTTTTTCCTTGGTCGAGTGGCCGCGGAAATGCCGGGTCGGTGCAAATTCACCCAAGCGATGTCCCACCATATTTTCAGTGATATAAATGGGCACGTGACGCCGTCCATCGTGCACAGCGATGGTATGTCCAACCATCTGCGGAAAGATGGTGGAAGCACGCGACCACGTTTTGAGGACACGCTTTTCGCCGGTCTTGTTCATCTGCTCGATGCGCTTGAGCAATTTGGCTTGTACAAAAGGACCTTTCTTTAACGAGCGACCCATACATCCTCCAATGAGCCAATTTCCAATTTGCCAATGAGCCAAAAATTATTGCGACAGCCGTCCAAGGGGTGTCTTGGCTCATTGGTTAATTGGCGCATTGACTTATTTCTTTCCCCGTCGTTTAACAATGAATTTGTCGGTAAACTTGATTCGGCGTGTCTTTTTGCCCAATGCCGGCTTGCCCCACGGTGTTTTGGGACCAGGCATCCCCACGCCCACCTTGCCTTCACCACCACCGTGCGGATGATCGCGAGGGCTCATCACGGAACCGCGCACGGTCGGTCGCCAACCCATATGACGACGGCGACCCGCTTTACCAAGTTTAATCGTGTTCCATTCCGCGTTGCCCACCGAACCGATCGTTGCCATACATTCGACACTGACGTACCGCACTTCGCCCGAGGGCAAACGCACTTGAGCGTACTTGCCTTCCTTTGCCATCAATTGTGCACCTGTCCCCGCGGAGCGGACCAACTGGCCCCCTTTGCCTTTTTGTAATTCAACGTTGTGAATGATCGTTCCCACCGGAATCGCCGAAATGGGCAAAGTGTTGCCGGGCTTGATTTCGGCATTGGGTCCCGAGAGAACCGTATCGCCCACCATCATTCCGATCGGCGCGAGGATGTAGCGCTTTTCGCCATCAGCATACTGCAAGAGGGCGATGCGTGCTGTACGATTGGGATCGTACTCAATGGCAGCGACTTTGGCAGGCACGCCGAGTTTGTCTCGCCGAAAATCAATGAGGCGATACTTGGGCCGATTCCCGCCACCGCGATGGCGCACCGTTACCCGACCTTGATTGTTGCGACCGGCTTGCCGCTTGAGTGTAACTAAAAGCGATTTTTCCGGCTCGGCTTTGGTAATCTCCTCGAACGTGGGCGCCGACATATTTCGGCGTCCCGCCGAGGTAGGTTTATAGACTTTGATTCCCATGTTTATACACCTTCAAACAGGTCAATGCGCTGATTGGCTGGAATCGTGACAATGGCTTTTTTCCACGGCGGTTTATAGATCACCCGGCGGCCATAGTGACGTCGCTTGCGCGACATTCGAATCACGTTCACGCTCAGAACCTCAACCTTGAATGCCGTTTCGACCGCCTCTTTGATCAGGGGCTTGGTTGCCCGCAGATCCACTTCAAAGGCGTACTGACGCAGATCATCCTTCAGGCGATTCGTTTTTTCTGTGGTCAATGGTCGTTTCAAAACTTCATATAGGTGCATAGCCAACCTCATCAATGAGCCCAGGGCTCATTGGTTCATTTTCCAAGATACCCTTCGATCACTTTGACCGCCCCCAGCGGCAAGACGAGCATATCGTAATTCAACAAATCGCGCACGTTCAGATAATGGGCGCGCAAGGTTTTGACATCCGGAATATTCGCCGCGGATTTTTGCACGATTGGATTGGATTCGGGCAACACGATCAACGCCGACGATTGAACTTGGAGATTGCCTAGAATGTTTTCCATTTCACGCGTCTTGGGCGATTCCAATTTCAAATCTTCCACCACACGCACTTGGCCCTCGGCTACTTTGGCAGACAACGCTGAACGCAATGCCAAGCGGCGCATCTTGCGTGGCATCTTTTGGGTGTATTTCCGTGGGGTAGGTCCAAAGACGATACCACCATGCCGCCATTGCGGTGCGCGCGTCGAACCTTGTCGCGCGCGTCCTGTGCCTTTTTGTTTCCACGGTTTAGCCCCCCCGCCGGAAACTTCGGCGCGGGTTTTGGTATCGGCTGTGCCTTGGCGCGCATTGGCCAATTGGCGCAGGAGCGCTTGGTGCATAACCGGCTGGTTGGGTTCAATCCCAAAGATTTTGTCGTTCAGTTCGGTCGTCCCAATTTGCTGACCGGCTTGGTTATACAGAGGAACTTGCATGATTGAAACTCCCTTGCCTACTTGGCACCTTTCTTGCCGACTTGTTGCAACTTGACCACTTTTTTCTCTTTGCGTGCGCGTCGAATAAAGACCAAGCCGCCTCTTGCCCCGGGGATGGGGCCCTTGATCGCCATCAAATTTCGCTCCGGATCTACGCTCACCACTTCCAAATTCAAAGTGGTCGAGCGAACATTGCCCATCTGTCCTGCCATACGCAAACCGCGCAAGACACGCCCGGGTGTTGTAGTTGCCCCGCTGGCACCCGGCCGGCGCACGCGATCCGAGGCACCATGCGTTTTGCTACCACCATGGAAATGATGCCGCTTGACCACGCCCGCATGCCCCTTGCCTTTCGAGACGCCGGTCACATCCACCAAATCGCCAACGTTGAACAGGGTCACGTTCAACTTTTGCCCCACCTGATAATTGCTGATGCCGGTGGTACGGACTTCGTGCAAATGTTTGAGAGGCGGCAAATTCTTGAGATGGCCGCGTTCGGGTTTGTTCAAGCGTTTGCCTTCTTCAAACCCCAATTGAATCGCGCTATAGCCGTCTTTTGCCGGCGTTTTAATTTGGGTCACAAAGCAAGGACCGACTTCCAAAACGGTTACCGGGACTGTTTCGCCTTTCTCATTGAAAATCTGCGCCATCCCGACTTTTTTGCCAAGTAATCCTTCAGCCATAGTAAAACCTCAGTAGTCAGTCGTCAGTAATCAGTCGTCAGAATTCGCCAGCATACCAAAACTGGTTACTGACTTCTGACTACTGACTACTGGTATCTTACAGTTTTATTTCGATATCCACGCCAGCGGGCAAATTCAAGCGCATCAGCGTATCAATCGTCTTGGAGCTTGGCTCGAGAACGTCAATCAAGCGCTTGTGAGTCCGAATCTCGAATTGGTCGCGCGAGTCTTTGTCAATGTAGGTCGCACGTTGCACCGTGAACTTTTCGATTTTGGTGGGCAGGGGAATCGGTCCCACCACCGCCGCACCAGTGCGCTCTGCCGTTTCGACAATCTGCTTCGCCGATTGATCGAGCACTCGATGATCGTAACCTTTGAGTTGAATGCGAATCTTTTGTCGAGCCATAGTCTCCTCAGTTCAATGCGGAACACTTAGTCGCTTGGCGACTAGCATCTATCCAATCACCTTCGTAATGACGCCCGAACCCACGGTGCGCCCACCTTCACGAA
>JBBITT010000054.1:0-17204 GCA_037440625.1 Chloroflexota bacterium
TCATCACCTCGACACTTGCGACTATAGCATTGTTGTTCATCCAAGTCAATTCAAAATCGGTAAAATTTTAGTTAGACTTTTATGCCAGTCAACCCAGGATCACGCTATCGTTATTCATTCCGGTTGCTCGTGCCAGCCATACGTGTTCTATTAGGCATCCGCTCATCACTGAGCCGGGATGCCGCCTTGATGCTTCAAGGCGCCTATCCTCCGCCGCGTGTGCTGAATGCGCAATACATACCAACCGATTCGCCGTTCATCGTGGTCTATAATCATTACGATCGTCCCGGTTTGGGGGCATGGTGGGGCATTGCACCCATTGCGACGACCATTGCGGCGCAGCGTACGCGCGAGCCGCGCGAGGTACATTTTATGATGGCGCGCGAATGGCATTATGCCCACGGGATCGGACATTGGATCATTCAACCACTCACGCGCTGGTTCTTTGGACAGTTCGCTAAAACGTACGACTGCATCGGCTTGCCGCCGGCGTTATTAGATTCGGATGCGTATCGTGGGCAAGGAGCCGCTGCGCTTCGCCGCGCATTGGAACTCACCCGCCGCAATCCGCCCGAGTTGATCGGCGTGGCACCCGAAGGCAACACCGGCGAGAATCTGGGACTGTGCCAACCACCGCGCGGGGCTGGGCTGATGCTGTGGTTACTCGCACGGGATACGATTCCCCTTTTGCCAGGCGGAATTTTTGAAGACGACGATCAAGTGCTCACCGTGAACTTTGGGAAACCATTTACGCTGGAGGTCTCACCCCAATTATCGAAACTCGCGCGGGATGCTGAAAGCGCACGCCAAGTAATGGTTCAGATCGGCACACTGCTACCCGAACGAATGTGGGGAGTCTATCACCAAGATATTCAACGAGCGCTACACACGGGCATATCCCAATGAATCAACCTCGACCTCTCTATCGCCATTCATGGCGAATGGTCTTGCCCTTTTTGCGCGCCTTGCTGGGGCGTCCCGCCTTGTTGAGCCGAACGTGCACGCTGATGATGCGAGATGCGCCGGTGCCACCACGTATCTTGAATGCACATCACATTCCCCCCACCGGCGATTTTATTTTGGCGATGAATCATTACGACCGTCCTGGCTTGGGCGCGTGGTGGATTGGTGCGTTGGCGGTGGCTGCCATCGCCCAACACCGAACCGATCCGCGCGAGATTCGTGGCGTGATGGCACGGGAATGGTGGTATCCCAAGGGTTGGCGACGACGCATCAAACAACCGCTCACCCGTTGGGCATTTGGACAACTTGCCAAGACGTACGGGATTCTGACTTTGCCACCGGTGATTGACGAATACAAAGGCACCGGCGCGATTGCGGTACGCCGCGTGTTAGCGCTCACGCGCGGTGAAACGCCGCAACTGGTCGGGATGGCGCCAGAGGGTCATACCGGCGAAAATCTTGCCTTGTGTAACCCGCCGGCGGGCGCGGGCTTGTTCCTCCTTTTGCTTAGCCACAATCAAATTCCCTTTTTGCCCGCTGGGGGTTTTGAAGATGACGAAAATCATTTGACCGTGAATTTTGGTGCGCCGTTTATGCTCAATGTCCCCAACACATTGTCCCGTGCCGAACGCGATCGCGAAGCGGCAAAACAGGTGATGGTGCAAATTGGCAAATTGTTGCCGAAGCGAATGTGGAGCGTGTACCACGAGGAAATCGAACGAGCGTTAAAGAGCGAAGAATAGATGATAGAAACTTGGCAAGGTAACGTCTTTATCTATTTTCGACATTCATAACCACATCACGCAATTCATCATCACTCACATACGACAACTGCGCCAGTACCGCGTACGGATCGCCCTCGAGTTTGAAATACTGTGCAAATGCCGGCTCGGTTTTGATGCCGGCAAGTTTCAACGCACGAATCGTCCCACGCGCCGCCTCTCCACCAATTTCAAGCAAGCGCGCTTCGACGAGGAGATGCCGATAGGCATATTGCTCGGTTACTGGAACAGGTTGCGCAAAAATTTCCATGGGGAAGCCGGCACAATTGAAATTGACGATCAACGATGGAACGCCACGCACGATTTCCGACGTAACCTGAAAACCGCTCTGTTGATCGAATGCGGCACGCACTACCCGCTCAAACTCAGCGAAATCGTGAACCTCGCAAATCAGATCAAGGTCGCTGCCGGGGACATCAATGCCAAGGAGAAACGTGCCAACAAGAACAGGATGATAATCGCGCAGGATTTCCAAGATGCAGAGGGCGTACAAACAGTCGAACGGTGAATCGGAAGACATGCGATCAATCGGCGTGGCTTAGATTGGTAACTCATCCCCGGACGAAGGCGACGGCGAATGCCCTTTCCCGGTTCGGCTCTGGCTACCAAAACATTGGCGATGGCGCCAAAGCATGTAGAAAGCACGGTAGGTATGCTCGATAATAATGTCGCGTTTGTGTTTGCCTTGAAAAATGAGCAGCATGCCAAGCCCCCCAACAGCGGCAGCATTCACAAGGTTTGCCAATGGCTCGCCGCTGGGAGTAAAAGGCAAGCCGAGCCATCGTAAGACTTCGCTGATCACCACGCACAGTCCAAAGAACAAAAAGGCAAAACCTGAAGCGTGGAGAAAGTGCGCTTGGACCACTGGACGCCCAATCTCCGTGTTAAACAATTTTGAATCCTCTTGTTCGATCCAGTATCCCAACATCACTGTGCCTTCAAATGCTTTCCCTGAAGCGATCCATTCATCCACAGAAATTTTCTGCCAGTCAAATCCCAGCAAGTCCGCAACCGCTTGGCGGACACCACTCGAAATTGGATCCTGCTTTGGCTCGGCGCCCGCTTCTGCGCTACCCGTCAGCATCTTGCGAATGGTCTGCGGACGACGGTACCAATCACGTCCTTGAAGTACAAGTCGGTAAAGCATATCAATGATATGCCCCACCAAAAAGGCGATCATAATCAGCGCAACGATGAACGCCCACGAACTCAATTCAAAAAGCGCAAAGATCAATTTGTTCCAACGCTCGACTCCGTACGCTTGAGCAATCAAAGCAATGCCTGCAATCGAAATGCCACCCGGCAGAATGTAGGCAAGAATATCGCGCAAGATAACGTATTCGTACAATGCTTGGATATTCATCGCTACCCCCAAACGCACACGCCCGCCCCGGTTTTTCTACCGAGACGGGCGTATGTCCATACCTATTTCTGCGCCATCAATTTCTTGAACTCTTCGGTCATAACCGGCAACACTTCGAACATATCCGCCACGATGCCGTAATCTGCCACTTTGAAAATTGGTGCATCGGGGTCTTTGTTGACGGCGACGATCACTTTGGACGATGACATCCCTGCCAGGTGTTGAATGGCGCCAGAAATTCCCAGCGCGATGTACAACTGTGGTGCAACCGTCTTACCAGTCTGCCCCACTTGCGTGCTGTAATCAATCCAGCCCGCATCCACTGCCGCGCGTGACGCACCCACCGCCGCGCCCAGAATCTTTGCCAGTTCGTGAATCGGCACAAATCCTTCCGCACTCTTGGCGCCGCGTCCGCCCGAAACAACGATCTTGGCTTCGTTGAGATCAACAGCCGCCGCTTCCTTCTTGACTTTTTCGATCACCTTGGAACGCGCGGCGACATTTGCCGGCTCTACCTTTTCGATGGGTGCCGCCGGCGAGCTAGGTTCGGTAGGCGGAAAGATGTTGGGACGAATACTCGCCATCACCGGCAACGCTTTGGCTTTCACGGTGGCAATCGCTTTGCCAGCATACACCGGCCGCTTGAAAATGAGTGTGCCATTCTCAACCTGATAGCCGGTGCAATCGGTGACCAAACCCCAATCGAGTTTGGCAGCCACTTGCGCACCCAATTCCTTGCCCCAGCCGGTCGCCGGCATCAACACGAGCGCCGGTTGCGCTTGGGTAATGATGTTCGCGAGCGTCGCCGAGAAAACTTCCGGCGCAAAATTCGCCAGCGCGGCACCATCGGCATGGTACACTTTGGCAACCCTGGTCTTGGCAAGCGATTCCGCACACGCGCCAACGTTGTTCCCCATCACCACCGCTTCTACCGCGCCGCCCAAGCCTTTGGCAATGTCATTGGCGACGGTAACTAGTTCGTATGAAACTTTGCGCAGAGCGCCGTCGCGTTCTTCTGCGACAATGAGAATAGTGTTGCTCATCTTAAATCACCTTCGCTTCTTCATGAAGTAAGCGCACCAACTCTTTTGCCGCGGTGGCTGGATCACCCGGGATAATCTTGCCCGGCGGCCGCGCGGGCGGCGGATCAAGTTTCACGGTTTCCACTTTGGGCGCCAACGATGCTGGGGCAAGTCCCAGATCAGCCGCTTTGATATCCTTGATCGGTTTCTTTTTTGCACCCATAATTCCTTTGAGCGACGGATAGCGCGGTTCATTCAAACCTTGTTGCGCGGTGATGATCGCGGGCAAACTGGTCTCCGCCAAATCGCGATCGCCGTCCACCTCGCGCAAACATTTTGCCGATTTCTTGTCGTCGCTAAATTCCAATTTGATGACCGAGTTCACATGCGGCAAGCCCAACAATTCAGCGACGCGCACAGCGACTTGGGCATTGTCTTCATCCACCGCTTGCTTGCCGGCAAGCACCAAATCGTACTGCAACGTCTTGAGTGCCGCCGCCAGCGCCTTGGCAGTAGTCGAGGCATCGCCATTCAGCAATGCCGGATCATTGATGTGAATCGCCTCGTCTGCGCCCAGCGCCAAACCCTTGCGAATCGTCTCTTTGGCTTCTTCGGGTCCCAGACACACAAGCGTCACTTTGCCGCCGTGCTTTTCGACAATCCGCAACGCTTCTTCGATTCCGTACTCATCGTACGGGCTGATGATCCAGGAGATGCCTTCGGTCGCGACCTTGCCATCTTTCAACTGGATACGCGTTTCGGTGTCGGGCACACGTTTGATGAGCACCACAATGTTCATTCCCGATTCTCCTTATGCAAGATCAATGCGATGTCGGTGTTTCTTCTTGCACCAACACCACTTTCGATTCTGGCGGTTGCAACGGTTCAGTTTTGGTCTCGGCGGAGGGCGGGGCTGACGTCATCAACGCTTCGACGGGATGCACCGATTCCGGCTTGGCGGCTTTGAGTTGTTCCCGCCGATAAAAATAATCCATCACAAAGATGACCACGAGCGTGGTAATGAGCGACACCATTCCGCCGCTAAAGATCAAAATGAAATCACGACTCATAATTCCTCGCCTAGTCTTTCAACAACGTCCTCGCAATGATGACGCGTTGAATCTGATTCGTACCTTCGTAAATCTGGAGCAACTTGGCATCGCGCATATATTTTTCCACTTTGTATTCGGCGTAATAACCGTACCCGCCGTGCAACTGCACGGCATCGGTGGTTACTTGCATCGCCACGTCCGACCCGTACGCTTTGGCAATGGCTGATTGGTACGCGTACGGCATTTTGTGATCCACTTGCCACGCCGCATAGTACACCGCCAAGCGCGCGGTTTCAATTTTCATCGCCATATCGGCGAGCATAAATTGCAAACCCTGAAAGTTGGCGACCGGTTGACCAAATTGCTGACGCTCTTTGACAAATTTGATGGACGCTTCCAACGCCGCGCGCGCCACGCCCACCCCCGCTGCGCCGATGCCAATCCGCGACCGGTCAAACGTTTCCATCGCGATCTTGAAACCTTCGCCTTCCTTGCCGATCAGGTTCTCTGCCGGGACGTGCACCTCTTCGAAAACAATTTCGGCCGTATCCGACGCGCGCTGTCCCATTTTTTCGCCCATATGGCGGCGCGTGATGCCGGGCAAATCGGCGGGAACCGCAAAGAGCGACAGCCCACGATGCTTTTTCTCTGGGTCGGTTACGGCAAAGACGGTGAGCAAGTGCGCCACATCGCCATTCGTGATGAAATGTTTGGTGCCGTTGAGGATATACTCATCCCCCTTTTTCACCGCGCGCGTCCGCATAGCGACTACATCACTTCCCGCCCCCGGTTCCGTCACACAAAAGGCGGCGTACCCGCCATCTTTGGCGATAGGGGAAATGAATTTGCGCTTTTGTTCTTCGGTAGCCGCAAGATGCAGAGGGGTTAAGGCAAGTTCGTTCGCATTGGCGGCAGTCGTAAAACCGGCGCAGGCCGCCGCTAATTCTTCGCCCACAATGGATGCTTCGAGCCAACCTTGCCCGCCTCCCCCATACGCTTCTTCGATGGTGAGGTTCAAAAGACCAAGTTTGTGGGCTTTTTTGAGGAGATCGTGTGGAAAAGTGCCGGTTCGATCAAGTTCCGTAGCAACGGGGGCAACTTCTTTTTGGGCAAAATCGCGTGCAAGTTCTTGGAGTGCTTTTTGTTCGTCGGTCAGGGAGAAATCAATCATCTTTGAATGCCTCCTCCGGGCGAAGTCAATGTCATTCTACCCTGTTCCCAAAAGTGTGTCAAATTATTCGCGCGAGGTTGGTGTTTACCCCTACCTCACTAGTGGTCTCGATTCCGTGGCAGTAAAGTTGTCGTCACGCGCAAGGGTCTTGTAATCACTCTGAATCTGTGTTATACTCTTCGCAGTTAACTGACCGAGGTGGGTCAATCGAGAGGAGGTGGATGCGCAGCAGACTCAAATCAGGTGTGATCTTGTGTGCTAGCCCCAATCCCCAACTCTCGATTTTTCATGGGGAATCCTAATTCTATGAGGAGGACATGATGAGCACGCTTGCTGAAATTCTACTCAGTCTGGCAACCCCCCTTTTGCTCGCGGCACCCAAGAAAAAAGTAGCCAAAAAAGCCGCCCCCAAGAAAAAGGTTGCCAAAAAAGCCGCGCCTAAGAAAAAAGCGGTCGTCAAGAAACCTGCCAAGAAACCGGCCGAAGCGCCAGTGGCACCCGTAGCGCCGCCGCCACCTCCCACCACGCCACCCTCTCCTCCGCCACCACCTTCCACCACGCCGCCGTCACCATGATACTTTGGCGAGGAATCCAAGTTTGAGTATGGAACGATTGCTCACCTTACTTTTCGCACCGTTACTGTTGGCAACCTCCAAAAAGAAAAAAACAACGATCAAACGCAAACCAGCCAAGACGGTGAAACGCGCCCGTTCCCAGAAATCCAAACCGACTGCACGTGCTGGCAAAAAACGTACCCCAGCCACCAAGCCATCGGCATTGGACAAGGTCAAGCGCGAAAAAAAAGTGCCGGCTCCGCCCACCGCGGTCGCTCAAACCCAAGTTAGCGAGCCCATTGCCAAGCCCACCCCACCAACCGGGCGCGCCATTCTGATTTCGCCGGAAAACGACAAGTTTGCCGATAGCGTGCATCCCACCTTTCGTTGGCTCTCGGTTGGCGGCGCGACCCGGTACGAAGTTGCCTGGAGCGATTCACCGGATTGGTCACAGAGCCATTCCATCATCTCCATCGCCACCGAAGCAACCGTTCCTGTCGAAAAACCTTTGCGCATGGGTGTTACCTATCACTGGCGCGTCCGTGGCGGAAACGAAAGCGGTTGGGGACCTTGGTCGTCCAGTGCATCCTTCCGCGTGCTGGAGAACGAAGGCAACCCGTAATGCAATTCCAGACCCCAGGCGAGACGGATCACCGTCTCGCCTATTTCTTATGCGCAACGTCTTTCTTCCCCATCAT
Source organism: Chloroflexota bacterium (assembly GCA_037440625.1). GTDB lineage: Bacteria > Chloroflexota > Anaerolineae > UBA4142 > UBA4142 > DAOTXS01. The sequence continues at coordinate 7,606 of JBBITT010000054.1, forward strand.
CACCAGCCAAAAATTTCTTGACAAAACCGGATAAAATGACCATAATAGCGTCGCTCAAAAATCGGACTGAGGAGGCATTTCTCATGACTCGCATTCGATGCCGTGAACGACATTGCACCTTTAACAAAAATGGAATCTGTGCATCGGAGGAAATCGAATACGAACCCGACGCGGGTTGCTTGACCATGGAACCACGCGAAGACCTTGAAGACGAAGAGGAATGGGAAGAAGACGAACTCGACGAGGACTTGCTCGAAGAAGATGAGAAAGAGGACGAAGAAGACGACGAAGAAGACTGGGAAGAAGACGAGGACTTGTTTGGTTCTCGTCGCAAGCGACGCTAACGTGCCGGAATAATTTCGATGGCACTTGGAATAGACTTTTCGATTCGACCGCTCCACGATTGGAACGAGTACCTCGCCGCCGAAGAACTGCAACGCATCGTTTGGCAAATGCCGGATTGGCGCGATGTCGTCCCCGCCAACCTGCTCATCACCGCGCACAAAAACGGCGGCATCTTGCTGGGCGCGTTCGATGCCACGTCACGCTTGATCGGCTTTGTGTTTAGTTTTCCTGGCTGGGTTGAGCAACACGGTCAACGCATCCTCAAACAATGCTCGCATATGCTCGCCGTGCTCCCGGAATTTCAAGGACAAAAAATCGGCGAACGCTTGAAATTTGCCCAACGCCAAGTCGCACTCGCTCAACACATCCCGCTCATCACCTGGACGTACGATCCCTTGCTCGCGCTCAACGCCAATCTCAACCTCGCACGGCTGGGGACAATTGCACGACAGTATATCGTCAACGCGTACGGCGAAATGACGGACGCACTCAACGCCGGCTTGCCCTCGGATCGGTTCCAAGTGGAATGGTGGCTCGAGGCACCCCGGGTTCACGCCCGCGCCAGTGCGCCACCGCCTCGGCAAGAATGGGATGCCTTGGTGCGTGCCGGCGCACAATGGATCTTTGAGGTTCAATGTGATGAGCGCGCTTTGCCTCGCATCACCCACACGCACTCGCCCACCAGCGATATTCTGCTGCTCGAAATTCCGGCAAACCTGAATGCCGTTAAATCGGCGGATACCGCACTGGCGTTGGATTGGCGAACGCAAACACGCCAAGCCTTTCAACAATTGTTTGCCGCCGGCTATGTCGCGGTTGATTTCGTTTTCACGCGTGATGCACCAGCGCGTGCGGCGTATGTTCTCACCCGGCAACCCAGACCTTGGGGAATCGAATTGTGATCTCCATTCCATCGAAACGCGCAATGTCTCCGCGTATCTGATTCATCACAGGGCATCGGGGCAACCTTCCCTTTGCCCTGTTCAATTATCGAGCAGGGATGATCACCAGCCATTCGTCTCGGCAAAAAAAGACTCGTTCGTACCGACAAATGCTGTATGCCTTGGGCATCACGGCAGGCTTTACGCTGGGTTTGATTCTGATTTTTGTATTTCAACCTTTCCAGGAATCGTTGCGTCTGGAACCGGGACAAGCCAGCCCACGCACTCTGCTTGCGCCGGAACGCATAGATTTTATCAGCGAGATCCAAACCCAAGAAGCGCGTGCCAAAGCCGAAGCCCAAGTCAAAGAGGTGTACGATCCCCCCAATGCCGATCTAGCACGCGAACAAGTGCGCTGGGCAAGCCGTGTCCTCGATTATCTCGATACGCTCCGGCACGATCCCTACAGTACGATCGAACGCAAGATTGAATGGGCGCGGGCTGTCCCCACCCTGACCCTGAGCAGTCAAACGCTCAGTCGCACCCTTGCCCTCGACGAAACGGCGTTTCACCGCTTTGTGACTGAAACGCTGTACGTCCTCGACTTGACGATGCGTGAACCGATTCGGCCCAGCGATGTGGCTTCCGAGTTCGCCAAGATTCCCTCGCGCATTAGTCTGGCGCTCCCCGCCGACCAAGCCGATCTGGTGATGCAATGGACGCAAGTGATGATTGTGCCCAACAGTTTCCTCAATCGAACCAAGACCGAAGCGGAACGAACGCGGGCGCGTGAGCAAATTGACCCGGTGCACCGCACCATCGAAAAGGGCCAAGCCATTGTGCGTGAAGGCGAGGTCGTAACGCCACTTGCCATCGAAGCGTTGGAAGCCGCCGGGTTGATGGTGCCGCAATCGGATTGGCGCGAAAATATTGGACGCGCTCTGCTCGCGGTCTTACTTGCCACGCTGCTCTCCTTCCACATCTTGCGCTTGCGGCCCGCCCTCATCCCCCAAGGACGCCCCTTGCTTCTGATCGCATTTGTCATTTTGGCGTTCGCGCTTGGTGCAAAAATATTGAGCGGCGAACGCTCGCTCTGGCAATATCTCTATCCGATCGGTGCGGCGGCAATGCTCCTGGCGGTATTGGTTGATCCGGTGGTTGCGCTCGTTTCGAATTTTACTCTCGCCTTATCGTTGGGATTCTTTGCACACAACTCGCTCGAATTGGCGTTGTATGCGTTGGCGGGCGGAAGCATCGCGGCTTTGACGTTGGGCAAGATCGAACGCTTGCCGGCGTTGTTGTGGAGCGGCGCGTATGTGAGCGCGGCCAATGCCGCCATCGTGGCGATCTTTCGCTTGCTCACCCACGAAACTAATCCGATGACGTGGAGCCAGTTGCTCTTTGCGGCGATCGGCAACGGCGCACTGTGTGGCTTGATTGCGCTGGGCAGTATCTTTGTGTTGGGAAAACTCTTTGGCATCACCACCTCGCTTGAATTGATTGACCTCGCGCGTCCCACGCATCCCTTGCTCACCAAACTTTTAGTTGAAGCCCCAGGCACGTATCATCACAGTTTGATTGTGGGGCAACTCGCCGAACAAGCGGCGCAGCGCATTGGGGCGGATGCGTTACTCGTGCGCGTGGCAGCATACTATCACGATGTCGGCAAGACCAGTTCCCCAGAATCGTTCGTGGAAAATCAGATGGATGGCGTGAACATTCACGATACACTCGCCCCCAAGCAGAGCGCGAGCATCGTCATTCAACACGTGGCGCGTGGTCTGGCATTGGCGCAACAGTACGGTTTGCCGGAACGCCTGCGCGAATTTATTCCGCAACATCACGGCACCACGCTTGCCGCGTACTTTCATCGCAAGGCGGTCAAAGCCAACGGTGACACGCCAATCAACGAAAGCGATTATCGCTACCCGGGTCCCAAGCCGCAATCGCGCGAAGCCGCCATCTTGATGCTCGCCGATGGTGTAGAAGCCACCACGCGCGCGGAACGCCCGGCATCGCCGGAAGAAATTCGGGCGATCATTGATCGCATTGTGAATGAGCGTTTGCGCGACGGACAATTGGATGAAAGCGATTTGACTTTGCGCGATTTGCAAGAAATCAAAACCGCGTTCTTTGGTGTCTTGCAAGGGCTGTTTCATCCGCGCATCAAATATCCCGAACCTCCGCCGGAGCCAACAAATGAACATTGAGTTGCGTGTGCATTCCCAATTTGCCGGGCGGGTGGCGCGCGCGCGTTTGGAACGCATCGCCCGGAAAACGTTGCGCGCCGAAAAATCGCACGCCTCGTTGACCCTCTACATCACCACCGATGCCGAGATTCGCCAACTCAACCGGCGCTTCCACGCGACGAATGCGGCGACCGATGTGCTAGCGTTTCCAATGCAACCGGACGATGCTCTGCCCAACTCGCCGCATTATCTGGGCGACATTATCATCTCGTACGAACGCGCGCGCGTGCAAGCGCGAGAGGCCGGCTGGCGCATTGCCGATGAATTGGATTTGCTTGCCGTGCACGGCATCTTGCATTTGCTCGGCTACGATGATCGCACACCGCGCAAGCGCGCAAGGATGTGGAAGCGGCAAGCGGAGATTCTAGGGCGCGCTATTGCGTAGGACAAATTTGAAATTTGTCCCACCTTTTCAAAGGAGTTGGATGATTTATCCCATTGATGAAATCCGATCCCATTTTCCTGCGCTCCAAACCGGCGCCATCTTTTTCGATAATCCCGGCGGAACCCAGGTCCCGCAAAAAGTGATTGACGCCATCGCTGATTATTACAAAACGATGAACGCCAACACGCACGGCGCGTTTGCCACCTCGCAAAAAAGCGATGCACTGATTGCCCAAGCACGCGCCGCCCTCGCCGATTTTTTGAACGCGCGTTCACCCAACGAAATCGCTTTTGGTCCCAATATGACGACGCTCACGTTCAACGTCTCACGCGCGCTGGGCCGCTATCTCAACCCGGGTGATGAAATCATCGTCACGCATCTCGATCACGATGCCAACATTGCGCCGTGGCTCACGTTGGAAGAACGCGGGGCAGTGGTTCGCTGGGTCAATGTGCATCTGGATGATTGCACGCTCGATATGGCAGATTTTGAAAAACACCTTTCGACCAAAACTAAAATCGTTGCGGTGGGCGGCGCGTCCAACGCGGTAGGGACAATAAACGATTTGAAAACCATCATCTCACTGGCGCATATGGCAGGCGCAATCGTGTTTGTGGACGCCGTCCATCTGGCACCGCACGCACCGATTGATGTCCAAGACCTCGATTGTGATTTGTTGGCATGTTCGGTCTATAAATTTTATGGACCGCACCTGGGCGTGTTGTACGGCAAGTACGATGTGTTAAATCGTTTGGAGGCGTACAAAGTGCGCCCCGCCGACAACGCGCCGCCGCACAAATTTGAAACCGGGACGCAGAACCACGAAGGAATTGCCGGCGCGCTTGCCGCAATCAACTATTTAGCATCGCTCGGTGAAAAGTACGGCGCGCCGTTTGCATCCCAGTTCGCATCGTTCAGCGGACGACGCTTGCAGCTCAAGACCGCGATGGCTGCCATCAAGGCGTACGAAAAAGATTTGTTCATTCGCTTGATGACCGGCTTGCGCGCCATTCCCGGCGTTCGCATTTACGGCATCACCGATTTGAATCGTTTTGATTATCGCACGCCCACCGTTGCGTTCACACTTGCCAGCAAAACGCCGCGCCAAGTCGCCGAGTATCTTGCGCAACACAACATCTATGTCTGGGATGGCAACTATTACGCGCTGGCATTGATGTTGAAACTGGGATTGGAAGAACAGGGCGGCGCAGTGCGCGTTGGGCTGGGACATTACAACACGGTGGAAGAAGTGGATCGGTTTCTCAATGTCTTGGCACATTCGACGGAACACGTACCCCGTGATTCGTGAGGCGTGTGGCGTGAAATATAAGCGCGAGGAAACAGTGGATCGAATCGTCGAATGCGTACCTAACTTTTCTGAAGGTCGGCGTGTTGAAATCGTGGATGAAATTGTCAACGCCATGTTGTTGCCCGGCGTCAAACTGCTGGATCGCGAGATGGATGCGGATCATAATCGCTCGGTCATCACGCTTGCCGGCGAACCGAATGCCATCGAGCAAGCGGCGTTTAATGGCATTGCCACCGCCGCACGCTTGATTGATCTCAACACGCATCGTGGTCAGCATCCGCGCATTGGCGCCACCGATGTGGTGCCCTTGGTGCCGATTCGCGGCGTAACGATGGAAGAGTGTGTAGCGATGGCACGGCGATTGGGTGAGCGCGTAGGACGCGAACTAGAAATTCCGGTGTACTTGTACGAATATGCGGCGACACGACCCGAGCGCCGCGACCTCGCATCCATCCGGCGCGGCGAGTACGAAGCATTGAAAAGTGAAATCGAAACCAACCCGGCTCGCGCGCCGGATTTTGGGCCCAAACGACTGAGCAGTGCCGGCGCCACCGTGATTGGCGCGCGCCCGTTTCTCATCGCGTTCAATGTGAACTTGGCGACCAGCGATGTGCAGATTGCCAAAGAGATTGCGCGTGTGATTCGGGAAAAAGGGGGCGGGCTGAAATCGGTCAAGGCGAATGGCTTTATGCTCAAAGAGCGCAACATCGCGCAGGTGTCAATGAACCTTACCAATTTCAACGTGACCGGAATGTTGACCGCGTTCAATGCGGTGAAAACGGAAGCGGAAAAGCGCGGCGTGGCTGTTTTGGAAAGTGAAATCGTCGGCTTGGTGCCGCTGGAAGCGTTGACGCAACTGGCAGCGCAAGTATTAAAGTTGCCGGTGTTGAAGGCAGACCAAGTGGTGGAGATGAAAATTTTTGGAGCAGAGTCAACCGATTTGGGACGTTCTGAATCGTGAAATCGTGGCGTGTGAAAAATGCCCACGCTTGGTGCAATATCGTGAACGCATTGCGCGCGAAAAGCGGCGCGCGTACCGCGAATGGAATTATTGGGGCAAGCCAGTCTCCGGCTTTGGCGATCCGAACGCCCGCGTCGTGCTGATCGGGCTGGCGCCCGGCGCGCACGGCTCAAATCGCACCGGGCGGATGTTCACCGGCGATGCGTCCGGCGAATTTTTGTACGCCGCGTTGCATCGCGCCGGGTTGGCGAATCAACCAACCGCGCAACACGCGGACGATGGTTTGCAACTGCACGATGTCTTTATCACGGCGATTTGTCGCTGTGCGCCGCCGGATAATCGTCCCAGTTTGCAAGAGCAAGCAAATTGTCTGCCCTACCTTGCCCGCGAACTCGAACTCTTGAAACGCGCGCAGGTGATCGTCGCGCTGGGTCGCATCGCATTGGAGGGTTATGTACGATTATTGCGCGAGCAAGGGCAGCCGGCGCCGCGCGTCAAGTTTGCGCACGGGGCAATTTATGTCTTGGGTAACCCGCATTCCACCTTGATTTGCGCGTATCATCCCAGCCAGCAAAATACGCAGACCGGGCGATTGACGGCGGCGATGATGGACGAGGTGTTGCGCCGGGCGCGCCAGAGGTTGCTCTAGTTTTCTTTCACCACTCGTCCTCGTTTGATCACCGTCTCGATAGGATTCGTGCCAAAGCGGTACGCCAGATGGCGATAGTCTGGCACATTGGCGATCAACACATCTGCCAACTTGCCCGGCGCAAGCGAGCCGACCTGCTCCGCGATGCGGAGCGAGTATGCCGCGTTGATCGTCGCCGCCACGATTGCTTCGGCGGGCGTGAGTTTTTCATAGCGGCACGCGAGCGCGAGGATGAACGGCATTGACTCGCACCACGCTGTTCCCGGATTGAGATCGCTCCCTAGCGCCACCGGGACACTTTCTTCAATGAACGCGCGTCCATCCGCAAAATTCGTTTTCCCCAAACCAAAGGTTGTCCCCGGCAAAAGGACCGCCACCACGTTCGCTTGTGCCATCGCACGCATTTCATCGCGCCGAGTAACCATCAAATGATCTGCCGATGCCGCACCTAGTTCTGCCGCGAGAGTTGCCGCGCCGAGATTCGCAAATTCGTCGGCGTGGACGCGCAAGCCAAAGCCGAGTTCGCGCGCGCGAGTGAGGATGCGGCGCGTTTGATCGAGCGTGAACGCGCCATCGTCGCAAAAGACATCGCAAAAGATTTTCGATTTCTGATTTTCGATCTTCGATTGGGCGATAGCGGGCAACATTTCTGCGATGACGAGGTTCACGTATGCGTCGGCGCGTCCTTGGTATTCAGTGGGTACGACGTGCGCACCGAGAAAAGTGGGGACGAGATCAATGGGATGTTCCGCATCGAGCATGGCAATGGCATCGAGCATTTTGAGTTCGTTCGCTGTATCGAGTCCGTAGCCGGTTTTGACTTCGGCAGTCGTCGTGCCGTGCGCCAGCATCGTATCAAGGCGCGCGCGCGATTGCGCGATCAAATCGTCGCGCGAGGCGGCGCGGGTGGCGCGGACGGTGCTCATAATGCCGCCGCCGGCTTTTTGGATCTCGAGATAGGTCGCGCCTTGCAAACGCTGTTCGAATTCATTGGCACGATCGCCGGCAAAGACCGCGTGCGTGTGTGCATCCACAAAACCGGGCAGAACGATTTTGCCGCGCGCATCCATCCTGCGCGTGTGCGCATCGGCAAGCGCGAGGAGATCGAGGGTATCACCAACGGCAATAATTCTTTCGCCGTGAATCGCTATCGCACCATCGCGAATGATCGCGAGATCGGATTGGGTTGCGCCGCGCTTGGGCGCATCGCCAGAAAGGGTAAGCAGTTGGTTGGCGGAATGGATAAGGAGATCAATCGGCATCATTACCTCGCTATCGCATCGAGGGGGCTGCGCACCGCCAGCCCGCCGCGTTGAAGGATGTGGGTGTAGATCATCGTCGTCTTGACATCTTTGTGTCCGAGGAGTTCTTGAACGGTTCGAATATCGTAACCGCTTTGGAGCAAATGCGTCGCAAATGAATGGCGAAAGGTATGGCAACCGACCGGCTTGTGGATCTTGGTTTGGCGCACGGCTTGCTTGACGGCTTTTTGCAAACTGCTTTCGCTGATGTGATGACGGCGTGTGATGCCGGTGCGCGGATCGGTGGAAAGGCGATCGGACGGGAAGACGTACTGCCAGCCCCATTGGCGATTGGCGTTGGGGTATTTGTGTTCGAGGGCGAAGGGGAGATAGACCGCGCCGTTGCCACGGGCGAGGCCTTGCGTATGCAAGCGTTTGACCTGCTGGAGGTGTTCTTGCAAGGGGGCGATGACGGCATCGGGCAAGGGGGTGATGCGATCTTGCATTCCTTTGCCGTCGCGCACGGTGATGGTGCGTTGAACGAAATCAATGTCCTTGACACGGAGGCGGACGCATTCCATCAGACGCAGACCACTACCGTAGAGGAGTTGAACCATCAAGCGATATTCGCCGGAGAGGTGTTGGATAATTTGAGCGACCTCAAGAGGGGTGAGGACGGTGGGCAAGCGTTTGGGTTTGCGAGCGCGGAGCGCGTCAATGGGACCGATGTCTTTTTTGAGTACCTCGCGGTAGAGAAAGAGGATCGCACTGAAGGCTTGGGTTTGGGTGGAGGCGGCAACGTTGGCGTGGGTGGCGAGATGGGTGAGGAAGGATTCGATTTCAGGGGCGCCCATTTCGAGGGGATGGCGTTTGTGATGAAAGAGGATAAAGCGTTTGATCCAGTTGAGGTAGGATTCTTCGGTGCGGATGGAATAATGTTTGAGGCGGAGCACATCACGCACTTGATCGAGGAGTTTTTTCTTGGGCTGGGTTTCCATTTTTTAACCTGAAAAACCATTGACTTGGACTGGGAGTGGGTTTATAATCTTGGCAAGCGTGCGGCTCACCGCGCGAAGTTGGGTGAGCCACGGAAGGATTCCGTCTAAGATGCCGCTAGGGCATATTATACGGAAAAATTCCGTCTAATCAATAGTTAGCCACCTTACCTGTGGCCAGGGAACGTTTGTGGGTTATAATACCAAGCGGAGAGAGCACGATAATTGAGCCAAGGATTTCCAAAACAATCCGAAAACTACCGCTTTCCCTTCAACCAGAGTTACTCGATTTCGTCGAGTTTCTGTTAATCAGAGCCGCACGCCAAGCAGCAAGAGCGTGAAGTACGCTTTCTCTGGCAAGTGCACTGCGAGGCATGGAATCTGACGAGTCTCTCTACACCTTCGCAGATTTGAAGGTAATCTTCAGATGAAGCGAGCAGGGCAAGTGGGTCTTTTGGGATCGTTGGAAGGGATCAAGACGCGGCTGGCTGAGTGGTTTGGTCAAAGATGAGGCGGTGGCTAACCACTCGCTGCAGCCGACACGCTCCGCTTCGCTCCGCAACGCGGCTGAGCTCGGGGCCGTT
>JBBITT010000055.1:0-16812 GCA_037440625.1 Chloroflexota bacterium
TTTCTCCGCGCCCTCGGCGTCTCTGCGGTAATTTGAGAAGGGCTGAGCAGTTACGCTAAGGCAGGCTTTGCGTCGTTGTTGCAGCGACTTTTGCCCGATGCCCCTCCCCCAACTGGTAAATGCGCCCGTGATTCTGGGATGGCAGCAATTGGGTGTAAAACAACAAAAACTGTCTTGCAGATTTTACGCAAGGCAGTTTTTGTTCGTGTAGGCAAATTGCTATTCACACAAAACCAAACAAGAAATTTTTAGAAGAGAAAGACGCTACGCGAATTGCTCATCTTTTCAATTTTATTCTGCGCGATTGGGTTACGGTTTTTTCCAAAGGTAAATATTTGTCGAGCAAGATGCCCAGTTTTCTCCGGCTGCTTGCCGGGATTCGATCGCGGGCTGTAATGATGGCATCCTTGAGTGCATTAGGGCAGGGACAATGTTCACGCGTTGTTGGCACCTCGTCCACCGCATATCGAACAATGCGTTTGCCCATCTCGGCATTTCGCAACAGGTTTTGAACAACCATTTCCACGGTAACCGAATCATGCGCCGGATGCCATACATCATAGTCAGTTACCATCGCAATCGTCGCGTAACAGATTTCCGCTTCACGCGCTAGTTTGGCTTCCGGAATCGCTGTCATTCCAATAATGTCCATCTTGAGCGCACGGTACGTTTCTGATTCTGCTTTGGTTGAAAATTGCGGTCCCTCAATAACAACCAATCGTCCGCCTTTGTGCACACGCGCTCCGGCGTGCATCGCGGCATTGTAAAGAACCTGACTCAACTCGGGACAAAACGGATCCGCAAACGAAATATGCACCACGAGCCCTTCGCCAAAAAATGTGTGGGGGCGGCTCTTGGTTCGATCGTACAGTTGATCGGGAATCACAATATCGAGGGGGGCAAAGTCTTCGCGCAGACTGCCACACGCGCTAATCGAAATAATTCGTTCGACCCCCAGCGATTTCAAGGCATAGATATTCGCGCGAACAGGAAGTTCGGACGGCATAATGCGATGACCGCGACTGTGGCGTGGCAGAAAAGCAACTCGTTGGTTACCTAAGGTGCCTAGAACGATCACGTCACTCGGATCACCAAACGGAGTTTTGACTTTGATTTCTTTGACGTCGGTCAATCCCTCCATTTGATAAACACCGCTTCCACCAATAACCCCAATGGTTGCACGTTCAGATTGAATTGCCATGCCTGCTCTCCTTGCCAGTAATATTGGCTCTATTATAGAATCATTCTCATTGAAAAGCAAAACCGGCAGAGTGCGGGCTCTGCCGGTGGAATAGGTTACTTGGCACGCATTTTTTCTATGACTCGCCACATTCCCTCCACAATGTTTGAATAAGCTTCGTCCCGAGAACGATAGCGGGTAACCGGCTTGCCATCTTGGGGTAGGGCTTGCAGTTTACTAAAAGGTGCTTTTTGCCAATCGCAGGGACGGAGAATGATAGGTATCACCCGCACCTCGCCGGCATCGTGGCGCTCCAAAGCCTTCTTCATTTCGATATCATAGCAATAATCCGACGCAAGAAAATCAGGGCTGATCAGCAAGAGAATAATATCTGCCGACTTGAGATGAGCATCAATGTGTCCTCGCCAAGGTTCGCCAGCATCAATCTTGCGATCGTGCCAAATGACGCCGATCCCCTGTCGTTCAAGCAACGCCAAATGTTTCTCTAACTCTTGGCGCATTTTCTCGTCGCGATGTGAATACGAGCAAAAGATATCCAAGGGTGTTGTTTGCAGTGCCAGATTGCTTTTGCGTTTGGGAGAGAGAACGCGCCGTGATTCAGGTACGGTTTTCTTTTTCGTCAATTTACTCTTGATCAGAGCCATTTTGCTTTTGGGAGGCCAGGGTTCGCGCAAATGAATTCCATCACCCAGACGCTGGCAGATGAGGGCGGCAGATAACTTGACTTGTTCACGGGTAGCATCGGACACGTTGCTCAGCGTGGCAACAAACACCGTTTGAAACAATAATCCCCAAAAGTAATCCCGCAAATCGGGATACCGGATCCGATCCGTAGCAAGTTGGCGCAGATGAGTAATCACCGTAAAGGCGCGATGCGCTTCCGGCTGATTCCGGACTAGGGCAGGGGGTACCACCGCACCGGCTTTTTTGAGTCCATCCCGCGTTTGTCCTAGCAGAGCAGTTTCAAACGCGTAAAAGAGTTTGGGTTGTTCGATTGCTGCAGACATCAAACTAAATTTAATGTCGGTCTCCAATTCGATATAATCGCGCAAACAATGCCCGGGACCCGTGCGTTCAAAATCAATCAACCAAACATCTTGATTGGGTCCCACAAATACATTGCGACTATGAAGATCACCATGAACAATGTGTTGACTGGTTTCAATGTCGCTGTTGCGACCATAACGCTGAATCCAGACTAGGGGGTTGGGCAAGGGCGTGTTGATCCCAGCAAACTGAATTTCTGGATCGTCCCCCCAGTTTTTAAGCCGCGCTAAACGCGTATCATTCAAACCCAGCGCTGTTGCGTATTCAGAAGAGATGTTGACGTGGACGGTTTTGGGTTCGGCGTACCAGCGGCGGAATAGGCGGCTGAACAAGGTGTTCAGCACGGTATCCAGTGATTTATAATCTGCGTCGCCGGTGTTGCGATAATATTCTTGCAAGGTCAGCGTGTTATCAATTTCTGCACCGATGAGCGCGTAAACAATGCCTCCCAAATACCACGTGGATGCGCTGGATTGGCGGAAGGTGTAGCGATAATCGCCAATTTGGTTGTGGACAAAATGATCATAATTGACGATTTCGCGTTGAATGGCATCGTGGCTACCAATCTTGACCGCCACATCCTCTAACCAGCGACCGTTCTGATGCGCTGCCACACGCAACAAAATCGAATGCCCCGAAGTTACGGAGGGGGCGCTTTCGTAATCGCTCAATTTACGCAGATGCAATTTATCGGCATCCGGAAACAAACGCCCTAGCACTTCGGCGAATTCGGATTGCGCAATCTCCGGATTGGGAATCTGTTCTTTGAGTGGTGCAAGCAGTTCGTCCCATTCCGGATTGGAAGGTTCCAGTTCTTGATCCCAGCGGCAACGAATCTTACTAAAGGCTTGATCCACCGTTCTGAAAATCTCGTTAAAACTACTGTCTTTACGTGCGACATCCACGGCAATATTCTGGGCGAGTGCGCGCCGTGCCAGATCGAAACTGCCATAGCCGGTGAGAAACATGCAACTAACCCATGGATATTGTTTGCTAATGTCGGAAGCCAACGCAAATCCGCTCCAGTCCTCAGGATCGTTATCGTTGATCAGGCGCAGATCGAGGATTGCCAGATGACAGCGCGAGTCCACCAACAGTTGACGTGCATTCTTGATGAGCGCCTCTCCGCTACCTTCAGCAACATACACTTGATACTTGCTGACTTGGAGAACTTCTTTGATGGTCTTGCGAACGCCGGCATCGTTGTCAACCACCAAAATACGACGAGTGGAACGAATGGCTGTCATGCGTTATGCTCCTTTGTCATCAAGATGGGCGACTGGCAGATGGAACATAAAAGTGGTGCCATCACCCGGGGCGGTTCGGAGTAATACCAAATCACCGCCATGTGCCGTCAACACTTTGCGTGCAATAAGTAATCCGAGTCCGCTTCCCTCTTTGGACGTTGGTTTGGGAACCGGTCGTTTGAACAAATACTTTTTGGCTTCTTCTGGAATTCCTTTGCCGGTGTCTTGAATTTGAACTTCAACCCGATTGCCGTACCGCGCACTACGCACATTCAATGCGCCTTTTCCTCCCATCGCCTTGAGGGCGTTGTTGATGAGTTTCTCCAACGGAATTTCTAGCCAACCTTCTTCAATGGGAACGTGGACGCCCGGGCATTGCAGATCCATCGTCAAGATTACTTCCGGAAACTTTTCACACCAACGTGGCACGCGTTCGGTTAACACGCGATCAATCGAAACGGTTGAGTCACCGGGGCGCGGCTCATGGGATACTTTGCCAGCGATCTGAAGGGCTTTGAGTTGCCGGCTCGCGTCTTCAATATCGGAAAGCCACTTTTCGATTTCCGGGGAAGCCATACCTGCAAGGGCTTGCCGGAGCAAAAAAACCTTCCCTTCAATTTCGAATGTGCGTTGATTGACCGTGTGTGACCAATTCGAACCGAACAATCCCATCCAAGCGATCGCATCATTGGCGGCCAAATCGTCTTGGGCTTTGAGCCATCGGGTATGTTCCTGTGCTTTTTTGAGGGCAACGGCAACTTGATCGGCGAGGGCTTGCAAAAGAAATTGATCATCCAAGGTAAAGGCGTCTAATTGATTACTTTCCAACACCAGCACGCCCAGGATTTCGCCGCCAACTTGGATGGGCATGCACATTTGTGACTGGGTGGAACTGACCAAGGCTTGATAATCCGGCCGTCTGCTCACATCGGGCACGTAGAGTCCTCTGCCCGAATGCACAACACTCATTGGCGTACTAGGCTCGTTGGCTTTGAGGCGCGTTCTACCCAATTGCCCCACAACATCAATGTGATAAAACTCAAAACTTGCCAACGAGAAAACCAGGTCGCCGGTATCCTGTTCATAGTAGAGCATGCAAACTTCACGGGCACGTGGAACCACTTTGAGAATCTCGCGCGAAACAGCACGCACCACTTGTTCCGGATCGAGCGAAGCGCCCACAATCGGCATAATCCGCGCAATGGTTTCAAAGCGTTGTTGGCGGCGTTTGGTTTCATCGAAGATTACGACTTTGTGGATTGCCAACGCCGCTTGTTGCGCAAACAAACTCAACTCGCTCTTTTCGTTTTCATCGAACGCTTGCGGATGCCGATAATTAAAGAACATCAGCCCAAACCGTTCGCCACGATTAATCAACGGAAAGACCGCCACCGAAGCGATCTTTTCTCGCGCAACAAATTCACCGTGCACAAACAGGTCTTCGGCCGCGTTGAACGCATAGTAGGGTTCGGTCAACGACAGCACCCGTTTCAATTTGGGAGGGTGGTTTTTGAGTTGTTCGAGATCGAGGATGCCGGCGGCGCCACCAAATTGCGGCTCGCCGGTTTCAGGGTTGATGTAAAAGATCGTGATCGCATCCACGTGCGAGAGATACTGCATCGCAAATTGCACGACAGAATCCAAGACCTTGGGCAGGTCCGCTTCTGATTCGATACCAATGATCGCACTTTGGATCTCGACCAAACTTTCCAATTCTTGAACCCGACGTCGCCGGGCTTCTTTGTTTTCAAATAACACGGCGACCCGCAAGGCAAGTTCGCGGAACGTCGTCTGCCAATCCGAGGTCTTGATGAGATAGTCATCAGCGCCAGCTTGCAACGCACGCAAACCATCCTCAGGACTAGAGAACTCGGTCAGCAGAATTGCCGCACTATCCGGGCTGATCTTGAGCAACTCGGTGGTCAGGTGCGTGCCATCGCCGCCCTCACCTTTTAATTTCTGGTCAATCAACAACACGTCAAAGTGTTGCGTTGCGCGCAACACTTTTTCGCGTGCTTCACGGGGACTAGTTGCCACCACAACTTGGTACCGCTTATCCTCACGATCGAACCACGTTCGTTGGAGCGCATCGCAAAAAGCGGGGTCTTCGCAAACGAGCAACAAGTTAATCCCTTGCCGATCGGTGCGCACCGGTTTCACGACCGCCGGTTTTTGACGGATCAATCGTGCAAAAAATGCTCCCAAGGTGGATTGTGTTTCGGGCGGATAAGGCGGTTTACGTGACATTGTGTTCGTCACCTGAATCTGATATTGTGCTAATAACCCTTGAACATTCTACCTACAGACCGGGTTTCCGGCAAAGAATAACTGCGCGGACGTATGCGAGTAACATAAGATTGAACTGCCAATAGAACTTGGCGTGTATATCATTTTTGCTACGATTTTACGAGGACGATTTTTGCCTGCCCGATCCTTGACGTCGTCCTTTAATCGTGTTATGCTCTCCAATATAGTCCTGAGTATTCCTATGTCAACATCAATTGCCACTCTCCGCCAATTTCGATTTTTTGAACCGCTTGAGGATGAGGAACTCGCTCAAGTTGGCGTTCACGTTATCGAAAAGCATTATCCGGCACAAACCCTCTTATTCACCGATTCTGAAATTGGCGATACTTTTTATTTGCTCAAAGCCGGCCGCGTTGAAATTTTCAAATCATCTGCGGCGGGCGAGGTTGTGCTCAACACGCTTGAACCCGGCGCGCATTTTGGTGAGATGAGTCTGCTCGATAATCAAGCGCGTTCTGCCTGGGCGCGTACTCTCGTCTCCACCACATTGCTTGAAATACCCAAGCCGGTCTTTTTGACGCTGGTGCAACGTTCACCGATTTTGCTCTATCACGCCGCCCAAGTGAACCGTGAACGATTGCGCCGCAGCGATCTCAACCTCATTACCGAACTGGGCGAGCGCAACAAACAACTCACTCAACTCTACGAGACTTCGCTCGACATCAGCCGGCATCGTGATATTCAGGATGCCCTTGCCGCCATTACACAACGCGCTGCCGCTTTGTTGAATAGTCCGAGCGGATTCATTCATCTGTACGATACCGGGACACAACAATTGATCGCCCAATCGCGCGAGTTTGAAAAAACTAGTTTAGATCGGGAGACGATCAAACGCGTTTTTGAATCCGGCGAATTGGCGGTCGAGAAGAAACCTACCTATCAAGCATTGATTGTTCCCATTCAATTGGACACGCAAACGCTTGGCACGCTTGCGGTGCGGCGAGCATCGTCTGCTCCGGCGTTTACGCAAAACGATGCGCAACTTTTGCGGCTCTTTGCCAACCAAGCCGCCATCGCGATTGAAAATGCGCGGCTTTTTGCATTGGCGCTAGAAAAAAGCCGGTTGGATCGTGAACTTCAGGTGGCGTTGCGAGTGCAACGGAGTTTGATGCCGGAGCGCGATCCGACGATTCCGGGGTATCAGGTGGCTGGGCTGTGGCGACCTGCTCGCGAGGTCAGTGGAGATTTCTATGATTTCATTCCGCTTGGGGATGGCAAATGGGGCATTGTGATCGCCGATGTTTGCGACAAGGGAATGCCGGCGGCGCTCTTCATGGCAACCACGCGCAGTGTTTTACGCGCCAGCATTCGCAACGCATCAAATCTCACAACCGCGATTGAACATGCAAATCAAATTATGATGGCAGACTCGCGCAGTGGAATGTTTGTAACCTTGGTGATCGCCGTGCTTGACCCGCACACGCATTGCATCGAGTATGTCAATGCAGGACACAATCCGCCCTTGTGGCGACATCGCGCTAAATCAAAGTTGGAACGCTTCCACCGTACCGGCTTGCCGTTGGCGATTTTGCAAACCTCCCGTTATGAATCGCGTCAAATCAAACTTGAGCGCAACGATATCTTGCTCTTGTACACCGATGGTGTAACGGATGCAATCAATGAACGCGAAGCACGTTTTGGCGATGCGCGATTAACGCGGTTACTCAAAGCCAATTCACATTCCAACGCAACCACACTCGTGCATACGATTGATCGTGCGGTGCAAGAGTTTGTGGGTAACCAGCCCGTTTTCGATGACGTAACAATGATTGCGTTGCGACGACTCTAAAACCGAATCGCCTGCCGCTCACTGGCAGGCGATTCGGTTTTGGTGGAGATGGCGGGAATCGAACCCGCGTCCGAAAAGTTCGTTCCAGAGTTCCTACAAGCCTAGTCGGTTTTTGAATCTCGCGTGATCCGGCTCAACCGACAGAGGTGATCACGCTCAGCCGTGTCGGGGTATCAACCCCTACGTCTTTGACAACCGTTACCGGCGTGGCGATTGTCGCACCCCAACTTGGTAGCGCCCAACACGCATCCTTTGGGGGAGAACGCGCGTGGACGTCGTAGAACTAGTCTACGAACCTGTTGGCACTGAGATCAACAGCTTACGCTGCGACCGGCAGCGCCGCAAGGTTGGTGCGAGTGTTCGCACTTACTTTTGTCCATTTTAACGTGGCTAGACTCCACGGCTTGCAACTCTGAAACAGCCCTCCCCGTCGAAGCCATGCATCCCCCAATGCATCCCTATTATACACCGGACTGATCCAACGAGCAAATCCAATTTCTCTTACCCATGCAATTGTGCCAACCCATCAAAGGTCACTCGCTTTAATTGGAGGATAAATTGCTCTTGGATTTGCACCCACGCCTGATGGACCGGGCAATTTTTCATCAGGGGACATTTATACTCGGTGAGCAAGCAAGCATTCAGGGCAATGACACCTTCCATCGCTTGCACCACATCAAGTAAACTGATTTGTGCAGCAGGACGTGCCAATCGCAACCCACCTCGATTTCCACGACTTGTCTTGATCAATTTGGCTTTGCCCAGGCGAGTGATCACGCGGCGTACCAGCGCGCGCGGAATAATGCGTTTTTTAGCGATCTCTTGCGCGGTTACGCGGGCATCGGTGGGTAACAAGGTAAGATGCAAAATCACCCGGCACGCGTAATCGGTCTCGCGACTAATAGACAACATGGCGTATGTCCTCAAGAAAAATTCGATTCTGAACCCGCCACATTCTACGATACAATCCTTCGCTCTGCAATAGCCCTTTCGGCGTACCGCGTTCGACAATACGTCCCGCGTGCAAGACGAGGATTTCGTCGAAATCCTCCAACCCCACAAGGCGATGCGTAATCAGCATTACCGTGCGATTCAAAGTGGAATGATGAATGGCGCGCAAAACCTCACGTTCAGTAACGGTATCAAGATTCGCCGTCGGTTCATCGAAAATCAGAATCGGCGCGTCCTTCAGCAGCGCACGCGCAATCGCCAAACGCTGACGTTCGCCCCCACTCAAGCGCAAACCTTGTTCACCAATGCGCGTGTCATAGCCGTCCGGCAAAGATAGAATGAAATCGTGAATTTGCGCTTGCTTTGCCGCAGCCCTCATTTCGGCTTCGGTGGCTTGCGGGCGCGCCAACAAAAGATTTTCCCGAATCGTCGCATTAAACAAATGCGGGGGTTGCGCCACGACAGCGAAAAATTTTCGCGCATCGTCCGGTGTGTATTCGGACAAATCGCGTCCATCAACGATGATGCGTCCCCTCGTGCAATTCCAAAAGCGCAAGAGCAAGTTAACGATGGTTGTTTTACCCGCGCCGCTTTCTCCTACAATCGCCATGCGTTTGCCGGCACGCAATTCAAAACTCACATCGTCGAGCACAAGGGGTTCAGTTGGGGCGTAACGAAAAGAAACGTTTTCAAAGATGGTGGAGGACGAAAGACGAAAGACGGAAAATTGCGATGGGCATTCGTCTTTCGTCATCGGTCTTTCGTCCGTGATTTCAAACAACCTCCGCGCCGCTCGCAAATTACTTTCCAGATATTGAAACGCCAAGGGCAGGGCAAGCACGCCCTCAAAACTTGCCAGCACGACTAACGCAATCACCGGCAAATATACGCCATCGAACCGCGCCGCATTCACCAGCGGGATTGCGATCACCAGCACACACCACATTGCCAGCTGAGTCAACAAATTTCCCAGCGCATTGTGCAAGCCGGTGATAGATGCCAAAAGCGTTTGTGCGCGAATCAAACGATGATTCAGATCAGCCATACGTTCAAACTGTGCGCGTTCGCCACCATAAGCGATCAAATCTGCAATGCCCTGTACGCTATCCACCACATTCGCCTTGAGTTCGGCATGCCGTTCAATCATTTGGCGATTGGGCATCTCGCTGATTTGTTGCACAAGAATCGGCACGACAACACCAACGAGAAACATAAAACCTAACACGGTCAATGCGAGAGTGGGGGAAAACCCGGCAAGGAAGATAAATGTGGCAATGGCAATCACCAAAGCGATCAGCGGCGGCGCGATGATGCGAACGTAGAAATTTTGGAGCGTCTCGATGTCACTGATGATGCGCGTCAATAAATCGCCGCTGCGATATTGCCTTAGACGCGCTGGCGCAAGCGGTTCGATGGTTGAGTAAAACCAAACGCGCAGACGTGCAAGCAAACTAAAGTTGATATAGTGCGAGATGAGCCGTTCGAGATAGCGAAACACACCGCGCGCGATACCAAAGAATCGCACACCCACAATCGGCACGGCAAGGTCAGCGATAGATGGATGCAACGCCGCGCTCGCAATAATGTATGCAGACGTTGCCATCAAACCAATGCTACTACCAATCGTGAATGCGCCCAGCAAGACCGCCAGCGCGATGAGCCATTGGAACGGCGCTGCAAGGCGAAGCAAAGCGAAAAACGTAGAACGCGATGACTCCATCTCAACCACCACTCCGCGCTGTCACCAAACGATAATACACGCCGCGCTGTTCCATCAACGTTGTGTGCGTGCCAATCTCTGCGATAGCTCCTTCATCCAAGACAATGATCTGATCCGCACGCATTGCCGTATTCAAACGATGTGTAACGATGAGTGCGGTCTTGTCTTGCCTCAATCGCTCAATCGAATCTTGAATCAGTTCTTCGGTCTCAACATCGAGATTCGACGTTGGCTCATCGAGAACCAAGATCGGGGCGCCTTTCAAGAAGGCACGTGCTAGGGCGAGGCGTTGGGCTTGCCCACCACTCAACCGCGCGCCACGCTCACCGATGATCGTTTCATACGCCTGTGGTAAGGCGCGGATAAAATCGTCGGCGTGCGCAAGTTGAGCAGCACGCACAACCTCGTCCATTGACGCATCGGGGCGCGCCAGACGAAGGTTGTTTGCAATCGAATCGTTGAACAAGTACGGCAACTGGGGTACCCACGCGATTTGGGCGCGCCATGCTTCTGGGGATACCTCGTGCGATGAAAGGTCGCCGCAAAAAATTTCGCCGCGTGTTGGTTCGATAAAACGCATCAAGAGGTGGGCGATGGTACTTTTGCCCGCCCCCGTGTGTCCCACCAACGCGACGCGCTGACCGGGTTCGATCGTGAAAGAAACACCGTTGAGCGCGGGGCGAGTACCATCGTAAGAATAGTGAACATTTTTGAAGGTAATGGATGGAAGACAAACAACCAAGGACGATGGCATCTCACTCGTCTTCCGTCGTCCGTCATTTGTTTCAAGGATTTCAAAAATCCGAGCCGCCGCAGCAACGCCAGCCATTCCCGCGTGAAATCGCGTACCGAGCAATCGCAATGGCAAGTAAAAATCCGGCGCAAGCACCAAAACAAAAAATGCCCGCTCAAAATCGAGTTGACCATAGAGCAAACGCAACCCCACTTGGACAGCCACGATCGCCGTGCTGATCGTCGCAATCATTTCGAGCGCAAAGGCGGACAGGAACGCGACCCGCAGAACACCCAACGTGGTATCGCGGAATTGATAGCTCACGCGCGCAATCGTTTCAATCTGTTCGCGACTGCGTCCAAAGATCTTTAGCGTCGTCAATCCTTGCAATACATCGAGGAAATGCGCGCTCATCAAACTGAGTTGCGAGTACTGTTTGCGCGTGAGCGCGTCTGCCGCACTCCCAATGAGCATCATAAAAATTGGAATGAGTGGTCCGGTGAACAACAAGACGATGCCGGACAACCAATCGAGTGGAAAGACAAAAAGCAGGATCGCAAGCGGAAGAAGTGCGGCAAGAACCAGTTGAGGCAGATACTGACTGAAATACGCATCCAGCGCTTCGCTGCCTTCGGTGAGGGTGTGCGATAATTCGCCGGTGCGTTCACCACGCGCGTAGGCGGGACCCAACGTGAACAATCGTTGAACCAGACGTTCGCGCAAATCAGTCTTGATGCGCGCGGCGATTTGAAACGCGCTCACTTCGCTTGCCCATGCCAAAATCGCGCGTACGATGATAATGCCCAGCAAGACGAGCATTGCGTTCCACACCCTATCGAGCGTGGAATGTCGCAAAAAAACTTGCGCGATGATCTGGCTCAACGTGTACGCTTGCGCAATGGTCAGAATACCAATCACGAATCCGCACAGAATCGTGAACACGAAAAAGAGGCGGATGTTATTCAGTTGGGCAAGTAAACGTTTGTCGAATTTCATAAATGCACGTAGGGGCGTAGTTTGCTACGCCCCTACATTATATCACGCCACCAGCGACTTTTTACTCACCCGTTTACCAAACACATAGTACGTCCATGCTTGGTACGCTAGCACAATCGGCACAAAGATCACCGCGATCATAGTCATCACGGTCAAGGTGTAGGGCGACGAAGAAGCATTGTAAATCGTTAGACTCCATTCCGGTTTGAGCGATGAAATCATCACGCGCGGGTAGAGTGTTAAAAAGGTAGTAATGACCGTCGTAACAATGGTCAAGGCAGTCATCAGGAATGCCCAACCATCGTGCTTGTTGCGAATAAACCAGATCACCGATAGCAACGCCATCCCACCGAGGATAGGCACAAAGCCGGGATTCACGCCAAGTTTGCGGTACATATCGGTGAAGAGATAACTTGCGCCTAGAGCGACGACCAGCAACACCACCACCGGCAACCACAATTTGGTTGCGATGCTTCGCGCACGATCCGATACTTGACCTTCGCTACGCAGACTAAGATAGACTGCGCCATGCAAGACCATCAGACTCAGTCCATAGATGCCGACAAGCAGAGCGTACGGATTGAGCAGGTAAAAGAAATCGCCCACGTAATTCTTGCTTGCATCAATCGGGACGCCGCGCAAAAGATTACCAAAAGCAACCCCGAACAGTAGGGCAGGGAGCAGACTCCCGATGAAGATCATCCAATCCCAGAAATTGCGCCACGGGGGGCGCTCGTCTTTGCGCCGAAACTCGAACGCCACGCCGCGCAGAATGAGCGCGATCAAAATGAGCGCGAGCGCGAGATAGAATCCGCTGAACATGGTGGCGTACCAATGTGGGAACGCGGCAAAGATCGCGCCGCCGGCGGTGAGCAACCACACCTCATTGCCATCCCAGAACGGTCCAATCGTGTTGATGACCACGCGCCGTTCGTCATCGTCCTTGCCGACGAAGGGCAACAAGATACCCACACCGTAATCGAATCCTTCCAGCAAAAAGAATCCGCTGAACAAGACCGTGATCAGAATGAACCAAATCGTATTGAGATCCATCGTGTCCTCCCTTTTCGATTAGTACGCGCCGAGCGGCGCCGTTTCTTTTGCCGGGTCTTGCGTCGAATGGCGACGCAAAAGATAAACGGTAACCACCATCAACGCGCCATAGATGAGCGTGAACAACACGAGCGTGATCAGCACCGATACACTGTTCACCACCGATGCTGGCGAGACACCTTGTTCGATCCGCATCACGCCAAACACAATCCACGGCACGCGACCCAGTTCGGTCATCAACCATCCCGCCGAGTTGGCGATGTACGGCAAGAGGATTGCCCACGGCAACACACGCAACAAGAGCTTGTTGCCGGCAACATTATCTTTGAGCGAATAGTACAGCGCGATTGCCGCGAGCGCAAGCATCGCCAAGCCCGCACCGACCATCGCGCGGAACGACCAGTATACAAACGCCACCGGCGGAATATAATCGCCAGGTCCGTACTTTTTCTGATACTCGGCTTGCAAATCGTTGATGCCCTTGACTTCGCCGGTAAATTGATTGTACGAGAGCAGACTCAGCAAGTTCGGCACGCGAATCGAAAAGACCTCGCGCCGCTGGGATAGATCGCCAATCGTCAAAAGCGAGAGTGGCGCAGGATCTTCGGTTTGGTACAACGCTTCTGCCGCCGCCATCTTCATCGGTTGAGTCTGCACGGTGTCTTGGGCTTGCGCGTGTCCCACGACACCGACAAAGATCGCGCCGATGAGCGCGTACACAGTGGCAACTTTGAAGGAACGCGCAAAAAATTCCGGGTTGCTCTGCCGCAACAAATGCCACGCGCTAATCCCCAGCACAAAGAAGCCGGCAGTAACAATGCCGCCAAACAAAACATGAGGATACTGGGTAAAGATGTTGGGATTGGTTACCAAAGCAAAGAAATCATTCATCTCGGCACGATTGTTGCGCAGCACGTAACCAACTGGTTGTTGCATAAACGAGTTGGCAAGCAAAATCCACAACGCCGACAGGTTCGACGCAAAGGCGACGAGCCAAATCGCCGCGAGATGAACCCGCTGGCTCACCTTGTCCCAGCCAAAGAACCACACGCCGATGAACGTGGATTCGAGAAAGAAAGCCAGCAGGGCTTCGATCGCGAGGGGCGCACCAAAAATATCGCCCACAAAGCGTGAGTACTCGGACCAGTTCATCCCAAACTGAAATTCTTGCACGATCCCGGTCACCACGCCCATCGCAAAGTTGATGAGAAACAACTTGCCCCAGAACTGGGTCATCTTTTTCCATTGCTCATCGCCGGTGCGATAGTATACCGTCTGCATAATCGCGACGAGGATGGAAAGACCCAGTGTCAATGGCACAAAGAAAAAATGGTACACGGTGGTGATGGCAAACTGCAAACGCGCGAGTAACAGTGCATCCATGGACTAGACCTCCTTTTGGAAAAATAAAAACACGCCCGCCCCATCGTCGAGTGTCATCTCGACCTTGGGACGGGCGTCATCACCAGTCCTAATGATACTATTCTTGTATCATTATACCTTGTTGGGCTTGATTTGTCAAGTCGCTTGCCATTCTGGATTGACGCTCTCCGCGAGTGCGACTATACTGATTATAGGATAGATCATCCCTGGAATCAAGAGGAGGCGGTATGACCCCCATTCGTATGTCACGTTTAGAATCAGCCCTCCGGGTCGTCCTGGATTTCAACGAGGCATTCAATCAGCATAATGTCGCCGGGATGATGCAACTTTGGAGTGAGGCGGGTGTCTTTGAAAACACCGCGCCGGCGCCGGACGGTACGCGATACACGGGAATGCAAGCGATTACTCAATTCTGGCACGATTTCTTCCGTGAATCTCCTCATGCCCACATCGAAATTGAAGAGGTGTTTGGTCTTGGCGAACGATGCATTATGCGCTGGCGATACACTTGGGTGGATGCCGCCGGCCAGCGCGGACACGTCCGAGGGGTGGATCTCTTTCGGGTGGAGCATGGTTTGATTTGCGAAAAGTTATCCTACGTCAAGGGATAGATCGGTTGAATTGTCAAAACATTCGCCCCGGCGATTGCCGGGGCGAAATGATTTTGGGTTCATTCACGATCGTCGGTGTTCCTTGACCGCTCGCGCAATCTCACGCGCCGCATCCCGCTTGGAAATGGCTTCCCGTTTGTCGTACTGTTTCTTGCCGCGCGCCAAACCAATTTCCACTTTGGCGCGATTTTTTTTGAGATATACTTTGAGGGGCACGAGAGTCAATCCCTTTTCCTGCACACGACCAAACAAGCGCATGATTTCGCGCCGATGCATCAGCAATTTGCGATCACGGTACGGATCAACGTTTTGACGACTGGCGGGTTCGTATGGCGCAATGTGAGCATTCATTAACCACAACTCGCCATTTTTCACTTGGGCGTAACTATCGCGCAGATTGATGCTGCCTGCGCGCACCGATTTGATTTCGGTGCCGGTCAAGGCGATGCCGGCTTCAAAGGTTTCGTCAATCTGATAATCGTGATAGGCTTTGCGATTGGTGGCAAGAATCTTTTCGTTGTCAGGCATAGCGCATACACAGAAAAGACGTTGCGGTGCAACGTCTTTTGCGTTCAATTATTTACCGCTTTGCAAGAATTGAATCGCGCGTTCTAGTTGCGGATCGCGTTTGTTGGCAATGTCGTCTTCGGTGGGTTTGACTTCGATATCGGGAGTGATGCCCACGTCGTGAATCTCGTTGCCTTTGGGGCTAAAGAAATGAGCGATGGTCACTCGCAATTCGGATTTATCGGA
This sequence comes from Chloroflexota bacterium, assembly GCA_037440625.1. GTDB lineage: Bacteria > Chloroflexota > Anaerolineae > UBA4142 > UBA4142 > DAOTXS01. The sequence continues at coordinate 15,792 of JBBITT010000055.1, forward strand.
AAGGGTGTGAACGTTTTGCACCGATCCTTTGCCAAACGATTTGACGCCGATGATCGTTGCTCGTTTATAATCCTTGAGCGCGCCCGCCACAATCTCCGAGGCGCTTGCCGAACCCCCATCAATCAAGAGTACCATCGGAATGTCCAGCGCGAGGCCTCCGGGTTTGGCTCTGAATTCCTGGGCATTGCCATTCTTATCTTTTTCGATCAAGACGACTTGGCCCGCGCGGAGGAATTGGCTGGCGACATCAATCGAGACGCTGAGATAGCCGCCGGGATCACTGCGCAGATCGAAAATCAAGCCGGTCGGTTTTTGCGCCAGCAATTCGCGTAACGCCGCGCGCATTTCATCCGGCGCGGTCGCGCCAAAATCGTTGAGACGCAGATAGGCAATCGAGGTGTTTTCGATCATCCGCGATTCGACAAAGGGGACCCGAATCGTATCACGAATGATTTCAACGGTGAAAGGTGCTTGCTTGGCGCGCTGAATCAGCAATTTCACCGGCGTGCCTTTGGGACCACGAATCAAGCGCACCGCATCGTTGGTGGTCATATTTTGAATGACCGTATCATTGACTTGGAGAATCACATCGTTGGGAAGCAAGCCGGCTTTTTCCGCCGGGGATCCCTTGATGGGTGCGACAATGGTCAAACGTCCCTCGCGCATTTCGACGGTTGCGCCAATCCCCTCGAACGAACCCTGCAACTCGGTTGCCGTAATCGCTGCGGTCTTGGCATCTACAAACGCGGTATGGGGGTCGCCCAGCGCGCGTACCATCCCGGCGATCGCACCATTCACCAAGTCATCGTTATTGATGGGAGTTTTGTAGAAATCTTGTTGCACCCAACGCCACGCTTCCCAGAATACCGGAAAATCGGATTTCCAGTCTGCGGGTGCGCCGCCATCCGGCGGTGGGGCAGGGGGGAAGACTAAGCGGCTGGTGGCATAGCCGCCGGCAAATGCCGCACTGACTAACACTATCGTGATGATCGTCAACGAGACGATGCGCAAAAATCCTCGA
>JBBITT010000056.1:0-11213 GCA_037440625.1 Chloroflexota bacterium
TAGGAATTTACGAATGATTGGGCGCGTTGCCCTCGAATCGCATTGACGCAAGGCGCATTGTTTGACGAGAAAATCGTTGGGTGCTATACTTGCGGTACTCTGATGACGGAGTAAATTCGGCAAGCGCGGCGGACCGGTTCCGATGCGCCGCTTGTCATGATGAGGTCAGTATGGCAACTGTTTCGGTTCCCGAAGTTAAAACCGATTCCGGTTTTCTTCCGCGCCAGACAAAACTCTTGCTTGGCGCGTTTGTCATTTTAGCCGCCTTGGGCTTGTTCATCTTGAGCAGTCTCCAAGGCAATCAACAATACTTTTTGACCCTAGACGAACTCAAAGCCAAAGGTGATTGGGCAACCAAGCAAACGGTGCGCGTGGGCGGCAATCTGGCGCCCAATACGACCAAGATCAATCCCAAAGACCTCACCGCTGAGTTCACCATCACCGATGGTGCGAACGTTTTGCCGGTCACCTACAAAGGCGTTTTGCCGGACACGTTTGAGAAAAGCACGCAGGTGATTGCCGAGGGCAAACTAGGAAGCGACGGCGTCTTTTACGCTTCGCTCGTCCTTGCCAAGTGTCCTTCCAAATACGACGCCGCCCAAGTGGAATGGCACACCAGTACTGATCCCGGCAGTCTAGATTACGCCAAGAACAAATAGTTGTTGCAGGTTGTCCGGTTTCAAGTTGAATCTGCTCAACCTGTAACCCACAACCTGTAACCTGAAACTGACTATGGCAACCTTAGGTTCTGTTTCTATATTTCTCTCGCTCGTCGTCGCGATCTATACAATGCTCGCCGCGTGGTTGGGGGCAACGCGCAAAATGCCGGAATTGCTCGCCAGCGCGCGTAACGGTATCTTGGCTTTCACCCTCCTGATGACCGTTGCGATAGGAACGCTCACCTACGCGCTCGTTACACGCGATTTTTCGATTGCACTTGTCGCCAACAGCACCAGCCGTGATCTCCAACTGATTTATACGATCAGTGCATTATGGTCGAATCAAGCCGGCAGTTTACTCTTTTGGGCATGGATTCTATCGTTGTACTCTGCCATCGTCGTCATTCTCAAATGGGATCAAGAACGCGAACTGATGCCGTATGTCGTGGCGACGTTGATGGCAATTCAACTCTTTTTTGCGTTCATGCTCTCGTTCATTACCAGCCCCTTTGAGCGATGGTGGATGGTGCCAGGCACTCAACCCAAGATGATGCTCTTTCCGCCGCCCGGCGCAACCCTCTTTGTGCCCCCCGATGGTCAGGGTTTGAATCCCTTGTTGCAACATCCCGCCATGGCGATGCATCCCCCCATGCTCTATCTGGGATACGTTGGGTTCACAATTCCATTTGCTTTTGCAATCGCCGCCTTGCTGACCGGCAAATTGGGTCCCGCGTGGTTACGCACCACCCGCCGTTGGACGATTGCCCCGTGGTTATTCCTTTCGATTGGACTCTTGTTGGGAGGCCGCTGGGCATACGATGTGTTGGGCTGGGGCGGCTATTGGGGCTGGGACCCGGTCGAAAACGCCGCGTTTATGCCGTGGCTTGCCGGCACCGCCTTTTTGCATTCGGTGATGGTGCAAGAACGCAAAGGGATGCTCAAAGTGTGGAACATTGGACTTATCATCGTCACCTTTTCGCTGGTTCTCTTTGGTACCTTCCTCACGCGCAGTGGGATGATCGAATCCGTTCACTCGTTTGCGGAATCGGACATTGGCGTGTGGTTCTTGTCGTTCATCGCCGGCGTAACTCTGACGGCAACGCTCTTGCTCTTTACGCGCCTCCGCGATTTGCGGAGCGAACACGAAATTGATTCGCTGCTTTCGCGCGAGGCATTCTTTTTGCTGAACAATTTGCTCTTTCTTGGTGCGTCATTTGCGGTGCTGTGGGGCACGATCTATCCCTTGTTCAGCGAGTTGGTCTATAATCAAAAACTCACCGTCGGTCCGCCCTACTTTAATCAAGTAACCGCACCCATCTTTAGCGCGATTCTGCTCATCATGGCAATCATTCCGCTGATTGGCTGGGGTGGGGTAACCCGCGCGAAACTGATTCAAAAAATCGCCTTGCCGCTTGCTTTGGCGATTGGCTTGGGTGCACTCACGTTTGTGCTGGGTGTGCGCGAGTGGATTGCGTTGGGCGGTTATTTCCTCGCCTACTTGGTCGTCACTTCGACCGGCATCGAAATCGTGCAAGGCACGCTGGCGCGTCAAAAGAATACCGGCGAACCGGTGTGGATCGCGTTGCAACGTTTGATCGAAAAAAATCGGCGCCGCTATGGCGGCTACTTGATTCACATCGCCGTTGCGATGATGGCGATTGGCATCATCGGTTCACAAGTGTACGCCACAGATACCACGCGTGCCCTGCGCCGTGGCGAGTCTATGGAGGTCAAGGGTTATACGCTCACGTTCGATAACCTTTCGCCGAATTTTCCCAGCGGTGAAGCGAATGTAACGTCTGCCGCCATCACCGTCTCACGCGATGGCAAACGCGTGACCACGCTTTCGCCCGCGCGCGCCTTCTATGATCGTCAACAGCAAACTGAAACGATTCCGGCGATTTACTCAACGCCGCAAGAAGACTTGTATCTCATCATTGCGGGCTGGGAAGATAATTTTGCGACCGTTACGTTCCGGGCGTACATCAATCCGTTGGTATTCTGGTTGTGGTTTGGTGGCGTGTGTTTGGTGCTCAGTACCTTGATCGCCGCCTGGCCCGATGCACGCGAGGAAAGCCGCGTGCGCGTTGAACGTTTGGCACGCGATACGATTCGTGCATAATTTATTCTCGTGGGGGCGCATCACAATGCGCCCCTACGGAGGTCTGATTTGGAACTCGTACTGGTTGCTCTTCTTGTGATTGGGATTATTGCCTTTATTGCTTATCCCTTGTTCAACTTGCCACGTGGCAAATTCACCGAATCTGAAAATGAGTGGGACGCTTTGATTGCTCAGCGCGACGCCACGTACGAGGCGTTGCGCGATTTGGATTTTGACTTTCAACTTGGCAAATTATCCAAAGTAGATTATGATGCGTTGCGCGATAAATACAAAACGCGCGCGGCGTATATCCTGCAGCAAATTGATGCGTTGGCTGGTGCGAATGCCGGTTCCAATGGCAAGGATGCCGAAGTACAAATCGAAGCGCAAGTAGCGCAACTGCGCCGCGCCAAGGCCACGACGACCAAAGAAGAGACGCAGCCTCGTGCTCCTGATGTGGTGGAAACAGAAATTGCGCGCGTGCGCGCATTACGCAAAGCCGGCGGAGGATTCTGCCCGCAGTGCGGCACACCTTATCAAGCCGGCGTCAAGTTCTGCGCGAAATGTCGAAACAAATTGTGAATGACAAATGACTAATGACTAATGACTGATGACTAATGACTAGCAACTAAAAGGATGCAAAAGGAACATGAAAAAAAATTTTTTATTGGGACTTGGGGCGCTTGCGCTCCTCGCATTGATGTGGCTGACGTTACCGACGCTACGTGCGGACGCACAATCCAGTGGGCAAGGCACCATCACCGGGACCATCACCAATGCCACTAAAGACGCCAAGCCCTCCAGCACCGCGAACTTGGATGTCGTTCTCGTTACGGTGCCGCAAGGCGCAACGAGTATGCTCACCACAACGGTCAAGAGCGATGCCAACGGCAAATTTGTTTTCTCCAATCTCGACACCATTTCGACCACGCGTTATTTTGTAACAACCAATTATGGCGAGGTAGATTACTTTTCCGATTTGCTGGTGTTTGAATCGCCGCTCTCCACCACCCTCGTCGCCAATTTCCCAATCTATGAATCTACCGAAGATGCGTCCGTCGTCAAAGTGGCGCAAACGCATATCGTCATCGGTGTACAAGCACCTTGGTTGGAAATTCAACAGATCATCGCGTTGGAAAATACCAGCGACCGCGTGTATATCGGGAAACCGCTGGCGGGTCCGCATCGCGCCACGCTCACCTTGCCGGTGTTACCCAAAGCGATTGATGTTCAATTCGATGATCCGAACATCGGGCAAACGGTTTTGATCGGCGATACGGTTCTCACCTACACGTTGCCCATCGGGCCTGGTCGCGATCAAATCGTCTATCAATATGCGGTTCCCTTTACGCCGCCCGCGTACGATTTCAACTTGAATCTGCCATTTAGCACAGACAAGTTTGGGTTATATGTGCTTGAAGTCCCGGATGCCAAAGTCGAAAGTCAACAACTCAAGCCCGCACCCAACCCCATGGGCAATGCGCCAGGTGCGCCGCAATTCATTTCGATGGCGGGCGAAAATTTGCCAGCCGGCACAACCGTCCAAGCCAAGTTGAGTAACTTGCCCGCCACCTCATCGTCCGCTGGCACGGCGCCCACCACCGCGGCAACCGACAATACGCAAACGATTGGTTTGGTCGTGCTAGGTTTCGCGCTTGTGGCGGCGGTGGCGCTGTTGGCAATTCCTCTCGTACGCCGGCGGCAAGCCGCCCAAATGGTCGCGGCGGAATTAAAGAACGAACGTTTAGAATTGCTCCAAGACATTGCCGATTTGGACGATGAGTTTGAAGCCGGCAAGTTGAGCGAAGAAGACTACAAAGCAGAACGTGCGCGCCTCAAAGCCCAACTCTTGGAGTTGGAGCAGTGAGCGAAGCGCTCATCACCGTCGAAAAACTCGACAAGATTTTCGGCGCGCGATGGGCACTGCGTAGCGTATCGTTCACCGTTCATCAAGGTGAAATCGTCGCCCTCGTGGGACCCAATGGGGCGGGCAAAACCACGCTGTTGCGGATCATCGGGACACTTTCCCGCGCCAATGCCGGGCGCATTCACATTGGCAAAATTCCGATTGCCGAGCACGCCAACTCGGCGCGTGCGGCAATCGGTTTTGTCGGTCATCAGACGTTTATGTACGATGACTTGACAGCGTGGGAGAATCTCAATTTTTACGCGCGTCTGTATGATCTGCCCAACATTCCTCGGCGTATCCACGAGGTCGCGGGGCGCGTCGGAATCGAACCACGCTTGAATGACGTTACACGCACGCTGTCACGCGGATTGCAACAACGCCTCACCATCGCGCGAATGTTATTGCACAACCCCGCCGTCCTCCTGCTCGATGAGCCATACACCGGGCTAGACCAAGTTGCCGCCGATCTGCTCGATCAAATTATGGCGGAAGCCAAGCACGAAGGTCGCGCCATTTTGTTTTCCACGCACGATCTGGAACGCGGCTTGGCGATTTGCGACCGTGCGATCATTATGAAAGCCGGGCGCATCGTCCACGATTTGCCGCGTGGCGCATGGCAAAATTTAGCGGGGTTTATGCAGATTTACGCGCGTGTCTTGGAGAACCCGACGTGAAATTCCTGCGCCAAGTTTACGCCATCGTTCAAAAAGACCTCGCCGCCGAATTGCGCACCAAAGAAAATTTGAGCGCGATGTTGGTGTTCTCACTACTCGTGCTGGTGATCTTTAACTTTGCATTCGAATTGCAAGGGGTGGACATTACCGTCCTAGGTTCTGGGGTGTTGTGGGTTGCCTTTACGTTCAGCGGCATCCTGGGTCTGGGTCGCTCCTTCGCCGCCGAAAAAGACAAGGGAAGTTTGGAAGGCGTTTTGCTTTCGCCGGTGGATCGCGGCGCCATGTTTCTCGGCAAAGCGATTAGCAATTGGTTGTTCATCACGGTGATGGAAGCGGTGACGCTCCCGTTGTTTGCCGTGCTGAACAATGTGGCGATCCCTTGGTTCCCCCTCGTTCCGTACATCGTGATGGGTACCATCGGTTTTGCGGCGATGGGCACGCTCTTGTCCGCCGTTGCCTCCAGCACCAAGATGCGTGAAGTGATGTTGCCCATTCTCTTGTTCCCGGTTTCGATTCCGTTGCTGATGGCAGCCGTGAAACTGACCAGCGGCGCTTTGCAAGGACGCGAGTTCGCCGATATATCGAACTGGTTCAACATTCTTATTGTGTACGATGTGATCTTTCTCGTCGTTGCATTCTGGACGTTTGAGTATGTGGTGGAGGAGTGAAGAGTTAGAGTTGAAAGGTAGGGTTAGAGTGCGTTTTGTTGGGGGAGGAAAGATATGCTTCGCACGTCTGATCGCTGGCTCGATCTGCTGGGGCTTGCAACGCTCATTCTGATCGTGAGCGGTCTCTATATGGCGTTTATGTACGCACAGACCGAGGTCAATATGGGCTTGGTCTATCGCATCTTCTTTTTCCATTTCGGCTCGATCGCGGCGGGAATGGTGGCTGTCCTCGTCGTGGGCATCGCTTCGATCGGCTATTTGCGCACCGGCGCGCGCGCGTGGGATCGCGTGGCAGAAGCGTCTGCCGAAATCGGCGTGGTGTTCAGTACGATCGGCTTGATCACCGGCTCGATTTGGGCGCGCCCGATCTGGGGTGCGTGGTGGACGTGGGATCCACGCTTGACCACGTTTCTAATTATGTGGTTGATCTACATTGCCTATTTGATGTTGCGCGCCTCTGCGCGCGACGATCCGCGCGTGGCACGGTTTGCCGCTGTGTTTGGCATTGTCGGCGTGATCAACATTCCGATTGTAATTATGAGTGCGCGCATTTGGCGCGGTATTTCGCCGGTGTTGTTTCAGCAGACGGCGGAACAACAATTCACATTCGGCTTGACCCCGGAAATGTTCCAAACACTCGTCGTGTGCATCGTGGCGCATTTGGTTTTGTTTGCGTGGTTGCTCGCACATCGCACCCGGCTCGAAGCCCTGCGCGATGAATTGGTTGCCTTGCGCCGCGCTCGGGCACGATAAGTTGAGAAAGGTGAACAATGGAAATCACACTCAAAGACTTGCTTGCCGAGATTCGCAATCTCTCGTACTTGTTCTACGGTTATACGGTCATCTGGGTACTCTTGCTTGCTTATCTCTACGCGTTGTCGCGCCGCGAACGAAACTTGCGCGAACAAATTGACGAGCTGAAAAAAGAGATCGAGGCAGAGAAGAAATGAGAACCCGAGCCATCGGCATTGCCGCGTTCGTCGGCTTGCTGCTTGCCGTGCTGGGCGCGTGTAGCGTGTTCCCGTTTAGCGCGTTTGGCTCGCAAAATTCCAATCCCTCGGCGCGTCCTAACGCCGTGAAAATCGGTGCGCTGGCACCGGAGATTGATTTGAAATCGCTTACCGGCGATCAGATCACGCTATCGAAATTGCAGGGGCGACCAGTGTTGATCAACTTTTGGGCAACGTGGTGCGGTCCTTGCCGACAAGAATTTCCCTCGCTGGTGCGCAAATACAATCAATACAAAGACCAAGGATTCGTCATTCTCGGCGTCAACTTTCAAGACGATAATTCGGATCAAGGTATTTTGACCTTTATGCGCAACACCAACGTCAACTTTCCGATTGTGCGTGATTTGGACGAACGGTACGGTCGCGCCTATCGCGTGAATGGTTTGCCCACCAGCATCTTTATTGATCGGCAAGGGATGGTGCGCGATATTGTGGTGGGGGGACCCATGACCGATGAATTCCTCGACAAACAGTTCGCACTGATCAATCAATGACGTCACATCACGTTGTGCTGTATAGTAAACCGGGCTGCCATCTGTGCGAAGAGACCCGGCAATGGTTGGAACATTTGCGCGCCGAGTTCGATTTGCGCTTGGAAGAGATTGACATCAGCACCGACCCAGAATTGTTTAAAAAATATTTCGATAAAATTCCGGTGTTGTGGATTGATTATCATATTCAACTTGCCGCGCCGATTCGCCAAACGGATATACGGGCGGCGTTGAAATGCCAAGCCTAGATTTCGTGCTCGTCCGTAATGAGCGACGTTGAACGGCACTCCGCTCCGTTATGTGCCTGACGACGAACGATTTCCTTCGCTGGGTGCGAAAATAGGCAAGGGCGCAGCGCGGTGCACTCATACGACAAAAGGATGAAATATGTCCATTCTGCTTGCAATCGTGGCGGGGCTACTCTCCTTCTTTTCGCCGTGCGTTCTGCCGATGGTGCCGATTTACATCGGCTATTTGAGCGGTGCGGCGGTAACTCCAGAAGGCATCCTCACGGCGCGCCGTGAGGCCGTGGCGCATGCGTTGGCATTCGTCCTGGGTTTTACGCTCATCTTTATCGCCATTTGGAGCGCGCTATCAACGCTGACGTTGGTTTTCACCAAAACCGATTTGGCGCATTTTGCCGGTGTCATCCTCGTCATCTTTGGCATTCACTTTATCGGCATTGTGCGCATCCCCTTTTTGTATCAAGAAGCGCGCGTCGAAGTACGCAATCGTCCACTCGGTTATCCAACCTCGTTGCTGACTGGGATGGCATTTGCAGCGGGGTGGACGCCGTGCATTGGTCCGACACTGTCCGGCGTGATTGCGTTGGCAACGCAAGAGGCAACGGTGTGGCAAGGCACCGGGTTGTTGCTCGCCTACGCGGCGGGAATGGGGATTCCCTTTTTACTCACCGCGTTTGCGTTGGGGAGCGCGACCCGTTTGCTCAAACGACTCAGTCCACATTTGCGTAAAGTGGAAATTGCGAGCGGCGTGTTGTTGCTGTTAATGGGCGCGTTATTATTGACCGATCAATTCCAAAAATTGAACGCGCTCTTTTTCCAACTGACGCCCGAGTGGTTGTTCAACCTACTTTGAAATCAAAACCGGGAAGGCAACCAGACCTTCCCGGTTTTTATATCCCCTCGAACAAATCGCGTTCAAGGTGCGGCGGCGGTTCCGTCGGCACCGCGCGCATAAACATTTCCTCGTTCGCAAACAACTTTTGAAACCACCGCGCCAGCGCGCCACCCATACTCGGCAATTGACTGGAATGGCACGCCGTCGCACGCACTTTTTGGTCGAGTGCGTCGCCAATCGGAATGCGCGCATGAATGGGAAAATCAAATTCGACCAATGCCTCCAAATCAATATCGCCATTTTTGCCAAAGCGTTTTGGATCGCGCCCGATCAACTTGAGCAGACGTACGCCCGTCCGCAAGAACCCGCGCGGAAACGTGGAAAAATATAATTTCGATGGTGCGTGCGGCGACAAATCTTCGATTGCGATTTGGGCATTGCCTGCCATCGCAAATGCTTGCACCGTGGCGTGATGAATCGCGATGTGATCGGGATGACGATAGCCGCCAATCGGATCGAACGTGATCACAATGTGCGGTTTCAAGCGACGGATGTACGCCGCGATCTTGCGCGCGACCTGGTCCAGCGGTGCAGCGACAAGCGATTGCGGATGATGGTTGTCCGGTGAACCCGGCATCCCCGAATCGCGATAGCCCAAAAAGTTGACCGAGTCCAAACCGAGGATGTTCGACGCGCAAAGCAACTCGTCCGTTCGCATTTCGGCAATCGAGTGAAACCCTTTCAAATCGGGCGGCGCTTCGCCCACTTCACCGCGCGTCGCGCAAATCAGATGCGTGCTCACCCCTTGGCGCGCATAATACGCCAGCGTGCCACCGGCGGACAGTTCGTCATCCGGGTGAGCGTAAACGGCGAGCAAAATGCGACGTTCAATCATTCGGCTCCTGTTCTTCGAGGGGGTTCCGTTTCATCACAATGCCCCGTCTGCCCGTCAAGCGGGCTAGGACATTAAGGACGCGAGTGAGCCGGCGAAAGTATGGCGTCATTTCATCGCGTCCAATTTTGCGAAAACCAAAGCGCGCATAAAACGCCTCGAGTTCATTGCGACAAAGGAGATACACCTCGCCGCGCTCTTTTTCCAGCAACGCGCGAATGATCGCACTGGCAATGCCTTGCCCGCGTCGTTCGGGAATGACCGCAATCGAAGCGAGTTCGCGCGAGCCATCACGGTGCGGCTTGATTTGACCGATGCCCACCACTTGTCCATCCTCCTCCGCAATCAAAAATCGTCGCCAATCCAACGCCATCGGATTGATGCCGGCGGCGCGGACGAGCGCGGTGATGGTTACTTGGTCGTGGGCTGTCGCTGGTCGAAGATGAATCATAAATCAAAGTACGAAGGCGTATCAAATGAAATCGTTGCACAAAAAGCCAAGATTTTTCATCCACGAAGGGCACCAAGGTCACGAAAGAGAAATCTTCGTGTACCTTCGTGTCCTTCGTGGATCAATTCCGGTGTTGTTTCGGCTCGTCCGAGTTAGGAAGTATGAGCATTCCTTCTGCCTTCATCCTTCATACTTTATTCGCAAACGCCATCGTGTACAACTCAAAGTAGGCGCCGCGCTTTTGCAACAACTCGGTGTGTGTACCTTCTTCGATGATGCGCCCCTTGTCAATCACGATAATCTTGTCCGCGCGCGTGATGGTGGACAAGCGATGCGCGATGACAAACGACGTGCGATCTTTCAACAAGCGTTCGAGTGCAGATTGAATGATGCGTTCGGTCTGTGTGTCTACGCTCGATGTCGCTTCGTCGAGAATCAGGATGCGCGGATCAGCCAGCAGCGCGCGCGCGAACGAAATCAATTGGCGCTGACCGCCGGACAAGATCGCGCCGCCTTCGCCAACCAGCGTATCGTACCCTTTTTCGAGTTTCATGATGAACTCGTGCGCGCCCACCGCCTTTGCCGCCTCGATGATTGCTTCATCGGGCGCATCCAGTGCGCCGTAACCGATATTCTCTTTGATCGTTCCCGAAAACAAAAAGGGGTCTTGCAACACGACGCCCATTTGGCGCCGCAACGAATTTTGTGTTACGGTACGAATATCAATGCCATCAATGAAAATTGCACCTTCGGTTACGTCATAGAATCGGCTGACAAGTTTGACGAGCGTGGACTTGCCTGCGCCGGTTTCTCCCACAATCGCTACGGTTTGTCCCGCTGGCACATGCAAATTGATTTGCTCCAAAATCGGCGCGGGATCATCGGAGTAATGAAAGCCCACGTTGATGAAATCCACCTCGCCGCGAATCGTGGGCATCTCGCGCGCGTTCGGTGCATCGCGGACTTCGACAGGTGTATCGAGCAATTCAAAGATGCGCTCGGACGATGCCATCGCGGCTTGGAAATTGTTGTAGCGCTGCGCGAGATCACGAATCGGATTGAAAAAGCGATCAATGTAGAGCGCGAACGCAACGAGCGTGCCGGCGGTGAATGTCGCGCTAATTCCAAACGTACCCAGCACAGCAAGTCCGCCTACATAAATGACCAAGCCGAGTGCAACGCTGCCGATAAAATCCACTGCCGGGAAAAAGATGGAGACGATGAGCGCGGCGCGATTCGTCGCGCGCAAATGATTGCCGTTCACTTCGCGCGCGAACA
>JBBITT010000056.1:11313-16452 GCA_037440625.1 Chloroflexota bacterium
TAGTTGGGTAGTTGGATAGTTGGGTAGTTGGATAGTTGGATAGTTGGATAGTTGGATAATTTATCGCACGGCGTTGCACCGCCGATTGCGCGAACGCGTAGCCCGATTCCATCGGGCTTGTACCTGAGTAACCGTTCAGAACGCCCCCGAATGATGCTTCGTTCCTGCTCAGAAACTTGTCACATCGAGCGAAGCGAGATGTCTCACTTCGTTCGACATGACAAGTTTCTGTCCTTTAACATGCCCGCCGACGGGCATGAGATTCTCAGTATGACATGATTCGGGGGCTAACGAAGTGGAAACCCGATAAATCGGGTTGGCGCGCCCACCCAATCGGCCTCAGCCGATTTTTACCTTGTTGAGACGCCGAATTCATTCGGCGGTCGGGTACGTGCGCAATCAGCTGAACGGTTACGTACCTGATTAGCCGCGACGATTTATGGCGCGGCGTTTTGCGTTTTGCCCACACTCACTATTTTATGCTATAATACCGACGGAGCAAAGTGATGCAAAATTCTGGCTAGACCCCATTGCGCTTGCATCCAACTATGGCTTTCGCGGCAATGAATTGAACGAGATCGAACGGATTGTTCGAGAACATCAGCCGAATTTCTGGAGGCGTGGTATGAGCATCTCGATTGAAACCCGACCCAAACTAAAATCAAAATTTCGCCGTGCCTATAGACCCACCAATGCGCTTGCCAGAATCGTCAAGTTCGACGACGAAATGTTCGACGTCTATCTCACCGATGGACGCATCATCAGGGTTCCCATCATTTGGTTTCCGTTGTTGCACGACGCGACACCCGAACAGAGAGAACGTTATGAGATTGGTGGAGGTGGCACAAGTCTCCATTGGCCTGAAATAGACGAAGACATTTCCATCGCAGGTTTGCTGGCTGGCGCGGATTTAGATTCGGCATGAGCATCCTCCGCAAACTCCGTCACACCAAACGCCCCGACGTGTGATTGTTCATCGTGCACGTTCGGGGCGTGAGGTTATTGCGCGCTGGGCTGGTGGACAAACCCACACCGAGAAATGGTGCGCCCAGGTTTGCGACGGCGGTTGCGGCAACTTTTGAAGATACTGCTGAATCTTTTCTGCTACTCTCATCGCGTCACCTCCGCCCGTATTATACCCTACACCGATTCAAAATCAAATGCGCGTGTCACGTGGGTAGAGGGCATGCCAAGTCGGATTGGACGAAAGTCGCAGCAACCAAGTCGCCGACTCGCCGCTTTTGGGGTGCGGACGTCGTTTATGGTTATATCTACAATCTGTTTCCGGTTGACTGCCCTGATCCGTTTCGTCTCAATGCAAAATGGAGTGGAATCGGAACGACTCCACTCCATTTTATTTTTGAATTGGATGCTGGGTTACTTGGCGAAGGTTAGTGTGATGGTTCCTGGATACGACGACTTGTTGTAATCACCGGCGTTATCGTAGATCGCGACGCTAAAGAGATACGTTTTGCTAGGATCGAACTGCACATCGTCGGCGTTGCCAGTGTTGAGTTTGCGGTTGAGCATTAGCGTCCACATTCCCTTCGCCCACACGCCATTGGCTTTGATGTCGCCACGACTGCCGTCTGGTTTGGAGAGAATGCGGTACGGCAATACATCACCGGCTTTGAAGGAAGCGTAATCTTTGATTTCGACTGTTTCACCTTTGACCAAGAACCCTTTCGCCGATGGCGTCTTGGCGGGGTCCTGCATCAGCGCGGGCTTGGTCTTATCGGCGGTCTCGTTGCGCGAATCGCCGCCACCGCCGGGGTCGCTCAAACGTCCAGTGGGTGGCGCGGCTTTGGTATCGCTCACCGAGATCGAACCGTCATCCGCAAAATTGAGGGGATTACTGCGGTATGATTTCCAGTGCCACAGATCGGCTTTTTCAGTGGCGCTATTGACTGCCATATACCATTTGGTCTGATCACTGCCTGCGACATGGCACAAGACCGCACAACCCTTGGTGGCGAAATCCTTGATCGGGGTCATTTCCCAGGCGAAGGTGATGCGGTCTTCGTCACCACTTTGTTTTCCCCATTTTGTGCCATCATACTTCCACGCGCCTTTAACCATGCTCTCGGTATCGTCCGTCCAGGTCGCGAGGAAATAAATCTCATCGCTGGTGTAGACCGCTTTGAGGGTCAAGTCGCTTTTGCCCAGCTTGGTCTTGAACGCGGTGGCACTGTTCCACGCGGCATCGTCAGCATTTTTCGGCGCGGCGGAAACTTTGGCTGCCGTGAGAGTCGCGCCGCTCGCGGCAGGTTGCGCTTCGGTTGGTTTGGCGGTTGGCGCTGTCGTCGCGGTCGGCGCAGGTTTGGTGTCGGTCGGCTTGGGCACCGCCGTTGGCGGAACCGCCGTCGGTTTCGGTGCTTCGGTCGGTTTGGGCGTGGGGGCGGGAGTGGGGGTAGCGCACGCGGTCACAACCAACACACCAATGACGGCAAGGGTTACGAGCAGAACTAGTTGGCGAGACATTTGGAATTTCTCCTTTTGGGTAGAGTCTAATTGGAAATTGCACGTGTAAAGATCAGCCAATCGAAATGCGTTATTCACCTCCTTGGTGCGCGGCGAGTCACACTCATGGTGCTCGCACGGCGTCAATCAAATCCTGCGCGCGGCTCACCGGTTGCCACGCGCCTGACCAGATACGCATCGTCGTTTCATCGAGACGAAGCGCGATCATGCGCCACGGTTTTTCGCGGTGAGATAATTCATGGAGGGTGCGTTCGGTCAGCTCGTTTCCATCCTCCTCCACAATGACCACGTCGGGCGCCAGATGTTCTAGGTCTGCTGATGCGCGCGCCCAATCGTTCCACTCACCGACAATCGTAATCTCCGGTTGTCGGTCAAGGGCAATGTGAATGGAATGAGCGAACAGGGGATTGTGATAGACAAGCAATACGCGCGGCACCATGCCTCCCAGTCTGCTTGGAAGCATAGCATGGTGGGGGCAAAACGGGTATCGCGCAAACTATGATTGGGGAACCAGCAAAGTGCGATGGGCATCGCACTGGCGGGGGAATTTTACTCGATCAAGCCGTGTTGCACGGCATACTTGACAATATCGGCAGTCGTTTGCAAGCCAAGTTTTTCGAGAATGTGCGCGCGATGAGTCTGGACCGTGCTGGTGCTGATGACGAGCTGTTCGGCAATCTGTTGATTGCTGAATCCGCCGGCAATCAAAACCAGCACCTCACGCTCCCGGTCGGAGAGGCGCGCATAATCGTCTTGCGCCGCGCCCGTTTGGACGCGGTTCAAATAATCACCAATCAATTTTTTGGCGACCGAGGGGTAGAGGAATGCTTCACCGCGCGCGACGGCGCGCACGGCGTTCAGCAAATCTTGGGTGGCGGCTTTTTTGAGGACGTAACCCGCTGCGCCGGCTTGGAGCGCGCGGAAAAAATACTCGTCGCTTTCGTGCATGGTGAGGATGAGGACCTGCGTGAGCGGCGATTCGATCTTGATGAGGCGCGTCGCCTCAAGCCCGCTGAGATCGGGCATGGAGATGTCGAGGATGGCGACATCGGGGTGAGTTTCTTTGGTGCGTGCGACCGCTTCCCGTCCATTCGCCGCTTCAGCCACGACGACGAAATCGGGTTCGCTCTGTAACAACATCCGCACACCATCGCGGACGATGCGGTGGTCTTCGGCTAGCAACACACGAATGGGATTCATCGTTACTGGTCCATGCCGAGGTTGACGGGGACGCGCACCATCACGCGCGTGCCGTGGGGCGCGACCGGTTCAAGCGTCAGCGTTCCACCCAGAATCGCGGTGCGTTCTTGCATCCCCAGCAAACCGAGCGGGCGATGTCCGTCTGTGCGGGTGCGCCAATCGGTCGGCAAGCCAACGCCATCATCTTCAAGCGTGAGGTGGAGCGCGTGGTCATCGCGCACGAGCGTCACGTTTACGTGGTGGGCGCGCGCATGCCGCGCAATATTCGAGATGGCTTCTTGCGCGATGCGAAACACCGCTGTCGCGAGGACGGGCGGCAGACGATCGAGCGCGCCATTCGTTTTCAAGTTGGCTTTCACCCCGAGTGGGATGAGGCACTGTTCCAATTCTTCTTTCAACGCCGCTTCCAGTCCCAATTCATCCAGCACAAGCGGACGAAGTTGAACGATGAGCCGGTGCGCTTGTTCCATCGTTTGCCAGAGGAGGGTTTGCGTTTCGACGAGCGACTGGCTTGCCTCGGTCAAATGGGAAGGCACTTTGGCTTCGCACATTTTGAGGTTGATGCTGAGCCGGGTGAGGAGTTGCCCCAGTTCGTCGTGAATTTCGCGCGCGACGCGTTGGCGTTCCTCTTCTTGCGCTGTGATCAATTTCTGCACGAGTTCCCCGCGTTCCTGATGTAGCGCATCCAATTTCTGTTGCGCTAATGCGCGTGCGTGCCATTCGCGGCGAATCCAGAATAAGACGAGAAAGACGGCGGCTGGACCGAGAATGCCGAAAAACCCAACCTCACCCAGCAAGTTGTAAGAAAAAATGTGTTCCCGCTTTTGCGCGATATGCTCGAAGGTTTCGTACACGAAAACGATTGCCGAAAGACTAAGCGGCAAAAGCCACTGTACGACCAACAGTTGCCGTTCGACGCGTTCACCCAGACTGCGATTCCAAAACCTTCGCCAGAGGTTGGTCGGATTCATAGCCCAAGTCTATCACAATTCACTGGGGTTGACAACCCGTACCATACATTACACCTCGCGTCCTACCCCACATTCGCCATCCGCGTCTCTGCGCTCCGCACTCTCGCCCCTCGCCCCTCGCTTGGCTCTTCCGCGATTTCCGTCTCATCCAAGAACAACATCTCGCGCGCAAATTGCTCCTGGTCTTTCAACTGCAAATCGTAAATCTGTTTGTACAACCCACCTTGCTCGAGCAATTCGTCGTGCGTGCCGCGCTGAACGATGCGCCCACCGTCGAGCACGAGAATCTGATCCGCACGCTTGACCGTGGACAACCGTTGCGCGATCACGAACGTCGTGCGATTCTTCATCAACTCCGCGAGCGCTTGCTGGATCAGGTACTCGGTCTGCGTGTCCACCGATGAGGTGGAATCATCGAGAATAAGAATGCGCGGATTCATCAACAACGCGCGCGCAATCGCGATGCGCTGCCGCTGCCCGCCCGACA
>JBBITT010000057.1:0-15867 GCA_037440625.1 Chloroflexota bacterium
CGCAAGCGTGGGGCGATTTGATGCAAGTGGGCACGGTGGTAGTGATGGGGAAATAAAACGGAACACGCAACACGTAAGACGTAAAGAGTCAAACGTCAAGAGTGAAACGTAATACGTGATGCGTGACGGAGAAAAAAACTATGGAACATTTAGTTTATCCAACCAAAGGTTTGAGCGAGCAAGCGTTCGAAAAAAAGCAAGTGTTGTTCGAGACGTGGCACGTCAAAGCAGAGTACGCATGGGACACCGGCGTTGCCATCGGCAGATACCTTGCCGAGTTGAAACAAGGCCGCTTGATTGGTCGGCGTTGTTTCAAATGCAAACGCTTGATGGTGCCCCCGCGCATGTTTTGCGAGCAATGTTTCCGCCCCACGGATGAATGGGCATACGTCCAAGATACCGGCGTGGTCAAGACCTTTTCGTTGTGCTATGTGCGCTGGGATATGGTGCGCTTGAAAGAACCGGAAATCCCGGCGGTGATTGACCTTGACGGTGCCTCCAAAGGGATGGGCATCTTGCACAAGTTGGGCGAGGTGGATCCCAAAGCGGTTAAGGTCGGAATGAAAGTCAAGGCAGTGTGGAAACCGGCGGAGGAACGCACCGGGAGTATTACGGACATTGCGTACTTTAAACCTATCTAATGAACCAATGAGCCAATCAACCAATGAACCAAAAAGTGCAAAGCAATTTGGCTCATTGGTACACACTGGCCCTGGCGGATCCGCCAGGGCCAGGATTGGACAATTGGCTCATTTTGAAATGGAGGAATGAATGAGTCTCTTGCATAATCTTGAACACCCAACCGAGGCGCGTGTCTGGCGCGGCGATTTGCCGCTCTATCATCGTTATACAGCGGGTATTGCTGGGGAAAAATTCTTGCTCGCGCTCAAGAACGAGGGCAAGTTGTTCGGAACGAAATGTCCCAAGTGCGGCTACGTCTATGTGCCGGCGCGCATCTACTGCGAACGCGATGCCGCCCATCTCGATGATGCAACATGGGTGCCAGTGGGACCCCAAGGCGAGTTGCTCTCGTTTAGCGCGGTCTATGTTGATCTCGACGGCAACCGCTTGGAGACGCCGCAGTGGGTTGGCTTGGTGCGACTGGATGGGGCATCCAGCGTAACGATGCATTACCTTGGCGAAGTGAAAACGAAACTGAGCGCAGGGATGAGAGTCCAAGTGGTGTTGAAACCGGCGAACGAACGTGTCGGCTCGATCAAAGACATTGCGTACTTCAAGCCGGTCTAAAAACAAAACGCAGACCTGGAATTGTGGAGGGGCGAGGTTACCTCGCCCCTCTTCTATTTCTGCCCGGTCAATTGTAACATCTGGGTCAACAACTCTTGTAACGCTTTCATCTCTATGCCATACGTCGCCCAATCGGCATTCTTCAACGCCTCTTGCGCGCGCTGATAATGATCGTTGGCTTTCTTGATGAGATCGCTGAGTGTGGTGTTGGTGGGCGCGGTGGGTTGAGTGGGCAAGGTTGTTCCCAATGCCGGGCTGGTACCAAACACACGCGTGAGCGCCCCGCCGAGCGAATCGTCTATGACGATTGAGGTGCTCGTTGCCACCACCACTTTTTTCAATTGCGGAATCTGCGATTGCTCGGCGAGCAAGTACATTGGTTGGATGTAGAGCAAGGATTTTTCCACCGGAATGACTAGCAAGTTGCCCCACAAGATGCGGCTGCCACGTTGATTGAGCAACGTGAGTTGCGGTGAAATGATGGGGTCTTGATTCAGACGCGCGTGAATCTGTTCGGGTCCGTAAATCAGTTTGTCTTTGGGAAAACGATACACCAATCGCTTGCCATAGTCTGGGTCGTCTGCCTTGGCTGCCATCCACGCGACCATATTTTGCCGTTTGGCAGGCGTAAAGGGTTGCATCAGCATAAATTCTTCTTTCGCTTCGCCGGGCAGACGCAGGATCACAAAGTAGGGTTCCATCTCGTTGGGCTGACCATCCGCCGATTCATTGGGAATCGCCCACATATCTTCCTTGTTGTAAAAGACCAGCGGGTCTTGCATATGATAGGTGCGATACAACTCGGCTTGAATGCGGAACAATCCTTCCGGGTAGCGCAGATGCGCGCGTAATTCGGCGGGCATTTGTTCAATTGGTTTGAACAGTGCCGGGAATATTCCGCGATATGCCTTGAGCAGCGGTTCGTCCGGTTCCATCGCGTAGAACGTGGTGGTGCCGTTATACGCATCAATCACGATCTTGACGGAATTGCGAATATAGTTGATCCCGTTTTGCGCCGGTTCGCTGTACGGATAACGATCGGTGTAGGTGTAGGCATCCTGAATCCAGAAAATTTTTCCATCGGCGATGACCGGATAGGGGTCCGCATCGAGCCACAACCATGGCGCGATGACATTCACGCGTGTTTGAATCTTGCGATTGAACAAGACCCGGCTTTCGCTGGTCAATGCATCGGTCAACAGAATGTTCAGATCGCCAAAGCGCAACGCAAACAGCCAACGATCCCAGTACGACCCAACCGACACGCCGCCGGTGCCGGCATAGGTGGTGAAGACATTCTCGTCACCTTTGGGATAATCGAATTCTTGTTCTTTGGTCTTGACGAAAATGTAACTAGCCGTTTGTTCACCAAAGTAGATTTCCGGCCGAGTGATGGGAATGACGCCGATGGCTGGAATATCCTTGACGAGCAAACTGGGCAAACCATCCGGCGTAAATTCGTTGACCGGTGAGAGCGCGACGCCGTGCCCGTGCGTGTATACCAAATGCAGATTGACCCACGTCTGCGCTTTTTCCGGCAACTTGTTCGTCGCCAGTTCGCGTGCGCTCAACATCACCTGGCGATACTTGCCGTTGATGGTGTACCGATCTACATCAACATCAAAGAAATCGTAGTACGTCCGAATGGTTTGAATTTGATTGTAGGTTTGCAAGAGCGGGCGATAATCGGACAGGCGAATGTTGTTGATGACATCTGCATTGCGTTGAATGTCGGCGGGAGTGGGGGCGTCTTCTGCTGGATAAGGGCTGTCTTGAATTGTGTCGAGCGCGTAGGCTTTGCGCGTGAGCGCGATGTTTTGTTGCAGGTAGGGTTCTTCTTTGGCAAATTCGTTCGGGCGCACTTCAAAGTTTTGCACCAAGCCCGGATAAATTTCACTCAGCACAATCGCTGCGGCGATCCACAACGCCACTGCAATGCCGATGGCTTTGAGCGCGCGCATAAAGACATTGACCAAGAGCAAGATTGCCAGCGCAAGCGCCAAGATGGACAGGATGTTGTATGCCATCGTTTGCGCGGTGGCTTCGGTATAACCGATGCCGAATACGACGCCGCGCGGTGAGTACATCAACTCGTACTTGTCCAGTTGATAACTCCACGCATTGATGAGGAGAAAGAGAAAACCCAGGAAGGATAGGTGTGCCTTGACCGCATTCGTCCAAACGATGCGTCCCAATCCCATCAAATAGGTCGCGCCGGTGGCGAGCATCGTCAGCACGATTGCGCCACCGCCCCAACTCACGATGAATTTGTACACTGGCAGGGTGAACACATAAAAGGCAACCTCTTGACCAAAGATCGGTTCGGTAACGCCGAATGGTGCGGCGTTGAGGTAACGCAACAACGTCAACCATTCACCTTGGGTGATCCCTCCCACGATGATTGCCAGTACGAGTCCGCCGGTGATCAGCAAAAAATTGACCGAGCGACCGGCGAACGCGGCAAGTTGCGCCCAACGTGATGATTCGTCGGTTACGCGCGGGGTGAGTCGGCGCGCAATCGCAATGTTGATGACGTAGAACACAAAGAATAGACTTGCCGCGCCGAAAAAGATGGCTAGCCGCGCGCTCCACGTCGTTGTGAACACGGATGTGTAGCCCACTTCTTCGAACCAACGATAATCGGTGTACAAACGTGGCACAATCGAAAACAAAATCCAGAGTAGCAGAAATCCACCGATGTACAAGATCGGTCGCGTCAAGTTTGGCGGCTGGCGACGAAATATTTCGTCCCAATCCACCGTCGGCATTTCTTGTCTGCGCCCCCCTCGATAAAAAGCCATTTGATCCTCCCAAGTTGCGGATGTGATCCGTTATTTCAACCAACCTAGTTTAATACCGATCCACGCGCCAGCAAAGATGCACAACATCACCACGATACTGCTTAATCCTAGGATTGGCACGCCGCTAAATCCGTGCAAGATATTATCGCCAAAGGCGACGGTTGCACCAAATCCCATCAACATTCCGCCAAGGATCGCTTGCGGAATGCGCCGCGAACGCAACGGTTTGCGCGGAACCGGATTACGTTGCCATCGGTTGGCGATGAATGAACCAACCGGAATAGCGGCAACCATCATCAAGTTCCAGTTTAACGCGGTCCAGTCGTGTTCTAGGATGAGTGCGGCGAGGTTATGACTGCCTTGCACCGTACCTAGCCCGGTTGGATGACCTGCTAGCGATGACGTGAGCCACGCCATCACGCCAACGATGCCAAGCGCGATGCCAGTTTTGCACCAATCCCAGCCGATCAACATCAAGCGCGGGCGTCCGCGGATCATATAGAGAAATGCTGCCAACACAATCGTGGCGATCAGAACCCAGCGATCCATTCCAAGTGTGCGCGGCAAGGTGAGATCAATACCGTTGCCGCCCAACATGCGGCGCGTTGCATCGGTGAGCCAATTGTTGCTGGCCCACGCGCTCAAGGCAAACGCGAGGATAGCGATCCAGTAGTCAATCCTGCCTTCGCCGGCGCGATAAAAGATGGCACCCGAACAACCCATCGCCAAAACCATTCCCAAGCCCAACACCAAGCCGCCGATTGCTGTGGCAATGCCAAAGAATTGCAAGTAAGAGACCTGCACATTTTCCAATTCGATAAACAGGTTGACGGCAATCATCTGAACCAGAACCGAGAGCAAGTACGCGCGCAGAGTTTCTGGCACACGGCCAGTGATGACCTCGTAAAAGGCGGTGAGCATTCAGAATCTGCCACGTTGGGAAACGTATCCAAACGCCAAGCCAACGATGACACCGAGAATTAGGGTGGTCAGCATAAACGCATCTATTCCATCGAAATGTCATGATCAAAAAATTTACGCATCAGCATAGGGATTGGTTTGATGCTCGATTGCCAACCCCACATCGCCCACGTGCCACCGAACAACGCCCCACCCAGCACATCGGTGAACCAGTGATCTGCGAGATAGATACGACTGATAAACATGAGTCCAGCGATGATGATCAAGATTGCATAACCAAGTTTCCGCCATACTGCATTCCACCGACTCGTTGAGATCATTTGCATCAAGATGATCACGATAAACGTGGTGCGCGCCATATGCCCAGAGGGAAACGATAAACCGGTATCAATCTTGCCGCTGGGCATCCCCGTGCGAAACGCATAGCGCAGTAATTCATCTGGCGTTTCCGGTTGCGCAACGAGTAATTTGCCGCCTACTTCGACCACGCCAACGAGCGCAAAGGCGATCAAGAGCGACAAGCGTTGTTCTGCGCGCGCGCCCCAAACGATGGCGAGAAAAATCAAAATGGTAATTTCGGCAGAGCCGAGTAAACTCAAAAGCGAAAAGGGAACATCCACCGCGCGCGATAGGGTGGTTTGGAGCACGTACAAGATGCTCCAATCAAGCGATACCCACCATCGCAAATGGACGCTGATGGCAAGGAGGATAAATAATGCGAGACAGAATGCGAACCAAAAAGATGATCTCATAGACACTCGCAAGTTTTCTCTATTATCGGGGAAAATGGATTTAGAGCAAATAATGCTGACAGGATGCGGCGTTCCATTTTGCATGGAGAATCTATTCAAAACGGTGCATTAATTTGACAATCACCTTCTAATCGCATATACTCTTAGCACAAGTTTGGGGACGTAGCTCAGCTGGGAGAGCGCTTCAATCGCACTGAAGAGGTAGAGGGTTCGAGTCCCTTCGTCTCCACTCGATCTGGGGCTGTAGCTCAATTGGGAGAGCGCTTCAATGGCATTGAAGAGGTAGTGGGTTCGAATCCCATCAGCTCCACCAAGGAATTGCAGATTCCAAACTTTTGATGGTAGATTGAAAATCTGAAATTTGAAATGGCTTTGAACGGGAGTAGTAGGTCATCCTCATAGCGAGTTGGGAAAGAAAGGGTGCAAGCCCAACCCCGGTGTCCCCGAGGAATGCCATCAAGACCGAACTCGCCCGGGAGCCGCGACAGTGAATCCAGTAGCCGTTGCCGAGTTACGCGCGTTAAGCGTTCAAGCGAGTTGCTTAGTTGGTTCGTTTTATCGTTGGTTGACGGATTGCTTATTCAACCAACGATTCAACGACCAAACGAACGCACTAATTAGGGTGGTACCGCGGAGATGATCCTTCGTCCCTTTGAGGATGAAGGATTTTTTGTTATCCTGCGGTGAGCAGTGTTGCTCGCGCCTCTCAAGGTAGAGAGAAACAATATCATAGGGAGGTGCGTCATGGCATCATTTCCAAAATCCAAGTTCATCTGGCTCGACGGCAAGTTTGTCCCGTGGGACGAGGCAACCGTTCACGTGGGCACACACGCGTTGCATTATGGCTCGAGTGTGTTTGAGGGCTTGCGCGCCTACGCCACGCCCCACGGACCTGCGATCTTTTGCCTCGATCCGCATGTGGACCGGCTCTTTGGCTCTGCCAAGATGCTCAAGATGCCGATTCCGTACGATCGCGCCGAGCTCCGCAGCGTCATCGTCGAAACGGTGCGCGTGAACAAACTCGATTCGTGCTACATTCGGCCGATTGTGTTTCGCGGCTTTGGCGGCTTTTCGCTCGATCATCGCAAATATCCGGTCCAAGTTTCCGTGTTTGCGTTTCCCTGGGGTGCGTACCTGGGAGCCGAAGCGTTGGAGCAAGGCGTGGATGTCGGAGTAAGTTCGTGGCGCCGGATGGCGCCCGATACGTTCCCGGCGCTGGGCAAGGTGGGTGGACAGTACGTCAACTCATCGTTCGTTGCGATGGAAGCCAACGATAACGGCTACACCGAAGGGATCGTGCTGGACATTAACGGTTATGTGAGCGAAGGGAGCGCGGAAAATATTTTTGTCATCCTTGACCACGTCGTTTATACGCCGCCGGTGGGTTCTTCGATTCTGCGCGGCATCACGCGCATGGCAGCGGTGGCAATCTTGCGAGACCTGGGATATCCTATCGTTGAGCAAAACATCCCGCGCGAAATGCTCTACATCGCCGATGAAATCTTTTTCACCGGCACCGCCGCCGAAATCACGCCGATTCGTTCGATTGATCATATCACGATCGGCAAGGGTTCACGTGGTCCGGTAACCCAACAAGTCCAAGACGAATTCTTTGCGATTGTGCAAGGTCGCGTGGCAGATCGCTATGGTTGGCTCACGTACGTGAATCAAGTGCCCGCCACCCAAATCGAAATGCAACTGGCTGTGTCGTCCAAATGACTTTGCCACTTTATCTTGCCTGGTTGCGTCAGTATGTGGGCAATCGCAAAATCATTTCGACGGGCGCGGTGGCAGTGATTTACGATGAGCAGCAGCGCGTGCTGTTGATCAAGCGACACGATTTTGGAGTGTGGGGATTTCCCGGCGGCGTGCAAGAATTGGGCGAAACAATTGAACAGACCATCGTGCGCGAGGTGCGCGAAGAAGTTGGTCTCGATGTTGTGCCTATTCGTTTGCTCGGCATCCGTACCTCGCCGCGTTTTGAGGTAACCTTTCCCAACGGCGATCAAGCCCAGCCGTTCGTGGTGATATTCGAGTGTCGTGTGGGGGGTGGCAAGTTGCGATCGGATGGCGATGAGGTGTTGGACCTGGGTTGGTTTGATTTGGATCACTTGCCACCAATGACACGCAACGCGCTTGCCACGATCCAAGCGCTTGAACAATGCGATGGCAACGCGTTCTTCGATGCGCCGGAAAATCACACGGCGACACAAAACTATGTAACCTATTTGCGCCAATTCATTGGACATCACAAAGCGATTCTGCCCGGCGCGGCGGGAATGATTCGCGATGCGAATGGGCGCGTGTTGTTGCAACGCCGGCGCGATAATGGGTTGTGGGGTTTTCCCGGCGGCTTGGTGGACCTCGGCGAATCGGCAACCGACGCCGTGATCCGCGAGTTCCGCGAAGAAGTCGGACTCGATGTTGAGGTCAAGCGATTGATCGGCGTGTACACGTCGCCGGCGTTTGATCGCGTGTATCCGAACGGCGATGCATCGCAATTGTTCATTTCATTTTTCGATTGCCAATTTGTTGGCGGCGAATTGCGCGCGCAAGAATCCGAAGTGCTCGAGATCGGTTGGTTTGATTTAGATCGTTTGCCACCGATGGTGGCATGTTGCGATGCCAAAGCGCGCGACGCGCGGATTTTTTCCGGCGACGCATTTTGGCGGTGATGGTCAAGCTCGCGATGGAATCTAAATTCATTTCGACGGCTTCCGGCACTTTTCACGCCCAAGTTGCCGGCGCGGGTGTCCCCACGTTGCTCTTGCATGGACGCAGTGTCGAATTAAATTCGTGGCGCACGTGGGAAAAGAATATTGACGCGCTCGCTCAAGTGGTGCGCGTCTATGCGCTCGATCTGCTTGGTTACGGTGAATCGGACAAGCCGGCAACACCGCTGGACGCGCGCGGTCAAGCCAAGGCACTCATCGAGTTGCTTGACGTGGAACAGATTGCGCGTGCCAACCTCATCGGCTTATCGTGGGGTGGCGGCATTGCGCAAATCATCGCCACGACAGCGCCGCAGCGTGTTCACAAACTCGTGTTCGTGGATAGCAATTATCCAACGAGTGAAGAAGGGCTAGCGCGCTTGCGCCGAATCAAAGGTCCAACGCTAATCGTCTGGGATGAGGATGATGCCGTGATCCCGGTGGTGGGCGCGCAAGTTTTGGCGGAGGGAATCAAAGGCGCGCGCGTGCGAATCTTGAAACGCACTGAACGCGACGCGGACGCTGATCCCAACAATCGCCATTGGTCGCAAGTGTCGCATTCACGTGAGTGGAATCGGGTCGTGAGTGAATTTTTGAAAGAGTGAATGAGGTGAATATGCCAACAAAGAAAACGCAAACGACGAGAGTGAAAACTACCAAAGCAACGAAATCGAAAATTGCAGCAAAGAAAAAAGTTGTCCGCCAAACCCAATCACCCAGTCACCGAACCCCTCAATCTTTGGCTGGTCCCTTTTCCAAATCGGAAAAATATGTGCCGCAAGAATTTGAAAGCAAGTGGTTTGAGAAATGGCAAGCGGATGAACTGTACAAAACGGCGCCAGCGGACGAACGTCCCAAAGCGTACATCTTGGATTTCTTTCCGTACCCTTCCGGCGATGGCTTGAGTGTGGGGCACTGTCGCAACTATGTGCCCACCGATGTTTTAGCGCGGTATTATCGGATGAAGGGTTACAATGTCTTGCATCCGATGGGTTGGGATGCATTTGGTCTGCCGGCAGAAAACGCCGCGATCAAAATGAAAACCAACCCGGCAAAACTGATCGCGCAATATGCGGCGAACTATAAACGTCAGTTTGCGCTCATTGGCATCTCGTTCGATTGGAGCCGGGAGATCAACTCATCCACGCCGGAATATTATCGCTGGACGCAATGGATTTTCTTGCAACTGTACAAAGCGTGGTACGATCGGCGCGTGAATCGCGCACGCCCTATCGCCGACTTGGAAAAGGAATTGGCAGAAAAAGGAACGCGCGACATTGATTGGGCAGAACCCTTGACGGCCGAGCAATGGAGCGCGATGGACCTCAAGGCGCGGCGTGAATACTTGAGCAACTTGCGCTTGGCGTATCGCAAGCCGGCGTGGCTGAACTGGTGCCCACAAGACAAGACCGTGATCGCCAACGAAGAAGTCAAAGACGGAGCGTGTTGGCGTTGCGGCACGCCGGTCGAAAAGCGAATGTTGAATCAATGGTTCTTTCGCATCACCGAGTACGCCGATCGCTTGCTGGCGGACCTAGACACGATTGATTGGCCCGAACATATCAAGTTGATGCAACGCAATTGGATCGGGCGGAGCGAAGGCGCAGAAGTCAAGTTTCC
This sequence comes from Chloroflexota bacterium, assembly GCA_037440625.1. Lineage (GTDB taxonomy): Bacteria > Chloroflexota > Anaerolineae > UBA4142 > UBA4142 > DAOTXS01. Next base: position 10,054 of record JBBITT010000057.1, read on the forward strand.
CGTAGATGGTTCTGACCAGTCTATCACTGTCTTTACCACCCGCCCTGACACGTTGTGGGGTGCGACGTTTATGGTGCTGGCACCGGAACATCCACTCGTCGAAGAGTTGACGACGCCGGCGCGCCAAGCCGAGGTGGAAGCGTACGTCAAAGAAGCGATGCGCAAGACCGAAGCGGATCGCACGGCAATTGAAAAAGACAAGACCGGTGTGTTCATCGGTTCCTACGCGATCAACCCGGTCAATAACGAAAAAATTCCGATCTGGGTCGCCGATTACGTGATGATGGGGTACGGCACCGGTGCGATTATGGCGGTACCTGCGCACGACGAACGCGATTTTCAATTCGCGCTGAAATTCGGCTTGCCCATTTTGCCGGTGATTGAGCGAACCGATGGTTTGGCAAAATCGTTTGCATTGGGTGGCACGATGCGTGACGGCTTTGCCGATGCCTTGCGTGCAGAGAGCATTCCGTTCGAGGAAAAGCAGGGATCGTTATACATCACGATTCCAGCGAACAAGTTGGATCGTTATATCGAAATGGCACAAGAGTTTGTGGTGCCCGGCAAGTGGAACGAAATCGTTGGGGCACGCTGGCTGTTCATCTTTGGCAAAGGCGATATTTGGACTTTTGGCGGCATTGAGAGCGAAAAGAAAATCTTGGCACGTTGCCACGAACTAGAGCCAAATGTGCGTCACAAACGTACGGTGATGGAAATGTTGTATGCCGTCGAGTTTTATCGCGACGCCTTGTTCCACGCCGAGTACGGTGCGATGATTAACTCGAACGAGTTTACCGGGACGCCGGGCGATGTGGCGGTGAAACGTGTAACCGAGTGGTTGGAGAAAACCGGCAAAGGCAAGCGACGCGTCCATTACAAATTGCGCGATTGGGGCATCAGCCGGCAACGCTACTGGGGCACACCCATTCCCATCATTCACACCGATCAAGGTGAAGTGCCAGTGGACGAAAAAGATTTGCCGGTGAAATTGCCGGACGTGGAATCGTACGAACCCACCGCGACCGGCGAATCGCCCTTGGCAACGATTCCCAAATTCGTCAACGTGACCTTGCCCGATGGTACGCCGGGCAAACGCGAGACCGATACGATGGGAACATTCGCGTGCTCATCGTGGTACTTTATGCGTTTTGCCGATCCGCATAACGATCAAGAACCGTTTGCGAAAAAACAAGTGGCGTACTGGTTGCCGGTGGATACGTATGTTGGCGGTGCAGAACACGCCGTTATGCACTTGCTCTATGCGCGCTTTTGGACCAAAGTCCTGTACGATCTGGGCTATGTGCCGTTTGTTGAGCCGTTCAAACAATTGCGCAATCAAGGAATGATTTTGGCGCCGGACGGCAAAGAAAAAATGTCCAAGAGCAAAGGCAACGTGATCACGCCGGACGAGGTAGTCAAAGAGTATGGGGCGGATGCGTTGCGCGCGTACGAAATGTTCATCAGCGACTTTGAGCAAGCCACGCCGTGGAGCACGCAAGGGTTGGGCGGGACCTGGCGATGGTTGCGCCGTGTGTGGGATCTGGAATTACAACCCAATAACCGTCCTGCCCCCAGCGCAACCACCGATCCCGCTGATCGGGCGCTACGCCGCGCGATGCACAAGGCGATCAAAAAAGTTTCGGCAGACATTGAGGGCTTTCGTTTCAATACCGTCGTTTCTTCGATGATGGAGTTTACGAATGCCATCGTTGATTTGCAGAACCAGGTCAGTGCCGCCGCGTTCGATGAAGCGCGCGATACGTTATTGGTGATGCTTGCGCCCATCGCGCCGTTTATGGCAGAGGAAATCTGGGCACGCAAGGGTCGCCCGTACTCGATTCACCAACAAAAATGGCCCCGGTACGATGCATCCCTGGCGGCAGACGAGATGATGACAATTCCAATTCAAATCAACGGCAAATTGCGTGATCGAATCGAATTGCCGGTGGGCGCCAGCGAAGCCGAAGTCAAAGACGCCGCGCTCAAATCGGAGAATGTGCAAAGACATCTCGCCGGCAAGACACCGTTAAAAGTGATTTATGTCCCGGGAAAAATGGTCAGCCTTGTCGTTCCGTGAGACACAGCCTGTCGGGGGATTGAACCTTGACAGGTTTTTATTTTTTCAAATCGCTTGACAATGTTTTTCGAGTCGGCTAGAATCTTGAGCATTCCATCATCACCGGGATCACGTCAATGAACCGCACCCCCCGCCACCGAATTTATATCCGATTGGTCGCCGCCCTGTTTGCCATTTACTTGAGAGGGTATCATCGTTTGCACATTGAAGGTGCCGAAAACATTCCTCGCCACGGTCCTCTTTTCATCCTCATCAATCACATCAGTTTGCTGGAGCCGTTTGCGCTGGGGGTGGCGTTGGTCAAACAAGGTCTGGTGCCGGGTGAGCATGTGTGGACGGTAGCCAAAAAAGAATTGTTTGTGTCTGCACCGATGGCGTGGTTTCTCAAAAGTATCGGTATGTTCCCGATTGATCGGGAACATACCGATATAGGTGCGATGCGTACGATGCTGACGATATTGAAAGAAAACAAAATGATCGCGATGGCACCCGAAGGGACGCGCAGTCCGACCGGCCAACTCCAAGCGTTTCAACCGGTCGTCGCCAAGATTGCGATCTCGCGGCGGATTCCTATTTTGCCAGTGGGCGCGTTCGGTGCGGAGAAAGCATTACCGGTCGGCGCAAAATTTCCGCGACCGCATTCCATCACTCTTCGCTTTGGGCAAGTCTTTGAACTCTCCGAATTTTACAACGCCGTGTTGACCGATGAACGAGCCGACCGCGCTTCGTGGGTGATGCGGGCACACATTGCCGAGTTGTTGCCAGAATGGATGCGCGAGGTGCCGCCGCCCTCGCAGCGAGTTGGCGCGCGCAAACTTTAGTGGTGGGTGTATCATGCTGATGATGCAATCCGCTTGATGACGAGGGATTGAAATGGCAAATAAAAACCTTTTTCTCAGTGCTTCGATTATTGTATTTCTGGTGATTGCGGCATCGCCACCGCACCAAGCCCAACCCACGCTTTCGGTTCTCGATAAAAACGGCAAGCCGATTTCTGTCCTCACCGATGGTGATTCGATTCGCCTCGAAATCAAGACCGCCACACAAGCCGATCAACCCACCCTTATCTCCTTCGCTCTGCTCCCCGATAATCTTCCAATCGCCGAGTGTACTATTGCCAAAGGAAGCAATACCTGCCAGACCGATTCGTTTAATGCTCTTGGTTGGTATTGGAACAAGAATAGACAACCTCAGTCCAGTCGTTCGATTCGCGCGAGTGTTGGTGCGACGCTCATAGCAACCACCGACATCCAAGTGTCATCGCGTCCTGCGGTTCTCGTTCATGGCTTTGGTTCGTCTGCCGCTGCCTGGACAACTTATCTTGGTGATAAGGGTTTTCTTGCCTCAATTGGCGTGCGTGGTTTTGCCGTTGGCGATGGTCAGGTGCCGGGTAAATTAGATTTGGGTGAGCTGACTAACCCCATAGCGCGGACTGGCACGATTCAATCAAATGCGCAAATCCTGCGCGATTACATCGCCGCTGTGAAAAAGTTGACCGGTGCGCAAATGGTTGATCTTATTGCGCATAGTATGGGCAATCTTGTTTCGCGTTATTACATTGATCGCGTGATGGGCGAGCGTGATGTTGCGCAAATGGTTATGCTCGGTCCACCTAATCAAGGAACCGATTGTGCGTACCTGCCGTCATCACTGGGTTATTATCTGCCCGCCGCGCTTGAGATTCGTCCAAGTTATGTGCAAAATATTTTCAATCCGCAAATCACTCATCGCCATGGCATTCCATTCTCGATTGTCGCCGGCACACCGATTATCGAGTCGCTGAAATCGCCGTGCACGGCGGTGCCCACAGACCTGGCTATCTCGTTGGCAAGTGCAAGTGGAATTCCCGCGTCCATCAAGCAATCGGACGCTTTGCACACTGACCTCAACACAGCCCCGCACGTCTTTGACGAATTCGTCAAACCTCTTTTACGTCGCGCCGCTGATGAATTCGCTTTTGAACCAGACCCGCCAACGTCATTATCATCTTCAGAGACTATACAATTCACGCGCGTGATTACCGGACACATCGACCCAGGTTCCAGCGCGACCCATACCATCAACATTGATAACGTAGCCGTTGCCAGTTTCGCATTGTTCGATTCAACGCGTTCACTGACCGTTACCGTGCGTGGTGCGACCGGCAATGTGATTGTGCTTGATCCCACGCGCAATGGATTGACTGTAGTCAAAGACCCCGAGACACTCGTTTATCTAGGGTATGGTTTCAATAATCCGCGCCCGGGTCCTTGGCAGATTACTCTGCAAACCACCGATGCCACACCCAGTACCGGCGCAGATTTTGCATTGACGGCGCAACTCAAAGGTGGGGCGATTCTGTTGGCGAACGCCAGTCCCTTGCTTCCCAAAGTGAACCAGCCAGTCCAATTATCCGTTCGCTTAGAGTTGGGCGGACAACCTTTGACCATTCGTGATGCCACGGCTCGCATGCGCTCTCCCGATGGGGCAATGCAAAATATTGCGCTCGCTTCAACCGGGATCGAATGGCGAACAAGTTGGACGCCTCATCTGCCTGGTTTGTATGGGATTGACATCCTTATCAACGGCAACGCGCCGGATAATCTCCCCATTGAGCGGAACGCATTCTTGTCAATCGAAGCGCAACCGGCTCCAGAACAATTCCAACCGATTCAATTGGGATTGATTGGAATCTTGGTTGGTTTGGCATTGATACTTGCTTGGGTCTCGCGACGCGTTTGGAGCAAAGTCGGCTGATAAATAGCCCCGAAGATTTCTCGGGGCTTTTTTGCGCCATTCGCAAAGTGGAATATAATTTTACGCACTTACGGTAGTTTACCGCAGAGCACACGGAGAACACAGAGAAAAACCATAGCAACCTCAGTAGACTCTGTGGTGAACAAATCGTTGACCGCGTAACATCGGTAACTCATTGGCTAACTTTGGAGATCATGTGGAATCAAGATTTCTTTTTCTTCTATTTGCACTTTGCCTTGTTCTCGTTCTCGGCACGGCGTGTCAGTCTGCCACTCTTGCCCAGCCAACGGCGGCACCCAATTCGAGTTCTTCCTCATCTTCAGCCGCTTCTTCCCAATCATCCGAGGGGAACGTGGTTTTTGTAGACGAAGCCACCTGTCGAGAAATCTGCCATGTACCGGATCCCAACGAAACGTTTGGCGCAGGTGCCAAGCCGCAACCGAATGATCACAAAGGGCGCGTTACTTGTCTTGAGTGCCATGCCAAGATGGAGAAACACCCATTACCTCCCTCCCACGTCGGAAGAATGGATCCGGCGTGTGCAACGTGCCATAAGCCATCGGAATCCCGGTAGAAACTTTTACGAAATCTAAACGAATAAAACTTGACAAGTATAGGTAGTTTTGATATACTGTTTGACTGCTTAAGGTTAACACATTTTCGGGCGCGAGATACCCAAGGCGGATCGCGGTCGGTTATTTTTGTTGCCAACGCGGCAAGCGTTCTTATCTATTTTCTTCTGTGTCCGCGATGGTTTCAAGTACCGGGTATCCCCCAATTGCGAGAGGGAGTTTTTGAGGGTTGCCAAATTCCACGGCAAACTTGCGTAAACTCCATCCCCCATCTCTCCGGTGTCGCCATAAGCAAGAGTGTTTTTTTGTTTGCCGAATAGGCGTGAATAACTGACTTGCACGTGTTCCCATGGTTGAAAGCCGGGCATTTATGTCCGAATTGTGCATTTTGGTTTGCGCGCTCAACTTGCCTAAGGAGTGAGTGTAGAT
>JBBITT010000058.1:0-15032 GCA_037440625.1 Chloroflexota bacterium
TTCTCCGCGCCCTCGGCGTCTCTGCGGTAATTTGAGAAGGGCTGAGCAGTTACAAAAATAGTCATCAAACAAAACTCGCTTCCTTGTGCAAGGAAACGAGTTTTCGATTTATCGCGGCACTTGCGTTGGCTTTTTCAAAAACTGATGGATCATCCATCCCAACGATTTGGGTTGTTGATCCATATCGCCCTGAATCAACTCGATGCGCCGCCACACCAATTGTGCTTCCTCCGGCTCGATATACTTGTCGAGTATCTTTTCTAACGTGACCGTATTATCGTACACGCGATGGAACAGATTCCAATTGCTCCTACATAATTGAGCGATGTACTCGTGATTGATTTGGTCTTCTGCCTCACCTTTCGCCACCCGATGATCGAGCAAGAGTGCGATGGCGTCTTGAATATCGCGCTCCTCAAAGGGTCGGCGTTGCAACTTGAACAGCAACAAATCGGTAACCGATAAGGTTGGCGAGGCAAGTGTCAGCCGGGGTGATACATCGGCGTAATCGAATCTAGTGCCACACAATTCGATTTGAATGCCCGCGTGATCGAACAGCCACGCGTCTGCCGATTTCTTGCGCGGCGTTACATCCTTTGCATTGAAAATTTCAGCGAGCGCGTCCCATTGCGCGATCGGCGCGACAAAATCCACGTCCTTGATTTGCCGTTGTAACGCCGGATGTGTTTCGATGCTGGGGCAGGTGAGATAGATGGCGACGCCGCTCATCACGCGTAACGTTAGTTTTTTTTGCGCTGCCGCGTCCACCAGCGATTGGGCGAGCGCGGCGAGTTGGTCATTGGTTGTTGTCATAGTTGCCATTCTACCACAAGACAATTTCTTCCGCGAATTGCTTCCCTAAAACTCATGCGCGCGAATTTGTGAAATTCGCGGATCATAATTTTCCCGCGACCGCCTCTGCCATTTCCATCGTCGAGTTTTTTCCACCCATATCGTACGTGCGCACCTTGCCTTCGGCGATCACCATCGCAATCGCGTTTTCCAAGCGCATCGCTTTTTCCGTTTCGCCCAGCCAATCGAGCATCAATTTTGCCGCAAGAAATGTCGCCATCGGATTAACCTTGTATTGCCCGGCATATTTCGGGGCTGAGCCGTGCGTCGGTTCGAACACGGCAAATGTATCGCCAAGGTTGCCACTCGCCGCAAAACCCAGTCCACCAACGAGTTGCGCGCACAAATCGGAAATCACATCACCAAAAAGATTGCTCGTTACCAGTACACCGTACTGTTGCGGATTCTTGAGGAGCCACATCGCCATTGCATCAATGTTGGCTTCCCATAATTCGATGCTAGGGAAATCTTGTGCAACGTGGCGCGCGACCCGGGTCATCAAGCCGCTGGTCTCGCGCAACACGTTGGGCTTTTCCACCAGCGTAACATTTTTATAGCCGTACTTTTGCGCATACTCGAACGCGCGACGGATGATGCGTTCCGCACCCTGCCGCGTGATTACGCGCACGGTGAGCGCAAGCTCATTCGATGAAACATCTTTGAACGCACGCATCGGCGCGCTGTGTTCTTCGAGCGTGGCACGGACGGCATCGGGTACCGGATGAAACTCGACGCCGGCGTACAGCCCTTCCGTATTTTCGCGAAAGACGACGAGATTGATGTCATCGCGATAATTCAGCGGATTGCCAGGATATGCTTTACACGGCCGCAAGTTGGTGTACAGATCGAACATTTGGCGCAAGCGCACAATTGGGCTACGATACACCCGACCCTTGCCGTGCAAATGCGGCGCGAGTTCGGCATCGGCTTCCTCTTTTGGCTTGGAGGTGATCGCGCCAAACATTGCGCAATCCGATTGCCTCAAGATGTCAATCGTGCGTTGCGGTAACGCTTCGCCTTCGTTGCACCAAAATTCCCAGCCAATGTCCGCGTGGGTGTATTGCGCATCGAGTTTCAGCGCATCGAGGACGACGCGCGCGGCTTGCATCACTTCTTTCCCGACGCCATCGCCGGGCATCCATGCGATTCGATACACTAGTCACCACCCGATTTGATTTCCGGCATCGGCAAATGTTCCGTGCCAAGTTTCTTGCGCAACATTGGAATCAAGCCGCCGGTTTCGATGATCGTGAACAACGTGGGGGAGAGCGGCGGAAAATCAAAGGTGCCGGCAGCGCAACGAATCGTGTGCGCATCCAAATCAATTTCAATCGTTTCACCATTTTGAATCGCGTCCACCGCTGGTGCGCACACAATCGGCACCAAGCCATTGTTGACTGCATTGCGAAAATAAATTCGCGCAAACGATTTGGCAACAATCGCTGTAACGCCGGCGTATTTCAAACAGCCCACCGCTTGCTCGCGCGATGAACCATTGCCCCAGTTCTTCCCAGCCACGATTATATCGCCCGGTTGCACATTGTCCGCAAACGTCGGATCCAAATCTTCCAACGCATGGTGTGCTTGTTCTTGGGGGTCAGTTACCGTGTAGGTGTACTTGCCGGGAAAAATGACATCGGTGTTGACATCATCGCCGTACTTCCACACGCGACCGCGCAAATTCATGAAACACCTCAAAGCAAACCAAGACACAAAGGGCGCAAGGATTCATTTATTATTTCTTCGTGTCCTTTGCGTCTTGGCGGTTCAAAAAATTCTTCCAGACCAGCCAGCGCAAATGCAAAATGAAAAAGACGATGCGCGCTGGCAACAATTTCCAAAACGGAAAAGCAAACCGCCGTTCAAAGAGTTGATTCGTGTCGTTCAACGCATCCGCAATCATTTGGCGATGGAAGGGCTCTAGGCCACGTGGTAACCGGTTCGGCGCAAACCACTGCAAACCGGTCGTCTCGATGCCGGAATAATGGGGCGCACCACCAACAATGTGCGCGCGATACAAATAGGTCAACTGATCGCCCCAACCGTACACGCTGGGATGTTGATAGCGCCCCACCAAGCGATCGAGCGCGACATCATAGCCGGTCTCTTCACGGGTTTCGCGCACCGCCGCGTCCGCCGGGTCTTCGTCTTTTTCGATACCGCCACCTGCCAGGTCCCACAGTAAATACAACTCGCGCCGATGAAGTAGAACGCGCTGTCCATCTTCGGACACGATGACGACCATTGAACCTTGGCGGGTAATTTCAGATTGAGCCGGCAATTGAACCTCGCAAATCTATTTTGGACGCAACGCGTACTTGAGCACGCGATCACGCGCAACCGCAATCAATTCGTTCTAATCGTTGAACGCCATCTGCCCCAGCGTGTCATCTCCGCCAAGTTTTGTGATTGGCCGGCAATGTCCGGCAAGTTCGCTAAGGTGAACGATGCTTTGGTGCGCAGTTCCGTTGGGACGAGGACCGAACTTTGGCAAAAGGGACACGTGATTGTGAGATCGGGACCACCGTCATAATCGAGCGGGGCGGCGCCGTTGGGACAATTGAACGTTTTGGACATTCATCATCCTTTGAGCAATTTTAGTCGTACTGCCGACCAGTCTTCGTCAACGGAAAAGATCGCTACGGCTGCCAAGCCCAGCGATTTGGCGTACGCGCGAATGCTATCACGATTGATGTCGGTTCTAGTTTTCGAAGTGCCTTTGAGATACGTAACCCACAACAGACCGTCGGACGCGAGAAACGGTTTTAGTTTTGGTAAATGCGTTTCCAACTCTTTGCGATTGGCGACGAACACTTGAATCACATCAATGGGCGCCACCGGCTTGCCCAGCAGGCGTGCGCGTTTGGGTAATGTGCCCAACGTGGCTTTGTACCCTTTGGGAGCGTTGGCGATGAAAACGTGGTGTCCCTCTTGGATTCCCAATTTTTGTGCGATTGTTTTGTCTGGCATCTTCCCCCCTTTGCCATCCACGACGCTCTTGCGCAGAGCGTCCCTTTCAATACGCCTCTTTGAGAACCACCAATTCTCCATTGCCCACTGGCACTATCGAAACGAAATAACCCGGCGTGCGCTGAACGATTTGCTTGAACGGTTCGATCTCGTGTGCGTGCGAGACCGCATTATCGGCGATGAGCAAACCGCCCGGCACCAAGACGCGTCGTACATCGGACCACCATTCCACATAACGTTTACGTTCACAATCCAAAAAGACCAGCCCAAACGATTGATCGGCTTGTTGCTTCAAGAAATCGCCGGCATCGCCCAGATGCAAATCAATCCACGCTTCGAGCGAGGCGCGCTTGAAATTTTCGCGCGCCAACTCGGCTTTGTAGGGCGAACGTTCGACCGTAATTACGCGACCCTCCATCGGTTGCACGGCATACGCCAGCCACAACGTTGAATACCCATTCGAAGTGCCGAGTTCGAGGATACGGCGCGCATCTACCGCGCGAGCGAGCAAGGCTAGAAACTCACCGGTGTCGTGCGTGATGTTGAGCATGCGGCGCGCCGACTCGGTCTCACGCGCATCATTCACCTGCCGAAATGTCTCTAGTTCTTGGAAGAGCGCCGCGAGTTTAGGGTTCATTCGCTCTCCCGCGGATCCGCAATCACGCCGGCGATTGCACTCGCGGCAACGACCGCTGGACTCGCCAAATAAATTTCTGCTTCGCGCGTCCCCATTCTACCACGAAAATTCCGGTTTGCTGTCGAAATCGTTACTTCGCCCGGCGCGGGGATGCCCATATGATTGCCCATACACGGACCGCATCCCGGCACGCCAATCACCGCGCCTGCCTCGACAAACGTTTGAATATATCCGCGTGCCAACGCTTCGCTCAAAACCTGGGACGATGCCGGGATGATGAGCAAGCGCGTGCCCCGCGCGACTTTCTTGCCGCGCAAAATTTCTGCCGCCGCCGCCAAATCTTCGATGCGCCCATTTGTACACGTGCCGATGAACGCTTGATGCACGCGTACGCCGCGCACCTGCGACAACGGTTTCACATTGTCAACGCGATGTGGGCACGCGACGTATGGCTCAAGTATTGAAGCATCGTAGCGATGGATCGCGATGTACGTGGCATCATCATCGGGGTAGAGCGCGCCGTTTGCAATTTCAGATTTTAGATGGTAGATTGCCGATTGAGAATCTGAAATCTGAAACCTGAACTCTGAACTCGGGCGTCGCACCAGCCATTCAAACACCGCCTCATCCGGCGGCAAGTACGCATTCTTCGCCCCAAACTCCGCCATCATATTCGGGATCACCATCCGCGCTTCAAGCGAGAGCTGCGAAATGGTCGAGCCATGAAATTCGACGGAGGCGTACAAACCGCCATCCGCTTTCAAATCGCCGATGATGCGCAAGCACAAATCTTTCGACGTGACGCCACGCGGCAATTCACCTTCGACGACGATCTTGATGGATTCCGGGACGCGGAGCCACAATTCGCCGGTTGCCCAAATCGCCGCAACTTCACTCCGACCGATGCCCGCCCCAAACGCGCCGAGCCAGCCATAATGCGTGGTATGCGAATCGGCACCCAGAATCAATTGACCCGGCAACACGATGGCTTCTTCGCTCAAGACTTGATGACAGATGCCGCGTCCCACTTCAAAAAAATTGGCGATGCCCTGCTCTGCGACAAACTTGCGCACCTCGGCGTGATTCTGCGCGTGTTGCGTCGTGGGTGCCGGGACCGCATGATCCAGTGTGATCGCTAGACGTTCCGGATATTTCACGCGTTCTACGCCCAGTGCGCGAAAAATTTTGGCAATCGCCGCTGTGTTGTCGTGCGAGAGCACCACATCCGGCACCGCATCCACGATCTGTCCAGCCACCACCGCGCGCAAGCCCGCCGCGCGCGCGAGCGCTTTTTCCGCAAACGTCTTGCTATTCGACATCTTGGTCATTTGCTCATTGGCTCATTTGTCATTTCCGTCGCGCCGTCCGCCCAACGATGCAACAACTCGTCCACATCGTTCAGATCAATCTTTTTCTGATCCGCCAACGCCTTGACGTGCGCCGTAACCTCTTTGATCTGATCATCACTAAGTGGCAAACCCAACTGTTCCGCGCGATCCTTGATCGCGTTCCAGCCGGTCAACTTGTGCGCGATGCTGATATAGCGCGTCATTCCAAAATCTTTGGGATTCAAAATCTCGTACGTCTCCGGCTGATTGAGAATCGCTTTGGCGTGGATGCCGGCTTTGTGCGTGAACGCGGTAACGCCGGTGATGTAATTGTTGAACGGAATACCGATGCCGACCATATTCGCGATCATCTCGTCGAGTTTACGCAGTTTCTTGAGTTTGTATTTTTTCTTGACCAGATCACGATTGATAGCATACATTCGCGCGATGAAACCACCCAGCGGCGCAATGCCATTCCGTTCACCGATCCCCAGGATGCTGGTGTCAATGTGCGTGGCGCCGGCTTCCAACGCGGTTACCGCATTCGCAATCGCGCACCCCGAATCGTTGTGCCCGTGAAATTCGATGCCGGCTTTGACCAACCGGCGCAAACCGGCGACCAGTTGATACACCCGCATTGGCGTTGCCACGCCCACCGTGTCCGCAATGCCAAAGCGATCCACGCCCACTTGATCCACCGCGAGATAGACGCGGAACAAATCGGCTTCTTCACTGCGAAACGAATCCTCGGTGCTAAAGCGCAATTCGATGTGGGGAGACTGCGCGCGAATCCACGAGAGCACCTCGACCGCGCGATCAATCACTTGGGTCATCGCCATCCCGTGACTAAACTCGCGCAAGTACGACGACGTGCCAATCACGAGATCAATCCCTTGGACGCCGGTCTCGAGGGCCTTTTTAGCGTCTTCGATATGACAACGAATGTGCGTGAGAATTTTGGCTTTGAGACCTCGCCGCGCAATCAAGCACGCATCTTCGAAACTTTGCGGCGATGCCAGCGGTGATGTCAGTTCGATGTACTCGACCCCAAACTCATCGAGCGCGTCGGCGATGCGAAGTTTGTCATCGGTGGTAAAGTTCGCGCCGACGAATTGTTCGCCTTCGCGCAACGTAGATTCGATGATATTAAATTGTTCGAGAGACATAGCCCTCCAATTTCAGATTTAAATCTACAATCTGAAATTACAAAACTTGGATTTCCCCGCGCCCTACCGCCACCACATAATCCAGAATGCGTTGCGGAATGTCCACGCCGGTTGTCGTGATGCTATTCCGAAATTCAATCGTGTAATTCACTTCGTTGACCAACAAACCACGGTCCGGGTCTTCGAGCACGTCCACCCCCACAATGCCACCGCCAACGGCTTTTGCCGCCGCGACACAAATCTGGTTCAACTCGGGTGTGACCGGACAACCGGTCGCTTGCCCACCTCGCGCGGTGTTGGTAATCCAATGATCGGAATAACGATAGATCGCGCCCACGGTTTCATCGCCGATGACAAACGCGCGAATATCGCGCCCCGGCTTTTTAATGTACTCTTGAATGTAGAAAATCGAGTGGTGGTACGAACCCAGGATTTCTTTGTGTTCCAAGACGGCTTCGGCGGCTTCGCGATCGTTGATCTTGGAGAGCAAGCGTCCCCACGACCCCACCGCTGGCTTGAGAATGACCGGATACCCCAATTCTTCGATGGCTTGGATTGCCGAATCCGGCGTGAACGCGACTTTGATGCGCGTCGTGGGAACACCGTGATGCACCAGCGCTGTCGAGGTGGCAAGTTTATCGCCGCAAATGCTTGCCACATGGGCTGTGTTCACCGTGGGGATGCGCCAATCGTTGAGAATCTTGAGCGCGTTGAGTGCGCGCGAGTGATTGATGCAACGCTCCAACACCACGGCGTACTGCTGCCACGGGCTGGGGTCTTGCAAATCGAAAATCACCTCGCGATCATCAATGCGATCATACGCGATGCCGCGTGCGTCCAGCGCATCGAACAATAATTTTTCTTCGGCGCGCACACGGGAATAGAGGATGCCAATTTTCATCTCACTCGCCCCAATCCTCTTCTTCTTGCGGCGCGAGATCGAATTGCAACGGATTCTCGCTCACCACTTCGAGTTCGGCACCGCAATCGGGACACACCACGATCTCGCCGCGTAACGGCTTTGCCATCTCGATTTCGGCTTCGCATTCGGGACAATTGGCTTTCATCGTTCGACTCCTTGAAAAAAGATGTGAATAAAAACCCTCCCGATCAAAATCCTAGGGAGGGAAAAGAAAACGCGCGCGCGACTCATCCCATCCCTTATGGCTAGGCGGTTTGAACCACAGCGTGCGTAACATCATTTTGAAACAGCGGGAAGCACTTGCCCGCATCCAAGAACTTGGGTCTGCGTCCATCCAATCCAATATCACAAGTATTTCGTGCGCTGAATATATCACTATCATTGTCGAGTGTCAATCCACACACGCCTTAAAATTTTCTTTCAACGAAAGCGCCGCGCGAGTTCGGCTTCGACGGCGCGCCATGCGATGCCGCGCAACGCCAACAACACCATCGTGTGATAAATCAAATCGGCGGTTTCAGAGACGATGCGTTCATTCCCTTGCCCTTTTGCCGCCACAATCACCTCAATCGCCTCTTCACCAATTTTTTTGACGATCTCGTCTTCGCCCGCTACAAAAAGTTTAGCCGTGTAAGAATCGGGCGGCGCATTGATTTTGCGCGCCTGGATGCGCGCGTAGAGTTGGTTGAGAATATCCGTCATTCGTCATTCGTCCTTCGTCGTCCCTAAACTCCGATAAAAACAACTCACCTCGCCGGTGTGGCAAGCAGGACCTGCCGGCTCAACCAGCAACAAGAGCGCATCGCCATCGCAATCGTATTTGATTTCGCGGACGCGCTGGATATGGCCGGAGGTTTCGCCTTTCATCCACAACTGCTTGCGCCGCCGACTCCAAAACGTTGCAGTGCCGGTTTCCAGTGTCTTCGCGAACGATTCGGCATTCATATACGCGAGCATCAACACCTGTTTGGTCGTCGCATCTTGGACGATAGCCGGCACAAGCCCATTTACATCCCAGTGGATTTCTTCGCTCATAAAGACCTCTTTTAAAAACGCCAAGGGCAAAGATTTATTTTTCTCTTGGCGTTCTTTGCGGTTTAACTATTTCCGAACCACGATCCCGCGACTCGCCAAATATTCCTTCACCTGTGCAATCGTCAACTCGCCAAAGTGGAACAGACTTGCCGCGAGAACCGCACTCGCATGTCCATCCAGAATGGCTTCCGCAAAATGTTCCACACGCCCCGCGCCGCCGGAGGCAATCACCGGAATCGAAACGGCGTCCGCCACCGCGCGCGTGAGTTCGAGATCGTACCCATTGCGCGTCCCATCGTGAGCCATACTCGTTAACAAAATTTCGCCTGCGCCCAATCGTTCAACTTCACGCGCCCATTTGATCACGTCTTTGCCGGTTGGGGTGCGTCCGCCATGAGTGTAAACCTCCCAGCGTCCTGCATTTTCCAGCGTTCGTCGTTTCGCATCAATTGCCACCACCACACATTGCGATCCAAATTTCTCCGCCGCTTCCGTGATGACCGCTGGATTTTCCACCGCCGCCGTATTCACCGCGACCTTGTCTGCACCTGCCAACAAGAGGCCGCGAAAATCTTCGACGGTGCGCACGCCCCCGCCAACCGCAAAGGGAATAAAAACTTGATCCGCCACCGCGCGCACCACATCGAGCAAAATGTCGCGCTGTTCGTACGAGGCCGTAATGTCGAGAAATACCAACTCATCCGCGCCCGCCATATCGTACGCTTGGGCGTGTTCCACCGGATCGCCCGCATCGCGCAGTTGTACAAAATTCACGCCTTTGACGACGCGTCCGTCTTTCACATCAAGGCAAGGAATAATGCGTTTGGCTAACACGAGTTCAACATCCAGTAGTCAGTGTTCAGTAGTCAGTGTTCAGTGTTCAGTATTCAGTGTTTAGTGTTCGGTGTTTACAAAATATTCTGCCGCTGATTCACGTGCTCGCTTGTATTCATCGCCAGAAAATAATTCTGCATTGCTCATCATGCTTCCCAACATACGACCGATTTCTTGGCATTGTGCAACCAAATGCTGTGCAGTCTGAGCATCAATGTATTCACAGTCCAAGGCTGTCTCAATCCAGTGATGCGTCTCGAACAATTCGCCTTCCGCATCCGTCAACTTGCTCAGGAAATGCGCGGGATACCTTCGCTTTGCCCACGCTTCAGCCAAGTTCGCGCCGATAGAACGCGCTGATCGCCGCCTCTGATCGGTCAGAGCATATGTTTCTTCGCGTGGAAATTTTTTCGAGATCAAGAAAATCTCTCGCTGCAGCGCACGCGCTTTTTGGTACACAATCAAATCGCGATAACTCGTTGCGTACACTTTACTCATTTCTCTTCCTTTTCTGAATTCTGAATACTCAACACTTTTTTCAGAGAAATGTTCCCGTTATACAATGCTTGCCCAATAATAACTCCCTCCACCTCGCGATAAGCGCGCAGCGCCTCCACATCCCGCACGCTTGCCACGCCACCCGACGCAATCACGCGCACCTTCGCCGCGCGTCCCAGTTCTGCGATTGCGTTTGCATCAATACCTTGCAACATTCCATCCCGTACAATGTCGGTGTAAACGATTCGCTCGACACCGCGCGCGCGCATGTGCTTTGCCAATTCGATGGCGCTCACATTTGATTGGGCAACCCAGCCGCGCGTCGCCACCCTTCCATCGCGCGCATCAATGCCGACGACGATGCGCTCCGCGCCCCAGCGCGCGATGGCGTCGGAGACGAGTTGCGGATTTTCGATTGCCGCCGTGCCAAGAACGACGCGCGCGACACCCAGCACCAACGCCGCTTCAATACTCGCGAGGTCGCGCAAGCCGCCGCCAAATTGCACGGGAATCGAAACGCTTGAAATGATTCGCGCTAATTCGCGTGCATTCGCGGTTGAATCATCGCTAAACGCGCCATCGAGATTGACGACGTGCAACCATTGCGCGCCCTCGCCCTCCCATCGTTGTGCGATGTGCGCAGGATTATCGCTATATGCGGTTTCCGCGTCCGCGCGTCCTTGCTTCAACCGCACCACGCGACCGTGACGCAAATCAATGGCTGGGTAAATTATCATAGAGATTCGCTCGTCATACGCATCACGCGGCACGCAACATGTGTTGCGTGTCCCGTTCGATGAACTCGGCGAAATTGGCGAGCATTTTCAATCCAACACTTTGACTTTTTTCCGGATGAAACTGTGCGCCAAACACCTTGCCGCGCCCAACGACCGACGCAAACTCGATGCCGTAATCCGTAGTTGCTAACACCATCGCTTTATCGCTGGGTGCGCAATAGTACGAGTGAACAAAGAACGCGTAACTGCCATCGGCAACCTCGCGCAACAACACGCTCGGTTGTCTGATGTGAACTTGATTCCACCCCATCTGCGGCACTTTGACCTTGCCACGAAATCGCTTGACCGTGCCGGGCAAAATACCCAGACCCTCGTGTTGTCCCATCTCTTCCGATGACTCGAACAACAATTGCATTCCAAGACAAATGCCCAAGAGGGGCATGCCACGCGTCACCGATGCGCGCAGTGCAACGTCCCAACCGATCACACGCAGGTTGTTCATCGCTTGCCCAAACGCGCCGACACCGGGCAACACGATGCCGCGTGCTTTTTCAAGGTCGCGTGGAAATGGCACAATGCGCGCCGTCGCACCAATTTTCTCGAACGCCTTTTGCACACTTCGTAAATTGCCCATTCCATAGTCCACTATGGCTATCATCTAAAAACCTTTCACCACAGAGCACACAGAGAATTTTTGTAACTACTCACCGCAGAGGCGCAGAGAACGCCGAGTTTCATTTTGTTTTTTTCTCCGCGCCCTCGGCGTCTCGGCGGTAATTTGAGAAGGGCTGAGCAGTTACGAATTTTTTCTGTGTTCCCTGTGTCCTCTGTGGTTCAAATTATTCCTTTTGTGGAAGCGACCCCTTCGCGTCGAGGATCAACCGCTACAGCCATCGCCAGTGCGCGTCCGAGTGCTTTGAACATCGCTTCGGCTTTGTGATGGTCGTCGCGTCCGTACAACACGCGCGCGTGCAGATTCATCTTTGCGTGCGTCGCGAGCGTTTCAAAAAAATGTGCGACGAGACTTGCGGGCATCGCGCCAATCATCGGCGCAGAGAATTGCGCATCGATCACGGCGTACGCGCGCCCGCTCAAATCGATGGCGACGAACGCCAACGATTCATCCATCGGCACATACGCGTGTCCCATTCGCACAATGCCGCGTTTATCGCCGAGCGCGCGGTCGAGCGCATCGCCCAGCACAATCGCCACATCTTCAATCGTGTGATGCGCGTCGATTTGCAAATCGCCTGTCGCGCGAATTTCCAAATCGATCAAACCGTGCACCGCGACGTGCGATAACAGATGGTCGAGCATCGGCACGCCCGTTGTAATGTCCGCCTTCCCAGTTCCATCGAGATTCAGCGTGACGCGAACCTGGGTTTCATTTGTCTTTCGTTCGATGGTTGCATTACGCGGCGATGTCATTTTTATCCTCATCCATCCGATGCAAATATCCATCATAATCGGGAACGATGCGTTGATACGGTTCGGTCATCAACGGCGATGAAATAATAAAGTCGGCAGTTGCGCGATCACACGCGACGGGAATATTCCAAACGACTGCAATTCTTAGTAACGCTTTCACATCGGGATCGTGCGGCTGGGGTTCTAACGGGTCCCAGAAAAATATCAAGAGATCAATCTCGCCATCAGAAATCAGTGCGCCGATTTGTTGATCACCGCCGAGCGGACCGCTTTTGAGTTTGTGAATTTCCGTGCCGAGCGTTCGTTCCAACAACGTGCCTGTCGTTCCTGTCGCATACAACTCGTGTTCGACCAATGTCCCTTTGTTGAACCTTGCCCATTCCACTAAATCACGTTTCTTGTTATCGTGCGCGACCAAAGCAATCTTTTTCCTTGTTAAAATTTTCGATTCAATCGATTCCATCGTGCCTCCAATTTTAGATTTTGGATTGAGGTAGAACCGCATTTAATCGTGGAGTGCCTTCTTAGCCACAGAATCACACGGAAACACACAGAAATTTTCCGTGAAATTCTGTGTGGTTCTGTGGCAAAATTGTTGTCCACGATTGCGCAAGTGCTACCTGGATTGAAGATGTGCAATCAAAAATCCAAATTCCAAAATCCAAAATTACTTGATTTCCCGTAACGCTTTCAGCACCGCATCGTTCTCCTCTGGCTTGCCAATCGCAATGCGAATATATTCGCGCAGGCGCGGCGAACCAAACGCGCGAATCAAAATGCCGCGCGCCTCAAGCGCATCGCGCACCTCTTTGCCGGTGCGTCCAACCACTCGGCTCAGAATAAAATTCGCGCGGCTGGGCAACGGCTGAAGCCAGCTCAGCTTTGCCAACTCCACCGCCATGCGTTCGCGTTCAGCGACGATACGGCGCACATTCGTCATCAAATAATCAAGATCGTCCAACGAGGCTTGGGCTGCCACATTCCCGGCGGCGTTCACATTCTCCGGCGATTTGCACTGTGCGATTTTCGCCGCAATCACGCTGGGCGCGATGCAATAGCCCACGCGCAAGCCCGCGAGTCCTGCCCACTTGCTGAACGTTCGCAGAACAATCAAGTTCGATTGCGTCGGTACGCGCCTCGCGTAACTTGCGCCGGCAAACTCGGCGTATGCTTCATCGAGCACGACAATGATTGGCAATGCGAGCAATCGCTCAACATCAGCGTGCGACAATACACTGCCGTCTGGGTTGCTGGGATTGGCGAGGAAGAGTAATTTTAGATTTGGAGAATCTGCCCACTGCCCACTGCCCACTGCCCACTGTTTCTCAATCGCCTCCACGTCCACACTAAAATCTTCGCGCCTCGGAACACTCACGATCTTGGCGCCGTTCAACCGCGCAAAGAATCCGTACATCTCGAACGAGGGCGGACAATCGATAATCGCATCGCCGCGATTGAGAAAGATACGTTGGACAAGGTCAATCATTTCATCCGCGCCGTTGCTTGTGACGATGTAATCTTTATCGACGCCGACATAGCGCGCAATCGCCTCGCGCAATTCTTCCTGCCCAACGTAGCGATTGTAATGCGGCATCGCGGCAAGCGCGGCAAGTGCTTTAGGCGACGGACCAAAATTATTTTCGTTCAAATCCAATTTGATGTATTTGCCCAAATCTGCCAGCGGCACGTGCCCCATCGAGTACGGCGGAAAATCGTTTAGGTCTTGGCGCAGGAATTGCGTTGCGTCAAATGGTTGCATCGAAAACCTCACTTGAGGATGAATGATGAAGGTTCGTCATTCGTCTGTCTTTCGTCTTGGGTCATCCGTCGCCTAATCGCCGCCGCGTGCGCGGTCAAACCTTCCGCTTCTGCCAGCGTCGCCGCGCGTTCACCCAACTCGTTCGCCTCGCGCTTGCTCACGCTAAACACACTCGTGATTTTCACGAAATCGTTCACGTTGCACGGCGACGAAAATCGCGCGGTGCTTGCCGTCGGCATAATATGACTCGGACCAATCACGTAATCGCCGAGCGCTTCGTTCGTCCACTCGCCCACAAACACGCCGCCCGCATTCTCCACCTTGCCGACCCAGTTCCACGGCTCGCGCACGAGCAAACACATATGCTCAGGCGCAAACGCATTTCCCAGTTCCATCGCCTCGTCCAAATTTTCGACGACGATAATCGCACCCTGCCCCGCCAACGATTTTGCGATAATGTCGCGGCGCGCGAGTAAAGTAATTTGTTTTTCGATTTCGGCAACAACCTGGGTCGCCAGTGATTGCGAATTTGTAATCAGCAACGATGTTGCCAGTTCGTCGTGTTCCGCTTGCGCGAGCAGATCGGCGGCGCACCACCCAGGATTCGCGGAATCGTCGGCGATGAGCAACGTCTCGGTCGGACCATACAAGCCATCGATGCCGACTGCGCCAAAGACCTGGCGTTTCGCAATCGTCGTAAAGATTCCGCCTGCGCCAAAAATTTTATCGACGCGCGCGACGGTTTGCGTGCCAAATGCCAGCGCGGCGATACTTTGCGCGCCGCCCATCGCAAACACGCGCGACACGCCAACGATTTTTGCCGCCGCGAGAATGGCGGGCGCGATCTTGGGTGGCGATGCAACCAC
>JBBITT010000059.1:0-14224 GCA_037440625.1 Chloroflexota bacterium
TTGCAGCGAACCAGTCGCAAAAGACGCGAACAGGCATGGAAGCGACTGCGGAGAACGAATGTGGCTGATTGACTGGCTCAAATCGCCTCCAGCATTTTTGGGTAGTTTCTATGTTCAACTGACTGGCGGACCGTCGCGTACACAGACGGCGCGGCTCGATCCGCTCGGCGATCTCAGTGTTCATCTCGAAACCCAGCCTGACCCGCCCAAGACCGGGGGAATTCCGTTGATTTTGCACATCACCGATGCCAACGGAAAACCGGTGGCGGTGGATAAGGTCCATTATGAATACTCGTTCCAGGATCGCAGTGTACGCGAGATGGATGGCGAAAAAATGGGCGATGCGTATCAAGCCTTCGCCGCGCTGACCGATGTCGGGGAGTGGCAAGTGCGCGTGACCTTGTTCAAGGGGTCGCAGCAAACTCAAGTTCAATTCGTTTTGCGAGTGATGGCAAACATATAGATGCCCCTTCGAGACACGCTGGCTCAGCTCTTGGATGACATTCCGATTCTCGCACGGATCAACGATGGAAAAAATTGCGAAGAAGTACAAAGTTGATCCAAGTGCGATTTACGATTACGAATTGAATCACCTTAACCCTGGCGACGCGCTGACCGTCGGACAGAAACGGGGGGTGCCCGGCGGAAAAAACCATCGTTCAAAAAACTGTCCAAGCGTACCGTGGCCCGATTCCGGAAACGGCGGCACGTGGCACCGGCAATTGGGGTTGACCCGTGAGCGGCGTCATGACCCAGAAATTTTGGTCAGGGCCTTTTGGACTCTTGAAATAGGAATCGTAAAAAGTAAAACGTGCGGTGCAAGTGTGCGTGAAACGTAAACCATGAAGCGTAACACGTACAGAGTAAAATGTGGAAGGAGATAGTGGTATGAACAGGAAAATATTTTTGTGTGGTGTGTTATTCATACTCATGGGGCTTGGTCTTGCGGCGTGCAGCGGCGCGACAACACCGACTTGGGTTCCTGCCCCTGCTACTGTGAAAGTATCGAGCGCGAGCACGGCGCAGCCGTCCGCTTCTCAATCGAGCGGTGCCAGATTCGAAACAAAATCGCACGAAGGTGGTAGCGTGACTGTGAAGGTGACGCCGCTCGCGCTGGGTTTAGAACAGCCGCTCGTATTTGATCTCGCCATGGATACGCACTCGGTTGATCTCAGCGATGACCTGACCAAGATTGTGATCGTGCGGGATGACGCCGGCAAGGAATATGCGCCAATTGCGTGGGAAGGCGCAGGACCGGGTGGACATCATCGCGAAGGCAAATTAAAATTCGCCGCGCTGACTGGCAAACCCAAGTACGTCGAGTTGGTGATCAAAGGATTAGCGCGTGTCCCTGAGCGCGTCTTTCGTTGGGAATTGTCCTGATGATTCATCTTGATATCAAGCCCACCATTTTTCCCGTCGGTCATTTTCAAATCGGCTGGTACGGTTTGTTCATCGGACTGGGCATGGCAGTTGCGTTGTGGCTCACTGTTGCCATATGGCTCAATCAACGATCAAAGAGCGCAATTGAAAATTAAGGAGAAGCGGTCAATCGCCTCAACATCCTATGAACCGATGCAATGTAGACAACAGTTTCACTCGTCTGTGGACATCTTTCGTAATCTTTGTTCAGGCGACGATAGCGTCCAAGCCAGGCGAAGGTTCGCTCCACCACCCAACGACGGGGTAAAATTTGGAATCCCTTTTGTCCTGGCTCTCGATTCACAATCTCTAGTTTGATCTGAAAGGTTTCGCGAACCCAGGCGACTAACCCGCCGTTTTTGTAGATGCCATCCGCCCAGATCGAGCGTGGAAATGTTTTCGGTGAGCCGTCCGATCACGCACTTGCACCATGATCATCCTGAATGTTGGCCGCATGAACCACGACTTGAGTAAATTTCCGAGCGTATCAACGGCAATATGTCGTTTCCGCCCGTTGATCTTTTTGCCCGCATTGATTGCCCAATTCGAAGATGAAATGATCGTTTTGACTGACACAGGCTTTCATGCGAGAGAAGGTGATCCTGCCAATCTGAAAATTTGTCCGCGCGGGACATAGAACGTCCAGATGGTCGTCGAAACGGTTCTGTTAATACTGACGAGTGTGTGTCACTTCAAGAAAGTTGGGCACCGGGTTTAGAAATATTTCAAAGCGCGCTTGGCGTTCACGATGGCAGCCTTCAACGTGTTGGTCCAGTGGCATGGGTTCAAGCCGGATGCCAAGGGCTTTGTCCATTTATCAATTGCCGAGTTCGGTCTCTAAAACTAGCACCGATAGTTAGTAAGTCGAACCGAATGGGCGTGTGGCTTGATGTGGGCTAGGCAATCATTCTCTAATCATCATAGCCAATCGCGTTCTCGCTTTTCTTTTCTTCTTGGAGGATAGCCAAAAGCGCTTGAAGACCATACAGATAACTGCGCCAGCCCAAGCCACAAATCATTCCGATACACACGGGCGTCAAAACTAGCCGGTGTCGGAATTCTTCGCGGGCATGCACATTTGACAAATGCACCTCAATGGTTGGCAACTTGACCGCCGCCAATGCGTCGCGCAGGGCAAGCGAGTAATGGGAATAGGCACCTGGATTGATCACGATCCCATCGGCCCAATTGCGCGCCTCGTGAATCGCATCCACCAGCGCCCCCTCACTATTCGATTGGAACACTCTTAGTTCGGCGTGATGGTCCTCCGCGAGTTTTTTCATCCGTCGGTTGATTTCGTCCAAGCTCACTGTCCCATAGATGCCGGGCTCACGCCAGCCAAGCAAATTCAAATTGGGACCATGAATCAGTAGAATCTTGAACATGGGGTTCTCCTGCCAAGTTGCTCCGAGCAACCGGGCTTGTTTTCGATTCAGAGGGTTTCGGTGTTGTAAAACTCGCCAAACAATTCTTGTTCGGATGGGCGATCTTCCGGAATGGGGCGACTGACCCAGGTTGTATTCATATAATGTTTGAGATGAATATTTTCCGAGGTGCTGTTCCTACCCCATGTGCCGCACCCCAAACTCGAAGTCATCGGCATACCATTCGTGAACGCGCCAGCATTCGCTTTCGATTGCGGCTGGCGCACCATCATCCGGCTGACCGGCGCGGTCAAAGCCAATTGATGAATATGTTCATCGTTGAATGAATAGATGCCACACGAATGCCCTTTGCCGCCGACCTCGAAAATTTGCTTGACCATCTCTAGCGCGTTTTCAAAACCGGAATATTTGAAGATGGCAAGCACCACGCACAATTTCTCACTGGAGAACGGGTACTCTTTGCCAATATGATCTTCTTGCACCATGATAAACGTGCGATCCGCCGGGATTTCAAAACCGGCGCGCGCCGCGATGCGTTGCGCCGAAATCGCTACCGTGTCCGGCGTGCGATGCCCTTCCGCATCCCATAGCACCGCTTGCAATTTTTGTTTTTCCTCTGGCGATGCCAGATAGCCGCCCTCTTTGATCAATTGTGCCAGAAAACGATCATAGATACTTGCTTCGACCAGGAGGTTGCCATCCGCCGAGCAACCCGAACCAAAGTCCGAGGTCTTGCTAATCCGAGTGTTGCGCGCCGCCTCTTCGATATCCGCCGTTTCATCAATCACCATCGTCGAATTTCCTGCGCCCACACCGAGCGAAGGCGTGCCACTGCTGTACGCCGCCTTGACCATATCCTTGCCGCCGGTGGCTTGCACCAGATCGGCAATGGACATCAAGTATTGCGCGAGTGGAATGCTCGGATTTTCAACGCATTGAAAGACATCGGGCGGAACGCCTTCGCGTTTGAGCGTCTCACGCATCACGCGCACCATCTCATTCGTAGTTCTTTTGCTCCGTGGATGCGGCGAAAAGATAACGACATCGCGGCATTTGAGCGCGAAGAGTCCAACGCCGGGCGGCGTGAGTTCTGGATTGGTGGTGGGCGTCAGCGAAACGATGACGCCGACCGGTTTGCCATATTTGACCAACCCTTTCTCCGGAATTTCTTCAATGATGCCCACACTCTTTTGCCGCAAAATGTCGCGGAGGATTCCCATAATCTTGAAGCGTTTTGCGACACGTCCCTCGCGGTCGCCCAAGCCACTTTCGTCCACACCCATCTGCGCGATGCGCTTGAACGTTTTTTCATTCGCGGTTGCCCAGCCAATCGCTTGACACAACCGATCTACTTTGGCTTGATCGTAACATTCGATTTCTTTCAAGGCGATGCGAGCCCGTCTCATCAATTCATCGGCGTATGCTTTTTCTTCAGGGGTAATGGATCTTGGCATATTGATTTTCTCCTAGGATTTCAATACGCGGTTTGTAGGTCCGCTATAACTATGATCCACCGGATCAATCCGGCGCATCGGCGGCATTTGCCTGATCTCTTCATCCACGTGCGCTAGAATGCCGGTCAAGCGCGCCACCATAAACAAGGCGTTCGCTAAGGTGGGCGGGAAATTGATTTCGCATAAAATCGCCGCCATCGCGCCATCAATGTTGATCGGCAAATCTTTGCCGGTATTTTTTTTCAATGCACCTTCAATGGCGCGAGCCGCTTGCAGATAATTGCCGGGCACCTGCGCCTCGCGTGCCAACTCGAACAAGCGCTCCACGCGTGGGTCTTGGCGCTTGTGTTGGCGATGACCAAAACCAGCGAGGCGACGATTGCGCGTGCGCCAATCCGTTACTACAGTATCGGCGGCCCGATCCAAATCATTCCCGGCTTTGGATAATTCGACAACCTGTTGGATGGCTTCCATCGCATCTTGGACGGCGGCGCCGTGATACTTGCCCATTGTCAACAACCCGGCGGCAGCCGCTGCACCCAACGACGCCCCACCCGAGGCGGCGGTGCGCGCGGCTAACGCCGAGGGGGCGCCGGGACCATGATCAATGCTAGCCACCATCAACGCATCGAGCAATTTCGCCGCGCCGGGCGTGGGTAATTCGCCGGTGTACAACAAATACAAGACGGCGGGAAACGGTAGCGTGCCAATGAGTTGCCCAAGGTCATAACCGCGAATGTGAATGCCGTTCTCCGTCGTGTAAGATAATTGGGTTTCCCAATGAAACTCGCCCATCTGCACCTCTACATCCGCACAAGCACTTTGCCCGCTTGCCCACTACTTGCCAGTTCGAGCGCACGCGCGATTTCGGTAAAGGGAAGTGTATCGGTGATAATCTGCGATGGTTTCAATTTGCCACGAGCAACCAAATCAATCGCGCGTGCAAAATCGTGGGGGTGATCGTAAATGATCGAACCCTGCACCCGAATGCCTTCGCGCACCAAACGCAATGGCACGAAACTGGCAGACGCATTCGCCAGACCGATCAAGATCACTTGACCGCCGCGCGGAACGGCGTGAAGCGCCAATTCGACGGTGGCGCGAACGCCCGCGCATTCGAACACGGTGGTGACATTCAAAGTTTGGCAGGTTTCCGGCAACCGGTCCGGGCGATCTTCGATGACCGCGCCCAACTGGTGCGCCATCGCCAATTTATCTGGGAATTTGTCGTGCGCAATAACCCGCATGCCGGCGGCGATGGCCGATTGAATCAACAACAACCCGGTGGCGCCACAGCCAAGCACGGCAATCGTATCGCCCATTTTGGCATCCGATGTCCACAAGGCATGCAAGGAAACGGCAAGGGGTTCGATGGTTACCGCATCTTCATCGGTCACTGAATCGGGCACGCGCCACACAAACTCGGCGGGGGCAACCAAGGTGTCGGCAAAGCCGCCGGGGATATTGACGCCTAAACTTGTTTTGGCGAGGCAGATATTGCCGCGCCCAGCACGACAAAAACGGCAAACCCCACACGGGTAATTCGGCTCGACGATCACACGTTGACCAATCGCCAAGTGAGTGACATTTTCGCCCAGGGCGGTGATGCGCCCCACGAGTTCGTGTCCCAGCAACAAGGGATATGCCAACGGCGTGCGATGCCCCAGAAAAAATGAAACATCGGAACCGCAGATGCCGGCGCGAAGCGGTTGAATGCTCACCTCATGGGCGGCGGGGCGGGGCACATCGGTTTGGCGAATTTCAATTTGCTTGGGTGCTAAAAGAAAAGCGGCGTTCATAGTTAAAGGATGAGGGATGAAGGATGAAATCAAGAACAGGAAGCAATAGATTCATCCTTCATCCTTCTGCCCTAAGTTTTTGGCAGTTCTCCCGGCGGCGTGTACATCCAGATAAGCCACAAAGGTTCATTGCCATTGTTGACATGCTGATGAAATTGACCGGCCGGAATAAACACCCAATCGCCGGCATCGAAAGGAATGCGCTTGCCATCTTCCGTCACCACTTCGCCGGTGCCGCGCACCATAATATCCACTTCTTCCGACCCGGGGTGATTGTGTCGTGACGATGATTCGCCCGGTTCAAAAATTGTCAGCCCAGCAACGATATGCTCCGAGCCAACCAATTCTTTATCCACCAGTTTAAAGACCTTGCGCCGAAAACCCGGCTCGTCTAACCCGATCCAAATCTGTTTGCCATCTTTGAATGGCTTGAGGACTTTGCACTCTGCCATGTTGCTCCTTATTTTGAATAAAATGCTGTTCGAGATTAAAAGTTAGCCGTTTACCTAAATCGTCCAATCTTCCATTGCCGGAATTATCCTGCTCCCAGATACGCCCGCTGGATCATCGGATTGGCACGCAACGCTTCGGCGGAATCGCTAGCACGAATCTTGCCGGTCTCCATGACAATGCCTTGATGCGCAATCTTGAGCGCACCGCGCGCGTTTTGTTCGCTCAAGAGAATCGTGATCCCTTGCTTGTTCAATTCGGCGATGATTTCAAAAACACGTTTGACCAACAACGGCGCAAGTCCCAACGAAGGTTCGTCCATCACCAGCACTTGCGGGCGGGACATTAGCGCGCGCGCAATGGCGAGCATCTGTTGTTCACCGCCGCTCAATGAACCCGCCAATTGTTTCTCACGTCCCTTGAGCGCGGGGAAGGTTTCGTACATCCGCGCTTTATCTTTGGCAATCTCGGCTGTATCAGAGCGATGGAACGCGCCCATATCAAGATTTTCGTCTACCGTCAACACCGGAAACACCCGACGACCCTCGGGGACATAGCCGACCCCCAAACTCACAATTTTATCCGCGCTGAGTTTGTGGATTGGCGTACCATTCAGGGTAATCCGGCCTTCGCGCGGATGAAGCAAGCCACAAATCGTTTTGATGGTGGTGGACTTGCCGGCCCCATTCGCACCGATCAACGCGGTAATCTCACCGGGGCGGACCTGGAAGGAAATCCCTCGAACGGCGTGAATGTGCCCGTAGTACGTGTGAAGGTTTTCGACCGTGATCACAGTTCCTCCTCTTTACCCAGGTACGCTTCGATGACGACCGGATCGGTGCGGATCGCTTGGGTACTTCCTTCGGCGATCTTTTTGCCATAATCCAACACCGAGACGATGTCGCAAATACCCATCACTAGCCGCATATCATGTTCGACGAGCAAGATGGTGATGCCGGCATCACGAATTTTGAGCAACGTCTCACTCAATTGTTCGGTTTCGCTCTCATTCAATCCTGCCGCTGGCTCATCGAATAATACAATTTTCGGTTCCGTGGCGAGCGCGCGTGCCATTTCGACGCGACGTTGATGACCATAGGGCAGACTCGTCGCGCGCTCACGCGCATACTCGGCGATGTTAAACAGTTCCAAAAGGTTCATAGCTTTTTCGGTCAACCACTTGTCCTCGCGCGCGGACGAAATTGGATCCAAAAGGGCTTGCCACAACCGCGTTTGCGTATGATGCCCCATCGCTACCAGGACGTTATCCAGCACGGTCATGGTTTTGAATAATCGCAGGTTTTGAAAGGTCCGCGCAAAGCCCAGCGCGGTGATTTGATGTGCAGGCAAGCCGGAAATCACTTTGCCCTCAAAGGTAACCTTGCCACTCGTTGGCTTGTAGTAACCCGAGATCACGTTAAAGATCGTCGTTTTACCGGAACCGTTGGGACCAATCAATCCGTGAATTTTTCCCGGCTGGACGCTCAATGAAACATCGTTGACCGCCACCACGCCGCCAAAGCGCATAACCAGGTGCTCAATCTCAAGCGACATTCGGCTCCTCCATTTGTGGCTTGTCTTCCGCTGGCTTGCGCATCCACGGCAGGCGAATCCCGCCGGCTTGCTCGATTTTTTGGGTGAGCCCCACCACGCCCCCGGGCATAAACAAAACGACGATTATAATCGCAAGCCCAAACCCAACCAGTTGCCAATGCTTGATCGCCCGCAACCACTCTTGGGTGAGCGGCAATGCCAACCCGCCCACAATCGAGCCAGCGAGACTTCCCATTCCACCCACCATCGTCATGGTTAGAACAAACAAGGCATTCTTGAACTCAAAAATGTCCGGGCTGATGTAGGTGCTCATATGCGCATACAACACACCGGCGACGCCGCAATACACCCCCGCGATGGCATTCGCCAAAACTTGATAAAACGCGACATTGACCCCCATCGCACGAGCGGCGGTTTCATCATCACGAATCGCGATAAAGGCGCGTCCGATACGATGATTGACGATTTGCCGCGCGACCAAAAAGCCCAGCACGACGAAAAATAGTATGATGTAGAAAAAGCGTTCCGCGCCATCGAATGCAATGCCAAACAAATTCGGCATTGGAATTCCAGAGATACCCAGCGGACCCTCCGTCAACCACGTCTCATTGACCATGATGATATTGATCGTCTCCGCAAGCCCGATGGTGACCAGCGCGAGATAATGGGAGCGCACCTTCAACATCGGCAAGGCGATCAACGCCCCGGTGAGTCCAGCGAGTGCCATGCCCAAGGGCAGGTTAATCCAAATCGGAACTCCGAAACGAGTGCTCAGCAACGCGGCGGTATATGCCCCAACACCCCAGAAGGCTCCCAACGCCAAGTTGATTTGCCCGCAGTAGCCCATCGCCAAGTTGAGTCCCAAACTCATCAGGATCCAAATCCCTGCCATATTGACGATATGCACGGTGTAGCGATTGGGTGCGATCAAGGGATATGCCAATAAGACCAGCGCACCCACTGCCAGCAGAATCCATTTGAGCATGCGCGATCTGTTCTTCATTGAACCTCCTTAAACCTTGTCCACCGTGACTTCGCCAACAATTCCGGCCGGTTTGATCATCAGGACTAGGATCATTACAACAAAGGCAATCCCTTTGGTATATTGGGATGAGACAAACCCCGCGGAGAGCGCCTCAAGTACCCCAAAGACCAAACCGCCCACAATCGCACCGGGAATACTGCCCGCGCCACCCAGAATGAACGCAGCGAATCCTTTCAAACCTACCGCGGCGCTCATCGCTGGATTGACATAGACAATGGGTGCCGCCAGAATGCCTGCCGCCGCCGCCAGCCCCGCGCCGATGGCAAACACCAAAGCATTCGTGGTGTTGACGGGAATCCCCATCGCGCTCGCCGTCTCGCGATCCTGTGCCGCCGCGCGCATCGCTTTGCCCATCTTCGATCGCGCCAAAAACACATTCAAGCCGATCATCAGCAAGGCAGAGACCACGATCAACAAAAGCATCTGGGGTAACAAGGCCACGCCACCAATCACGATCGGTTCATTCGGCAAGGGCGATTTCACCGCGAAGCCTTCTGCACCCCAGATAATGACCGCCAGATTATCCAGAACATATCCCAAGCCGATCGTCCCCAGCAGCATTA
Organism: Chloroflexota bacterium; assembly: GCA_037440625.1. Classification (GTDB taxonomy): domain Bacteria; phylum Chloroflexota; class Anaerolineae; order UBA4142; family UBA4142; genus DAOTXS01. The sequence goes on from JBBITT010000059.1 coordinate 9,673, forward strand.
ACATCAAGTCGAGATGCGCGAGCGGACGGAAGAGTCGTTCGAGGAAGAGCCCTAGGAGGGCATTAAGGAGGATCCCGATCACGAACGCTATCGGATATGGCACCTGCAACCCCATCACCATCCCGCGATACCAAATAATCCCAAAGTAGGTGCCAATCATATAGATACTGCCGTGGGCAAAGTTGACCAAGCCCATCGAGCGGTAAATCATCGAGTAGCCGAGAGCGACAAGGGCATACAAACTTCCGATGCCAATCCCGCCCACGAGGGTCTGTAAGAAAATACTGAGACTAGTCATGGCTGCACCTTCCCGTGAGTTCGTTGGGGTTAGTTCGATAGTGCGTTTGTGCAACTTGCCAACCAACGCACTATCGAACCATGGATTCGCTTGCCTTATTTGCCGGTGTAGACGGTCAACTGACCACCTTTGACGATCCCCACCAGCGTCCCGGTGATGGTTTCGCCTTTTTCGTTGACGTTAAAGGTACCTTGCAGACCTTTAAAGCCGGAAATTTTGTGCATCTCGGCGGCAACATTTTCGGGCGTCAGCGGATTGGCTTTTTCCATCGCGAACAAGAGCAGGGAAGCGCCATCGTACGTATTCGCGCCGTGAAATTCTGGCGTCTCATTCCAGCGCGCTTTGTACGCGTTCACAAACTTGCGCGATAGTTCATTCCCTTCGTCATGGAGCCACGGCGTTGTAAAGATCGTGCCTTCCGCCACCTCGGCACCGGCGGTTTCGATGTACTTGGGCGTCCCCACCGCCGCGCCGCCAGCGATTTGTCCCTTGAAACCAAGTTGGCGTGCTTGCTTGGCAATCAACCCTGAGGCAACTTCGGACGAACCGAGCAAGAGAACTTCGGGCTGGGTCTGCAGAATCTTGGTAAGTTGTCCCGTAAAGTCCTTGTCGTCAATGCCAAAGGCCTCGCGCGTCAGGGCGGATAAACCATTGCGTTTCAACGCGGCTTCTTGGTAATCGCCTTCGCCCTTGCCGTATGCCGATGTATCAGCGATGATGGCGAATTTCTTAAAGCCCTTGGTCTTGACCAAGAAATCAACCAGCGTATCTTCGAAGGAAGGACCAGCGGGCGTGACCCGGAAGATGTACGCGCTCCCCTTGTTGGTGATGTCAACATTGGTTCCGTTGGTGAGTTGGGGAATCTTGTACTGTGCGAAAATGGGAATATCGGCGAGCGCCGAGGTGCTATTGGTCGTTGCGAACGCCGCCATCACTTTGTCTTCCGTTGCAACTTTTTGTGCCAGATTCACCGACTTGGTGGGATCGGCTTCGTCATCATAGACGACGATTTCGATTTGGCGTCCTTGGATGCCACCGGCTTTGTTCTTCTCCTCGACTGCTAGCGTTACGCCTTTCTTCATCCAGTCGCCCAGCACGGCATTGGTACCGCTCATCGCGCCGATGATTGCGATTTTGATGGGCTGACTGGCGGCGGGCTTGGGCGATGCGGCACTGGACGCGGACGACGCACTCGACGAGGCGGGCGCAGGCGCTGTGGTTGGCGATGCGCACGCGGCAAGCACAACCACAAGTACAAGTGCGAACAAAATTGAGCGCTTCATTGTGAATCTCCTCTTTTTGGATTTTGCCTGGGTTTTTTATTTACGAGTTGGCTGAAATCAATTCCCGCACTCACCTCCTTTTATGGTAGCACCCTATTCAATCGTGGTCACGTGCACCACCGAAGGATTGGTGGTTGCGTTGCCGTTGGTTATGCGTCCGCGTTGCTTGGGCAGTGCCCACGTCAGACCCGGTATAGCCGATACGACAGAGGATTCTGGTTTTCTACGCGCCTTGGCGATAAATATCGTTGATGTTCCAATACCCCGGCGTGGGCGTGGGGATATTTTCCATTGGAACTTGAATGACCGTTGGGATGCCAGAGGCAAGCGCCTCGCGCAATGCCGGACCGAGTTCACTGGCGGCGCGAATCAATACGCCCCGCGCGCCACACGCTTGCGCGACCGCCGCGTAATCCACCCGATACGGTTTGCCTTCACTCTCAAACACACACCCGAAACTCCAGCCATAGTGCGCTTTCTCCAAGCCCGCAATCGTACCGAACGCGGCATTGTCCATCACGACCCACACCACTGGAATTTCGGCTTCCATCGCGGTCGCGACGACAGACATATTGCTACTGAATGCGCCATCACCAACGAGCGCAATCGCGGCGCGGTTTGGCTGCGCCACTTTGACACCCAAAACGGCGGCTGGACCAAAACCCATCGTTGCCAAGCCACTGGGCGTGATGAATGTGCCGGGAATCGTAAAGGGAAATTGCTGGGCGACACCATTCTTGTTCCAACCCACATCGGTAACGAGGAAACCATCTTGGGGGAGGGCGGCGCGCACTTCGCCCAAAATTCGTTCGGGACGCAACGGATATTGATCGGAATCGTAATAGTCTGCCCAGTTCGCCGCAAAGGACTTGCGGCCTTGCGCGATCTTTTCGCGCAAATTTCCGCGGTCGCGATGTTTACGCCCTTGCGCCGCCTGGGCAATCAACCCCAACGCTTGCTTGGCATCGGCGACAATGCCTAGTTCGGTTGGAAAGTTGCGCCCGATTTCGGCGGGGTCGATGTCAATGTGAATTAATCGCGTGGGCGGAATCGCGAACGTAAATCGCGGGTCCCAGGAACTCGAATTGGCTTCGGCAAGTCGTGTGCCAACCGCCAAAATCAAATCGGCTTCCCGGCACATATCATTGGCAATGGGCGTACCCCAGAAACCTGTCATGCCCAACAAAAGCGGGTGCGCGTCATGCACGGCGGCTTTGCCCATCAACGTGTGGGCAAAGGGAACTTCCAATGCTTCAGCCAGTTTCACCAGTTCGTCGGTGGCTTGCGCGCTAACCACGCCGCCGCCAACATAGATCACCGGGCGTTCTGCTTCCGCCAATGCTTGCGCCACGCGCTCGGCCGTTGCCGGATCAAGGGTGGGGCGAACAAGGGGGGCAGGCATTTTGCTAAACGCATCAATGGGCAGGTCTGCAGAAAAAATATCCATTGGGACATCAACGAGCACGGGACCGGGGCGACCGCTTTGAGCGAGATGAAAGGCGCGTTCGACGATACGCGGCAAGTCTTGAACGCGGTCCACGCGATAGATGCGTTTACAAAAGGGACGATAAACTTCAAATTGATCGCCATCAAGATTGAGGTTGATTTCTTGATGAGGATGTCTGCCGAAATAATACGAGGGGGCATCGCCAGCAATGACGACGAGCGGGATCGAATCGAGCGCGGCGTTGGCAACCCCGGTTGCGGCGTTCGTCAGCCCAGGTCCCAAATGCGTGAGCAGGACACCAGGTTTGCCGGAAGCACGCGCGAAACCATCGGCGGCGTGAGCCGCAACTTGCTCGTGTCGCGTGGTGATGTAACGTATCTTGCTGTGTCCCAGGGCATCGAGCATGGCGATGATCGTATGCCCGGTCAACCCAAAAACAACCTCCACGTGGAGGCGTTCCAGATATTCGACGAGTTGATACGCAGCGATGCGTGTTTGTGACATTTCACTCCTTGGAAGTCAGGTATGCCTCGACGTAACCCAGCGCACCGGAAGCTTGACGGGCGAGTTGAACAACTTTGGGCGCAAACTTTGCCACTTGGATTTCGGTAAAGCGCATTTTGGGACCAGCAACATTTAACGCGGCAACGACATTTCCGTGCGCATCAAAGATGGGGGCGGCCAAACCGATGGCGTCAGGGAAACGTTCGCCCAAGCTCACCGCATACCCACAATCGCGGATGTGTTGTAACTCGGTCAACAATTTTTTTCGGCTGGTGATAGTATTGACCGTCATTCGCTCAAGCGGGCGGTTGAGGATTTGTTGAATCAAATCGGAAGAGGCAAAGGCTAGGATGGCTTTCCCGGCAGACCCGGCGTGGAGGGGCATCCGTTCGCCCAACTGGACGATGACTCGGACCCGTTGCGGGCTTTCGATACAGTCCACACACACGCGCTCAGTCCCATCGAGGACGTAGAGGTTGACGGTTTCGCGCGTAAGCCGGTGAAGTTCTTCGAGCATGGGGCGGGTTTTTTCGCGCACATCCAAGCCGCCGGTGTAGACGGCACTCCACGACAACACTTTGGGCCCGATGCGATACAGACGACTTTTGGGGTCTTGACTGAGAAGACCGGCGGAATGCAGCGTCCCGACGATTCGACCAACGGTGCTGGTAGACAGGTTTAAGCGGCGCGCGATCTCACGAACACCGAGTTGGGGAGCTTCGGCATCAAAACAATCGAGAACGGCAATGGCTTTGAGCAAACTATTGATTTCGCCCGACAGTGCTTTTGGACTCATCCTTGAGTGTACCGCATAATGGGACAGCGTCCCATAACTATACTCTCACTTTAACACATTCTTGGCGTCCTGTCAATACCGAATTTCCGGCGATGACCCAAAATTCACCGCAGAGGCAGAGCCCAAAGTTTAGTTTTTCTCTGCGTCTCTGCGGCGATTGCCCATCGCGTGGTAACTACTCACCGCAGAGGCGCAGAGAACGCCGAGTTTCATTTTGTTTTTTT
>JBBITT010000060.1:0-13974 GCA_037440625.1 Chloroflexota bacterium
GAGCCTTCACCTATTTGACAGAGCCAATTACCTATGCTATATTTTGATCAAGATGAGAAACCGATTGACGCAAACGAGTGTCTTGTTCCCTCGCCCGCGTAGCACCAGTCCATAGGTCTGGTGCCTTTTGGCGTTTCTCTCTTGAGGCGGGCAGGTTCCCGCCTGAATGTTCGAACGCAACCCAGACCAGACGAGTACGTCAGTCTGGGTTTTTACTTTGGGAGGACTATGCTACGCGTTGGAATTTATGGTGCGTCGGGCTATACCGGCATCGAACTAATCAAGCTTTTTGCGCGGCATCCGCAAGTCGAAATCAAATTTGCCACATCCGATTCGTATGTGGGCAAAAAGATGAGCGATGTGTTTCCGTGTCATTATGACGTGCCGCTCATCGCCCACGACGCCGCGCCCCTCGATCAAATTGATGTGGCATTCCTCGCCTTGCCGCACGGCGCATCCGCCGATTATGCCAAACGCATCTTGGCGGCAGGGGCACGCGTGATTGATCTCTCCGCCGATTTCCGTTTGCACGATGCGGCGGTGTACAAGAAATGGTACGGCCTCGATCATCACGCGCCGGAACTTTTGCCGCAAGCGGTGTACGGTTTGCCAGAATTGCATCGCGCGCAGATCAAAAAGGCACGCTTGATTGCGAACCCGGGGTGTTATCCCACCAGCGTGATTTTGGGTCTCGCTCCCCTTTGGCGCGCGGGCGCAACCAGCGAGACTGTCATCGTAGATAGCAAGTCGGGTGTGTCCGGCGCGGGGCGCAAACCCACGCTCACCGTCCATTTCGTCGAAGTGAATGAAAATCTTTCGCCATACAACATTGGACGCGTGCATCGCCACCTGTCCGAGATGGAACAAGAGTTAAAAGAAATCAATCCGCACGCCTCGCTCATTTTTTCACCGCACCTCTTGCCCGTTAATCGCGGTATCTTGTCCACGATGTATGTGCGGTTGAACGATGGGTGGACGGAAGAAGCCTTGCGCTATTTGTACACACAAGCATACCAGGACGAACCCTTTGTCAAAATTCTGCCAAGCGGCCAGATCGCCACGCTCAATCACAGTGTCAACACGAATTATTGCACCATTTCGATTCATCACGTTGCCGAGGTGAACCAAGCGATTATCTGCGCGAGCATTGACAATCTCATCAAAGGGGCAAGCGGACAAGCGGTGCAGAATATGAATGTGATGTTTGGATTGGATGAGACAACCGGGTTACTGTAAAGACAATCACCGCCGAGACGCAGAGTATTACGAAAATTTTTTCTCCGCGCTCTCTGTGCCTCGGCGGTGAAATCATATCTTGGGTGGAATACAAATCATGTTAGTCTTAAAAGTGGGTGGCAACGAAATTGATGATCCAAATTTTCTAACGGCCTTTGCCCAAGCAATCGCCGGAATGAATGAGACGCCGGTCATTGTTCACGGCGGTGGCAAAGAGATCGCCGATTTGCAACTCAAGTTTGGCTTGACCCCGCGCTTTGTCGAAGGATTGCGCGTAACGGATGAACAATCGCTGGCAATCGCAGAGATGATTTTGAGCGGACGCGTGAACAAGCGCATCGTGGCGACCTTGGTCCAAGCCGGCGTGGACGCGCTCGGTTTGAGCGGCGTGGATCGCGGACTGGTACGCGTCGAAAAGATGCAACACCCCGGCGGCGATCTGGGCCGCGTCGGCAAGGTGGTGAGCGTGCGCGGCAAGGTGTTGCAAGAATTGGTCGCGCAAAACATCGTACCGGTCGTCTCGCCGATTTCGTTGGGCGCAGAAGGCGCCTACAACGTCAACGCCGATTCCGTCGCGTGCGCGATTGCCGCCACGCTGAACGCGGACGCCGTCGTGTTCGTAACGAATGTGGCGGGCGTGCAACAAGATCATCAAGTCATTTCAACGCTCACACCGCACCACGTTGAAACACTCATCAAGTCGCAAGTGATCAAAGGGGGAATGATTCCCAAAGTGCGCGCCGCGTTGGAGGCAGTCGCCGGCGGCGCCAAGGCGGCACGGATTACGAATCTGGAGGGATTGATGAATGGTGGTGGTACGCTGATCACGCGTGATACGTAAGGTGTGTTCCGTTAGCCGCCCAAGCGAATACAACACGCCTCACGAACTATGAGACCCAGAGGAGCAAAGATGAATTCCCAACAACTTATTGATGCAGAAAAAAAGTATCTCGCGCACACGTACACGCGTCCACCCTTTGTGTTGACACGTGGCGAAGGGGTGTACGTGTACGATGAAACCGGTAAAAAATATCTCGATTGCGCGGCGGGCATCGCGGTCAACGCGCTCGGGTATAACGATCCTGAACTCGTCAAGGCAATTCAAGACGCGGCGACCGGTTTACTCCACACATCGAATTTGTTTTACACTGAAGCGCAAGTCAAACTTGCGCAAGCGTTGGTGGAAAAATCGTTTGCCGATAAAGTGTTCTTTGCCAACACCGGCACCGAAGCCATCGAAGGCGCGCTAAAATTTGCGCGCAAGTATCACGCCGAACGTGGCGAAGTGAATCGAAAAAATTTTATTGCGTTTCGCGGCAGTTTTCATGGCCGCACGATGGGCGCGCTCGCCGCAACCGATTCCGAAAAGTATCAAGCGCCGTTTCGCCCGCTGATGCCCGGCGTTACGTTCGCCAATTTCAACGATCTGGATTCCGTGCGCACCGTACTCAATGACGAAACGGCAGCGATCATCATTGAGCCGGTGCAAGGCGAAGGTGGCATTTATCCGGCAACGGATGAATTTTTGCGCGGCTTGCGCGAACTGTGCAACGAACATGGTGCCTTGCTGATCTTTGATGAAATTCAATGCGGCTTGGGACGCACCGGCAAACTGTGGGCGTATGAATATGCCGGCGTTACCCCCGATTTGATGACCCTCGCCAAACCGCTGGCGGGCGGCTTGCCGATTGGTGCGCTCTTGATGACCGAAGCCGTCGCCTCCGCGATGCACGCCGGCGAACACGGCACGACATTTGGCGGGGGACCCTTCATCACCTCTGTTGCGCTCAGTGTGTTCAATCGCCTCAGCGACGAAAAATTTTTGGCGCACGTGCGCGAAACTGGGAATTATTTGATGGAGCGCATCAGCGAGATCAATTCGCCACACATCAAAGAGGTACGCGGGCGCGGGTTGATGATCGGTGTCGAGCTAGACATTGACGCCGGCAAGGTGCGCGACATCGGTTACCATTATGGCTTGTTGCTCATCCAAGCACGCGAAAAAGTTGTGCGGTTTGTGCCGCCGCTGATTTTTGAGAAAAAGCACGTGGACGAGTTGGTCGAGAAATTTGCCCAAGTGTTGACGCAGGTCTAGGACAATCGTTGGAAAGGGAAAAAATGCTTGATTACTCGGTGCGCTCTGTGTTCTCGGTGGTTACACCGAATATAACTATTCGCCAGGCAACGCTTGCCGACGCGCCAGCCATCGCCGCTCTCGTCAATCTTGGCGAACGCGAGGGACAACTCTTGCCGCGTTCACTCGAATCCATTCGCGCGAGCATTGCTGATTGGCTGATCGCGCTCGATGAGGATCGCATTATTGGGGTGGGATCGTTGGTGGAAATGAATCCGACCCTCGCTGAAGTTCGCTCACTTGTTGTTGAGCCGGCGTACCGTAAAGGCGGCGTCGGCGCGCAAATCGTCAACGCGCTGATCGCACTGGCGCGCGAGCGCAACATTCCGTATGTGTTCACACTCACGCGAGCAGTCCTCTTTTTTGAAAAACTAGGATTCAACATTACGGAGAAGGAAAATTTTCCGGAAAAAGTTTGGCGGGATTGTGCGAGTTGTCCCGTGCAATTCGCTTGTGATGAAGTGGCAATGGTGAAATCAGTCGCCAGTCAACAGTAGTCAGTCGTCAAACAAAATCATCGCTCTGAAATTTTTAGGGAGGTATTATGGAAAAGAAAAAAGCCGGCAAAGTGGTGCTTGCCTATTCCGGCGGACTGGACACATCGGTGATTGTGCCGTGGCTCAAAGAAAATTACGACTGTGAAGTGATTTGCGTTTGCGCCAACATCGGCCAAGGCGAAGATTTGAGTGGCATCGAAGCCAAGGCACTTGCCAGCGGCGCAAGCAAATGTTACGTCCTCGATCTGCGCGATGAATTTGTTACGAACTATATCTATCCCACGATTCAAGCCGGCGCTGTGTACGAACGCAAGTACTTGCTCGGCACTTCGTTCGCGCGACCGCTCATCGCCAAAGCGCAAGTGGAGATCGCCGAGATGGAAGGCGCGGATGCGGTGGCGCATGGCGCGACCGGTAAAGGCAACGATCAGGTACGCTTCGAATTGACGTACCAAGCGTTGAATCCAAAGTTAAAAGTCATTGCGCCGTGGCGCGAGTGGAGCATTCGCTCGCGCGAGGATGCGATCGCGTACGCCAAGAAACACAACGTCCCGGTCAGCGCCACCGTGAAATCCATTTACTCGCGCGATTGGAACTTGTGGCACTTGTCGCACGAGGGCGGCATTCTGGAAGATCCGTGGCAAGAACCGGAAGTGGCGATGTATCAACTCACCGTGTCGCCGGAGCAAGCACCGGATGAACCCGAGTACGTCGAAATCGAATTTGATAAAGGCATCCCGCGCAAAATCAATGGCACGGCGATGGGCGCGATCGAGTTGTTGACGACGTTGAATCAGATTGGTGCCAAGCACGGCATTGGGCGCGTGGATTTGGTCGAGAATCGTTTGGTCGGGATGAAATCGCATGGCGTGTACGAAACACCCGGCGGCACAATTCTCGTTGAAGCACACGATGCGTTGGAGCAGATTTGCCTTGACCGCGAGACGCTCCATTACAAACAAGTGATCGCCTTGCGCTACGCCGAGTTAGTTTACTATGGTCAGTGGTTCACGCCGTTGCGCGAAGCGCTTGAGGCGTTCGTACGCGAGACGCAAAAGACGATGACCGGGACCGTGCGTTTGAAACTCTACAAAGGCAACGTCATCTTGGTTGGACGCAAATCGCCGTTCAGTTTGTATCGTGAAGATTATGCAACGTTTGGTCAAGAAGATGTGTACAATCAAAAGGATGCGGAAGGATTCATTCGATTGTTTGGACTGCCGCTCAAAGTGCGCGCCTTGATTGACATTGAACGTCACGGCAAAAGTACCTATGCCGCGCCGGATTATTCCAAATTCAAACGGGATTAGTTTTTCACCGCAGAGACACAGAGGTCGCAGAGTTTAAAAATTATTTTTCTCGGTGTTCTCGGTGCCTCTGCGGTGAGATTTTGGAGAAACTATGACAATAGGTGTAACTGCGGCAAAAGGCTTTCAAGCCGCCGGCGTGGCGTGTGGCATCAAGAAAACCGGCGCGCTCGATCTCGCGCTCGTTGTGAGCGATCACGATTGCACGTGCGCCGGCATGTTCACCACGAATCGCGTGCAAGCCGCGCCCGTGGTGTATGACAAAGAAACGCTCGCCAAAAATCGGAACGCGATTCGCGCGGTCGTTGCGAACAGCGGGTGTGCCAATGCGTGCACCGGCGATGCCGGGTTAGATGATGCGCGCACAACCGCAGAAGAAACCGCCCGCGCACTTGGCATTCGCGCGGATCAAGTGTTGGTGCTTTCAACCGGCGTCATCGGTCAACGCTTGCCGATGGACAAGATTCGTGCCGGGGTGAAGGACGCCGCCCCAAAATTATCGCCCGCCGGCGGCGATGATGCCGCGCGCGCGATTATGACCACTGACACCAAGCCAAAGACGTTCGGGGTTGCAAGTTCCAAGTTCACCATTGGCGGAATGTGCAAAGGCGCGGGGATGATTCATCCGAATATGGCGACGATGCTCGCTGTTCTCACCACCGATGCGCGAATCGCGCCCGATGTGCTCGATCAAGCATTGCGTATCGCCGTCAATCAGAGTTTCAATCGCATCAGCATTGATGGCGATATGAGCACGAACGATACCGTGTTGTTGCTCGCCAATGGTGCATCAGACTACACCCCCGACCTTGCCGAATTCACCGAAGCACTGACCCGCGTTTGCGTCAACCTTGCGCAACAACTCGTGCGCGATGGCGAAGGCGTTACCAAGTTTGTTGAACTCGTCGTTACCGGCGCGCACACCGAAGCGGACGCAGTGCGCGTTGCCAAAGCGATTGCCAATTCTCCCTTGGTCAAGACCGCGCTGTACGGCGGCGATGCCAACTGGGGCCGCGTGATTGCGGCGGCGGGTTATTCCGGCGTCGAGGTTGAGCCAGCCAAAATGAAACTCTGGTTCGGCGATGTGAATGTGTTTGCCAACGGTATGCCCACCGATTTCGACGAAGCCGATTCAACGCGCGCGATTGCCGGCATGGATGTGTTCATCCGTCTCGATTTGGGCCAAGGCAACGCCAGTACAACGTTTTGGACGTGCGATCTATCGCATGACTATGTAACGATCAATGGCAAGTATCGAACCTGAAATCCCAAATCACAAAACCCAAACTTTAAAGGCATCATTTGAAATTTCTGCGGAGCAGCTATGTGGGGCGGTCGTTTTTCCAAATCTATTGACGACAAGTTCGCATACTTGAACAACTCGTTCCGCTTTGATTGGCGGTTGTACGCTGCCGACATTCGCGGGAGCATTGCATACGCCAAAGCGTTAGCAAAGGCAAACATCATTACCGACGCTGAGTGTGAAACATTGATGGAGGGTTTGCAACGAGTCAAGCAAGAATTTGACGCCGGCACATTCAAAGCGCAACCGAGCGATGAAGACATTCACACCGCCGTCGAACGACGCTTGGGCGAACTGGTGGGAAGCGTGGCTGGCAAACTGCACACGGGACGCAGCCGCAACGATCAAGTCGCAACCGATGCACGCTTGTTTGTGTTGGACGCTATGCGCAACGCGCAACACGCTTTACGCGATCTGCAAGCCGCTATCGTTGAGAAATCAGAACAGCACTTGGACATCTTCATGCCGGGTTACACACATCTCCAACGCGCCCAACCAATTTTGTTTGCGCATTGGTTGATGGCATACTTTTGGATGTTGCAACGCGATGTGGAACGCTTCGCCGAGTGTCGTACGCGAGTTGCCATCTTGCCCTTGGGTGCGGGTGCGCTAGCGGGCAACGCGTTGGACCTTGACCGCGAATTTCTCGCGCGCGAACTTGGTTTCGCCGGGGTGAGCGAGAACAGCGTGGATGCCGTCAGTGATCGCGATTTCATCGCTGAGTTTTTATTCGCGGCGGCGTTGCTTGGCGTGCATCTTTCGCATTTGGGCGAAGACCTGGTGTTGTATTCCTCGGCTGAATTTGGTTTCATTACGATGGACGACGCATACGCAACGGGATCCAGTCTGATGCCGCAAAAGAAAAACCCGGACGCGATGGAACTCGCGCGTGGTAAAGCCGGACGCTTGATCGGCGATCTGACAACATTGCTCACGGTGCTCAAAGGTTTGCCCTCGGCTTACGACAAGGATTTGCAAGAAGATAAAGAGCCGCTGTTCGATGCGGTGGATACGTTGGACGCCTTGTTGCCAGTTATTGCCGGTGTCATCCGGACAATGCGCGTCAACGCCGATAAAATGCACGCCGCGCTCGATGAAGCGATGCTCGCCACTGACCTTGCCGATTATCTGGTACGCAAGGGAATGCCGTTCCGCGAGGCGCATCGCAAAGCCGGTGAGGTAGTCAAGTTGGCGGAAGCGCGCGGCGTCGCATTATCTCGGTTATCCTTGGAGGATTACCAAAGCATCGCGCCCGAGTTTAGCGAGGATGTGCAAAGGGTTTTTGATTTCGCTCAATCGGTGGCAAGGCGTGAGGTGATTGGCGGAACAGGACCGAACGCGGTGCGGGCACAAATTGCCAAGGCAAAGCAAATCGCAAGTGTGATATAATCAACCAGACAGAAACCCGTTTTCTGCGAGAAGACGGGTTTCTGATTTAGACAATGCGCATACAAGAATTTTTTGGCGACCCGGATTTTTTTGCTACACTTTTGAAACTCTGGATACCCTTGGTATTCCAGCAGTTGATCTTTTCGTTGCTCAATTTTGTCAGCACCTTGATGATTGGACAGTTGGGCGAAACCTCCGTGGCGGCGTTCAGTCTAGCGAACCAGATTCTCTTTTTGTTTCAACTCCTGCTCTTTGGCATCAGCAGTGGCGCGGCAATTTTTGTCGCGCAGTTCTGGGGCAAGCGCGATGTCAAGAATATTCGCCGCGTACAAGGCATGACCCTCGCCCTCAGTCTGATCGGTGCGACATTGTTTTCGATTATCGCGTTTGTGTTTCCGATGCAAGCCCTGGCTCTCTATTCGATGGATCAAGCGGTGATTGCTTTGGGCAGCGAGTATTTACGCCTCGTGGGGTGGGGTTATTTTGCCGTTGCGATCAGTAACAGTTATGCCATCACATTACGTAGTACCGGCTTGGTGCGCTTGCCGGTTGCCGTCAGCGTATTTTCATTGATTTTGAGTGCTATCCTCAACTACGGATTCATCTTTGGACAATTGGGCTTGCCTGCACTCGGGGTGCAAGGGAGCGCCATCGGTTCGACCATCGCACGATTTGTTGATTGCGTGTTGATGCTGACGCTCATCTATGCCAACGATTCGGTTGCGGCGGCTCGCCCCCACGAACTTGGCTTTGATCTCAAATTTGCCGGCACGCTTCTCAAGACGATGATTCCGGTGATCCTGAATGAACTCGCGTGGTCTACCGGCATTTCGGCGTACAATGTGATCTACGGCAGAATCGGCACAGAAGCGGTGGCGGCGGTGAGTATCGCGGCGAGCATCGAAAATTTGGCGTTTGTGCCGTTCATCGCCGTGGCAAACAGTGCCGCTGTGATGATTGGCAATCGGATTGGTGCAGATGAGGAACACAAGGCGATGACGTACGCCCAGCGTTTTATTCGAATGAATATTTTGGGCGGTTTGGTTTTAGGTGCGGCAATTTGGCTCAGTGCAGAATTTGTGCTTGCATTGTACAGTATTGACGCAACAACGTTTGCGCACGCAAGAAACGTGTTGACCGTGATGGCACTCGCGTTATGGATCAAGATAGCGAATATGATGTTGATTGTGGGAATCTTGCGCGCGGGCGGTGATACGCGTACGAGTGCTTTGATTGATGTGGGACCATTGTGGTTGGTCGGCTTGCCGGCGGCGGCTGTCGGTGCGTTTGGATTTGGTTTGCCGGTGGGATGGGTGTATTTGCTAACGATTAGCGATGAAATGTGTAAACTGATTCTCGCCCTGCGGCGATTACTGTCCAAACGGTGGATTCACAATCTCACGCAACCGCCGGTTGAAATAAGCGTATAAACAAGCAGCGCGTCAGAGAAATCTGACGCGCTGTTGCGTGTAAACACTTTATCGAACGACGATGATGCCGGTAGTGGTGGGACTTGTTTCGCTAAAGTAGGTGTAGGTGATGGGAAAACTGCCGGTGATGGGAAAGGTAAAGACGAATGTCTGATCTTTATTCAACGTGCCCGAGCGAAACACACCGGTGATGTTTCCCGGCGTACCACTGGTTACCGTGTGCGGCGTGGAATCCAAATTTTTCCAAATCACCGTTGCCCCACGATCAACAGCCGGGTTGGGAGGAATGAACGCGTTATTCAGAATCACGATAGAGAGTGACGCCGTTACGGTGGGCGATGGGCTAGGAACCGGCGTGGAGGGAACCCGGGTGGGAATGTTGGGTGGATATTGCACCGTGTTCGGATAGGGGATGATGAGTTTCTGTCCGGGATAAATCCAATGCGCGCTGTACAACCCATTGACCAGAACGATTGCCGCAATGGAGGTTTTGTACGCGATGGCAATCCGGAAAAGATTATCGCCCGCTTTAACTTCGTAGATCGGGAATGGATCAGGCGGCGGCGTGGTGCAAGGCACGTTCAGTTGCATTCCGACCCGAATGTAGGGCGTGTACAAATTGTTCGCCTGCATCAAGGTATAGTACGGCACTTTGTACCGCCACGCAATCGAAAATATCGTGTCGCGGGCTTGCACGGTGTACTTGCACGTATAACCCGGAGGCGGCGGGGCAGGCGGCGCGCCCAGCGGAATCACTAACCGTTGTCCAGCAAAAATGTAATCCGTGGTCAAACCGTTCGTCGTCATAATCGCGGGGACCGTCGTGCCGAACCGGCGCGCAATCGAAAAGAGCGTGTCACCCCACTGCACATAGTACACGATCGTTCCATCAACCGGCGGCGCGGCAACCGCCGCCAACGGGACACACGTCAACACCAATGCCAGGATTGCCAGCAAATTCAAAACTCGATAGGCGCGCATAGATCATCCTCCTTTGGATGGAATCGCACGTCCTCATTATAATACAAATTGCGCGCGAAGGAAATTGGGGCTATTGTCCCGCAATTACATTGCCGTCCGTCTTGCCTTCTACCCAGATATTCTTCCCATTGTTGATAAACACATTATTCTGAATTCGATTCTGAATCGAGTTGGTGAGCCGAATCCCCGCGACGGCATTATCGCGCAAAGTATTCCCTTCGATCAGGTTATTGCGTGAGGCAAACGAATCGGGCGTAGGCGTCAGGAAATAAAATCGTTTGGGATCTTTTTTGTATTCATCGTCCCAGAAGAAATAAATCCCTTCGCGTGCGTTGATCACTTGATTGCCAGTTACAATACTATCGCGGCTGTTGTACGAAATGATGCCATGATTCCGCATATGGCGAATGAGATTATCGTGCACTTGAGTATTGGCTGAAAAACCAAACCACACACCATCGAACGAGCCGCTAATTTCATTCCCGATCACTTGGTTGCCTTGGCAGAACGAAAACTCGACCGCGTTGTAAACCGCGTCAATAATTTTGTTCCCCTCGATTCGATTATAATCGCCGCACCGAACGCCGTGCGCCTTGATGAAAATGCCATTGGCATTCTGACCGGTGATGTTGTTCCCCTTGATCAGGTTATTGCTCGCGCCATCCTGCAAGATAATCGCCGCCGCATCACAGCCGCGATCCACCACGCCACTGCCCCATGTACACCAACGCACATTATCCTTCAGCGTGTTATCCAAAACCTCGCTCTTGGTCGTGTTCAACAAATTGACCCCCCACGCCGAGTTATTGACGGCGGTGTTGTTGCGAATGATCACACTTTCGCTGTGGCGCACATCAATCCCAATGGCACTGTTGTTGACCACATTCCGTTCGATTCGCGCGCCGACCACATTGTCCAGACGAATCCCGCCACCTTCCGTCATCCCCAGAAAAATACCAAACCGATCCTTGTTCGTGTCGTCAAAGTTGTTAGAGAAATCATTGTCGTGAATGTACAAGTTTGTGCCAGCTTCAGCAAAGACACCATCGCGCGCGTTGGTGACTTTGCAATTGCGAATTTCGATATTGTTGGGCGTTTGCAAAAATGGAAAACCGTACTTGCGAATCCAAAAGCCGTGCCCCTGTTTATTCAAGCCCTCGATAGTGTGATTATCGCAATCAATCACTACATCGCTCGCTTGAACGATCATACAATCGAACCGCTTGAGCGAGGTCTTGACATCGGCATACATTTTGTAAAAGCCGGACTGCCAAATCTCCGCACAACCCCCCAGCATCGTCGGAGTAACCGATGGCGTGGGCGAAGCGGTGGGCAAGGGACTAGGTGTCGCCGTCGCAAGCCGGGTCGGTGTTGCGGTTGAAGCAAGCGTTGGCGAAAGCGCGGCAAGTAGAGCGATGCTGGGACTCGCGGCGATGGTTGGGGTTGCCGGGCGTGTTGCCGTAACGATTATCGCCGTTTGCGTGGGCGGTTCGATGGTGGGCGTGGGGGCGGGCGATCCACAAGCAGAAAGGGTGAGGATGAACAACGCAACGAGTTTAGTGTATTTCGACATTCCATTCACCTAGGCGAGAATTTAGTTGCGAGTATAACACAGGAATGTGAAAGCGCAAGTCTTTGACACATTCACGGATGTACGCTAGTATCGGTGAGACTATGGAACTGTAAAGAGGAGTTGCTCATTCGCCTTCGGCGCACCAGCGGTCGAATGAAAATGGACCACGCGTAGGACAAATTTCAAATTTGTCCCACATTTTCAAGGGAGACAGCAATGGATCAACTCGACCTCATCGGCGAAAAGATTCGAAAAAATTTTGAAACAAAGAACGCGGCGCGGGATGCCGCGCTGGGAATGTCGCGTGAGTTGATTCGGCATTGTTCGCTGGCGATTCGCGCCACGCATCGCGCTGAATATGCCGAAGCATCGCAGTTGCTCACGCGCGCCCGCGAGATTGCGACCCAGATGAAAACGTCCGTCGCCACCTATCCCGACTTGTATTTCACCGGCTATGTGCAAGACGCGCTCAAGGAACTTGCCGAAGCACACATTGTTCACGCGCTCATCACCAACGCTGCCTTGCCTGACCCGGACACACTCGGCGTTGATTATGCGGCGTATCTCAACGGCTTGGGCGAAGCCGCCGGCGAATTACGCCGTTACGCGCTGGATACCATTCGTCATGATAATAGCGAGCGTGTGGAGCAAGTGTTGGATGTGATGGATGACATTTATGCATTGCTGGTTACGATAGATTATCCGGACGCCATCACCGGTGGCTTGCGTCGCACAACGGATATGGTGCGCGGTGTGCTAGAGCGCACCCGCGGCGATTTGACGGTAGCCGCGCGCCAAGAAAAATTGGAAAAGACCTTGCGCGAGTTTGAAGCCAAGTTCAAGAACAGTTAACCGCAGAGCACGCGGAGAGTGCAGAGTTTAAAACTAGTTTTTCTCTGTGATGAAAATAAATTCTATGCCTGAGAAACCGGTCATTCGTGCGAGCGAGATTGGTGAATATATCTTTTGTCATCGCGCGTGGTGGTTGCATCGCGTGCAAGGATTGGAATCGGCGAACCGTGCGCAGATGCAAGCCGGCACCATCAAGCACATTGAACACGGGCGCGCGGTGCAACGTGCTGACACAATGCGGCGCTGGGCGATTGTATTGTTCGTGATCGCCGTCTTTTTCGCACTCTTGTTTTGCGCGGCGATGATTCTGCCGATGGTGTGAAATGCTCTTTGGAATCCTTTGCCTCATTATCCTTGGGATCGCCGTTGCGTTGTGGTTTCAAGCGCGCAAACAACATGCCGCGACCGGTTTGCCTTTTGGCGCACGGATCGTCTATGCCGATACCGGCGCGTGGTCCAAGATCGAACAGCCGCTCTTTTCGCCGCGTTATGTATTGGCTGGCAAACCCGATTATATCGTCCAGGACCAAGGGGCCACGATCCCAATCGAAGTCAAGCCCAACCGAATCGCGCCCAGTCCGTACGAATCGGATGTGATGCAATTGGCGGCGTACGGACTGCTCATCGAAGAAACCTCCGGCACGTTTCCTCGTTATGGCTTGCTCAAATATCGCGACGTGATTTTTCAAATTGATTTCACCGCTGCTCTGCGTGCCCAAGTCATCGCACTGATTCAAGCAATGCAACAAAGCGTGGAAACGCGCCCGGTTGCCCGGCAGCACACCGACCCGGCACGTTGCCGGGCGTGCGGCTATCGCGCCAAATGTGGGCAGGCACTAGAATCGTTTTGACAATTTTATCAAGCAAGTATATAATCTGCCACGCTCAAATGCCGGTCAACTTGGCGATTTTCGTCAGACGCATCGGCGCGCGCTTGAGGCGAGTCGCCGGCGTAGCTCAGTCGGCAGAGCATCTCACTTGTAATGAGAGGGTCGTCGGTTCAATTCCGACCGCCGGCTTGCAAATCGAATATGGGGAGGCGGCGAAGGTGGTGAGTCGCGTCGGTCTGTAAAATCGATGCCGCACGGCTATGAGAGTCCGAATCTCTCCCTCCCCACACCACTTGCCTTCGTAGCTCAGTCGGTAGAGCACGTTCTTGGTAAGAACGGGGTCATGGGTTCAAGTCCCATCGAAGGCTCCACTCTTAGGAGGAATTCAATGGCAAAAGCAAAATTTGAACGCACCAAACCACATGTGAACGTGGGTACGATT
>JBBITT010000061.1:0-13955 GCA_037440625.1 Chloroflexota bacterium
AGCGAGGGAGGCAAACCGATGCAAGAATTGAAAGAACGCATTCTCAAAGAAGGACGCAATCTGGGCGGCGGCATTCTCAAAGTGGATTCATTTCTCAATCATCAAATTGACCCGCTGCTGATGCAACGCGTGGGTTTGGAACTGGCACGCCGCTTTGTTCACTTGCGCCCCACAAAAATTTTGACTGCTGAAACGAGCGGCATTGCGCCCGCGCTCGCAACCGCGCTGGCGTTGGGCATTCCATTGGTGTTCGCACGCAAGAGTCCACCGCTCACCATGGATTTTACGATTGTCAAGGAAACGTGCCAATCGCGCACGCACAACAAGCAAGTGGACCTGATGGTCTCGACCGAGTACTTGCGACCAAATGATCGCGTATTGATCATTGATGATTTCTTGGCGACGGCGCAAACGATCACCGCGCTCGCTCGCCTTGCCGAAAAAGTAGGCGCGCAAGTGATCGGGGTAGGGACCGTCATCGAAAAGACGTTTGAGCGCGGACGCGAAAATGCACGCCACCTCAACGTGCTGATCGAATCGCTCGCCGTCATCAGCGATATGGAAAATGGCAAGATCGTGATTGCGGATTAATCTTCTTCCATTCTCCCTCTTACCCACTCGCAAATCGAGAGTGAGGGGGAGATTGGGAGTGAGGGAGAAACAAGTTGCTCGACTCGATTGCAATTCTTGACTACGGTTCGCAGTATACACAACTGATCGCTCGCCGCATCCGTGAACGGCATGTCTACTCCGAAATCGTACCCCACAACATCTCGCGCGACGAAATACTCAAACTCAATCCACGCGGTATTATCTTGTCCGGGGGACCCAATAGCGTGTACGATCCCGGCGCGCCCACGCTGCCCGGCTTTTTGCTCGACCTTAATGTACCGATTCTGGGCATCTGCTACGGGATGCAACTCCTGGCGCACACGTTGGGTGGGCGCGTGGAAAAATCGAATCAGCGCGAGTACGGTCACGCAATGATTCACATTGATCGTGCAGAAAATCTATTTTCCAATCTCTCTTCTCCCCTGGCGGTGTGGATGAGTCACGGCGATCAAATCACGCAACTGCCTCCCGGCTTTGTCCGCCTTGCTCACAGCGAAACGTGCCCGTTCGCGGCGATGGCAAACCCGGCACGCAAAATCTACGCGCTCCAGTTCCATCCCGAAGTGGCGCACACGCCGCAAGGCATTGACCTCTTGCGCCATTTCGTTTTCGATGTGTGTGGATGCCAAGCCGATTGGACGCCCGCGTCGTTCATCGCTACAACCATCGAACAGATTCGCGCGCGGGTAGGCGACGCGCGGGTGTTGTGCGCGCTTAGCGGCGGTGTGGATTCGACGGTGGCGGCAACGCTCGTGGGCAAAGCAATCGGTGAACAATTGGTGTGCGTCTTTGTGGATCACGGCTTGTTGCGCCAAGACGAAGCGCGCGCAGTCATTGAGTTGTTTCAACAGCAACTCGGCTTGGAACTTGTGGCGGTGAACGCGCAAGAACGCTTCTTGAACAAACTGCGCGGCGTGGTTGACCCGGAAGAGAAACGCAAAATCATCGGCACAGAATTTGTGCGCGTGTTTGAAGAAACCGCCGCCACGCTTTTGAGCGAAAAACCCATCCGCTTTCTAGCGCAAGGGACGCTCTATCCCGATGTGATCGAATCGCGTGCGCCGGAGCGGAGCGCGGCGGCGCGCATCAAAACACATCACAATGTGGGCGGCTTGCCGGACGATTTGCAATTCGAGTTGATCGAACCATTGCGTTATCTGTTCAAAGACGAGGTGCGTGCAGTTGGCATGGAGCTAGGTTTGCCGAAATCGGTCGTTTATCGTCAACCGTTTCCGGGTCCTGGTCTCGCGGTGCGCATCCTCGGCGAGGTTACGCAAGAGCGGTTGGACACATTGCGCGCCGCAGATGCCATCGTGCGCGAGGAAATCGAACGCGCGGGGCTGGGACGTGACGTGTGGCAATACTTTGCGATTCTCACGCCGTTCAAAACAGTGGGTGTGATGGGCGATGGACGGACGTACGATAATGTGGTGGCGGTACGCGCGGTAACGAGCGCGGATGGAATGACCGCCGATTGGGCGCGCTTGCCGTACGATGTGCTAGCACGCATCAGCAGTCGCATCATTAACGAGGTGCGCGGCGTCAATCGCGTGGTTTACGATGTAACGAGCAAGCCGCCCGGGACGATCGAGTGGGAGTAGAGTATAGAGTATAGAGTGTAGAGATAGAGTTTAGAGGTTGGAGTCATCGGGTTGTACAATGACTCTTTGCCTGGGGCTATTGACACATCTTGAGTTGATCTTGTCTCTCTAGAATAATCTGTGGTCGTCCGTTGTAGGGTGTAATCTTGCCGTGCAATTCAACGCACTTGCCCTTCAAGTTATCCCATGTGTACTTGAACGACACGCCATAGAACGATGTGCGCGTGTTGTCAAAGTCAATAAAGAACGTACTGCCCGACAAATTGGTGTTGTACACGATTCCACGTACACAGGTTGTTTCGTTCATATGCGCAGCGGCTTCTTTCCAATCAATACAACTCGCCGAGGCGGATGATTGTGCCGATCCTGTGAGTCTGGGGGTTGCGGTGCTGATCGGTCGCGCGACCGGTGTTGAGCCGGAAGACGCCGGCGGTGTGAAAGTGGGATAAGGGGTGTAGGTGGGCAGCGGCGTGTAGGTGGGTAGGGGCGTGGCGATCGGTGCGGAACATCCCATCATCCAGAATACGAAGGCAGCCAGCAAAAAGAATCGCTTCATGAGAATCTCCTTGATTGTAAAGAGGCAAGATCGGGTTCGTCCAAATACAAAATCTGCGTTCGTATGTAACTACTCACCGCAGAGGCGCAGAGAACGCCGAGTTTCATTTTGTTTTTTTCTCCGCGCCCTCGGCGTCTCTGCGGTAATTTGAGAAGGGCTGAGCAGTTACGTTCGTATTCTATCAAGACGCCCACCCAAAATCAAAATGCCAAATGTCCTACGAATCCTCGCCGTTCAATTCTGCCTTGAGTTGAGCAATCTCTTCTTCCAACTCATCAAGGCGTGCCAGCGTAGAGGGCTTGAGTCCGTGTTTGGGCAATTGTTGTTTCAATTGTGCCAACTCGCGTTCCAAGGCGGCGAGTCGTTCTGCTTTGGTCATCCGTCCTTCTCTCCTTCGCAAAGGTACAAGTCTCCGGCTTGCGCCACGTGCATCTATAGTATACCAGGAGAGCGAAAACAAAAACTCGGGGCAGGTTGGTTGCCTACCCCACGCGCTTAGCGATGCACTCGTTCGATTCGATTGACCAGCGTTCCTGTCGCATACGCGTGCGCGACTTGGTCAACGTCGCGCAGGTCGGTGAGGATGGGGGTGAGATGGGCGGCTTGAATGGAAGTATAAGCTGGGTTTCCCATTCCTCCCGCGATGATCGCTTCGCAATCGCGAACCCCCTTGAGCATATCATTGGCGTGTGCAGCGTGTCCACCATGTTCGTGATGCTCGTGGTGCGCCCCTTGATGATGCGCTTTGGCGCGTTGTTCGCGGGCAACGATCTTGCCGTTCTCAATCGTCAGTACTTGGAAATAGGGGGCGCGTCCAAAGTGCGCGCTCACGTGAACACCATCTTCGGTGGCGATGGCGATTTTCGTTGGCATCTCTTTTATTCCTCCAATTCAAGAATCTTGAGCAAATGTTGTCGGACGATCTGGGGGACCTCTTCAGGTGGCGCGGCGTGAAAGAGCGTGATGGTTTTCTGCGTGGTGTCCACCACAATGCGGCAATAGGGGCAGGTTGCCAAATGTTGTTCCACTTGCTCGCAAATCGAAGCGTCCAACTCGCCGTCCAGATACTTGGCAAGTTGGGCAAGCAATTGTCTGCAGGTTTCGGAAATTTCGTACTCCATCACCTCTTTAGATGCATTGCACCTCAAAAAGTTTCACGGATGTGGAATCGCGCTTACAACTCCCCTCGAATTTCCTTGCCCAACCGGTCAAAGAAATCTGCCATATAAGCGTGGCGTTCTTCTGCGATTTGGCGCGCGCTCGCGGTGAACAGGCGCTCGCGCACCTTGCTCAACTTGACGATGAATTCCGCGTACGCCGAGTGATTGGAATTGCGTTGTTGGCGCGTGGCGAGTGCTTCCGGCGAAACCTCGCTCCACAAACGTTGATTGAGCGCGCCGGAGACTTGGTATGCCCGCGCAACGCCCACCGCGCCGATCGAATCAAGTTTATCCGCATCGAACAGAATTTTGGCTTCCAAGGTTTGCGGTGGCGCGTTCGTGCGAAAGCGGTGGGTTGCAATCGCGTGGGCAATCGCTTCAATTTTTTCCGGCGCGACGCCGCGCGCACTCAAAATCTCGCGGGCACGGTCGGCTGCCATTTCGGCGTGATCGCCGCCGGTCGTGTCTTCATCGGCGCGTGCAATGTCGTGCAAGAGTACGGCAACGCGAACGATTTCTAAATCGGCACCTTCGGCGCGCGCTAATTTTTCGGCGAGGGCGAGAACCCGTAGAACGTGATCAAAGTCGTGCGCGCTTTCTGCACCGTGATAGTACGCGCTCGCCTGTTCAATCGTAATCATTGATTTGTCTCTACTCCTATCAATGGTATAATAGTTGTTATGATGGACTCGCAGAATGTTCGTCTGCAGGGGATTGTGACCGGCGTAGTGCAAGGCGTGAATTTTCGCTGGTACACGCAACGGCGCGCATCAGATTTGGGTCTGGTGGGCTGGGTGCGCAATCGTCCGGATGGTTCCGTGGAGTTTGTGGCAGAAGGTGCGCGCATTGATTTGGAACGCCTGCTCGATTTCGTTCGGATCGGACCTTCGATGGCGGTGGTGGAAAATGTTGAGGTGCAATGGAGTGCAGCAACCGGCGAATTTCATCACTTTGAAATTCGATATTGACACGTGGAGCATGGTTCACGGGCGATGATGCAGAAACATCCGGAACGGGTCGCCTGGATGGTGATTTGGGGCGCGTTTGCCACCTTTTTGCTTTTATGCGCCCTGATCCCTTTGACGATTCGTTATTATATCCAACATGCCACTACGCCTCAAGAAGCCACGCTCGAAGTGGTGAGTGGTACCGTGCGTGTGCGCGAGCCGGGTGTGGCCGCGCCGTTCGCTGTGACCAAAAGCGAGCGCGTGCCGGAAGGAAGCGACATCGAAACGGATGAGAACTCGCGTGGCACGCTCACGTTTGTGGATGGTAGCACCGTGACGCTTTTTCCGGCAACTCAAATTACCTTGCGCACGATGCGAGTCTCGACGTTTCCATGGGGCATTGAGCCGATTACGTTGCTCATGGATCAAACGCGGGGCAGAATTCGGATTGGGGCGGCACCCCTGTTTCCACAAAAAAATAGTCCGCTGGTGAGCCGCGTGTTCCAGGTCTCGACGCCGCACCTTTTAACCTCGTTGAGCGAAGGGAGTTATTCCATCGAAGTGGGAGCGGATGTTTCGCAGGTGTTGGTGCGCGATGGGTCGGCAAAGGTGGAAGCGCGGGAACGCACAGTTACGGTTGGACGTGGACAGCGAACGGTAGCGCATCGCAATGAAGCGCC
This sequence comes from Chloroflexota bacterium, assembly GCA_037440625.1. GTDB lineage: Bacteria > Chloroflexota > Anaerolineae > UBA4142 > UBA4142 > DAOTXS01. The sequence continues at coordinate 5,557 of JBBITT010000061.1, forward strand.
GTTGCCGCCGATGCCTGCCCAGCAAGACCTGATCGTGAATGGCGATTTCCGCGATCCATTGGCACGCGGTTGGAATATTGTGCGCGAAGTAGGCGCTGACCCGAATATAGTCACTGGCACGATTACGCCAATCACGATGAGTGATAAAAGTGTCGTGCGCATTTTGCGATCGAATGCCGGGACAAGTAGCGCGATCACGGGCATCATTCAGCCCATCAACAAAGAAGTCTCCGATTATCGCACCGTGCGGCTAGCGGCGGATATTCGTTTGCATTATCAGAGTCTTTCCGGCGGCGGGATTCTGAGTTCCGAATATCCGCTGATTCTGCGTTTGAAATATCGTGATCAGTATGGCAGTGAAGGAGAATGGGTGCACGGGTTTTATTATCAGAATATCACCAATAATCCGACGGTGAATGGCGAATATGTGCCGCAAGATGTTTGGGTGCCATTCGAGAGTGGGAATCTACTTGAACTTGCGGAGCCGCGTCCGTTTTTTATTACCTCGCTTCAGATTTATGCCTCGGGCTGGGATTACGAATCGTACGTTACCGCCGTGCGATTGATCGTTGAATAAGAGGGGGGGCAAGCCGCTGGCTTGCCCCACACTGTTTATTGGAATCCCAGACCCCTTTCCTTCAGACTCACAAACTTTTGCCCCGCACCAATCACCAAATGATCGAGCACGTCAATGTCCAGCAATTTTCCGGCTTGAACAATCTCGCGCGTAACTGCCACATCTTCCGGCGAGGGCGTGGGATCGCCAGAAGGATGATTATGGGCGATGATCATTGCAGTACAATTTTGCCGAATCGCTTCCCGGAATAATTCGGCGACGCGAATGACGGTGGTATTGACCGAGCCGGCATAAACCGTCACAATCGAAAGGACGCGATTCTTGGTATCGAGCAGAATCGTGCGCATCATTTCTTGTTCACTCACGCTGAGATCCGCCAAGAGGTTGGCGGCATCGGCGGGCGATTTAACGATCGGTTTTTCTTCTGGCGCGGCGGTGCTTAATCGGCGTCCCAGTTCAAAGACGGCTTGGAGTTCCAGTGCCTTGACCGCACCCATTCCTTTGACGCGGATGAGTTCAGCGTAAGGAACGCGCGCCAAGCCGCCCAAGCCACCATAGTCGCGCAACAAGCGTTCGGCGAGATGCAACACATTTTCGCCACGTGTGCCGGTGCGCAGAATGATGGCAATGAGTTCCGCCGTCTTGAGCGCGTTGGGACCCAAACGTTTGAGTCGTTCGCGCGGCAAATCGTTTTTATCGTAGGCGGCTTGCAAGTATTCGACGTGAGGGGGTGGCTTAGAAGGCACGTTGTTTTCTCGCACTTAGCGACGGGTTGGTTTGCTGAACAATTCGGCGGAGAGTTTCAAGCCGGCGGCTTCCAATCGTGTGGAAAACTTGGGCCGAATGCCGGTAGATTGCATTTCGCCGATGACATGGCCTTGACTATCCAGTCCTTGTTCCACAAAGCGATAAATGTCTTGCATTACCACCACGTCCCCTTCCATGCCTTGCACTTCGGTGATCTGGACAATTTTGCGCGAGCCATCGCGCAGGCGGGCGGTTTGCACAATCAAATCAATCGCGGCGGCGATTTGTTCGCGGATGACTTTGACCGGAAAATCAATGCCTGCCATCAAGCACATGGTTTCCAACCGGCTAATCGTATCCCGGGGCGTGTTGGCGTGGAGTGTGGTCAGTGAGCCATCGTGGCCCGTATTCATCGCTTGGAGCATATCCAACGCTTCGGCACTCCGACATTCGCCCACGACAATGCGTTCTGGACGCATCCGCAGTGCATTGACCACCAGATCGCGAATCGTAACGCGTCCGGTGCCGTCTGGATCGGGGGGGCGCGCCTCCAAGCGAACAACGTGCGGCTTGGCAAGTTGCAATTCCGCCGAGTCTTCAATCGTGACGATGCGGTCGTGATCGGGAATAAAGTTGGATAGCACGTTCAGTAGAGTGGTCTTGCCGCTGCCGGTGCCACCGCTGACGATGATGTTCAGGCGCGCAACGACGCACGCGTTAAGAAATTCTGCCATTTGCGGCGTGAGTGAACCAAAGCTGATCAGATCTTCGACTGTCAACTTGCGTTTCGAAAATTTGCGGATGGTGATGGTGGGTCCATCAATTGCGCTCGGTGGAATGATGACGTTCACGCGTGAACCATCGGGTAGGCGTGCGTCCGCAATGGGCCATTTGCGATCCACGCGCCGACCGAGTGGCCGCAGGATGCGGTCAATCAAACGATAGACATGCGCTTCGTCTTCAAATTCGATATTGGTTTTGGTAACGCGCCCTTTTTGTTCGATATAAATATTCTTGGGCCCATTCACCATAACTTCGGTGATGGTGGGATCATCCAGCAAAGGCTCGATGGGGCCAAAGCCCACCAGTTCGTCCATGACTTGTTTTTCAAGTGCTTGAAGTTGCAAAGGCGTCAAATGGATGTTGAGGGAACTCACTGTTGCGGCAAAGCGTTCGCGTAACATTGCCAAGGTGCCATCATCACGCTGGATTTCGTTGGGAGTGGGCAATGACGCTGAGAGGCGCTCGACGATCCAGCGGACTAGTTTGGTCTGCGGTTCAGATTTTGGAGCTGGGCTTGGCTCCGCCGGAGGCGTGGGGGGTGCCGGTTTTTCTGCCAGCGTTGGCTGGGCAGGTGGCATTGGCTTGTTAGTTTGCATGCGATCTAATAGACCAGGCATATGGATTCCTATTCTGGCAAGTCAGGTTCGCAGGGGAACATCCAAGCAATTTGCGATTTGTTCACAATCAAAGCATCTGTTTTGTACAATGCGCGCTTGCTTCGATATTCCGAGATGCGTGCTTGGGTAATGGCGATAAACTGTTCGTGGTCGTTAAGTTCGTCTTTCAAGCGATTCTCGGGTTTGAGATGAACGGTACCTCGCACAACCAGATCACCAATGCATGCCACGACCGATACGGCGCGTTTGGTCATACGCTTGGTAAAGACTTTGCCTTTTTCATCTATGCGATATTCCATAATAAACTCCAAGGGCGAACAGTCGAGAGTCATTATAACGGACAGGAAACCAAGTTACAAGGGGGAATCAAGGGCTATTAGTACCTATCCAATGAAAGCGTTGCACAAAAAGCCAAGATTTTTTCAGCCACGAAGGGCACCAAGGTCACGAAGGAAGAACAGAGAAATCTTCGTGTATCTTCGTGTCCTTCGTGGATCAATGCCGGTGTTGTTTCGGCTCGTCCGAGTTAGGGCTGGGTCAAAAGTGAAGGGCTAGACCGAGGCGAATGCCAAGTCGTGGCACAGCGTATCAAGGGGATTAGCAATTCAATTTATCGTAGAAGGAGCCACCGCGCGGCTTAGGTGTTTGGTCCCAGCCAACGATCCATTTCACGAGGCACGCGGACATGCTGAATGATCCATTCATTTTGGCTGGCTTGGAGAAGTTGAACGCTGATAAACTGGGTTTGAATGGTTTCAAACGATACATCCACCGGCGCGGTGTTGTTGAGTTTCTCGGCGACGATTTGCCAACGATTAGCATTTGCATTCCACACGGCAATCCGATAACTTGCCGCGCACCCTTCCGCCGGCGAATCGAGGGCAATCCCGCTGACAATCTCCGGATGTCCAAGGTCAATTGAGAACCACATTTCTTTAGACTGGGGTTCACCGCTGTTCCACGCCGTATCATCACGATTATCAATCGCGCAGTCTGCCTGTTTGGCGTTGTGGCTTGCCTTGGCTATCCACGGGGTTGCCGCGTGCACCAAGATTTCAGAAATTCGCCACGAGTCGGATGCGGTTCCCAGCAAACTCATCTGTGCGTACTGCATCACTTGGGGCGCAAAGATTGCCATCACGTCATACGTGTTCTCGGCTTCCACACGTGCAACCTGAACCCAGTGGCGACCATCGGCAGAGATGTGAAGCGCGTAGACAGAGGGGAATCCGTTGCCCGGGCTGAGGAATTGAATACCATCAATCACACGCGGCGTTGAGAGGTTCAAACGAAACCAATGTCCGCGTCTCTGCGGGATGCCGCTGTCCCAAAAAGTGGTAGGGTCACCATCGAGGGTGCGTGCCACGTGGGCGATGTTGGCGTTTGCCTCCACACGCCAGCCGGTGATATCGCGTGGAATAGCCGTGACGGTTACCGGCACGCGGAGCGCATTGGCGACGTCAGCAAACCAGCCGATTCCCTCGGCGATCAAGTTCCATTGCACGGTGTAGGCGCCGGGCGTTTTGGGTGCAACCAGAATCGCACCGAGTATAGTCTCTTGTCGGGGATATAAATCGGCAGGCAAGCCGGTGCGGCGATCTTCGACATCGTGAACCCGATTGCCCGCCGCATCGAACCATTGATAACCAATGTGAACCGGCGGGGTGCCGTTTTGCAACCACTTGCTCAAGCCGACGTTTTCAACTCGCAAGGTGACAACGGTGTTTTGCCCGACGACCAAACTGACCGGGGTATCATGGGCGAGGAAGCGGACCGCCCAGGTCTGTAAAGCACTCGTCTGCGTTGACATGGCTTATCTCAGGTGTGATAATACTACGACTGGGAATCCAAGTCAAAAACAAAACGCTCCGATGCAAACAGCACGGGAGCGTTTTGATGGACGATCGAAATTATTTGATCTCGACGGTCGCGCCGACTTCTTCCAATTTCTTTTTGGCTTCGGCGGCTTCTTCTTTGGTCGCGCCTTTCTTGATCGTGGCAGGCACGGATTCGACCAAGTCTTTGGCTTCTTTCAAACCCAAGCCCGCGGCGATTTCGCGGACGACCTTGATGACCGGAATCTTTTGCGAGCCAGCGTCTTTCAGGATGATGTCGAATTCGGTCTTTTCCTCCGCGGCGGGCGCGGCACCACCAGCGGCACCACCCGCAGCGGGCATACCCGGCATAGCAGCAACGGCGACGGGCGCAGCGGCACTCACGCCGAGTTTCTCTTCCAGCACCTTGACCAGTTCAGATGCTTCGAGAAGGGACAGTCCTTGAATTTCTTCTGCAAGCTTGGCGACTTTTTCGGATGCCATAGTTATTTCTCCTTGTTGTGATTTCTAGTTCAGTGTTCAAGATTTTAGGTGCAAGGTTGAATACCCTGTAACCTGAAACTTTGAACTCGTTACGCCGACGCACCTTGCTTTTCGAATTGCTCGATGCGTGCCTTGAGCAAGTACAACACTTGGCGAATGCCGGACGCAACAACCCCTGCCACTTGTTGACCGGGGGCGTTGATTGTGCCTAGTAGTTTGCCAAAGAGTTGGTCGCGCGTGGGCAGGTTGGCAAGGGCTTCGGCTTCTGCGCCGCGCAACACACTCCCACCCATGATCGCGCCTTTGATTTTGAGGTTTTCTTTATCGCGCAAAAAATCGTTGATAGACTTGGCGGGACCGGCAATGTCTTGATAACAGAATGCGACGGCGGTTGTGCCATCGAGTAAATCTTCTGGCACTGGCATATTCGCGCGTTCAAGTGCGAGTTCCATCAACGTATTCTTGATCACGTGCAAGCCGGCTTGTTTGCCGCGCAATTCGTTTCGCAGTTTTGCCAATTCGGCGGTGGGCAAGCCGCGATAATCGGTCAAGATGATGGCTTGAGTCTTTTTGAGATCTTCGCACAGTTGCGCAATCAATTCCTCTTTGCGTGCTCGTGTAACAGGCAAGTGAATTCACCTCCTAAAAATAAAGTCTTTGTGCCAATGACCTAACGACACAAAGACTTTTCGCGACGAGCGGATGACTTTGCCTCGGCAGGGGATTAAGCGTTGTGAATAACGCGCCTGCGGTCATTGGCAGAACGGATTATATTCAGTTTTCGATTTGGCGCAACTCTATGCCGCCGCTTTAATGCTCAGCGCTTCGTTCAAATCCAAACGAAGGCCGGGTCCCATCGTGCTTGCCAAGACGATCTTTTTGATGTACTGCCCCTTGGCGGCGGCTGGTTTGGCACGCACGATGGCGTCAAGCATTGCCATCAAATTTTCGTACAATTGATCTTCGGTAAATTGGATTTTGCCGATGATGGTATGAATGTTCCCGGTCTTGTCGGTGCGGAATTCCACGCGCCCCATCCGCAGTTCTTTGATGAGGCGGGGTAATTGTTCTGGTGGGACGATAGTGCCGGCTTTGGGGCTGGGCATCAAGCCACGCGTGCCAAGCACTTTACCCAAGCGCCCCACCTTTGCCATCATTTGGGGTACGGCAACCGTAACATCAAAATCCAGCCGTCCCCCTTCGATCTCTTTGATCAAATCGTCGCCGCCCACCACATCGGCGCCGGCTTCGCGGGCGATGCGTTCGGCGTCGCCTTCCGCAAACACGGCGATGCGTACCTTTTTGCCGGTGCCATGAGGCAAGAGGGTTACGCCGCGCACCATTTGATCGGCTTGTTTGACATCCACACCCATTTTAAGGTGCAGTTCGACCGTTTCGTTGAATTTGCTGTAGGTGGTCTTTTTGAGTAACGCAATTGCTTCGCGCGGCGAGTACATTTTGTTTCGATCAACGAGTTTTGCCGCTTCGGTGTACTTTTTTCCGTGCTTTTTCATTGTGTTTCCTCAAGTGGTTAGATTCGCGCGTTGTCGCGCTCCCACATTAGCAAGTATAAAGAGTATAGAGTGGAGAGCAAGAAAGTATGGCAAACCGCTGTTTACTCTAAACTCTGACTTACCCCTTGACTTCGATCCCCATACTGCGCGCGGTGCCTTCGATCATTTTCATCGCGCCTTCGATATCAATCGCGTTCAGGTCTTTCATTTTCAGTTCGGCGATTTCGCGCACTTGCTTTTTGGTAACAGTCCCCACCTTGTTGCGGTTGGGTACGCCGGAACCTTTTTCTAGCCCGGCCGCTTTTTTCAGCAGTACCGGGGCGGGCGGCGTCTTGAGCGTGAAAGAGAAGGAGCGATCTTGATAAATAGTAATTTCGCAGGGCACCACCATGCCTGCCATATTAGCCGTTTTGGCGTTGTACTCTTTGCAGAATTGCATAATGTTGATGCCATGCGGACCCAACGCTGTACCAACGGGTGGGGCTGGGGTTGCCTTGCCCGCCGTAATTTGTAATTTAACAATTGCTTTGGCTTTCTTACCCACAATGCCTCCAATGAGCCAATGATCCAATTAACCCATGAGCCCCTGCTCGGTTGATTGGCTCATTGACGTTATACTTTTTCTACTTGTAGTAAATCTAATTCGAGCGGGGTTTCGCGCCCAAACATTGAGACGAGGACACGCACCTTACCTTTTTCCATATTCACTTCCTCTACTGTGCCGCGAAAATCGGTAAAGGGCCCATCTACGATGCGAACGGCTTGACCCGGGCGGTAGGTAACGCGGACTTTGGGCTGATCGGTTTCCATGCGCTTGAGAATCTTGTTCACTTCTTCTTCGCGCAAGGGAGCCGGCTTGTCGCCCGAACTGACAAACCCCGTCACGCCCGGCGTGTTCCGCACCACGTACCACGATTCCTCGGTCATGATCATTTCGACGAGAATATAGCCGGGAAAGACGCGGCGCTGAATTACTTTGCGTTGACCTTCGCGCACGTCAATCTCGTCTTCGGTGGGAACAATCACCCGAAAGATATTGTCTTGCATTCCCATCGAGCGAATGCGTTGTTCCAAACCCTTCTTCACCTTGTTCTCATAACCGGAGTAGCAATGCACAGCGTACCATGCACGCTGGGGCCCGGTCGGCGTTGCTGGAGCCGATGATTCTGCTTCCGTGTCCGATATTTCAGCCGAGATTTCAGTTTCATCGGGGGTGGCGGGTTCCAACGCCGGCGTCGCCGTATCCTCTGGAGTTGGTTCAGACACGGGCGTGTCAGCGGGTTCGCTCTCTGGTATTTGATTCTGATTGTCGCTCAAAATTTGATCGTCCACGTGCCACTCAAAGGTTATCTATTGATCAATAAACGGAACAATTGCGTGAGAAGATAATCTACCACGCCAAAAAATGCACTCATCACCACAATGGTGCCCACCACGATAGCGGTCAGATTGATGGCTTCTTCGCGTGTGGGCCACACCACTTTGCGTAACTCGGCACGCGTCTCCCGAATATATTGCACAATGCGATTTTCTTTTGGGGCTTCTCTCGCCACGATTTTTTCTCCCCGAACGTACTAGATAACAAGCCAAGACACCGTCTTGGAGACGGTGCCTTGACATTTGTCACTTGGTCTCACGATGCAAGGTATGCCGTTTATCCCACGGGCAATACTTTTTCAATTCGATTCTTGCGGTATCGTTCTTTTTGTTTTTCTCGGTCGTATAGTTGCGCTGCTTGCACTCGGTGCATTCCAGCGTTACGACCAAACGATTTTCTTTCTTTGCCATTATCCAATCACCTTCGTAATGACGCCCGAACCCACGGTGCGCCCACCTTCACGAA
>JBBITT010000062.1:0-13746 GCA_037440625.1 Chloroflexota bacterium
GAAAAAAACAAAATGAAACTCGGCGTTCTCTGCGCCTCTGCGGTGAGTAGTTACGTAAAATCTACGTTTTGCGTTTTTTGTAATAAATCAACTCGCTAACACCGGGCACAACGTAATCATCTAGTTTGCCCACTTGGCGATAGCCCAGCCGTTCATAGAATCGTTGTGCGGCGGTGTTGAAATCGGACACGAGCAAAAACAGATCGCGGCCTTGAGCAAAAATTTTTTCTTCGGCAAATTGCATCAACGCGCGCCCTATCCCCGCGCCGCGCGCATCAGGGTGTACGCCAATCAATTGAATATATCCACTGCGATTGAACGCGCCGCGCTCAACGAGCCAGAGAAAACCAAGCACTTGCTCACGTTCTGCCACGTAGATTATCGCACCTTCGGCGAGTCCGTCGCGCAGACGTTGAGCAAACGAGGCTTCGGTTACGCCATATCGTTGCCAGAGTGGCGTTGCCGCTACCCAGCGTGCGATGCCGGGAATATCGGCGAGCGTGAGGGGACGGATAGTTGGAGGGATCATGATCGCAAGCGCGGATCGAGCGCGTCGCGCAAACCATCGCCCAGCAGATTAAAGCCCAGCACACCAAGCATAATCGCCAAGCCGGGAAAGATAGCCATCCACGGGGCAATCTCCATCATCTTGCGACTTTCGCTCAGCATACTGCCCCACGATGGGGCGGGAGGGATGGTGCCCAAGCCCAGAAAACTCAAGCCGGCTTCGGTGAGCATTGCCCACGAGAGTGCGAGCGTGATTTGCACGATGATGGGCGCGAGGGCGTTGGGCAAAATGTGGCGCAACAAAATGTGAGGATGCCGCGCGCCGATTGCTTGCGCGGCTTGGACAAATTCGGTGGTTTTGAGCGAGAGCACAGGTGCGCGGGCAACGCGCGCAAAGATCGGCGTGTAAACGACAGCAATCGCCAGAATCGTGTTGATGGCACCGGGACCCAGTGCGGCAACAATCGTCAACGCGAGGAGGATGGCTGGAAAAGCAAAGAACAAGTCCATTACGCGCATCATCGCATTGTCGAACAAGCCGCCGATATAACCGGCCATCATTCCCAGCGCTGAACCGACCAAGCACGCGAGGGCAACAGAGATGATCGCAATGCGCAAGGAGTTGGTGGCGCCGTGCATCAAGCGGCTGAGAAGATCGCGCCCGAACTCATCCGTGCCGAGCCAGTAATTTGCATTCGGCTCTTGCAAACGATCCTTCGCGTGCTGTTCAATGGGCGAGTACGGCGCAAGGATGCTGGCGAACAAGGCGACGATGACGTAAATCAAAACGAGCGCGAGTCCGATTTGTGAACTGCGATAACGGAGAAAACGGACGAGTGTCTTGGACTGATTCGACTTCACAACTTGACCCTGTGTTGCCTTTGCCACAGAGAACATAGAGAAACAAAATTAGCGCTGCGCTCTTTGTGTTCTCGGCGGTGAGATTCAATCGTATCGAATACGTGGATTCACAAACGCGTATGCCAAATCGGCGATAAGATTGATCAACACAAAATTGAACGCAATGAAAATGACGGTGCCTTGCACCACGGCGTAATCCCGTTGAGCAATGCCGGTGAGGAGATAGCGGCCAATGCCGGGCAACGCAAACACTTCTTCCACAATGATCGCGCCGCCAAAAAGATAGCCGGTTTCCAGACCGATGATCGTAATGATGGGGATGAGGGCGTTTTTCAAACAATGTCCAACGATGACGGCTTGCTCTTTCAGCCCTTTGCCGCGCGCCGTGCGTGTGTAATCTTGCCGCAACTCTTCCAGCATAGACGAACGAGTCGTGCGCATCACGGATGCGCTAAAGGCAAAGCCAAGCGTGAGCGCGGGAAAAAAGAGTTGTTTGAGATTGGTCACCGGGTCTTGGACAAAATCGGTATAATCGCCGGAGGTGGGCAGCACTCCAAACGCCACGGACAGCACGAGAATAATCAGCGTGCCCATCCAAAAGTTGGGGAGCGCTAGTCCGATGAGTGCAAACAATCGTCCAGCGAGATCAATCGTGGAATCGCGCTTGACGGCGGCCAGGATGCCAATCGGTATGCCGATGGTCGTCGCGATCAACATGGCAAGGATCGCCAGTTCGAACGTGAGTGGAAAGCGCGCGAGAATTTCCGGCAACACCGGGATGCCGCTGCGAACGGAAAAACCAAAATCGCCGCGCAAGGCGGCCGTGAGCCAAATCCAATATTGTTCGTACAATGGTTTGTCGAAACCAAAGTACGCGCGCAACGCGGCGATCTGCGCATCGGTGAGTTTGAACGAGGTTCCCACCATCGCATTGATTGCATCGCCGGGGAGCAGGCGCATCACGATAAAGATCACGATTGAGATGCCAAAGAGCGTTGGGATGAATGCGATGAGGCGTTGAGCAAGATACCGTTGCATTTCAAATCTCAGACGGCAGAAAGCCGTATGCCGAAGGCAGTGCCCGTGTTCTGCTGACTGCCTTCGGCATTGTGCTTACTTTATTTGTCAAGCCATGCGTCGCGCAGGTAAATCAACGAACCATTCGGCAGAGGCGTAAAGCCCTTGACGTACGGTTGTCCCACGCGATATTCGTAACCGACATAGAGCCAGACCCAAGGGGCGGCTTCGGTCAGTTTCTTTTGAATCTCGATGTAGATCGGTTTGCGTTTTTCCGGATCAGCCACCGCGCGCCCTTGCTCCAACAACTTGTCAATCTCGGGGCTAGAGTAATTGGCAACGTTGTTCAAGTTGCCGGTGCTGTGCCAATACCGATAGAACATCACATCAGGATCGGGATTGCCGCCGTTGAGTGCGACCACTGCATCGAAATCGGCTTTGAGCCAGCGATCCACGTACACGCCCAGTTCGAGCGTTTCGATTTCAGTTTCGATGCCGATCTTTTTCAATTGCGCTTGGATGTTTTGTGCTTCGGCAACGGCGGTGGGTGGTTCGCCGGTCGCTGCCATGATCTTGAATTTCAGATTGGTCACTTTGGCATCAGCGAGGAGTTGCTTGGCTTTGTCCACATCTTTTTTGTAGCAGAACAGATCGTTGAGATTGGCACGATAGAAGGGTGGCGTAGCAGGACCGGTAACTTCGCCTTCGCCGAGTGAGGCGGTGTCGAGAACTTCTTGCCGATCAATTGCGCAAGCGATGGCTTGACGCACGCGCACATCGGTGAACATGGGGCGCTTGGCGTTCAGTTGCAAGACGTGGTACGCCAACGCTGGCGCGCGCGAAATGTTCAGTGTGCTTCCACCCGCGCCCGCGCGAATCGCGACGCGCGGATCGTTAATGAATGCCCAATCGAGTGTTTTGGCGCGCAAGCCGGCAAGAATCGAAGATTCATCCGGGATCGTGCGCCATTCGATCGCATCGAGGCGCGGCAAGCCGGGCAGCCAGAAGTCCTTGTTGGCTTTCATCGTGAAGGTGCGATCCGGGTCCCACTTGTCAATCATAAACGCGCCGGTGCCCACATCCACTTTGGCGGGGTCGGCGCCGCCAGTCACGGCTTTTTTGTCAATGATGGCTGAGTTCGGGTTGGTCATTGCAGATAGAATCGCGGCGTTGGGGGCTTTGAGATTAAAGACGATGGTGTACGGATCGGGCGTGTCCATCTTGTCAATGCCGGCAAACGTGGAGCGTGCCGCCGCGCCGGTTTTTTCATCGAGAATGCGTTCAAACGAGAACTTGACATCCTCGGAGGTCATGGGGTTGCCACTGTGGAATTTGACGTTCTTGCGAAGCGTAACCGTCAAGGTCTTGGCATCCTCGGAAAATTTCCACGATTCGGCAAGGTTGGGAACGATCTTTAAATCTTTGTCAAAGGCAAAGAGCGGATCGTAAATCAATTCGAGCATGCGGAAGGATGCGAACGCGGTTTGTTTGTGGGGGTCAATCCCGGTGGCATCTGCCGCGCGCGCGGCGATGAGGGTGCCACCGCGCTTGGGGGCAGGGGTAGGGGGCGGTGTCGCGGTGACCACTTTTTCGACCACGTTGGTTTGTTCAACAATCTTGGTCGCTTCCACCACGCGGGTTTGTTCTACCACTTTGGTCTGCACGACAGTTTCCGGGGTGGGTGTGGCGCAAGCAACAATGATCAATGCCGCGACAACCCAAACAAGAACGAGTAGCGCTGTGCGCTTCATTGCTTCTTCTCCTCTCTGGGTTTCAATCGAACGGTGATTGACTGGGCGAGAGTCACGCGAACGTTTATGCATTACGCCGAGCGATTCCCCCTTTCCTGAAATGGTCAGGAGTGGTCTAGTCCATTTGTATTGTACGCGGTTGATGCAGGTTTGTCAATGACCAAATCAAAAACCGAACAGGAGGTCCTGTTCGGTTCGTCAGTCATTGGTGAAGGGGGTGGCTTACTTGCTTAGCGCCAAACGTTCGTATGCCCAATCTACCGGCTGAACATCGTTAGCGATGCGCGTGGGATTCGAGCCATCGGCATTCATTCGCCAAATGCCCCAACTGCCGCCCTCCGGCGAACGATAGTAAATCGTGCTACCCTCCGGCGACCATTGCGCACCCACGTGCGGCACGGTCCCCGACGTGAGTTGTTTTTTGCCGGTGCCATCCACATTGACGATGAACAATTGCTTGACGCCATCTACATCGGCTTGGTAAACGATGGTGTTGCCATTGGGAGACCACGCCGGATTCGATCCGAGTTCGCCGACGATCTTGGTGCCGGCATCGCCACCCGCCGAACTCGCTTTGTAGATGCCACAATCCGGACCGCGACAGGTGGCAAAAGCGATTTGCTTGTCGTCTGGCGACCACGTGGGTTGCGTCCCCCCGATCACGATGATGCGCCGACCACTACCATCCACTTTGATGGCATCAATGTTGATGGGCGAGTTTTCTTGCAAACTAGGTTGCGATGCAAACGCAATCCATTTGCCATCGTGCGACCAAGCCAAATATTTGGCGTTGCTCTCGCCCAGAATCTTGCGCGGATTGGTGCCATCGGCATTCGCGATGTAAATGCCATCGTTCCAATGATAGTAGGCAATCAACGATCCGTCCGGTGAAAATGCCGGCGACGATGCTTGAGTCAATAATTGTTTCGGATCACTGCCATCCACGTTCATCAGCCAGACAAATTTGTCTTCGGGGCGACCGCCGCGTTCCACACTAAACGCGATGCGCATCTTGCCGCTACCGCTGGGCAAGATGGGCAGAACCGGATTGGTGCCGGGGTTGGTGTTCCCAGTAGCCGTAGCCACCTTGCCTTGTTGCGATGACCAGAGCCAATAACCGCCGCCGGCGAGCAAGCCGCAGAGAAAGAGCACCAAGCAGCCCGCCAGCAGTCCGAGCAACAGCGGTGTGCGACTCGGTTGCGTGGCACCGCTCACTTTCTTTTTCTTGCCGACATCCGGCATATTGTCAAATGCATTAGCCATTGTAACCTCCTTGGAAAATAGGTTTGTCGTTGCGCGATTCATCGCGCTGTCTGAACGGGCGATCAATCGCCCACTACAAACCAAGCGCATTTTTCATTCGCCTATGGAAGGCGAATGAGCAACTCCTTTGCGAACAAGTTACAGATTGATGCTACGGTTAATGTTTGTCTGCGTTTTCATCCCACGGCATTGATGGCGTGGTGCCGGGAGCCGCTTGTTTAATTTTGATACGCGGCTTGGGTTGGGACGCGTTAGCGGTGGGTGCACCGCCGGTCAACTTGATCCGATTGGGTTTAGGTTTTTGGGTCAACAGCGGCAAGGTGGGTATGGCAAAAGCCGGCAAAGCCAAACCATGTTCACGAATTGTTTGCAGCCCTGCCGGCGCAAACAAGAGTGCAATCAACAAAACGAGTGCGACGAAAAAGAGTAGCCACGATGCTCCTTGCGAAGCGACTTCGGGAATCACGCCGCCCGGGTTGAAATCGGTGCGGGTGCTGGCAACGCCCGACGCGGTAACCACAATGTTCCGTTTGACGCCATCGCGCAACGGGTTAGGCGAAATGTACGTGAGTTTGTATTCGTTTTGAAGTAGGAACGATAACTGTTGATACAGTTCGCTCAACTGACTGCCGTCTGGGCTGTAATAGTAATTGCCGTACGACACCATCGCCAATTCGCGCAAGATGTTTTCATCAATCCCATCTTGACTCCCGTATGCCGCGCTCTTGGCACCCAGCCCGATCGTATAGATCGAAAAGCCGCCGGTGCTGGCGCGTTGCACAATCGCTTCACGTCCTAGTTTGCTTGCCGTGTCCATTCCATCCGTTACGACGATGATCGCTTTGCGCCCTTGCGTCGTCTCGAAATATTTGGCGGCTTGATTCAACGCATCGTACAACGCCGTGTTGCCGCGCGGCACGATTTTTTGAATGGCGGTCAACAAGGCGGTCTTGTCCTCGGTGAAGGGCTGGAGCGTTTCGATCTCGGTATCAAATTGAATCAAAGCGGTCTTGTCGCCGGGACGCATCAAATTGACAAACGTACTCGCCGCTTGCTTTGCCGAAGTCATCTTGCCACCCGCTGCCATACTCCCGCTGTGATCAATGATCAACACCGTGTTGACCGCGCCTTGTTCGCCAGCGCGCGTAATGTTGGTCAACGCCATTTCCTGTCCGTTCTCGGTCAGGCGAAAGGTGCTGGGTGAAACATTGCGCACCGGCTTGCCGTTGGCATCCGTTGCTGAGATGTACACATCCACTTGCGGAAAACGCGAGGTGTCCACCTGAGTAACGTTGATCGTGGTTGATCCTTGCGCGCCAAGCCCGATAGCAAACACGCTACACAACGCCAATGCCAGCGCGAAAGATGAAATCAGTTTTCTCACAAGACTCCTTTCCGTCGAATGGCAAATCGTGCAAAAGATTTTTCTCGCACTGCCACCCGACACATCCTTAATGTCGCTCGTGGTACACCAACTCGGTGTTGCCCAAACGAATCACCGCGTTGTTCGTGAGTCGCGTCATTTCCACTTTGCGACCATTCACAAAGGTCCCTTTGCCCACACTCATATCCTCGATGACAAAGTGCGAGCCAGCCCCTTTGAGGCGCGCGTGTTGCGGCGCCATATCCGGATCGGGCAAGGCAATGTCCGCTTTGAAATCGTTGCTCCCGATAATCGCCGCCGGACCGTGCACCGGCAGAAACTTGTCCAGAATAAACTCGTTGCCTTTCAGTTTGCCAGTTTTCACTTCGATCCACGCGCGTGAGAGAACAACGACGATCAACGCGATGAACGCGCCCACCGATGCACCCAACACGATCAAGCCCACCATCTTGCCAAACTCGGTGGAGCCGAACGTGGATTGGAGCATGAACAGAATGATGCCGCCAATCGTGCCGCCGATGACGCCGCCCACTGCGCCTTTCCACATTTGCGTTCCGCCCGTGTAACTTTCAGACAAACCGATGAGCAAACCAAACAAGGCCCAACCCAGTGCGCGTCCGATCAGTTCGCCCCCGGTCAATTGAAATACCAACTCGCCGATGGGCAGGCCAATCGCGCCCGCCACCAAGCCGATGCCGCCGGCAACTATCCCGGCGCGCAAGGCACGATACCACGATTGACCCAGCACTCCTTCGCTCGCGCCAATCAGCCAGCCGATGCTCAAGCCGATGATCGCACCCAGCACCACATCGCTGACGTACACGTTCGCCCCACGAATAAAGCCAATCGTATCACCGATGCGCCAACCGACGAGCGCACCGATGGCACCCAGAATCGCGTAATAGTACGCGCGCATACGTAAACTCATTTATCCCTCCCTTTCTGTTGGAACATCGTCTAAAATGACCGGCGTCAAATTTTCCCATTCGACGATGCTGTGATCGTCCGCGTCGCTCAACTCATAAAAGCCGATGTAATGTTTGGGGTCGAGCGTGGCGCCGGCTTGCCAGACAAAGAACCCCGCATGCTGATCGTACGGATCAATGACGAGTGCGACTTGAGTTGGATCCGGGAAAAAGTGGCGATGCAAAAAGGTATCGTGTCCCGATAAAAACACACCCAAGCGCGGATGCGTGTGATACCATCCCACCATGCGTTTGCCCGGGAAGAGTGCGTCCATCTGGTTGCTGAAATGAACGAGCGTGTCTTGCGTAAACGTCAGATGCGTTTCGCCGGAATCAGTGAAAGAAGCCGGGAGTGTATCTTGAATGACGACATAGGTTTGCGCGCGCCCGGCATCGTATCGCACCTCGCCGACGAGCGCGCCGCCCACTTCGTGCTCCAGATCGCTGCGCGAATGTTCAAAGCATTTGCGGTACGCCGTTTGCGAGAAAAAGATGCACACCTTCGGTTTGACGCGAGTTTCGTACGGCGAGACCCATTGTAGAGATTGATCGAGCGGCATGGGTTGTTCGATGGATGGCGTGGGTAATGTATCGAAAAGTTTAATGCGAGACACGAGGGATCCTCCGTCTATCACCGATGAGCATCGGTCAATTTGATGCGCACGCGCGGCTTGGTCAGATCGGACCAGCCTTCCAGTTCTGCCAAACGAAAAGGTGCAATGGGTTTCTGCGGGCTGGTGATTTGATTGTCTTTCCATACAAAAAAACCGGCGCGATCTAATGATGGATCAATGACGAGCGCCACTTGCCACGGCTGTTTGAAAAAATTTTGATGAATGAACAAGTCCCACGGTGAAAGAAAGATCGTCCAGCCGGGATGCGTGTGATACCATCCCACAATCATCTTGTCCGGATAGAGCGCATCGTGTGCGGCGTGAATCTGTAGCCAGGTTTGATGCGTAAAGGTGAGATGCCCGCGCGCCTCGCTAGCAAATTCGGCTTTGAGCGCGTGCGTTACATAGACATACATTTGCCCGTGTTCGTCCAAGCGCACGTCGCCCAACAGCACTCCGCCTACTTCGCGATCTGGGTTTTGGCGCGCGTGTTGCGTGATACTGATGTTGACTCGTTGATGCAAATAGATGGGAAACGGAATGTTTTCGGGTTGCCAACGCCACACGTTGGAATCGTCTATCGGCGGCGCGCAAATCGGAATGGTGGTGTCGCTGGGAGTGAGAGAAATGGTTCGTGAGGGCGTTTGAAACAATTCGCTTGGTGGCAATTCGGGCGGCAGTTCTGGTGTGGTGTTTTCGGCAGGTTGGCGTTCTTGCACCACATACGTCGCGCGAAAGGCGGTACCAATCTCAAACGTATCTCCTGGATTGAGCGGACGCATCAACCACAACGAGCCGCGCCGTTGCTTGCAATGAGCGCACCAATCGCGCGCATCCAGCCGATCCACGTTGCCGTGGCGTGGGCACCAGTAGGCATCGCCTGGTTGAGCATTGCGCCAACCATAATCGCGCACCCGCCAGCGTTCGCCCAAATCAATCAAGAGATGCACTTGGTCTGCTTTGCCGCGCACGGTGCAATGATGCGCCGAGATGCTCTGGTCCACCAGGACAATTGCATTGTCTTCGGCTGAGCCGATGGACGTGGATTCACCGATCAACTCGTACAAAACCGGCGCGGCGTTCGGATCGTTGAGCGGCGCGATGGCAAGCGCGCGAAAAGGGAGGGTGGGATCGAATGCAAGCGACATTTCGTTGCCTCGTTGGGTAGGGGCGAGAGACCCTCGCCCCTACCGGACGATTCTATCCCGCCGTTACATCGGCGGTGAGCATCAGACGATCATTCTGCGGGACGCCGGCGGCTTCCAGCGTTTCGTCTTCGCGCAGTTCGCGCCCCAACGCTTTGCTATCCATCCGATAACTCATCGGACGTCCGTCGGGTCCGGTGGTGGGGAGTTGCAACGATGACGTGAGTTCGGGCAAAAGGTCTTTGACCGGGACATCGTTAGGGACTTCGGCGGTGCGGGAACCACCTGCCGGAAGAATCAAGGTTACGGGTACGTCTGCCATTTGGCACCTCCATTTGGGTTTGGGATTGGGCAACCGCGAGGGTTGCCTCTACGATTTCAATTTGATCTTGGGTCGCGGTTTTGAAACCGCCGATTCGGTTTTGATCTTGACGCGTTCAGGGCGCAAGAGTTCGCGCTTATCCACCGGGAAACAGCCGGCATGTTTCTTACGATAGTTCATACTCCACTTGGCGGCTTCAGCGTCCCAGGGAAAAGGCGGCTTGGTGGGATCATCGTGATAATTTTTCCATTGCGCCATTTCGCCCAGCATGATTACCAACCGATCCAGCGAACGTGCGGCGGTCCACCACGCCGCATCAATGCACACACTGCCATTCGATCCTTTGATGTTGGGATGCCAGATGGGCGTTAACCATTTCAAGCCGGGCCAACGATGCGGATACTCGTTGTGCAAGTAGATGGCAACCTGATGCCGGTCGCCGAATTTGGGATTGCCGGCGGCATCAATGCCGATGATGCTTTTGCATTTGAAGGTAACGATATATTTTTCCGGTGGAAAGCCGGGCTTGACATCTACGACCTCAAAGTCAATCAAATCGCTGTGGGCTTTGAGTTCCAACATTTTCTCGTAATCGGCTTTGAGCCGGCGAAAACGCGGACTGGCATTGACGAGCGAGGAAGGCGCCCCGGCGGTTACATCCGCCGTGATCATCAAGCGATCGTTTGCCGGCACGCCGGCGGCGGCGAGTGTTTCGCTCTCGCGCAGTTCGCGCCCCAATGCTTTGCTGTCCAGACGATAGCCCATCGGACGACCATCCGGTCCGGTGGTCGGCAATTCGAGTACGGAAATCAGTTCGGGCAACAACTCGCGAACCGGCACGTCGTCCGGGACTTCGGCGGTGCGTGCCCCGCCGGTCGGTAACACGAGGGTAACGCTCAGATCAGGCATAGGTCCTCCGAGAGTCAGAGTTAGAGTGTGGAGAATGAGTTACTGATATTACGCGGTCAATGATTTGTTCACCACAGAGATCACCGAGTTCACCGAGGTTTCTATGTTTTTTCTCTGCGTTCTCTGTGTGCTCTGTGGTAAAATCGCGTGAGTGAGTTATGTGTTCAGGTGCGGGACTTGGCATTTGCCGGTTACCGCCCAGCAATCGGCGTGGTGTGGTGTGTGGCATATTTCGCACACGTGGACTCCGCGCGGATCGTTGCGCTTTACAATGTCAAAGCAATAGGGACAACGATCTTCGACGCGGGCGATGACCCGTGCGCCGTTATGGTTGCCATTGCTGGATACCGGCGCGGGCTTGGCTTTGGCTCTCACGCGCCGTGGCTTGGCTCGATGTGTGCGTTGCGGTTGAACCGGTTCGACCAGCGGTGGCGGTGGGTGCGGCGCCGTGTCCGTAACGAATTGACTCAATCGGCGCGGCAAGCCAAGAAGGGTGTTGCCCATCCAGCGCGCTGTGTTGATCGGGCGAGCCAAAATCCAAAGAGCCAGATTTCCCAGCGGTCGTAAAAAAGGTAACGTCCAACGTGGGAACATTCCGCCCAGCAACCCAACGAATGCAATCGCCCATTCCAATTGCCACGGGGTCCAGCCAGTTGATCGAATCAGATTGATGGGTTCGACGCCGTCGCCCAGCAACGCCCAAACGATGCCAAAGGGCAAGCCAGCAATGATGATGAAGGTGGCAATCAGGCAACGGGCAAGTTTGTGCCAACCGGGTAACATGCGATTGAAAGCGAGTCCGGCAAATACACTGCCCCAGAAAGCAATGGGCATTGTGACCAACAGGGTGAGCCCCGGCGAAAGGTACGCATTCAAACGCACTTGGTACCAGCCCAGCAGAATACCCCACGCCAATCCCAGGAATGTGCTGAGCGTGAAACCGATGCGAAATCGCCAATTGATGGATGACGCGGTGTTCATTCTATCAGCTCGATAGGAACGCATGGGCGTTGAGAGTTGCCATTCCATAATTTCCAACTGAGTCTCGCTTTCGCACCCTCGCCTGACCAATAAGAATGGGCGTGCATTGAGCGGCTGGGTTAGCCACATTGCCTATTTGACAGCGCAGGTGCGAAATCTAGGCTTAGTGTACGATCACGCGCGGGCGCGCGGGGGTTGCCGGTGGCGCAACCTCTGGCACCGCTTCGCCCAGTTTGATTTGCGGACGCGGATGTAAACGCACGCGCGCCGCGTGTGCAGAACGCGCGCCACCTTCAAAATGCGACCAGTGCAAGGCGGCTGGCAGATCGCCGGTCAATTCCAGGAAACGATATTCTTGATCGTTGCGCACGCGGACGATGTGCAAGGGTGGAATGCCGATTGCCAACAGCGTGCGATGGATGAACGGCTCATCGCCGGTCACGACGTGCGCCATATGCACCTCGCGCAGTTCGCCGCAGCCGGGACACAAGCCATCGTTGTAACTCACCTGCGAGATCGGTTTGTACACTTCGGTGAGGGTTTCGCAATGATGGCATTCTAACTGCGTTACAATTTCCTGATCGAGTTCGATGAGCACGTCTGTGCCAAGCTGTTCGCGGGCGATGCGGAGGAGTTCAGCCACGGTGGTGGTGGACGCTTTGACGTTGGGCAACTCGATAATGTCGCCATAGACCCAGTGGCTTTCGCAATTTTCGTCCGGCGTGTACGCGGTGGTGTGAAATTCATTCGTCAAGCCGTTGATGTGCGTTACGTGCCCGGCTTGCACCGGCATCGCGTGGATCAATTTCAATGCTTCTTGCGATTGTAGCCCGGCGATAATCGCCGAGATGGTTGGTGTGGTGGGCACTTTGCCCAGCAAAATATTTTGCCGCGCCAAAAGCGGACATGAATATCGCAACGACATTTCGCGGCGGGCTTGTTCGGTGAGCGTGCATTCGTAGCACGCGCCTTGTCCCGGCACAAACACGCGCACCAAGCCAAAGAGTTCTTGAATCGCGCCATCCACCCACGGCTTGTTCAAACGATACGCAAAGCGATTGATCGAAAGGCGCGCTTCACGATTATCGAGACAACCGATGATCGCGTCCATTCGGCGAAAGATACCCAGCCCCAGCGCGGTGTTGACATCGCCGTGAAAATATTGGACGTGGACATCGGGATTCAATTCTTTGACGCGCCGCGCGGCGACCTCGGCTTTTTTCTTGCCATTGTCTTCGGCGCGGAAGAGAACAGAACGACTCAGGTTGGCGGCTTCGATGGTGTCAAAGTCAACGATGAACAAGTTGCCCACGCCCATCAACGCGAGATTTTTCAACACTTCATTGCCCAGCGCGCCGGCACCAATCACCATCACACGCGCATTTTGTACTTTGCTGCGTTCCCACCACGAGATAAACTCGAAAGTACCAAGGCGATCCTTTTTGAGGTTAGGGATGTGAAGTGGTTTTTCTGGCGGCGGAGGCAAAGGAGCCAGCCCGGCGATCTTGGCGCGTCCTGAGCCATTGTCCGGGACGGCGCGCGGAACGGGCGGCGCGCTCCGTGGACTGCGTAAACTTTCCAGGGCAACCGGAATCAAATCGCGTGCGTTTGCAAAGACGAACGCGCCAACACCGGGTCGAATTTCAATCACATTGCACGCGGCAAGGGCTTGGAGGGCTTCGCGCACGGTGGAGCGCGCGACTTGGAGGCGTTCCATCAAATCGCGTTCGGAAGGCATCCGGTCGCCGGGCTTGATGGTGCCATCAGCGATGAGGTGCAAAAGGCGTTCGGCAACCGAACGGGCGAGCGTGTTTTTGGAAACAGGGTCAATTCTCATCGGATTTTCCTGCGGTTCTCTGGTCAGACCAGAAGACCAATTTGACCAGATTCTAAACCGATTCGGTCGTTTTGCCAATAGCCCAATGGTACCAAAAATAAAGACCCGAAGGCAAAGACCTTCGGGTTTTCTGTCAAATGTAACTGCTCAGCCCTTCTCAAATTACCGCAGAGACGCCGAGGGCGCGGAG
>JBBITT010000063.1:0-7099 GCA_037440625.1 Chloroflexota bacterium
TCAAAAATCAGCACGATTGACACACTCTAGTCCCGTGATATAATGGCGACACGTTTTTTGAGGAGGCGGACTCGGTGGCACTCCAAGATTTTCTGCAAAAACTCTCCGAAGCGCATGGTGTCTCCGGCTATGAACACACCATCCGCGACTTGGTGATCGAAGAATTTAAACCGTATGCCGATGAAATCAGCCTTACACCGATGGGCAGTGTGGTCGCGCTCAAACGCGGCACCCAAGGGACGCACAAAGTTCTCATCGAAGGACATATGGACGAAATCGGCTTGATGGTTACGGCGATTGACAAAGGATTCCTTCGCTTTACCCAAGTGGGCGGCTTTGATGTGCGGGTCTTGCTCGCCCAAGAAGTGATGGTGCATGGCAAACAACCTTTGCGTGGCATTATCGGCGCGCGCCCGCCGCACGTCTTGACCGAAACCGAACGCGACCAAGTCATTCCGATGCACGACCTCTGGATTGACGTCGGTTTGCCAGAAGCCAAAGTGCGCGAACTGGTCCAAGTGGGCGATCTGGTGACGATTGCGCGCCAACTCGTTCCGCTAAAAAACAATCTGGTCGCCGGCAAAGCGTTCGATGATCGCGCCGCGGTCGTTTGCGTCGCCGAAGCACTGAAACAACTCGCTAACATGAAACACACCTGGGATGTGTACGCCGTTGCGAATGTGCAAGAAGAAGTCGGGTTGCGCGGGGCAATGACTTCGACCTACCAAATCAACCCGGACGTGGCCATTGCGATTGATGTCACCCACGGCGATCAACCCAACGTGAGCGAGGTAGATGCGGTTCCCTTGGATGGTGGGATGGGCATTGCAATAGGGCCGAACATTCATCCACTCGTTTACGAAAAACTCACCGCGCTCGCCAAAGCGCACGAAATTCCCTTCAAGGTTGCTCCCGAAGAAGGACCGAGCGGCACCGATGCGTGGGCAATGCAAGTGGTGCGCGAAGGCATTCCCACCGGCTTGATTGACATTCCGTTACGCTATATGCACACATCGGTTGAGACACTCTGTCTCACCGATGTGGAACGTATTGGTCGGTTGCTGGCCTTGTTCTGCGCATCGCTGGATGACAAATTCATCGAGCAGTTGCGAGGTGAATCAGAAATCAAAGCAGAAACGCCGGCAAAGAAGAAACGTGCCCTAACCAGACGAAGGACAACAGACCAAAGACGAAAGTAATGGCTTGGGCTAATCGTCTTTCCCTGAGGAATAGCATGCTCCTAGAAAAACTCTCTAATGCCCGGGGCGTCTCGGGCAACGAAGCCGAGGTGCGCGACATTCTGATTGATGCCATCCGCGATCACGTGGACGACTATCGCGTGGACACGCTGGGCAATCTCATTGCGTTCAAGAAAGCCAAAGGTACACGCGGCAAAAAGCCGCTCAAGGTGATGCTCGCCGCCCATATGGACGAAGTGGGCTTGATGATCGTGCACCACGAATCGAATGGACAACTGCGCTTTCGCAAAGTCGGCGGTATTGATGATCGCGTGCTGTTGAGCAAAATCGTCTGGATTGGCAAAGACAAGATTCCCGGGGTGATTGGGGTCAAGCCGGTGCATTTGCTCAAACAAAAAGAACGCGGTCAAGTGGTGGATGTGGATTCGATGACGATTGACATCGGCGCGAAAACCAAAGAAG
This sequence comes from Chloroflexota bacterium, assembly GCA_037440625.1. Classification (GTDB taxonomy): domain Bacteria; phylum Chloroflexota; class Anaerolineae; order UBA4142; family UBA4142; genus DAOTXS01. The sequence continues at coordinate 1,662 of JBBITT010000063.1, forward strand.
AAGCGCAAGCCGCGGTCAAACTGGGCGACTATGCCACTTTTGCCACCGAGTTCGCCGAGATCGGCGATGGTTACGTCAAAGGCAAAGCGTTGGATGATCGGGCGGGATGCGCCGCGCTCGTCGAGATTCTCAAGCGCACGTACCCGTTCGACGTGTATGGCGTCTTTACCGCGCAAGAAGAAGTGGGCGCGCGCGGCGCACGCACCGCTGCCTACGCCATCGAACCCCATTTCGCCTTCGCGCTCGAAGGCACGGTGTGCGACGATTCGCCCAAGACCAAAGACGTCTCTCCAGTAACGCGCGTGGGGGCGGGACCAGCGATCACTTTTATGGACCATTCGCTGATTTCCGATCGCCGCTTGGTCGAATTGCTGGTAGAGACGGCCAAAGAAAACAAGATTCCGTACCAATTCAAGCAGGCAGTTGCCGGTGGGACGGATGCTGGCCGAATTCATCTCATCAAAGAAGGCGTCCCTTCGGTGGCGGTGGCGGTGCCGGTACGCTACATTCATTCCCCGGTTAGCGTGTTGAGCCAACACGATGTTGAACACACCATCGCGTTGATGATCAAGACGCTGCCCAAGTTGGCAAAACTCTAGGCGAGGTTACTATGGTTACGACAAAAAAATCTGAGCATTTTCCCTTGATAGATAACAACCATCCGCGCGGAATGCACCCACTCAAAGAATTGACCAAGCGCATCACCGAAGTGTACGGCCCTTCGGGGTATGAACAACAAGTGCGTGAACTGATTCGCGAGGAAATCAAAAGTCTAGTGGATGAATTGCGCGTGGATGCATTGGGCAATCTCATCGCACGCAAGAAAGGAACGGGACCCGCACCGCGCAAAAAAGTAATGCTCGCCGCGCATATGGACGAGATCGGGGTGATAGTAACGCACGTGGACGAAAAAGGATTCTTGCGTTTTGCGCCGATTGGCGGTGTGTATCCCATCAACTTGCACGGCAGTCGTTGCCGATTTGCGAACGGCGTGACCGGTGTGTTTGGACGCGAGACCAAGGATGCCTCTGCCACCGAAATCAAACTCGACAAGTTGTTCATTGATGTGGGCGCCACCAGTCCAAACAATTCGCCGGTCGGTGTGGGCGATGCAGCGGGGTTCTGGCGCGACTTTGCTGATCTCGGCAATCGGTTGGTGTCCAAAGCGATGGACGATCGCATCGGTTGTGTGGTGTTGATCGAAACGCTCAGGCAGTTGAAGAAATCGCCGCACGATGTTTATTTTGTTTTCACGGTGCAAGAAGAAGTGGGCTTGCGCGGCGCGACGACCTCGGCGTTTGGCGTGCAACCCGATCTGGCGATTGCGGTTGACGTGACCGGTACCGGCGATACGCCGGAATCAAATCGCATGGCGGTCGAACTGGGCAAGGGTCCCGCCATCAAAGTCAAGGATTCTGGAATGTTGGCACACCCAGCCGTCAAACAATTGCTCGTCGAAGCCGCCCAAGAGGCCGGCGTGCCGTATCAGTTCGAAGTGTTGATGGGGGGCACCACCGATGCGATGGCGATGCAAACCACGCGCGAAGGTGTGCCGGCGGGCTGTCTTTCGATTCCCACGCGCTACATTCACTCGCCCTCGGAGATGATTGATTTCAACGATTTACAAAACGCGATCAAGTTGTTGGTAACGCTGCTGAGCAAGCCAATCAAATTGGATTGAAATACGTAGGGGCGCGGTTACTCGCCCCTACGCCTGTACGTATCTCACCACTCCTTGCGTTCCATCCACCTCGATCATTTCCCCATCGTGCATCTCATTCACAATGTTCGCAATCCCGGCAACGGCTGGAATGCGGTACTCGCGCGCGATGACGGCACTGTGCGACAGCACGCCGCCACGTTCCACGACTAACCCGGCGATGCGCGTAAACACCGGCGTCCATGCCGGGTCGGTTGCCGGCGCAATCATAATCTCGCCGGGTTGCACGCGCGCCAATTCATCCGCCGATTGCACCACGCGAACTCTCCCCCGCGCGATGCCGGGACTGACCGCACGACCGCGCCATTGGGTAACCGCGCGGGTTGCCCCTACGTTAAACACCGGTACGTCGCCGCGCAAGAACGGCGGATACGATTCGGTGGGGGATTGTTCAAACTCGCGCTGATACTCACGCCATTCGCCTTGCCGCACGCTGATTCTTTGCGCCAAATCATTCTTCGGTAACTTTCCATCAAAGTAATCGGCGAGGTCTTGGTGCGTGGCATAAAACACCGCATCGCGTTCGTCAATCACACCATCGGCAATCAAGCGATCTGCCAAGATCAAGTACAATTGCCGGGATACCGCCAATGCCTTTTGCCAATAATAACGTTGGTCTTCGCGCATACCGGTATAACGGCGCGCCAGCGCTACAATCGGCGTCAGGCGTATTTGCGTCTCGCGCTCTTCCGCTGGTATTCTTCGGCGTTGGTCTTGCATCATTTGTCTCAACCGTTTCACTTGCGCGGGCGCTTCGGCAAAGGTTGGCACTGCAATATCGAGTGAAAATGAACGATGCCCGTGTTTGTTCAAAAATTCCGACAACGCCAAAACGTTCAAGTCGTGGTCAATCTCCATCGTCTTGTTCGGCACCTCAGCAACCAACTGCGCCGCTGCCTCGTGCCCCACCCAGCGTTTGAGCAAACCAAATGTGAGATCGGCATCCATCAAACTCCAACGATGAATGCGCAAAAAGTCGCGATGAATTTTTTCGGCTTGCTGTAGCGCAATGAAAATCTCGCGCGAGTCGGCATTTCTCAATGCATCGAATCGCGCATGCAACGCATTCACGCGACAATCGTGATTGCGAACATAGTGTGCCCAATGCCGATCATTGTTCAGCGGCGAGACGTTGAATGGATCGGAGAAAAAAGCGCGGAGGAGCGAGAAAACCAAACGGGGAGCATCAACCCAGCGTGGGTACGGTGCACGTTTGCGCAACGAGACATCGCCATCAGGAAAATAACGATAGGCGTCCTCGGGCAAAATAAAATCCGGAAAAACTTTGTAAAAGATTTGGAACGCGCGCACATTGGCGTACGGATGTCCGCGCCACAAGCGGGTGAGCGGAATGGTTTCCGCTTGCGGATAACCCAGAAAGCGCAACGGATCACGTAGCGCAATCTCTTCGATCAGTGGTTGCAACCATGACCAACCGAGCGGCGAAACGGGCGCAGGGAATCTTTCGTTAAAGAATCCGCTCGTCCACAAAATTTCTTCGCTCATTGATTGCGCTGTTTTAACCCACCCAGCACGCGCCACGGCGTCAACGGAAATTCATCAAACCAGATGCCGGTCGCGTCGTGCACCGCGGCGATGATGGCGGGCGCGACGGGAATGAACGGCATCTCGGCCATTCCGCGCACGCCCCAGGGTCCATCGCTATCCGGATATTCGAGTATCACCGAATCCACTTTTTCCGGCACATCGAGGATGCCGGGAATCAAATAAGTTGAGAGCGTAGAGGTGAGAATATTGCCATCCTTGGTTTGAAAATTCTCTTGGATCGTCCAGCCCTGCGCTTGCACGACGGCGCCTTCAATTTGCCCTTCGATCATCCTTGGATTGACCGCCTTGCCTACATCGTCCGCGCAGGTTACGCGCACGACGCGCACAAAGCCGGTTTCGGTATCCACCTCCACTTCGACCGCTTGCGCCACATAACCGTACGCGATGTTCGGTTTGGATTCGCCGGTGTCCGGCGCAAAGTTGGTCGTCTTGGGTGCGAGATATTTGTAGGTCGCAATCGCCGGGCGTTCTTCGTCCTGCCATTTTTTCAACGCGAGTTCGCACGCGCCTTTGACCGCGTTGCCTCCGATGTACGTCATTCGTGACGCGGACACACTCCCGGCATTTTCGGTGAGCGCGGTATCGGACACGATCATTTCGATTTTTTCGATCGGCACGCCGAGCGCCGCCGCGGCGATTTGCGCGAGCGCGGTGTGCGTCCCCTGCCCCACTTCTGCCGCCGCGTGATGCACAATCACTTTTTCGATTTGCGCGCCGCCGTGCAACTCGACCGTCGCCGTTGCGTTCTCCTGATAGCCAAACGAAAAGCCGATGTTCTTGAGCGCGCCGGCAAAGCCGTAGCCAATTTTCAATTTTCGATGTTCGATGTTCGATTTGTCGCGGCGTGTCCATCCGAATGACTCGGCACATTTCTGCACAACTTGGGGCAAACTCACCAACCCACCCGGCAACGGCGTTTGGGTTGCAAGCAGTGATCCCTCCCGCAAAACATTTTTCAAACGCAATTCAACCGGGTCCATTCCCAGTTTCTCGGCAAGTTTATTGATTTGCGTTTCGGCGGCAAAGTGGGCTTGGGGCGCACCAAAGCCACGAAACGCGCCAGTCACGATGTTGTGCGTCGCGACGGTGTACGCGTCCACGTGAACGTTCGGAATTTCATACGGACCGGTCGCGCCGAACGCCGCGTTGCCCAGCACTTTGGGCGAGGTGTACATATACGGTCCCGCATCGGAAATGAGTTCGACTTGCGCGGCAACCAGCTTGCCATCGCGCGTCGCGCCGAGTTTGTGCTTGATCCACATGGGATGGCGTTTGTGATGACCGAGGATGCTTTCCTCGCGCGACCAGATGATTTTGACCGGGCGTCGCAACTTGTACGCCGCGAGCGCGAGAATGATTTGCACGCTCATATCCTCGCGCCCACCAAACGCACCGCCAACATTCGGATAGATCACGCGCACCTGATCGAGTGGCAGCGCGAGCGCGTGTGCGATTTGCTCTTGATCTTCGTGCGTCCACTGTCCACCAACAACGACGGTGACGCGCCCCTCATCGTCGAGGTACGCAACGCCGGCTTCGGGTTGCAAGTACGCATGCTCTTGATACGGCGTGTGATACTCACTTTCGACAATCACATCTGCGTGCGCGAACCCTTGCGCGACATCGCCCTTGCGAATCGGGATGTGTTTGATGATGTTGCCGGCGTACGCCGGGTGAACTTGCGGCGCGCCGGGTTTCATCGCCTCACGCGGATCGGTGATGGGCGGTAAATCTTCGTACTCGATTTCGATGAGATCGCACGCGTGCTCGGCTTGCTTCGCCGTTTCCGCGACGACGAGGGCGACTTTTTCGCCGACCCAGCGGATCTCGTCGTTGTTGAGCACGGGCGCGTCTTTGGAACCAAGTCCAAATTCATTGACCGGCACATCACGCGCGGTGAACACGTACACAACGCCGGGCGCAGCTTGCGCCTTGGAAATGTCGAGTCGTTTGATGCGCGCGTGTGGTCGGTGCGCAAAAAGGACTTTCATCCAGAGTTGCCCCGGGAGGTTCACATCGCCGGGGAAGAGCGCCTCGCCGGTTACTTTGGCGCGCGCGTCAAGGCGGGGGATGGATTGTCCGAGTGTCGTCATTATTGCTCCTTCGTAGAACAAATTCTTATAAATTTGTCCTACAGTATGGCCATTGC
>JBBITT010000063.1:7199-13734 GCA_037440625.1 Chloroflexota bacterium
ACTCGTCGGGCGTCGAAACTAAACCAGCAGATGCAGAACCGTAGGACAAATTTACAAATTTGCCCTACGATATGACCATCGCCACTCGTCGGGCGTCGAAACTAAACCAGCAGATGCAGAACCGTAGGACAAATTTACAAATTTGCCCTACGATATGACCATCGCCACTCGTCGGGCGTCGAAACTAAACCAGCAGACACGGGATTGTTGAGAATGTACGCAACGATGCGATTGAATTCTCTCTCATCACGCACCACGTGGTCATAGTTTTCGTGTTGCCAGAAATCACCGCGACGTCCCAAAATTCGATTGGCATGCAAAGCAGTGTGACGCTTGAGCGAGTGCATGATGCTCGCTATGGAATAGTATGTTTCACCACTTTTCGTCAGAGGTGTGAAAACACAGTGTACGTGATTGGGCATAATGCAAAATGCCTCGAGTGTATATCGCTGATTGTCCAAATAATGCAAACTCTGGGCAACCAATGCGGCAATCCGATCATCCCGTAACCAGAAGGGACCGCACCGCATTGAATCGAGTGCCTTGTCCCATTTGCCAAACATTCGCCGTCGTTCGCGGTCGGATTGCCGCGCGCGTTCAGCGGGATCATCAATCCGCGCCAAGCGTCCTTCGATCTGTTCTTGTTCTTCAAGCAACTGGCGCAATGTCTCTGCCGGGATCGAACCGGCAAGGCGAAACGTAACGAACAATGTTGCTTCGGGTGGTTGAATGTGCGGCAGATGCCGGCGATAGGATGGCTTGTAATCGAATTGACTCATTGTTGCTTCCCGTAGGACAAATTTACAAATTTGTCCTACAACGCTGCTTCAATCTGCTCCACCGCACGCTTTTGCGGCGAACCATCACCGGTTACTTTGTAAGATAAGTTCATAAATGTGCCCTACGATTCCTTTTCAACTTCTTCCGCAGTTCCTCCCACTCCAAGGTATTCAACACATCGTTCGCGGTCAAGCCGCCGCGGCGCGCCATCGCGACACCGTAGAACAAGCCATCGAATCCGTCCGGCGAATGAGCGTCGCTGTCAATCACGATTTGCACGCCCACTTCGCGCGCGCGGCGTACGCGCACATCGTCCAAATCGAGCCGCTCCGGCGCGCCGTCAATTTCCAAAAACGTCCCCGTCTCCTTCGCCACGCGGAATACCTCTTCCAAATCGAGCGCGGATTCTTCGCGTTCGTTGATGAGGCGCGCCGTCGGATGCAAGTAAATATCCACGTACGGATTTTGCATCGCCTTGACCACACGCGCCGTAATCTTTTCGCGCGATTGTTTGAGCGCGCTGTGCGTCGAGACCGTAACCAAATCGAATTGGGCAAGCAGGTCGTCCGGAAAATCCAATGTGCCGTCCGCGCGAATTTCCAGTTCGACACTTTTGAGGATCACAAAATCGTTCCAACGTTTGTTGAGCGCGTCAATCTCCATCCATTGTTCCCGGACGCGTTCCGGCGTCAGCCCGCGCGCAATGCCGAGCCCCTGACTGTGATCGGTGATGGCGAGATATTTCAACCCGCGTGCGCGCGCCGTTTCCGCCATTTGCTCAATCGTAAAACCGCCATCGCTCCAATTCGAATGCGCTTGCAAATCACCTTTGAGATCGCGCAGTTCGATAAGGCGCGGAATCTTGTTCTGACGCGCTAGTACCAGTTCGTCGCGCGCCTCGCGCAATTCCGGCGGAATCCATGGCAAGCCCAGTTTCTCGTACACCTCTTCTTCGGTCGGTGTAAAAATTTCAGTATCATCGCTCACGCGTTTGAATCCCCACTCGCTCAACGATAAACCTTGATCCAGCGCGATCTGGCGCAAAGCGATGTTGTGCTCTTTGCTGCCGGTAAAATATTGCAGCGCGCTCCCCCAGTGTTTCGGTTCGAGCACGCGCAAATCCACTTGCAAGCCATTGTGCGCGACGATGCTCGCTTTTGTCGTGCCTTGCGCGTTAATGTCGCGCACGATGGGCAAGCTCACAAACGCGGCGATGATTTCTTCCGGCGAAGTTGAGGCAACCAGAATATCGAGATCGCCGATGGTCGGTTTCATGCGGCGGAGCGAGCCGGCGGGCGCAATAGCGTGAATTGCCGATCCGCACCCGGCACGCAACGCGGCAACGATTTCTTGCGCGAACGGGTACGCGACGCCCAACAAGATGCGCGTCTGCGATTTCTTGCGGCGTTGCGCTTCGATCCCGGCAAGAATTTTTTCTTCCGATTTTGCGCCGAATCCTTTGAGCGCGCGCAACTTGCCGGCGCGTGCCGCCTGTTCGAGTTTCGCAACATCGGTGATGCTCAATTCTTTCCAGAGCCGCGCAACGGTTTTGGGTCCCACATCTGGAATCGTCAAAAGTTCAAAGATGCCTTCGGGGATTCCTTTGGAAATCTTATCGTAATACTTGAGACGCCCGGTGCGCAAAATCTCATCAATCTTTTCCGAGATTTCCTTGCCGACGCCGGGAATCGCTTGTAAATTTTTTGGCTCACCCTGCCAAACATCGCGCACATCGCGTCCCAGATGTTCAAGGGCATCGGCGGCACGGCGATACGCCATAATCTTGAAACGCAAGGTCTTGGCTTCTGCCGGGGGAGCGCCCGGCTCGCCTTGAATATCCAGAATGTCAGCGATGCGATAAAACAACGCGGCGATTTCTTGATTCGTCCATTTTTGCTCCGGCATCGCGCCCTCCTCCTCCAAGATTGTAGGACAGATATGCCGAGATGTCAAAAGCCCGGCGCACAATTTGGTTCTCCTCGAGCAAAAGGATATAATGAACGAGTATGATTCACACTGAACCTTTGAAACAACACGCGCCTCTCCAACCCCTTCCCTTTCCACAACCCGGCGCGGCGCAGATTCTGTGGCGTGCGGTCGGTTATTTGCGTCCTTACTGGCTTTGGGTTGCCGGTGCGTATCTCGCCTTGCTGGGCATCACTGCGCTTGCACTAGCGATTCCCCAATTCATTCGTTGGATTGTGGATCGTGGGATTGGTCAACGCGATACCGCGACATTGCTTTGGTCCATCTTGGCGTTATTGGGTCTCACATTCATCAAAAGTGTGCTCACCTTTTTTCAAGGTGCGTGGACCGAAACTGCCTCGCAGGGCGTGGCGTATGATTTGCGCAACGCGATGCATCGCCAACTTGCCGCGCTGTCTTTTTCCTATCACGATCGCGCGGCGACCGGGCAAATCCTTTCGCGCGCGATTCAAGACGTGGATCGCATCCGTTTTGTGACCGGGCGCGCCTTTCTTCGTCTGATTGACGCTATCGTCTTGGTGCTGGGAACAGCGGTGCTTTTGTTTGCGATGAACCCAACGCTCGCCCTACTCGCGTTAGGCACCACGCCCGTGTTGGCGTATCGTGCATTTTGGTTTGGGCGACGCTTGCGTCCCCTGTCGCTCGCGATTCAACAACAACTCGCCGTCTTGACGACGCGTCTCGAACAGAATTTGCGTGGCGCGCGCGTGGTGCGTGCGTTTGCGCAAGAAGACGCCGAGATCGCGCGCTTTGATCGCGAGAACGATCGCTGGTTCGATCTGTCGGTGCAGTCCACACGTTTGCAAGCCATGAATGCCCCGCTGATGGATTTAATTGCCAATCTGGGAACAGTGTTCATCATTTGGTACGGGGGCCAATTGGTCATTCAACGTCAACTCACCCTGGGCGAACTTGTTTCATTCTCGACGTACCTTGCGCAATTGATTCAACCGGTGCGTCGTCTAGGACAGATCATCCCCGCCCTCGCGATTGCCGCAGCCGCCGGCGAACGCATTTTTGAAATCCTGGATGCCGAATCCGAAGTGCGCGACGCGCCCGATGCGATTCAACTTCCGCCGGTGCGCGGTGCGGTGAAATTCGATCACGTTTCGTTTGCGTATTTTCGCCGGCATCGCACCCTCACCGACATTTCATTCGAGGTGCAACCGGGTCAAATCGTGGCATTGCTTGGCGCCACCGGGTCAGGCAAGTCTACCATCATCAATCTCATTCCACGTTTCTATGATCCCACCGAAGGTCGCATCACGATTGACGGCTACGATCTGCGCCGTGTAACGCTCAATTCTCTGCGCGATCAAATCGGCATCGTCTTGCAAGAGACGCTGTTGTTCGCCACGACGATTCGCGAGAATATTACGTTTGGTTCGCCTCACGCAACCGAAGATCAAATCATCGAGGCGGCACGTGCGGCCCAAGCGCACGATTTCATCATGCAAACGCCGCACGGGTACGATACGCTCGTGGGCGAACGCGGCATCACTTTATCAGGGGGGCAACGTCAACGCATCGCGATTGCACGCGCGTTGCTCAAGAATCCGCGCATCTTGATTCTCGATGATGCAACGTCGAGTGTGGACGCCGAGACGGAACACTTGATTCAACTCGCGCTCGAACGCTTGATGCGGGGACGCACTTCCTTCGTCATTGCGCAACGCTTGAGTACGCTCCGCAAAGCAGACTTGATTCTGGTGTTGGACAAGGGACGCATTGTGGCACGGGGTACGCACGAAGAATTGTTGCGCACCTCTGGGCTGTATGCCGAGATTTATCATCAACAATTGCAACCACAGGAGACAACCCGGCAATGAGTCTTTCGATTGGCGCCGCGAGTGCGGGGATGGGTCCGCGCAGTGCGATTGAAAACTTTGGCGAGCAAGCCGAAACGCACGCGTTCGACACGCGCATCACGTTGCGTTTGCTGGGTTACTTGCGCCCGTACTGGCAACGGATGCTTGCCGCGACGATTTTGATTCTCGGTTCATCGGTGCTGACCCTTGCCGCGCCGTATCTCATCAAGGTCGCGATTGATCAATTTATCGCGCAAAACGATGGCGAGGGACTAACCCGCATTGCCTGGTTGCTCATCGGTGTTTTCATCGGCATCTTGGCGACAAACGCCGCGCTGCAATATTTGCTCTCTTGGGTCGGGCAACAAGTGTTGCGGACACTGCGCGCGCAACTGTTCCGGCATTTGCAAGCCCTCTCGCTCAGTTATCACGATACCCACATCGTTGGCGTAACCATCTCGCGTGTGATCAGCGATGTGTCGGTCATCAACGATTTGCTCTCGCAAGGCTTGGTTACGTTGATTGGCGATCTGGCGGTGCTGATCGGTATTGTCGTCGTGATGATTTCGATGAGCGCGCCTCTCGCGCTTGCCGCGTTCAGCGTCTTGCCGTTGATGGTTTTGGCGACGTGGTGGTTTGCGCGCCAAGCCCAAGTGGCCTTCCGCGAGACGCGTTCCAAAATCGCCGCCGTCGTCGGCGACCTCGCCGAAAATATTTCCGGGATGCGCGTGATCCAAGCGTTTGTGCAAGAAGACGCCACCGCGGAACGCTTTGATGAAGTCAATCGCGCGAATCGGGATGCGAACATCGCCGCAATGCGCTTGTCGTTTACGTTTCTGCCCGCCGTCGAGTTCCTGGGAATGTTAGCGACCGCTATCGTGTTGGGATTTGGCGGCATGGCGGTAGCGCGCGGCGAACTCACCTTGGGCGTGGTCGTCGCCTTCCTCGCGTACGTCACGCGCTTTTTTCAACCCATTCAAGAGTTGAGTCAACTCTATACCACGATGCAGGCAGCCATGGCAGGCGGCGAACGGGTGTTGAATCTACTTGATACGTCTCCCCAAGTGCAAGATCGTCCCAACGCACCGGCCATGCCGCCGATTGTCGGACGCATCGAGTTTGATCACGTGTCCTTTGCCTATCGCGGCAATGATCGAGTTCTGCACGATGTGAATCTAGTCATCGAAGCCGGGCAAACGGTGGCACTGGTGGGACCGACGGGTGCGGGCAAGACTTCGATCGCCAATTTAGTTACACGCTTGTACGATGTGACCGAAGGTGCGGTGCGCATTGATGGGATTGATGTGCGCGAGGTGGCGCAACGGTCGTTGCGCAAACAAACGGCGTTGGTGCCGCAAGAGCCGCTGTTATTTGCCGGGACAATTGCAGACAATATCCGCTTTGGTGCGCCCGACGCGACGGATGCCGAGATCGAACAGGCGGCGCGCTTGGCAAACGCACACGAATTCATTGCGGCAATGCCGGAAGGTTATCAGACCGAAATTCAAGAAGGGGGCGTCAACCTTTCAGTGGGGCAACGGCAACTCGTCTGCATCGCGCGGGCGATTTTGGCGAACCCACGCATTCTGATTTTGGATGAAGCGACGGCAAGCGTGGATACGTTGACTGAAATGTTGATTCAAGATGCGTTGCAAAAATTATTGCGTGGTCGCACGGCGATTGTCATCGCGCATCGTTTGAGTACGATTCGACACGCCGATTTGATTTGCGTCGTGAACGATGGACACATTGTTGAACAAGGTCGCCATGAAGAATTGTTGGCGCGGGGTGGATTGTATCGGCAACTGTACGAACGACAGTTTGTGGAGACCGTCTCAAATTAATTTGACACCGGTAGCGAGGTGTGCTATAGTGCGAGCCGTTCGCGGGGGCGTGGTGTAGCGGCCTAACATGCAGCCCTGTCAAGGCTGAGATCGCGGGTTCGAATCCCGTCGCTCCCG
>JBBITT010000064.1:0-13487 GCA_037440625.1 Chloroflexota bacterium
TATTTCGCAAAATCCTTTCCCACCTCGACTGGTCCTTTGAATTTCTTTTGCGCCGCCGCACGCAATTTTTGCACATTGCCATTGGGAGGCAGATGCACCAACACCAACTTTTTCACGCCCGCCCGTTGCGCCTGTTCGCCGGCTTGCTCCGCGGTGGAATGCCCTTGCGTGGGTCGGTTGATGGTGGTCGCTTCGTGGAACAAAATATCGGCATCGCGCGCCAGTTCCGCCACCGCATCGCACACTTCGGTATCGCTCGAATAAACGATGGCGCGCCCGGACGAACGGACCACCACGCGCGTCGCAACCGTTGGCAACAAATGCTGGGTCATCGCGGTGAACACCGCCATGTCCGGCGTGAGAAACAGCGCGCCGCGTTTGGTTTTGGAGATCCCGTGAAACTCGACCGGGAAAAATCCCACCTTGAACCATTCGCGCCATTCAAACGCGCGCATAATCATCTTGACCGCGCGCAACGTTTCGGGCAAGCCGTAAATGTGCAAGACCTTTTTGCGCCCCGCCAGCCACAAGCCCAATAGAAAAACCGACAAGCCATAAATGTGATCGGGATGATGGTGTGTGAGGAGGACATGCTCAATGCTATCGAGTTTGACGCCGGCTTGGAGCAAACGTTGCACGGGCCCCCCGCCGCAATCAATGAGGATCGAATGACGCGCCCCGTTGACCACCATAAAAGTATGTTCGCGCGTCTCATCGCTGAGTGCCGCGCCGGTGCCGAGCAAAATGACCTGTGCCATGTTATCTCCCATAAAGCCAGAGTACGATCTGGGGTGTAATTGTTGCTTCGATCCATGCCGCAAGGAGGAGCATCGGCAGGACGATAAAAATAAAGATCTTGATCAAATCCGCCAGCGCACGTAACAAATTTTCACCCGCCGTCACGCCCGGTGGCGGGGCAATAATGGAGGCACCCAGCCGCAAGGCAAACGCGGTCGCAATAATCGCCGCAGGCAATTCGATGATGCCATGCGGCAGAATGAAAGCCAGCAAAAAAGTAAACGGGTCTGATCCAAGTGCACTTGCCTCGCCGGCAAACAAGCCCACGATTGCCATTGGTGCAAGTAACAAAATCAACGCCAAACTGCCAAACGAAAACAGCCCTAGCAATGATGCCAACGCCAACGCGCGCACATTGTTCAGAAAAATCGCGCGCGTGTTAATGCCGGGTAGGAAATTGTAGCCGGGCGTTGCCATCTGTTCGCTAAAGGTCTTGGCATCCACCTGCATCGGCAGCGAATTGGGGGGCAAAGGATAGCGCAAGGCGATTGCCCAGCCCAATGCCATGCCGGCAAGGACGACGCCCAGCGTGATCACAATAGGCAAGCGGTTCTCGCGCAGGAGGCGCGGGACATCCTCACGATAGAGGCGCACCAACGAAAACCCGGTGCCGCGAAAGTATCCCATGAATTTTCGCCACAGAGAACCAAAGTTCAATTCATCAATTTCGCGGGCGAGGATTTCTTCGCGGTTAAACGTGCGAATCCCGGTGCGAATCAACAACACATCGGCAACCAACAGCGCGGCGAGGATGTACCACATCACATCGTACTGGCCCCAGAACAGCAACACCGTCTCGCCTTGCAAAAGAAACGCCATCGGAATGATGATGAACGAGGCAAGCAAGTTGGCGGCGCGCACGCTGGTGGTATGACTAGACACCACCACCGCGCCACTGACCATCACCACGGCTTGCATCGTGATGGTTGCCATCACTTGGAGCAACACAATCGGTTCGGGGATGTATTGAATCGAAAGGTATAGCCCGATAAGGTAGGTCGTTACCCCCAGATAACTCGCCATCACCGGGGGAAGTAACGCCGCGAAGAGTTTGCCAAAGTACAAGGATTCGTCGGAAATAGGGGTATCGAGCAGTGGTTCCAGACTGTTGCGTTCTTTTTCTCCCACAAAAGTTTCCAAGGCGATAATCAGCGAAAAGGAAATTGGAAAAAATCCGACGATCATCACAGCAAAGGGCACCAGGCGCAAGGGGATGATCGTCGCGTTGTACTCTTCGACAAAATTGATGGCAAAGCGCGTGGAGAGATTCATGATATAAGGAAAGATCAGCGTGAGAATCACGATCGGAGCAATGATGCGCCAATCCCGGAAGGAATCCCGAATCTCGCGGCGAGTGATAATCAAGGCATCGCGGAACATTCTTATTGCACCAATTTGAGATACACTTCTTCCAAACTTCTTGGCACTTCGCGCAAGGTCAGCACCTCCGCACCGATTTCGTGCAGGCGGCGCAAAAGAAAAGGATTGGCAAGGTGGGGTTCATCGGTGTAATAGCGCAATAAAGTTGCATCACACGATTCGATTTGGAGATAACCGTTGAGCGCGGGTAAGGGTTGAGACAAGGGGTGGACCAACTCCACCTCCCACAAGGGGACGCCGAGCAACTCGCGTTTCAGTTGCGCCGGTGTTCCAAAGGCAATCAACTTGCCCCGCCGAATGATCGCAATGTGATCAGCCAGTAATTCGGCTTCGTGGAGATTGTGGGTGCAGAGAACGATGGTGCAGCCGCTGCCGCGCAACGAGGCAATCGCGTCGCGCACTTGCTTGGCGCTGTGCGGGTCCATCGCCGAGGTCGGCTCATCGAGGAACAAGACGCGTGGGTTGTGGAGCATGGCGCGGATGAGCGCGATCTTTTGGCGCATTCCTTTCGAGTAGGTTCCCAAACGCCGGTCGCGTGTGTCCCACAGATCGAATTGCTTCATCAGCATCTCGGCGCGGGCGCGGCGTTCTGAGCGCGATAGATGATGGAGTTCGCCAAAGAAATCGAGGTACTCGAGCGGCTTCATGCGAAGATACAAGCCGGGAAATTCGGTGAGATGTCCAATCAGATGGCGAACCGTGCGTGCATCATGCACCACATCATAGCCGGCAATCCGCGCCGTGCCTGCCGTTGGTTTGATAATCGAAGACAGCATGCGCACAGTGGTGGTCTTGCCAGCGCCGTTCGGACCCAAGAGTGCAAGAATCTCACCTTCGTCAACCGTGAAGGTGAGATCATCAACCGCCACCAGCGTGTCAAACTGTTTAGTTAATCCCAAGGTTTCAATTAAAGTAGACAAACGTTACACCGTGTTCGCATTATACCCGAGGTTGCGTTGTAAAACAATGGGAGAGGTATCCCATTTATAAACGAAAAACGGTCACCAGTTTCTTTTCGGTCTCGCCTTCAAGCGTGGCTTCCACCTCGACAAACGGTTCCAAACCCGAGCCGTGCAATTTTTCTTTGAGCAGATCGTCCAATTGAAAAATCCCTGCCGAGTTACTCATCGTTACCAAAATGCGAATAGGTTTTTCTTGGCCCTGACCAATCTCCACTTTTTCGATGGCGGCGGCAGATAGCGAATGGATGTTGATCAAGCCCGCTTCAAACGGAATGCGCGAACGACCTTTGGTCATATCGAGCGCATCGGCAACCCGCACCACCCCGGCTTCGACGGTCAGCGGTTTGCCATCACTCCGATGGGCAATGATCGCGTGCAAGGTTTCCGAGCGCACAATCGTGCGAGCAGCGGCGGCGTAGAGCCCGTTCAACAACTGGTCAATCTTGGGTTGTGCGATAAACAGACTGTACTGTTCGTGGTCAATGCGATGAATGGACATCCCCAGGTCGTGCAGTAACGCCGCCAGCACAACGACCACTTCGGCATCCTGATTCGTCATTTTGTGATCACGGACGATACTGGGCACAATACCGTTTTCGATGAGTTGACGCATTAACTTGAGCGCGATATTGGAGACGATTTGGAAATGGACCGGACCATGATCGCTCATTCCCAAGCGTTCCACCGCGTTCACATTCATCGCCAACCAGAGGGCGTAGAGTTCCTCATCGGCGTTCACGCGGTCAATGATTTGTTGCAAAATAGGATTGTGTCGTGCCGGCAAACGAATCTGAATCCGTTGATCCTGCGCGCTCAAGGCGTCGGCAATTAATTTGGAAACGTTGGGTTCAAGTTCAGACATGGCGCTTCCTTATTGTTCAAGCCGAATGTTTGCTGTCCCGCCGACCACGGCGCCGCCTTCGTTGAAATTGAGGACACGCAAATCGAGTTTGAGAAACACTTTGGGCGCCAAGTGACCGACGTATTGCAACGAATCGAATTGCTTGCGATAGGGATACCCTTCTACGCCCAGAAACTGCGCGCCTTCGGAGGTGGCACCGGCATAGACCAGGATTGAACCCGGAATTAAATCATTCTTTTTGAGCGAGAAGGTGACCGGTGAATTGAATTCGAGCAGCGCTGTGCCCGGCGAACCGCCCGGTGTTATCTTGATGTTGGCAATTTCGATGTGTGCCGCACCAACAATAGTGATGGCTTGGTCATCAAAACTAGCAACGCGCGTATTGAGTTTGAGATTCACCCCAGCGATCGGCTCACCTTGCCAATCTACCGTATCCGCCACCTGTTTGATCGCCAACTGGCCGGCAATGGTAACCTTCGCCGCGCCGGTTTCGCTCTTGCCGCTATAACCCAACGTGGTGCCGGGAAGCGTGGTGCCGGTTTTAATCGTCAATGAGACCGGCGCATCGTACGTCAAACGATTGACCGGCGTGGGTGAAGCGCCGGGAGTTCCAAGATTGCCAAAGCAAGCAGTCAGACCAATCAGCAAGCAGAGCAATCCAATCGAACACAGACTACGACTCATTAGACTCCTTTTCGCTCTTGGGGCAAGCGCAAAAAGTGTACCATGTTTCAAGAGGGGTGTCAAGGGAAAAACCGCTGGTGATTACTCACATCTCCATTTTACCGCCGAGACGCCGAGAACGCAGAGAAAAAAATAAGAAAACTCGGCGACCTCTGCGCCTTTGCGGTGAGTTTTGGGTAATCACCAAAAAACAAACGGCGCACGCGGGTGCGCCGCTGGAATCGTTTAACCCAAGCACACTATTCAGCAACAATCCCGTGCCGTTTTGCCAAACCATCCCAATCGAGCGTCACTGCCCAATGCTGCGCCGAGCGTTTCAATTGCTCGAAATAACAGTGCAATGGCTCGTTGGGCAACGTGGCATCGCCATTGGGCGAAAAAGGTCCCAAATGTGCTCGCAGAATGATCTGGTCGGCTTTTGCTGCACCCAAATGTTCACGTACCTCCCACAACAAATGGGACCATTGCTGAGCAAAATGATATTTACCCGGCTGATCGTTGGGGAAGAGAAAGGGTTTCGCAACAACCATGCGTGGCAAGATTTTGGCATCTCGTAGTTCTTTGGGAACGCGAGAGAATTGTCCTATTTTGACCGGTTGATCGTGAGACAGAGTTGCGGCAAAATAATCCGCAAACCCTTCTTGAATGCCACTCAATTGATCATCCATCCTTGCCTCTTGTTCGATTTTTCTTGATGCGCTCAACGTTGGCGGCAAACTAAATTTCCTAGGTTGGCGGGCAAAGAGGAAATTCCAAACGCCATGACCAATTTCGTGAAGAATAATGGTGGGATCCTGCGACCAACCATCTCGACTCCACAAAGTAATTGTAGGTATGCTATTGGGAGTACTCGTCGCGGCACCAATCACACGTTGTTCACCTCCAATCGGCAGATCGGTCAAATCGTCAACAATTTCAAAATCAATCCCGTCCGGAAAAATATTGGTGTACCCTTGCTCTCGCATAAACGAACAAGCATGATCAAGACAACTCCAGATGATCCAATAGGCGCGTTGGCGCAGGGTTGGTTTAGAAGGCGCACCAAAAGTCACTGCAAGTTTCCTTGTCTCGATTTTCGTTCTGCCTAATTTCATCGTTGACATTGCGGCAACAAAACTCGATTTGATCTCTTCGGTGATCTCCCCCATTCCATCCACCGAGGCAGCGTAGCGCATTTGCCCTACTCGGAAACCAAATCGCCAAACGAGTCGTGGCGCAATCTCGGGCAACCACGCTACCTCGATACTTTCAATGTCTATCGCTGGGCCGTACTTGGTTTGGATTCTTTCGATTGCATCACGAAAAGGAAGCAGGCGTGGCGGCGACGTTCGATCCCACTTGGACACCTCTTCCACGCTATCTTCCCATTCCAAAAAAGGATCGCCTTGATCGGGAATAAAATAGATGAGCATGGTCCTGCGCAAACGGAAGGTATCTATCCACAATTCAAAGGGGATACGCCAGCCCGTCGGCATTCGCAACGAATGGCGTGAAGCGCGGTGAGGGGTGAACATGTTCTGCGATTTGGTTTTAGCCAACTCGTGTGCTTTGAGAAACGCATCAATTTCGGTTCGCATGTTTGCTCTCCTTTTGAGGCAAATCGGTACAACAACCCAGCCACCGCGTTCAAAGCACAAACGTGGAATTACTTTCGATCAAACATCGGTTCTACAAGGAGAATGCAATGATCAAGCCGGCGCCATCAACAGCGCCTTTAATTTCTGAATCTTTTTTGCGGTCGTTACGCCAGTAACCTCGGCAAGCAACGCGCCGGCTTCGGCAAGGTCATCCAGCCCATCTACTTGCCCTATGAAATACACGTTGCGGTAACCTCTGGCATCTTCGGCGCGGAAACCGCTGGGCACCAAATGATCTCGGAGCACCGGCAATAATTTCACCAAAGTTGCTTTGGTCAGGTTAGGCGATAGCAGGACAAAGCGTCTTGGGGTTGCGCCGCCGCCCATTGCCAGATCCCAAAAATAGGCATAGCCCTGCCCTGCGGCAAAACCTCGTCCAGCCATAGAGCCAACTTGACCATTGGCATCCGGCGTTAGGTTGGCATTCACGATACCTTGTGCATTTCCGATTGGTGTGCTTGGCATCTGATCCTCCGTCTATCCTCCAGCCGATTCACTCCGGCGAGGAGTACACCATCAAACCATTTTCCGTCCCAAACCATCGAATCTTGCGCGAATCTACGGTAATGGCAGTTATCTCTTTTCGATTCCGTTCTGGAACTGGCGAGCAAGAACCCGAACGCGGCTGACAATACCAAAGGGGTTGGCACGCAGCGTCAACGCATCGTTCACCCAGCCATACCCAACGCTCATCCGCCCAGATCGAGTTCACTTGTTTAACGCTAGGCACAGAAAAAATGTCGGTCTGCTCGCCGCGAATCCGAAGTAAACGTCCTAACCCACCCACCCAAATTGTCTGGTCTGGCGCGATGGCTAATGACAACCAAGCGATGCCGGCTTGGTCCAAAGGGCGTGGCGTGAGGATGCCCTCCGGCGAAATCGCCCGGATTGGACTAGACCAATCAACGATCCACAATCGTTTGGTTTCCGCCACATAACCCAACGCCCGAACCGTGCCCAAGTCCTTACTATTGGCGTACACTTCATCCTTGTCGCGCTCTATTGTGTTGAGATCAGGATAATCTGCTTGATAACGCAAGGCGCGGACACCTTCGCGACCCAGCCAGACGTCTACCGTACCGTTCTCATGGCAACGAAAAGCAATGGCAGTCATCGTGTTGGCGGTCAACCATCCTGCCGGTGAAACCTTGTTCAGTAAAGTATCCCAGCGCTGCGTTGTCGGCTGATAGACCAACACCCCAACCTGATTCAGCAACAACCACACATTGCCTTTGCAATCTACGGCGATCTGATTGATCTTGCCGGCATCGTTGCCGTCAACCTTTGCCGCCAGCGCGCCGATCCGTTGCCTCACGGGGTCAACCGATTCCAGAGACAACTTGGCAAGTTGCCGAGCATCAGCACGATAGAGTGAGAATGTGCCATTGATATCACCGCCAACCCATAGCGTATCGCCGGCTACCGCCAAAGCCGTGATCGCAATTCCTTTCGATGCCTCGACGAACTCGAACTTGTTTGGATTAGGCGTTGGTTCTGGAGCAACGATTGGATTCTGTTGGAGAAACGAAATGATCTGGAGGATCAGTGAGAGAACGATGCCAAATAGAATCAAAAACAAAACCACTCGCACCCAAGCCGGAAACGCGGTATAAATCTTGACGATGCTATCCACGATATTGCCGGTAAACACCGGCGCGTTAATGTCGCGCGCCGCTACACTGCGCTCACCGCTAGCTTGGTTCTGGTTTAAGTGATTCGTTTTTGCCGGCTTGTGTTTGGTGCCCATATTTTATTTTTCGATTTTCACATCACCCTTGACATCGCCGGTGATGATAGGCGCATTCACGTCGCGCCCTGCCGCTACACTGCGCTCTCCACTTGCAGTTACCGTCGAATCGGTCCGGCTTTCAGACCCGGCAACTTGAAGTAACTGGCGCAATTCATCAGCAAACGCCGGGTCGGATTCCAATGCTTTTCGCAATTGCAAGCGAAACGCTGCTTGCACATCCGCATCCTGCGGTGATCGAGCCAGATCATCTACGATGTCAGACGCCGCCGGGCGATCCTTGAATTTGGCAACCACGGCTTTCATCAACGCCGCCACCTTGTCGCCTGCGGATTGGGCAACCATTTTGATCAATTCTTCGCCGGTTGCTGTAACAGGTGCAGTGACAGAGCTTGCCACCTGGGTTACCGCCGATAAGACAACCGCTAAAACACCATTGGCTAGTGTTTGAATCGTTGCCGGGTCCATTTACCCTCCTTCGAAAATGTGGGACAAATTTGAAATTTGTCCTTCCCGTGTCCATTTGCATTCGCCTACGGGTGCGCCGCACGGCGAATGAATAACTCCTTGGCGTCCTATATTTTCATCCAACCGCTGGTACGTCGGCGGTAAATGAGGCTACGGAAAAATAAAAACAGACGCTCGTTGTTGACGCAAGGATACACAGAAACAACAGGCGCCTGTTTCTTTAATTGAACACGAACCACTTGTGCGAGTCGAGTACCCATTGTCCTCCTCGCACAATGAGCATACACTCACTGGAAAACATTATAACACCGATTATTCGTCTGTCAATCGAGTTTCGCTTTTTGCGATCCCGGTACTTGCGAGTTCCCATCTGATCAGTCGCAGGCGAAACCAATTGCACAAATCAAGATTCGTAGATATAATCGCCACCAAAGATTCAACGAGAGGAAACATTGAAGAATTTCCTGCTTCTCCTCATCGTCTTTCTCGGCGGCTTTGCCTCGATGGGCATCGAGATGGCGGCTTCGCGCTTGCTCCGTCCCTTTTTCGGCGATTCGATTCTGGTTTGGGCAAACATCATTGGGTTGATTCTCATTTATCTCACGCTCGGTTATTATTTGGGTGGCAAATGGGCGGACCGTGATCCCCGCGCCGTAACATTGTATCGCATCGTGGTGTGGGCAGGCTTTACGACCGGCATCCTGCCCTATCTTGCACGCCCCTTTTTGCACATGGCAATTCCGGCATTGCAACAATTCGACGCCGGCTTGGGATTCACCTCCTTCTTTGGCACGCTCGTCTTGTTTGTTGTCCCGGTAACCTTGCTCGGTTGCGTCTCGCCGTTCGCCATTCGCTTGAGCACACATCAGATCACAACGAGCGGCTCGATTGCCGGGAAAATCTACGCGCTCTCGACGTCCGGCAGTATTCTGGGTGTGTTTGGCAGCGTGTTTGTGTTGTTTCAACTCCTTGGCACGCGCGGCACGTTCCTCACCTTTTCGATTTTGTTGCTCGGCGGCGCAGTGGCCGGCATTGCCAAGGAATGGGGGATTCGCCGCACCGGCAAGTACGCCCTCTTGCTCATCGCGATGATTGTCCTTGCCCTGTTCGATTCGGGGGGCGTCGTCAAAGCCCAAGCCGGCTTGGTGTACGAAACCGAATCGCCCTACAACTTTATCCAAGTCATTGACGATGCCAACGGCTGGCGTCTGCTCACGGTGAACGAAGGCGCGGCATATCAATCGGCGTATCGCATTGATCGCGTACTGACCGGCGGCATCTGGGATTTGTTTCTGCTCGCGCCGTACTTTGCGACGAACGAACCGCCGCACAATGCCTTGATCATCGGACTTGCCGCCGGCACCACGGCGCGCGAGTACACCTTGATCTTTGGCGCCATTCCGATTGATGGCGTGGAACTCGACCCGGCGATCATCGCGGTGGGGCAAAAATACTTTGCGATGAATCAAGCCCACTTGCGCGCCATCGCCGACGATGGCAGAAGTTTTTTGCAGACGAGTGCCGGGCAGTACGATGTCGTTGCGGTGGATGCATACCGTCAACCGTACATTCCGTTCCATCTCACCACCGTTGAATTTTTCCGCGAGGTGCGCGCGCATCTCACGCCGCGTGGGGTGGTCGCGCTGAACGCGGCGCGCACGCCCAAGGATTATCGCTTGGTGGATGCGCTGGCAGCCACTATGCGTCAGGTCTTTCCAGCGGTTTATCTCATTGACCACCCCAACGATGCCAACACGCTGATCGTTGCCACGGTGCAACCCACACGCCTAGACGATTTCCGCGTGCGCGCCGCTGCCCTCACCGAGGCAAACCTGCGCTGGGTTGCCGCGCAAGCACTACCCCACACACGTATCGCCACGCAAGACGCGCCGGTCTTTACCGACGATCACGCGCCGGTCGAAAACTTGATTCACAGTATCATTCTGCGTTATGCGGTCGGACAGTAAAACGGAACGCGCACTACGAATCTGTTACGTGTTCCATCTTCGGAAAGGAATAATATGCTCAAAGGATTGCCCAATCTACTTGGTCTCATCATTACCCTTGCCGTGCCGGTGATTCTCGTCCTCGCAAACGTGTTGCTGTTTATGAACCCGGCATGGCTCGCGTTTCAGTATAGCCAGCCCGGCTTTCCCAAAGCCGAACTGTTCAGCGACACGGATCGGCTTTACTTTGGCTCCGAGTCTATCGAGTATGTGCGCGGGAATCGAACGTTGGAGCAATTCAAAGCCTTGGGGGTATACCAAGAACGCGAGATCAAGCATATGATTGACGTGCGCGTGTTGGTAGATCAAGTGAAAATCGTCTTGCCGGTCGTTACACTTTTGGCGATTGTTGCGCTAGTCGTGCTGGCGCGTCAACCTGATGCACGCACTCTCGCGGCGCGCGCGTTGTTCAATGGCGCATTGCTCACCCTCGGCTTGTTTATCGTCGTTGGGATTTTTGCGGCAGTCGGCTTTAACACCTTCTTCACGCTCTTTCATCGGGTTTTCTTTGAAGGCGATACGTGGCTGTTCAACTACACCGATTCGCTGATTCAGTTTTATCCGCTCCCGTTTTGGTTTACCACAAGCATTGTGCTGATTGGGCTGACGGTTTTAGAAGCCATCGTCGTTGGGGCAATTGGGTGGTTTTGGCAAAAGAAAATGAGCCAATGACCAATTTGCCAATGAGCCGATTTTCGGCGATACTGGGAACAGGTTTGTTGCGCGTAACGGTCGGTTCATTGACCAATTGGCTCACTTGCTCACGGAGGCAATGATGCCCGCACATCATTTCATCTCGTACTCGGCGAGCGACGCCGAAGCGTTCGCACTGAGACTCGCGGACGATTTGCAGGCGGGTCCACCGTCGTTCCCGGTCTGGATTTTTCGCCGCGACTTGCACGCCGCGGCAGGCGATTGGGACGCGCAAATTCGCGACGCGATTCGCGATTGCGACAGTTTGATCTTTGTGCTGACGCGCGACAGCGTTACCGACGAATCGAACTGCAAGCCCGAATGGACCGCCGCGCTCAAATTCAAAAAACCGATTCTCCTTGTGCGGCTCCACGCGGACGCCGACGCGCCCTTCCGCATCGCGTCGCGCCAGTACATTGACTTTAGCCGCGATTACAACGTGGGGCTGGCGAAACTACGCAAAGATTTGCAGTGGCTCCACTCGCCGCAAGGTGAACTGAAAACGCTCGAGTACCGGCTGCGCGACGCGGAACGCGACCTCCAACGCGCGCCCGACGCCGAACGCGCGCGCATCCAAGCCGACATCGAGCAACTGCAAAAAGAGATTGCGGAACGCAAACGCCTCCTCGACGATCCCGATGCCGCGCGCAAAACCGATGAACGCATCCGCGCCGGCATCGAACGCGAACGCCAACCCGCCGAACCTGTGCGCGTCGCCACCAAGTTCATCAATCCGCCGCCGCTGACCGCGCCGCGCTATTTCCAAGATCGTCACGTCGAAAATCGCCAAGTCGCCGATTTTCTGCGCGATCCCGCGTGCCGCTGGCTCACCATCAACGGCCGCGCCGGCATCGGCAAGACCGCGCTGATCTGCCGCCTCCTCAAATCGCTCGAAAGCGGCGCCCTGCCCGACGATCTCGGCGCGCTGCAAGTGGATGGCATCGTCTATCTCAGCGCCATCGGCACGCGCACGATCAACTTTCCCAACCTCTTTGAAGACCTCAGCAAACTCCTCCCCAGCGATGCCGCGCACGCGCTCGACGCGCTCTATCGCGATGCCAAGCTTTCGACGCGCCAAAAGATGCTCGCGCTGTTGGAACATTTTTCGGCGCGTCCCGTGATCGTCCTGCTCGATAATTTCGAAAGTGTGATGAACGCGGAAGCGTGTTGTGTGGCAGACGCGGAACTGGACGACGCGCTGCGCGCGCTCCTCGACGCGCCGCAGCACGCGGTCAAACTCATCCTGACGACGCGCATCCCGCCGCGCGATCTGCAACTCTATCATCCCGAACGTCAAGCGTACCTTCCGATTGACGCGGGACTCGCGCCCGAGTTCGCCAAGCAACTCTTGCGCGAGATGGATGCGGATGGGCGCGTGGGGTTGCGCCACGCGGATGATGCGACGCTGACGCGCGCGCACGAACGGACGCGCGGATTCCCGCGCGCGCTCGAAGCGCTCTACGCGATCCTCGCGGTGGATCGCTACACGACGCTGGAAGAGATCTTGAGCGCGCCCCTCCCCGAAAACGTCGTCGAGGCGTTGGTGGGCGAGGCGTTCAATCGTCTCGACCCGACCGCGCAACGCGTGATGCAGGGCTTGGCGGCGTACAATCGCCCCGTGCCGCCTGCGGCGGTGGATTACGTCCTACAACCGTATCTCGCCGAAATCAACAGCGCGCCGGTGTTGAATCGGTTGGTGAATATGCAGTTTGTACACCGTGAAAGCGGCAAGTATTATTTGCACCCAGCAGATCGCGAGTATGCGTGGTCGCGCGTTCTCCCCCTCTCCCCCTCTCCCACTCACCGAGAGGGGGAGAGAGGGAGCGCGGGAGAGGGGGAGACCTCTTTCACGCAAAGGAACTTGCTCACCCGCGCCGCCGATTATTTTGCCCAGACGCGCAAGCCGCGCGCGGCGTGGAAAACGCTTGCCGATTTGGAGCCGCAGCTGAACGAATTTGACTTGCGCTGCGCGGCGGAGGATTACGACACGGCGGCGAGTGTGTTGTTGGAGATTGATTTTGATTATCTGCTGTTGTGGGGACACTACCGCTTGATGATCGAGATGCATGAGCGGCTGCGGGGAAAAATCCAAGACCCAAATCTCAAATCCAGAAGTCTGAACAACCTGGGATTGGCTTTCTACTCCACTGGGCAGATTCAAAAAGCGATTGCGTGTTACGAAGAAGCATTAGAAATCACGCGCGAGAACAAGGATCGTCAAGCCGAAGGCTCGCTGCTCGGCAACCTCGG
>JBBITT010000065.1:0-13213 GCA_037440625.1 Chloroflexota bacterium
GCATTTTTTGTGTATTGACCCTCCTCGGGCTTTCTGCTATAATAATAGCAGAGTCATGCAGTCGGTGGCTCGGCGTAATTCATCCTAACCCACGGAGAATATTTGGAGTACCAATTTCGCTAACCTAAACGCAAACATCGTTGCCTTGGCATGCCCATTCCAATTCCAAATATTCTCTCAACGTCCTCGTTGTATGCAGTCAAGTAGTCGCTGCAAATAACGGGGATTTTTTATTCATCGTTGGGCAGAAAAAGATGATTGATCCCGCTGACACGCAGCCGCTTGCTATCATTCGCGAAAAAGAACGCGCGCTCGCGCAAGCAATTCAGGAGGCGCAAACCCAAGCCCAAGCGCGGATTGCCGAGGCGCGCGCGCGGGCAAACGCCCTCCGCGAACAAGCCGAACGCGAAGGGATGGAACAAGCAGAGCAATTTTATCAAGCGGGCATCGCCCGCGCGCGCGCCCAAGCCGAGTTAGTACGCAACACCGGTCAAGCCGCCGCACACCAGTTGCGCGTCAAAGGCACCACCCGGCTGACCGAGGCAATCGAATATATCGTGCACTTGGTGCTACCGTCTAGCGAACCCGATTGAGGGGGCAAATTATGCTCGTCCCGATGGCAAAGGTTCAAATCATCGGTACCCGCGACACGTTGGAACGCACCGTCCAAACCTTGCATCGCGCCGGCGTTTTGCAAATCGAAGAAAAACCGCCGAGCGTCGAGGCCATGCGTTTGGATGAAGCCGCCGCGCGCCAACATTATGAAATCACCCAATTGCTTGCCCGGCTCGATGCGTTGCTGGCGTTATTGCCCAAACGCCCTGCCGCTCAACTCGATGGGTTGTACGAAGCGCAAAGCCAGCGTGCAACCGCCGATCTTGTTGCGGAAGCGCACCAAGCCCTCACCCAAATCGAAACACCGGCACAAACGCTCGCACGCCGGCATGATGAACTCGAAGCCGATCAAGTTACCTTGCCCCGTTACGCCAAGACGCTGCGTCAATTGATGCCACTTGCGGCGGATTTGGAGCCACTGCGCAACTATGAGACCGTTGCCCTCTTGGTCGAACGCAAATTCAGCGCGGTGATCGAAATGTTGCGCGAGCAATTACCCGTGATCACCAACAACGAATTTGAACTCGTTGCGCGCGACATCGAAGCAGACACCACCGCCGCAATTCTCGTTTTCCCGCGCGAACATTCGGCGGCCATTCACACCTTGCTCGGTCGCGAGAGCATCACTCAAGTGCGCTTGCCCGATGAACTCGCGAATGTATCTTTCAAACAGGCGCTTGCCACGATTGAGGCGCGTCTAGCGGTCATTCCAACCGAGTTGCAAAAAATCCATCACGAGTTAGACGCGCTCGCTGAGCAATGGCGCACCCGTTTGTTGGTCTGGAGTGCAGTGTTCCAAGATCGCCTGCAAGAATTGGATGTGATTCCACGCTTTGGTGCAACGCAATACACCTTTGTCATCGTCGGTTGGATGCCACGCCCGCAAATCGCCGCGCTGGCAGACATGCTCCATCGCACTGTCGGCAGTACGCTTTTGTTGCAAGAGGTGCCCCTCGCCGCACGCGAACACGCGCCAGTCGTTTTGGCAAATCCACGTCCCATCCAACCGTTTGAATTCCTGGTGCGCTTGATGGCACTGCCGCGCTATGGCACGATTGACCCCACCCCGCTTATGGCGATCTTTCTGCCCATTTTCTTTGGAATGATTCTCGGCGATGTGGGGTACGGTGGGCTAACGCTGCTCGGGGCGTTGTATCTATGGCGCCGATCCAAACCGGGCGGGTTGAAAAATCTTGCGGTAGTCATCGCATATTGCGCGCTGTGGTCTATTGCGTTTGGGGTCTTGTATGGCGAATGCTTTGGCGCGCTCGGTGAAGCCATTGGGCTGCATCCCTGGTTCAATCGCGGCGAAGCGGTGGTGGCACTCTTTGCGTTTGCCATTGCGCTGGGCATCGTCCACGTGGGATTGGGATTCACGCTCGGAATCTATCAAGCGATCAAACTCCGGCAACGTCACGAATTACTCGATCGTGTCGCCAAGGTGATCGCCCTCATCGCCATCTTTATGCTCGTCGCAATTGCGGCGAACGCTCTCCCCGCCACGATGTTCGCGCCCAGTCTTACATTGTTGATTGTTGGCACCGTCCTGTTGATGTACACGATCGGTTGGATTGGTCTTTTACTCGCACCCATCGAAATTCTGGGGACGGTTGGGAACATTCTATCGTATCTGCGGCTCGCGGCGATTGGACTTTCCTCCGTGTATCTGGCGATGGTCGCGAACAAACTTGCCGGCATTTTTGGCAATCTGATTATCGGCGCCATTATCGCCGCGCTTTTTCACGCGCTGAATCTGGCACTTGGCATTCTCAGTCCCACGATTCAATCGCTGCGTTTGCACTATGTCGAATTTTTCAGCAAATTTTTCGAGGGCGGCGGTCAAGCATTCTCGCCGTTTCGGCGGCGAGGCATTGTGGGGTTGAATGGGAGGTGAAACCATGTCCGAAGAACTCAAGTTTCGCATGGAAGACCCGGAAGCCAAACTTGCCACCGCTTACATCGAAGAGTATTTGCACAATCATGGGCACACGCTAGAGACCATCTGTAACTTGCCCAAAGAGCAAGCCAAACAACTAATGATCGAAGCGTCCACGTACGCCGCCGTGAAACTCGCCGAAGTGGACACCAAGGCCCGCGCCATCAAAGAGATTCATGGCGCCGTGGGGTCCGGACAATTGCAGAGCGATTAGGAGGTCGCATGGAAATTGGTCTTGCCGCTATTGGTGCTGGGTTGGCGGTGGGCTTGGCAGCGCTGGGCACCGGTCTAGCCCAAGGCCGCATTGGTTCGGCGGGCGCCGGCGTGATCGCGGAAAAACCGGAATTGACCGGCACAATGATCGTGCTCTTGGCGATTCCGGAAACCATGATCATCCTGGGTTTCGCCGTCGCCGCGATTATCTTGTTGGTCAAGTAGCGGAGGTCGCGTGCCGCTTGAACACATTTTGCGCGCGATGCAAGCCCAAGCCGATGCCGAGATCGCGCAAATCACTCGCACCGCCGACGAGGAAATCGCTCAACTCATCGCCGAAGCCGAGGCGCAGGCCGCCGCCATTCGCGCGCGCCATCACGCGCGCGTAGAACCCTTGCTGGCTCAACAAGCCGCCAATCTTCAGAATCAAGCCGAACTGGACGCGCGGCGTGCGCTCGCCGAGGCACGCGAACAATTGTTAAACGAGGCGTTCGCCCAAGCCCAAGCACGCCTCGCTCAAATTCGCCAATCGCACGATTATCCGGCAATTTTGCGTGCCTTGGTGCGTCAAGCCATCCACGCGCTCGGCAACGACCTTGCTTCCTCATCGGAACAACAACTCGTCGTGCACGTTGACCCAGCTGATGTGGCACTAGCGTGCACCGTGTTTAACGAATTGGGTGTGTCGTGCGAAATCGTTCCTCAAACGATGCCGTTGGGCGGTGTGGAAATCGCCACTCGCGATGAGCGCATCGTGATCACCAACACGTTGGCGGCGCGCTTGGAACGAGCACGTCAGTACCTCCGCGGAACGATTGCACAAATGTTAGTGGGCGATCAGGAATCGAACCAAGAATGGATGACGAGTACGGCTATGCCAACGCCCGCTTGAGGGCAATGAAGAGCCGCTTGCTCACGCCACGTGATTATGCCTCGCTCCTCGATGAGCCAACTGTTGAAGCCGTGGTGGCATATCTCACCCACACCGCCTATCAACCGGCAATCGAAGCGGCGTTGATGCGCGCGACAGGGTGGGATTGTCTGGCGCTCGGCTTGCGTCGCCATCTGGCGATGACACTGGCTCGCATCACCAAGTTCTTTAGCGGCAAGCCGCAACGCTTGTGGCAAATCCTCATCGCCCGCTGGCAGGTGTTCAACCTTAAAACGATTTTGCGCGGACAAGCGTTGACCATTCCCGCTGATGAAATCCTGGACACGCTCATTCCCGCTGGCGACTTGCACGAAGCCGATTTGCGCCGGCTCACCCAGCAAACGTCGGTGCGCGCAGTGGTGGATGTATTGGCAACCTGGCATCATCCGTACGCGCCGGCATTGTTGGAAGCCATGCCGCGTTATGCAGAACATCGCGATGTGGCAGAACTGGAACTTGCGCTGGAGCGGGCACGGTACGCCCTGGCGTTCGCCGAACTCGACGCCCAAGACGATGACAATGCTGAACTCGTCAGAAAAATTCTTGAACGCGAAATTGACGCCACGAATATTCTCACGGTCATTCGTTTAAGCGCGTGGGGTGTGAGTGCGGCGCGTTTGATCGAGCGTTATGGCTCGAACGCACCGGCAGTGCTATGGCTCAAAGGCGGCGGCTGGGCAACCCAAAAATTGTTTGCCTTGTCCAACATTCCGGCGCTGGATCAACTGGTGCGCGAGCTGCACGACACGGAATTTGGTGCGGTGCTTGCGCGTGCCCAAGCCCGTTACAATGAGACTCGCGCACTTGGCGCGTTTGAAGATGAAATCGAAAAGTACTTGGCGCAACACAAGCTTGCGTTGTTCCATTCCGATCCGTTGACCATCGGCATTGCGATTGCATACTTGACCGCGCTCATCAACGAGATCCGCAATTTGCGCGTGATAGGACGCGGCAAACTGGCGGGATGGTCCCGCACCGAAATCGAAAAGGAATTGCAACTGTGGCAAAGTTGACCATCATCACCAATCCATCGCTTGCACCGGGTTTTCGTTTGGCGGGCGTAGATGTCGTCGTCGCCGAAGATGGAACAAGCGCGCGGAATGCGCTCTGGCAACTCATCAACGAAGGCGAAGCCGGCATTATTGCGATGGACGCACCCTTCTTTAGCACGCTGGATCCCGCGACGGCTCAACGCATCCAAGAGTTGGTCAAGCCGGTTGTCGTATCGTTGCCGGTGGGGACAGAAACGCAACCCGAACAACGACGCAGCCGGCAAATCGCCGAGTTGATTCGCCGGGCAATTGGAATTCGTATGACGTTTAGAGAGAATGAGTAGCACAGGATCGAATCCTGTGCTACTGTTCGTCGTATTTTTCGAGGACGTAGATGCAAGGAACCATTGTCCGCATCGCGGGACCGGTCGTGGTCGCCGAAAATTTGATGGGCGCGCAGATGTACGAAGTGGCGCGCGTAGGGGCGTGGGGGTTGATCGGCGAAGTCATTCGCTTGGAAGGTGACCGCGCCACCATTCAAGTATACGAAGACACCGCGGGCTTGCGGGTGGGCGATCCAGTGGAAATGACCGGCGCGCCGCTGCAAGTAGAACTAGCACCCGGCTTGTTGGGAAGCATCTTTGATGGCATCCAACGCCCCCTCCCTTTTGTGCGCGATCAAGTGGGTGATTTTATCGCACGTGGCGTGAGCGCATCGGCTATAGATCGTACCAAACGCTGGGAATTTACACCGCTCGTCCACGCCGGCGAGCGAGTGCAACCCGGCGACATCCTGGGAATGGTTGCGGAAACCGCGCATCTAACGCATCGCATCCTGGTTCCGCCGAACGTGCAAGGAATCGTGCAAGAGATTCGCGCCGGTGCCTTCACGATTGATGAACCGATCGGCACGCTGATCCACAACCACACCGCCAGCCCCATTCGCTTGGCGCAAAAATGGCCCGTGCGTCAAGCGCGCCCGTACGCCCGCAAACTCGATCCCGATACCCCCTTGCTGACCGGTCAACGTGTGATTGATTCATTCTTTCCGATTGCCAAAGGCGGAACCGCCATTATTCCCGGCGGTTTTGGATCAGGCAAGACAGTGGCGGAGCAAACACTGGCCAAGTGGGCAGACGCCGATATTGTGATTTATGTGGGCTGTGGTGAGCGCGGCAACGAAATGACCGAAGTCCTTGCCGAATTTCCTCGCCTCACGGATGCGCGCACGAACGAACCGTTGATGCGCCGAACCATCTTGATTGCGAACACCTCGAATATGCCGGTGGCGGCGCGCGAAGCCTCTATTTACACCGGCATCACCCTCGCGGAATATTATCGCGATATGGGATATGCGGTAGCGTTGATGGCAGATTCCACGTCGCGTTGGGGTGAGGCGTTGCGCGAAGTGTCCGGTCGTTTGGAAGAAATGCCGGGCGAAGAAGGATACCCTGCCTATCTTGCAACCCGCCTCGCCGATTTCTACGAACGTGCCGGGCGCGTGATCGCGCTGGGCAAAGATCAACGGATCGGTTCGATCACGGTGATTGGCGCGGTGTCGCCTCCCGGCGGCGATTTTTCTGAACCGATGACGCAGAATAGTTTGCGCGTCGCCGGCGCATTTTGGGGCCTGGATACCAGCTTGGCGCGCCGCCGGCATTTCCCCGCGATCAGTTGGATCAAGAGTTATTCGTTGTACGATTTGCGCAAATGGTTTGTCGAAAACGTTGCCAGCGATTGGGAAGCGCAAACCGGCGAAGCGTTGGCACTCTTACAAAAAGAAGCCGAGTTGTTAGAGATTGTGCAATTGGTTGGCAGCGATGCATTGCCTGAATCCGAAAAGGCGTTGCTGAAGATTGGACAAATGCTCCGCGAGGATTATCTCCAACAATTTGCGTTTCACGAGATTGACGGCTTTTGTCCGCCCAAAAAACAGTACTGGATGTTGCGTGTCATTCTCACGTTTCATCGCGAACTCGCACGCCTGATCAAACACGGTGCCGTGCTGGAACGCGTGGTGCAGACCAGTACCTTGACACAATCAGTGGACGCAGTTTTGCAAACCCAAACCAAAACGCCACGCCTTGATCGCGCCGAAAATGCACCGAACGCGTCTGTTACAGCACCCAGCCCAAGCACCCTTCTTGAACGCGCCATGGCATTGCCGGTCGTCGCCGAAATTGCACGAATGAAAGAATGGCAACATGATGAAGCTGAGATGCGTGGGCGTGAATTGATTGAACGAATCGAAAAAGAACTGGGAACATTGAGGTAATTTAGGATTTTTCGATTGATGATTTAGGATTTGCAATTTGTTGTTTTGCAAATCAAGTTGGCGAGAGAATGACTCAACCACCTACCCTATTCAACAAACAATATCGCACCCTCTCTTACATTTCTGGTCCGTTGATTTTTGTCGAACGCGTACACGGCGTTAGCTTTGGCGAAATCGTCGAGGTTCGGGGCGCCGATGGTGGGGTTCGCCCCGGCCAAGTTCTTGAGGTCAATCGCGATCGCGCCATCGTCCAAGTGTTCACCGGCACGCGCGGACTCGACGTGGACACGACGCGCGTGCATTTCACCGGCGAGGTCGCGCGCTTGGGCGTCTCGCTCGAAATGTTGGGACGGACGCTCAACGGCGCCGGCGAGCCGCGCGATGGAGGTCCGCCGATCGTCCCCGAAACATTTCTGGACGTGAACGGGCAGCCCATCAATCCGTACGCGCGCGATCATCCTTCGGAATTTATCCAGACGGGCCTTTCGGCGATTGATGGGTTGAACACCTTGGTGCGCGGACAAAAATTGCCGATCTTTTCCGGCTATGGTCTGCCCGCCAACGAGATCGCGGCACACATCGCGGCGCAAGCCAAAGTGTTGGGCACCGGCGAACATTTCGCCATCGTCTTTGCCGCCCTCGGCATCACTCATCGCGAAGCGGCATTCTTCATCCATCGCTTTGAATCCAGCGGCACCCTTGATCGCACCGTGTTGTTTCTCAACCTCGCCGATGATCCCACCATCGAACGCTTGCTCACGCCGCGTGCTGCGCTCACCACTGCCGAGTATCTCGCCTTTACGCACGATTGGCATGTCCTGGTCATTATCACCGATATGACGAATTACTGCGAAGCCTTGCGCGAAGTCGCCACGGCGCGCGAAGAAGTGCCGGGACGGCGCGGTTATCCCGGCTATATGTACACCGATCTCGCTACGATTTACGAACGGGCGGGGCGCATCAAAGGTAAAACCGGTTCCATCACGCAACTCGTCATTTTGAACATGCCCGATGACGACATTACCCATCCCATTCCCGATCTCACCGGCTATATCACCGAAGGGCAGATCGTTCTCTCGCGCGATTTGCATCGCCGAGGCATTTATCCGCCGATTGATGCCTTGCCTTGCTTGTCACGTTTGATGAACGCCGGGATTGGTGCAGGCAAGACGCGTGAGGATCATCGCGGCGTTGCCGATCAACTGTATGCGTTTTACGCGCAAGGACGCGATTTGCGTCGCTTGGTCGCCATCATTGGTGAAGCCGCGTTGAGCGCCGAAGATCGCCAATACCTTGCGTTTGCAGACAAGTTCGAACGTGAATACATCGGGCAAGGGCACACCAATCGGAGCATCGAAGAAACCTTGGAACGCGGGTGGCAACTGTTGCGCGAATTTCCAGCCGCAGAGTTGAAACGCATTCAACGACCACACATTGAAAAATATTATGCGCCAAAAACCGGCAAGACGAATGACTAACGCGGTCCGTCCTTGGTCTTTCAAGGTTTGATCTTATGGAAAATGTCAGCCCCACACGGATGGCATTGCTCGCGACCAAAGCACAAATCACCCTCGCCGAACAAGGTCGTGATCTGCTCAAAGAGAAACGCAACGCATTGATCAAGGAATTTATGAAGATTGCCGATCTCGTGTTGCGCACGAGCGACGAGTTGGAGCAAGCCGCCGCCAATGCACGACGTGCTCTCGCGCGCGCGGAAGCGTTGGATGGACCCGAAGCCGTGCGCTCGGCGGCGTTCGCCGCGCGTGGCGAACTCTCACTCACCGTCGAAGGTGCGTTTGTGATGGGCGTGCCGGTCCCGCTCATCGAACAAAAGAGTGCGGCGCGCGCGGTGATGGATCGCGGCTATAGTTTGCCCGGCACCTCGATGCGCATTGACGAGACCGCCGAACGCTTTGAAGCCGAGATTGATGTGTTGATCGAACTCGCGGCAAGCGAGTTGCGCTTGCATCGCCTCGCCGAAGAGATTCGCAAGACGAGCCGACGTGTGAATGCGTTGGAACATATCCTGATTCCGGAATTGTACGCGCGGCGCGCGTACATCGAAATGATCCTCGAAGAACGTGCCCGCGAGGATCTATTTCGATTGAAAACCGTCAAGCGTGCGATCATCCAAAAGCGCGCGGGCGTCAGCCACCCCCTCGAACAATCGCCTGTGCTTTTAGCAAGCGCACGTTCGAACTAGCGCACACACGCGTTCAGCGACACACTGGTATTCGTTGCACTCTGCGCCGAGTTGCCCACGCCGTCTTGCGCGGTAACATAGAATTGCCACGGCCCATAGCCGGGCACATCCGCTCCATTCACAGTTGCACGATAGTCATTGCCGCCTAGCGAACCCATCGCCACACTGGTGAACGCGCCGCTCGATCCGATGCGATGCCACAGGCGCACGTTGTTCACGCCGGAAGGATCGCTGATGTTTGCGGTAACGTTGACCGAGGTCGGACCGCATCCGCTTGTCTTGTAAAAAATATTTGTCGAAGGCACGAGACGATTGATCGTCGGTCCACTTCGGTCGCTGGGGGCTGGCGTGAACGTTGCCGTCGGCGGCACGGGGCGCGTGGTGGCGGTGAATGTCGCCGTGGGCAAGGCGGGGCGCGGTGTCGCTGTTGGAATAAAGGGAGTATTCGTCCTCGCTGGCGCGGCGATCACATTGATCGTGAGCGTGCGTTGGACAGTCTGATTATCGAGTGTCATAACGCGGAGGAGGTGCGTCGTCGTTTGATTCGGGCAATCTTGTTTCGAGCCGGTCAGATTCACCGCCGCGTTATCGAGAAAAACTTGCGACACGTTCTTCACCTGCCAATGAATCGTTGTGCACTGCCCTTGGGTGAGTGTCGTCGCATCGGCGTAAAAGGCGATCGTTGCCGCCGGCAATGGGGTTAAAGTAGGCGCGCCAGGTTTGGGTACCGGCGTTGCCGAGGGAACAACGAACGGTGGCGGCGCAACCGGGGTTGGTGGCATGCTCGCGCTCCCGACGGTAACAACTGCTTGCGCATACTCGCCCCACACACCCGCCGAATTTTGCGCGCGCACCATTAACGTGTAATTGCCCGGTCCCGGTGGCGACCAAGATTGCCGGGTCAGCACCAACGTTTGCGATGTATCGGCGTTCGGCGTGGTTTGCACAACTTGGCCATTGACGCTGAGTTCGACTTGAACGATATGCCGTGGATCACTCGAATGCGAAATCACTTCGCAGCCGGTTTGCGCCGCGCATGGATTGGGGGGCCAAGCCGTGCCATCGAGGGGCGCATCAATCCACGAGTATGGCGCGGTTTGTACCGCCGGCAATTGCGAATTGATCGCATTACACGCCACGCCAAGCGTGAGCCAGACAATCAAAACGCTGAATCGAATGATTTTGTTCATCGTCATTCTCCTTGAGTTGGCATCGTTACGGCGTTTGGTAACTCAGTACCAAGCGAAAGTTGCCATAGTTGCCCACGCATCGGTTGTTGTCTTCATGATCCAGTCCCTCTGTCCCCGAGCGAAACACAAAGCCATAGTTTGGATGCGTACCTTGGATCCATTGCTGAACGGCACTCGTTACATCCAACTTGATAGATGCTGGCTGCCCCAACTGAGTCACGGTAGTGCCGAGGGTTGATGCGAGTGTTATGTACGCCTCACCCGGAATCCAGTAGGTCTTGCTTCCAAAATTCTTACCCATCCATTCTTCCTTGCCAAGCATCAAGCGCGTTGCACAATTGACTTTTTTCTGATTGGTCGCAACATCATCAGAAGCCAATGCCGTATTCTTGACGAGATCGTATTCAAGTCGCGCTGAATTCAGGAACGCATTCTTGGGAACACTGCTCAGATCAAAGTACACGGCACCTCGCGACACAAGGTTGTAATAACCATTACAATCCCCCCACGTTGCGTGATAGTAGCCCACTTGAATTTGATTCGATGCTACATCGGGTCCCGCCAGCCCGTGTTGGCAGATTGAAGCCGGTCCATCCCAAACGTGATACTCCGTGTGCGAGTGCCATACGCCGCGCGTGAGGATAAAAGCGGGCGTGAGATTCCTGGTCTGATTGAGCATCTCCCAGGGCAGACAAACTTTTTGACTATCTGGCGATTCACCAACGCCGTCTTTGTAGGCACGCACAATGTAACAATTCTTAGCGAGTGCTTGGTACTTGAGTTTGGCTAACAAGGGAGCGTCAGCAGCGGGGGGCCAAGGTTGAGGCGGTAACGGGAACAGTGCTGTTTTCAATCCCTCGCCTTTGATTTGCTTGACAAGTGTCGGCGCCGGAAAATCTTGGCGATACACGCGATAGCCATCTACGTGTGGGACACAATTCGTTTGGCCGGGCCAACACCCGCCAAGCCATTCCCACACGAGCACGGCATAATTGCCATCGCTCGTCGCCGCTTGGCACACGAACGCACCGCCCAAGACTGCCTGCGCGCCGGGCATATGCGCCGTGCATTCCTTTGGATCGGAGGTGTTTTTGAGATTGCCGGGCGGCAAGATTGCCGGCAGATCTTCTTTGAGAAATTGCTGTGCGCCGGGGGTAATGCCCGGGACGCCGGGAATGTTGCCTAAATCAATCATCTGTGGAATGGCAGCAGTAACCTCGAACTGATCCGCGATCATCTGCACTTGACCCGACACGGTCTCTTTGGCATTGCCGAGATAAATCAGTTGATTGCCTTTCCACCCCCAGCAATCCAACTCTAGCGTTAATTTGTTCTTGACCGTGAGGATGGGCAGACTCTTGAGGTATGTCTCCACATCGAAAACGCCTTGCGCGTTGGGCGACAGAAATGTGTTGTCCGCGTGGGGAATGCGATTCCACGCACCATCGTTGATTCTGAGATAGCAATACACCTTGTCCACTGCTTGCTTGGCTTTTAACTTGAACACCGGAATCAATTTCGGCCAGTCGATTGCCGGCGCGCATTGGCTATCGGAAATTTTCACTTGCACCGGATTGCTGAGTGCATTTCCTGCCGGATTGAACGCCTCGACCGAATAGACATACGTGCCTTGCGCCAAGTTTGCATCAGTATAACTGAACGCGCCCATGCCGCTCTTCTCGCCGAGCATCGCAATGGGTTTGAGCGATGGATTCGCGCCGTCACGATGCAGATAAAATCCATCTTCGTTGAGTGCGTTATCGGTGATCGTCAATTTGACATTGCATCCTTCGACAACAGCCGCAAGTCCCGGCTTGGCGGGCGGTTTCGATGGGCTAAACAAACCGGCGAGCGCCTTGATCCAGATCAGTGTCTTGTCCGGCGGATTCGGCGGTGCGTCTTGACCAGAGTCGGGGGGTAGCGGCGGATTGCTGGGCGATGATTCGGGCGTCGAATTGTCCGCGCCCGGTCCCGGTTCTACCTGTTCAGGGACTGGCACGACAACCTCTTGTCCAGGTGGAATCGGGTTGTTCGGATCGATTTGGGGATTGGCATCAATCACTTGTTGCGCCGGGACCTTGTGTTTTTGCGCGATGATCGGCAAGGTGTCACCCGGCTGGGTCTTGTACACCACTTGCGTCGTCGGATTGGCATCTTGGCTTGCGACGACATGCACGACATTCGATTGACCTTCACGTTGCTGGGCGTCCATCGCGCGCGCAACAAACGTGTGTGTGCCCTCGCTCGAAGGCATCCACGACCACACAGCGGTGAACGGGTTTATTCCTGCATCGGATGTTTTGGTGAACAAGCGCACGCCATCCACCCATAACTCAACCGCAACAATTGGCGCGGGTCCGATCGCGTCCACGCTGATCGTCGTGGCGTCGTTGAGCGGAATCGTCGCATCGTTGGGTGGCGTGGTCAACGTAACAATGATTGGCGAGGCATTCGGCGGAACCTGATCAGCTACATCGGGGATTTGCGTGTTGAGAAAAACGAGTCCGCCGATCAGACCCAGTATGATGATCGCGAAACAACCAATTGCCAAGGCTTGCTTCATTTTTCCCTCCTCGTTTCAGATTGCGAAACGCTAGTCAATCGTAAACGGATAAAATCATTCAAATCGTTGAGCGATACAAAATACATCCGCTGTCCTGATGGGACATGTTCGATCGAACCGCGCCATTCACCGGTTTTGATTTGTTCCGGTTCTTGCCAAATGCGTACGACAAAGAGATGTTCAAATCGCTTAGGATGGGATGACATCGCATCTATCTCGCCGTGTCCCTGGTGGTTAAAAAAATGTAACTGCTCAGCCCTTCTCAAATTACCGCAGAGACGCCGAGGGCGCGGAG
>JBBITT010000066.1:0-12398 GCA_037440625.1 Chloroflexota bacterium
GGCTAACCATTGCTTAGACGGAATTTTTCCGTATAACACTCCTCTTGAGCGTTATGCGGAAACTCGCTCTTTACACGGGCTTGCCTCTCTCCTCTTGCCTCAACTGCCCACAACCTGCCGCAATCTCGATTCCTTTTTCTACACGTAACGTTGTTGGAATCCCAGCATCGGTCAGAATCTCTTGGAATCGCTTGACCCGCGCGTATGGCGTGCGCCCGTACGGCGAAGCGGCGGTTGGATTCAACGGAATGAGATTCACATGACACAACAAGCCACGCAACAATTGCGTGAGTGCGCGCGCGTGAGCCGGCTGGTCGTTCACCGTGTCCATCAACGCGTATTCAAACGTTACGCGCCGCCGTGTTTGCTCGACATAGCCGTGCACCGCACGCATCAACTCGCGCAATGGATACTTGCGATTCAAGGGTACGAGTGTGTTCCGCAACTCATCGTTGGGTGCGTGAAGCGAGACAGCCAGGTTGATTTGCAGTTTCTCCTTTGCCATGCGTTCGATGCCGGAAATTTCGCCCGCTGTCGAAACCGTGATCCGGCGCGCACCCATTCCAAAACGATCAGGATCAGTCAACGATTCAATCGCTTGCCACGTAACATCGAATTTCATAAACGGCTCGCCCATCCCCATGATGACAATGTTCGTCAACGCGGCGGGCTTGACTTCGCGGGCAAAATGCAAAACTTGGGCGACGATTTCGCCGGGGGTCAAGTTGCGCACGAACCCGGCTTGCCCCGTCGCGCAGAAGGGACAACCGATTGGGCAGCCGACTTGCGTTGAGATGCAAACCGTTCGCCGCTTGACGGCTGGCTCTTGCAACTCGGGACTGCCCGGCGCATCGGCGTAAAGCATCAGCACTGTTTCGATCGTTTGCTCATCATCGAGTTGCAACAACACCTTGCGTGTCAAGCCATCGGCAGAATGGTGCTGGGCGATCACGCGCGGCACACCGATTTTTGTTTCACTTGCCAAGCGCGCACGCAAATCGTGTGGCAGATTGGTCATCGCCTCGAAATCGGAGGCGAGTTCGCGATAAATCCAGCGTTCGATCTGCGCGGCGCGATACGCCGGTTGTTGCCACGCCTTTAGCCAAGCGTGCAATTCTGATTTGGTAAGGTTCAGCAGATCAATCAAGTTAATCCCGGCGTCGGCCCAAGTTCAGCGCGATGAACATATAATAGAGCAGGGTCGAGAGAGCTTGGGCGGCGGCGGCGATGTACGTCAATGCTGCGGCGGTCAGCACCGCTTGTGCTGCTTCCACTTCGCCTTGACCTACCAGCGCGCTCGAACGCAACATTGCCAAGGCACGTTGACTCGCGTTGAATTCAACCGGCAAGGTGGCAAGCGCAAACACCAGACTCAATGAAAAGAACGCAATGCCTAGCCAAACTAAGCCGGACAAATTGATCAAGATGCCGATAAAGAACAAGAGGTAGCCGATCCACGGTCCAATGTTTGCCGGCGCGACGAGCCATGCACGCAAACGCAAGGGGGCGTAACCTTGTGCATCTTGAACGGCATGCCCAACTTCGTGCGCGACAATCGCCAGCGACGCGACCGAGGGCGTTTGCGCAACGCCCGCCGAAAGATAGAGTGTCTTGTCGCGTGGATCATAGTGATCGGTGAGATTGCCCGGCGTGCCTTGGACATCTAAATTCAATCCGTTCGCACGCAGCAAATATTGCGCGACTTGGACGCCGGTGAGATTGCGTGCATTTCGGACGCGCGTGTACTTGTCGTACGCTGAACTCACCTTCCATTGTGCCCACATTGCCAGCAAGAGCGCGGGCATGGCAAAGACAAAATACATAGGGTCAAAGTAAAATCCAAACATCTTACACCTCTATCCGCGGAGTGCAAAACAAGTATACTCAAGCCAGACTCAAAGTCAATAGTGTCGTGAAAATTCTTTGCGCAAGGCGTCCAAATCGGCAAACACAAAATCCGGCTGAACGGATGATTGCGCGAGCATTTTTGGTGTGGTAACGCCGGTCAACACCAAAATGGATTTCAAGCCTGCCTGCATTCCCCCTTCGATATCGGTGTCGAGTCGGTCGCCGAGCATGGCAGTCTGCTCGCGCGGCACGCCCATCTTTTCCACGGCGATGTCGAACATGGCGCGCGCCGGTTTGCCAATGATGATTGGCGTAACATCGGTGGCAGTTTGAAGCGCGGCGAGGATGGCTCCCGCGCCGGGCACAACCTCGCCGTTATCTATCGGCAAGGTTTTGTCCGCGTTCGTGCCGATAAAAACGGCGCCGCGTCGAATCTCGCGCGCGGCGCGTTTCAACTTTTCGTACGTGAGGTTCACATCAATGCCCGCGATGACGGCATCGGCATCTTGGTCAACAATGGTGTACCCCGCGCGTGTCATTGCATCCACCAATCCTTCGCCGCCAACGAGGTAAACCCGTTTGGCGTGTGGGGCGGTGCGGGGTAGGTACAGCGCCGCCGCTTCGGCAGAGGTCAACACGTGTTCTTCGCTCACGTGCGCACCCATTCGTGCCAAACGTGCGGTAATGTCCGACGCCGGACGCATCGAGTTGTTGGTGGCAATAATAAAGGGCAAGCGGCGCGATTGTAAAAAGTCGAAAAATGCGGCAACGCCGGGCAGGTCTTGTTTACCGCGCCATAACACACCATCCACGTCAATGATGAGCGCGCGAATCGAATTCAAATCGAATGGCATCAATAGAGCCCGAGAATGAGATTGTGAATGATCGCCTGCAAGAATTGCAAGAGGATGAGCGCGATGATGGGGGTAATGTCCATCATACCGATCGGCGGGACAAAGCGGCGAATGGGTTCCAGGATGGGATCCGTGATGCGATCCAGCCAATAGACCAGCGGGTTGTATGGATCGCGGACGAACCACGACAGAATGGCGCGGACAAAGATCGCCAGCGTTAATAAGGTAAAGATCAAATCAATCGTGTTCAACAGCCAGTACATTTTCCTCTCCCTTGAAAATGTGGGACAAATTTGAAATTTGTCCTACGCGTGGTCCATTTTCATTCGACCGCTGGTGCGCCAACGGCGAATGAGCAACTCCAATCATTTTCTTTCGCCAAAGATCGCGCGCCCAATTCGAACGATCGTCGCGCCTTCGGCGATGGCGGCTTCAAAGTCGTCGGTCATTCCCATCGAAAGATGTTGCCACGCGCGATGGGGAAAGCGTTGTTGCAGTTCATTGCGCAACTCGCGGAGCGCGCGAAAGTACGGCCGCGCCTGTTCTGGTTTTTCAACGATGGGTGCGATCGTCATCAAGCCCTGAACATCGAGATGAGCGCACGCCAAGATTTGGCGCACCGCATCGAAAAAAATCTCCTTGGCGTTCAACGCAAAACCAAACTTGCTCGCCTCGCCCGATGTATTCACCTCAAGCAGAATCGGAATGGTTTTGTCGAGCGCGGCGGCACGCGCGTCTAGTTTGCGCGCCAACGATACACTGTCAATCGAGTGAATTAAGTTGAACAAGATGGCGGCGTCTTTGGCTTTGCGGCTTTGCAAATGTCCCACCAAATGCCATGTGATTGGGTGATTAGGCGATTGGGGAATTGATTGGTTGAGCACCGGGATTTTCTCCGCCGCTTCTTCCACGCGATTCTCGCCAAAGTGCCGGACGCCTGCCGCATACGCCGCCAGAATGGCTTGCACCGGTTGTGTCTTGCTGACTGCCACGAGGGTGATTTCGTTTGGATGCCGTCCGGCGCGCGCGGCGGCATTGGAAATTCGTTCAAAAACTTGCTGCAGATTTTTTTCAATGAGGTCCATTTTGATTTACGCTTCACTCAACGCGATGATCGCGCCAAAGCGTCCGGTCATTGCCTTTTCCGCGCGCCACGAATAAAAGTCGTCAGTGCGATGCGCGGTGCAAAGGTTTGCCATTTCGATTTGCTCGACACCGAGCGCGCGAAATTGTTGCGCGTTGGCTTGCCACAAATCGAAATGAATGCCGTCCGATTGTGGGATCAGCAGTTCATCGGCGTTCGCAAAGGCGGTGCGCACCTGGGCAATCACGTCATCGCCGATGCGATAGCAACATGGACCAATCGAAGGGGCGATGCCAACGATCAAGTCGCGCGGGCGCGTGCCGAATGAATCGAACATACCTTGCGCGGCGCGGGTCGCAATTTTCAAGACAGTGCCGCGCCAGCCCGCATGCACAATTCCAATCGCACGGCGCACCGGATCGAACATTACGATCGGTACGCAATCCGCAAAGCGCAACAAGAGGGGCAGGTTGGGTGTACGGGTCAGCAAGGCATCCACGTTCGGGATGCACGCGCCGCGGTGCCGTTCCTCCACGATCGCAACGGAATCAGCTTGGGCTTGGCGCGCATCAATCGTTGCATGCAAATCAAGTCCAAGCGCGTTGTACAGTCGTTGATGATTTTGTGCCACATTTGCCCGGTCATCGCCTACGCTTTGCCCTAGATTCAAAGTGTGGAACGGAGCCGGGCTGACACCGCCATGCCGGGTAGAAATCCCATGCACTAGGGCGTGCGTATGGTTTAAGGTATCGAAGGTGTAGAAGGCGACCCCGTGCCGAATTTGTTTTTGCATTACACGGCGATTATACCATAACGAGGACGTGATGCAAGGTGTTTGATTGCGTTTAGCGCTTGCGGTATAATCAGTCCGACGGAAGGGGAGGAAAAAAGATGGCGCAGAAAATCTTGGCGGTGGACGATGAACGCTTGATCGTGGACTCGCTCAAGTATGGTTTGCAAAAGGAAGGGTATGTGGTTGTGGCGGCGTACGACGGCGATCAGGCAATTGTCAAAGCGCGCGATGAAAAGCCCGATTTGATCTTGCTCGACGTACAATTACCGCGTAAAGATGGTTGGGCGGTGTTGCGCGAGATTCGGCAAACCAGTCGCGTGCCGATTATTATGCTGACGGCGCGCGGCGAAGAAGCGGACAAGGTGTTGGGATTGGAATTGGGTGCAGACGATTATCTGGTCAAACCGTTCAGCATGCGCGAACTGCTTGCCCGTGTGCG
Organism: Chloroflexota bacterium; assembly: GCA_037440625.1. Taxonomy (GTDB): domain Bacteria; phylum Chloroflexota; class Anaerolineae; order UBA4142; family UBA4142; genus DAOTXS01. The sequence goes on from JBBITT010000066.1 coordinate 5,019, forward strand.
CGCCGCGCTTCGACGGGCAACCGAGTACGCCGAACCCGCCGCGCAACCGGTGAAAATCGGTGAGATCGAACTTGACCCGGCAAGTCATCGCGTAACGTGCGGCGGCAAGTTGTTGGAACTGACTCGCAAAGAGTACGATCTTTTGAGCGTCTTGATGCTCCAAGCCGGCAAGGTGATCGCGCGGAACGATTTGATTGACAAGGTGTGGCAGACGGATTGGATGGGCGACACGCGCACCTTGGATGTTCACATTCGTTGGCTGCGCGAAAAAATCGAAAAAAATCCGAGCGCGCCACAGTACATTCAAACGGTGCGCGGGGTCGGTTATCGTTTTGCGACCTCCGAGGAGGTCGCAAAATGAAATGGCGATTTCCTTTCAAGAGTTTGCGCACCGGCTTGATGTTGACCTACCTCGTTTTAATCGCGAGCAGTCTGGGTTTGCTCGCGTGGCGAGTGGGGGCATCGCTGGACGCGAGTCGCTTTGCCGAAACGCGACGCGATCAAGAAGGGCGCGCGATTCTGGCGGCAGGCGTAATGAGCGAATGGCTGGGCGCGTTTCAAGAGAGCCGCATCAATCGCGAAACGTTGCGTGTTCAAGTAGAAGCATTGTCCCAGCAAATCAGTCAACCCGCCACGATTCTTGACGCCAATGGATTGGTTTTGGTGGATACCGAACATCCCAACGAAGTGGATCACGACGATTCGACCAATCAAGAAATCGTTGCCGCGCTAGCCACCGGCGTAGGCAATGCCATTCGGTTTGATCCGGATGACAAAGACGATGTGTTGTTCACGGCCGCGCCGGTCAATTACAATCGTCAACGGGTGGGCTTTGTCCGGCTCGAATTGCCCATGCGCCTCGTGCGAGAGGCGAGTCAGCGATTTTGGTTACGCATCCTTGCGGCAATGATTTTGGCAGGTGCGGTTACCCTCGTTGTGAGTTTCTTGTTTGCACGCGCGCTAAGCGATCCATTGACCCACCTCACCCGAGCAGCGACAGCGTTCGCTAAGGGTGATTTGAAGCAACGGATTCACGTGACAGGTCCCGACGAGTTGCAACGCTTGGCGAATGGTTTTAACTTTATGGCAGAACAGATCGAGCGGTTGATGGAAAACCAACGTGCGTTCATCGCCAATGCCGCGCACGAATTGCGCACGCCGCTCACCACCATTCGCTTGCGTGCCGAAGCGCTGGCAGAAGGTGCCCAAAACGATCCCCAAGTTGCCGGGCGCTTTCTCAACGATATTGTGAGTGAGACGGATCGGTTGTCGCGCTTGGTGGGACAATTGCTGGATTTATCGCGTTTGGAAAGCGGGTTGGTTATGCCGCATCGTCTCCCTGTGGTGTTGGATACGATTGTGCGTGATGTGGCCGAAGATTTTGCCCCAACGGCAAACGAAGCCGGCGTTCAACTTGGCATAGAGGTTGCGGCAAATCTTCAAGTGATGGCAGATCGTGATCAGATTCGCCAAGTGGTCATCAACCTGCTGAGCAACGCGATCAAGTTCACGCCAACCGGCGGACGCATCGTAATTCGTATCGAGCGATCCACATTATGGCATGCCACGCCACGGCTGCCGGCTGGCGATTGGGCGATGGTATCCGTGCGCGATTCGGGAGCCGGCATTTCACCCGCAGACTTGCCGCACATCTTTGAGCGATTCTATCGCGGCGATAAATCGCGGTCGCGCGATTCAGCCGAATCATCCACCAGCGGAACCGGCTTGGGGCTTGCCATCGTGAAGAGTATTGTGGATGCGCATCACGGATACGTTTGGGCAGAGAGTCAGATTGGGCACGGCTCGACGTTTGTGGTGGCGCTGCCGATTTAAGATAGATTTAAAGTTGACTTAAGTGCAACTTAACCCGATGCGCGGGGTATCTGGTATAGTCAAGGCGAGGAGAACGAATGGACAAGTTGCTTCAAGCCATCATTGCATTTTTCACGGCGCTGAGCGCGGCATTGGGGGGACCGGTGGATTCGCGCAATGTGCCGGATAGACCTGCGATTATCGCACCCACACCCGAACCGACAATCACAATCACCCAAACCCCTCAAGCCACCGAAATCGAAATTGGCGGCGTGGTGCAAAGTGTGTCCAACAATATGATTGTGGTCAGTGGCATCACGATTTATTTGAATGCCCAAACCGAAATCAAAGGACAATTGCAGGTTGGTGCGCGTATCATCGTTGAGGCGGTCAAGCGTGCGAATGAAATCCAGGCGAAAGAAATTCGCGTGATTGAGAGTGCGAGTTCTTCGCAAGCATCCAGTTCTAGTTCAAGCACCAGCACAAGCGTGAGTTCAAGTTCGCCAGCAAGTTCAAGCGCAACTTCTCGTACTAGTTCGAGCGCGAGTTCAGAATCAAGTTCTAGGTCGAGTTCTAGTGAGAGTTCAGAATCGAGTTCGCGCTCGAGTTCTAGTGAGAGTTCAGAATCGAGTTCGCGCTCGAGTTCCAAATCAAGTTCCAGCGAAAGTTCGCGCTCGAGTTCCAGTTCAAGTAAGAGTAGCGACGATGCCAAGAGTAGCAGTAGTAGTTCGAGTAAAAAATAACTTTACACAAAATCGTCCCGGTATCGCCGGGACGATTTTGCTTTTAACGAGCAAAGTGTGGTATGATGGTTGAGGCAAGCTCATCGAGAGGAGGAGAAAAAATGAGCGATCGGCAACCTGATCCGTCAAGGCACGAATGGCGTGCGTGGCGTCATCGCGATCCGGTGGCGCGCGCAATGGGGGGAATGATCCTGATCTTGCTCGGCGTGATTTTCTTTATCACGCAAAATGGAATGTTCGGCGTAACGTGGGCGAACATGTGGGGCGCGTTCTTGATCGGCTTGGGTGGTTTGCTCATTTTGCAAGCCCTCGTACGGCTGGTGATGCCGGAGTATCGGCGCGGCGTGTTGGGGTTGATCGTTGGCGGGCTGGTATTGATTGCTCTTGGCACCATTCCATACGGCGGTGCGGCTTGGGCACAGTGGTGGCCCCTGGCTCTCATCGCGCTGGGGATCGCCTTGTTGATCCAACAATTTGTCGGCTGGTAGTCTCTTCGTGCACGCGGTCTAGTCGCCGGCGGCAAATGTGTTGTCCGGCGATTTTTGCGTATAATGATCGAGTGCTCGTCATTCGTGAGTTGTTTTCAAGGAGAATGAGATGGAGATGCTCGTTAGCACGGATTGGCTTGCCTCGCATTTGAACGATCCAGATTTGCGGATTGTGGACGTGCGTTGGTATTTGTTCGACAAAGACAAAACCGGACAGAGTGAGTATAGGCGCGGCCACATTCCCGGCGCCGTGTTTGTTGACCTTGAAACGGCGTTAGCAAAGCATGGTGTTAGTGGACCTGGACGTCATCCCATTCCTGACGCGCAGGTCTTTGCTGAAGCCATGTCGAATATCGGGATTGATGCCCACACCCATGTTGTCGCGTACGATGATCGTGGCGGTGCTAGTTGTGCGCGCTTGTGGTGGTTACTTTTATATTTTGGGCATGACCAGGTTTCGTTGTTGGATGGCGGTATTGCGCCATGGATCGCCGAAGGGCGTCCTTTGGAAACTATTGAGCCAAGTGTACCGCGCAAGAATTTTGTTGCGCAGCCGCCGCGCCAACATAGGGTTGTTGGTAAACTCACGGTGGATGCTTTGCGGCGCGATCCACACGTACATATTTTTGATGTTCGTGTAGGCGAACGCTATCGCGGTGAGATCGAGCCGCTTGATCCCAAAGCCGGGCACATTCCCGGCGCCAAGAATGCGCCGATTGCCGGCAACCTGCGTAGCGAGACCGATTTGCGTTTTCTCTCGCCCGAGGAAATCCGCGCACGTTTTGAAAAATTGGGCGCACACTCCCGCGATACAATTGTGACGTACTGCGGTAGTGGCGTCAATGCCTGTCAAACGATTTTTGCGCTGACCCTGGCTGGCTTTGAAAATGTTTTATTATACGAAGGATCATGGAGCGATTGGAGTCGCGATAATAATTTGCCGGTGATGACCGGTCCCAATCCCTAACCCATTCCCCTTCTGCGGAGAAATTGCGTGAAATTCATTGACCTTGCACCCACCCCCGCCGGCCTCACGCCAACCCAAAAGCGAAACTTTCGCAATGTGCAAATTGACGGCATTGCGATTGGCATTGCGAGTGCGGCGTCACCGTATTTGCCGGTTTTTCTCGCGCGTCTGGGGGCGACCAATCTCCAAGTGGGTTTGCTCACTTCGATGCCGGCGATCACCGGTTTGTTTCTGGCGATCGTTATTGGGCGATTCTTGCAGATGCAAAAACAGGTGGTGCCCTGGTTTAGCGCGGCACGCCTTGCTGTAATTTCATGTTATGCCGCCACGGGCATCATTCCGTTTTTCGTCGCGCAAGAATATGTTGTGCCGATTGTTTTGCTGATCTGGGCTCTGGCAACGTTACCCCAGATTGTGGTCAATGTCGCGTTTTCGGTCGTGATGAATGCGGTGGCAGGTCCCCAATATCGGTACGATTTGATGAGCCGGCGATGGTCTACGCTGGGCTTGGCGATGGCAATCACCGTGGCAATTGCTGGGCAAATATTGGATCGCATCCAATTTCCGTTGAATTACCAACTTGTCTTTATTGGATTGTCGTTGGCTGGATTGGTGAGTTTCTATTTTTCGAGCCATATCGAATTGCCGGACGCCGAGCCCTCACCTCGCGTAACAGGCGAATCGTGGCGGGCGCGTTTGAGAAATTTTCTAACCCTGATTCAAAGCCAATCGGCATTCACATCGTTTATGGCAAAACGCTTTGTCTTTTTCTCCGGGGCAACTTTGGGTGTCCCACTTTTTCCGTTGTACTATGTCCGCGAAGTGAACGCCTCAAATTCATGGATTGGCATCATCAACACGGCGCAGACCGGGGTGATGTTGCTGGGGTACGTGTGGTGGACCCGTCAATCCAAAGTGCGGGGCAATCGTTTTGTATTGTTTTGGACAACGTTGGGGTTAAGTGGGTATCCTATCCTGACCGCCCTCACTCATCAAGTCGAATGGATAGCGTTCTATGCGCTGCTCGCCGGGATTTTTCAAGCCGGCTTGGATTTGGTTTTCTTCGATGAATTGATGCGCACGTTCCCCGCCGAGTACAGCGCCACGTTTGTCGCGCTCGCGCAGAGTTTGCAATATATCTCGACGGTGGCATCGCCCTTGGTGGGAACTTTTCTTGCCGATCAGATTGGAATTGGCGGCGCGCTCATCGTCAGCGGAATCATTCGATTCTTGGGGTTTGCCATGTTTGCTTTCAGCAAACCGGCGGTGAGCCAAGCGTGAAGAGTTTTGGTTTTTGGATCAATCCGCTTGTCTTTTACCGGGTTTGCCCGGTGTTGGGATCAAGCATTAAACCGGAAACATTCACGGCTTCAAAATCCGAGCCGCGCACGCGTCGAAATTCCGAAACGAGCAGATCATCGTTCCAACGGGGGTCGGGAGCGCTGCCGATGTACCAATTGCTGCCGTTATCGGCAACTATAATGCCATAACGTTTGAAGGCGGTCAAGATCACTTGAACCGGCGGAGAGAACGTCGAAATATCGAAAGTGGCTTTTAAGCGAAAGCGCTGTCCCATGGGCGGCTTGCTGGCACTGTAATGATAATTGGTGCGATGGCGTGCGTGCCAGATGTATGTGTTGTTTGTTCCATCAATCGTAAAACGAATGGCGTGTTTGATTTCGCCGTTTGTGGTTGCACCGCCTTGGACGAGCGGAAGGAATAGCGTGGAAGAGGCAGTTGGCAATTTGGCAGAGGTGATCGTTGAATAAGTTATGAACACAAAATCTCTTGCGGAGTCAGATGATTATGAAACCTCTTGTTCTTGCTCATCGTGGTGCAAGCGCGTACGCGCCGGAAAACACACTCGCCGCGTTCAATCTGGCGCTTGAAATGGGCGCGGATGGAATCGAATTGGATGTTACGCTGACGAAGGATGGCGTCCCGGTTGTCATCCACGATGACACCGTTGATCGTACAACGAATGGAGAGGGCGCAGTCAAAGAAATGACGCTCGAACGAATCAAACAACTTGATGCGAGTTACACGTTTGAAAAGTATCGTGGCGAGAAGATTCCAACGCTTGCTGAGGTGTTGCGCGCGGTTGGCAAGCGCGGCATTGTCAACATCGAATTGAAAAGCACAACGCTCAAAACCGATGGTATCGAAGCGGCGACACTCGCGGTAATTCAAGACACGGGCACATTCGACAATGTGATCATTTCATCGTTCAATCCATTTGCCTTGCAACGAATGTTTGCGTTGGAACCGCGGTTGCCGCGCGGATTACTTTATGCCCCAAACTTGCCGCTTTATTTGCGGCGGGCTTGGCTACGTCCGCTAGCGCGCGCGACCGCCATGCATCCGCATTGTTCGATGATTGACGCCCAGTTCGTGGCATGGGCAAAGGGCAAGGGTCTCAAGATCAATACGTGGACAACGGACGACCCAGCCGAGATGAAGCGATTGTGTACTCTGGGGGTGGACGCGATTATGACGAACAAACCAGATGTTTTGCGCCAAGTGGTGGGCTAATGTTACTTGACAACGAATTCGATTTTTTGATGGTGGGCCACTTGGCCAAAGATCGCAATGTGGTGGATGGCGTTGCCAAGATCGAATCCGGAGGTGGCGTGTATTTTGGTGGGATGGTCGCGCGTTGGATGGGTTTGCGCGTGGCAGTCGTTACACGGCTTCATCCCAGCGATTTTTTCCGGCTCGATGAGATGAAGCAAGCTGGGATTGCTGTGTTTGCGACGCCCGCGCCGGAAACTTCCGGCATCGAAAACACGTACCAATCGAACGATATGGAGCGGCGCATTTGCAAACCGTTGGGTTTTGCGGGTACGATTCAAATCGCCGAAATGCCAGATGTGCGCGCACGTCTCAACGTTATTGCACCCATCATTGCCGGCGAAGTAGATTTGGCTTTGCTCAAATGGCTTGCCGCGCGTGCACCGGTGGCGTTGGACATTCAAGGTTTTGTGCGTGTGCGTGAGGGCAATGCGTTGGTGTTTCGGCAGTGGGAGCAAATGGCGGAAGGATTAAAGGGCGTAACATATTTGAAGGTGGATCGTGCGGAAGCAGAACTGTTGACCGGAGAAACGGATTTGAAAATCGCCGCGAGGAAATTGCGCAACTATGGACCCCAAGAAATCGTACTCACGCAATCGTCCGGCGTTACCGTCTTTGCCGATGGCGAGATTTTCACGGCGCCGTTTACCCCACGCTCGCTGGCTGGGCGCACCGGACGCGGCGATACGTGTTTTGCAGCGTACTTGGGCAAACGCTTGAGCGCATCACCGGCAGAAGCCTGTCGCTTTGCGGCAGCCGTAACCACACTCAAGCAAGAAGAGCCGGGACCGTGGAACGG
>JBBITT010000067.1:0-12359 GCA_037440625.1 Chloroflexota bacterium
GGGCGATTTCCATACCGAGTGGGGCGAAAGTTAAAGTATGACATAGGAAGGCAGAAGTATGAAAAAGCGGATTTTTCATACTTTTGCCGTCTGACTTTATAGTGGAGTTGTTCATTCGCCGTTGGCGCACCAGCGGTCGAATGAAAATGGACCACGCGTAGGACAAATTTCAAATTTGTCCCACATTTTCAAGGGAGTTGTTCATTTGCCGTTGGCGCACCAGCGGTCGGATGAAAATTCTGCCATAGAGTGCATAGACGCTTCGCGCACAGAGATTTTTTCTCTATGCCCTCTGTGTGCTCTATGGCTATTTTCAAGGGAGGTCTCATGAACGGTACTACCGGTAAAATTCTGCGCGTAGATTTGACGCGCCAAACCATCTCGACCGAACAAATTGATGAAGCATTCTATCGTTTGTATCCGGGCGGCAAAGCACTGGCGGCATACTATCTCTTGCGCGAGTTGCCCAAAGGGGTGGATGCCTTCAGCCCAGAAAATATTTTGATTTTTGCAAATGGCTTGCTCACCGGTGCGCCGTTCTCGACCGCCACCCGGTACAACGTGATTGCCAAATCGCCGCTCTCGCGTGGGTTTGGCGAATCCGAAGCGGGCGGTTTTTGGGGACCCGAACTCAAGATGGCGGGCTGGGAAGCGATCATCGTCAAAGGATGGGCCGAGCAGCCCGTTTATCTCTGGATTCACAACGATCACGTCGAAATTCGTGATGCGCGCGATTTGTGGGGCCAAGAGCCGGAATTTGTGCAAAACAAAATCCGCGAAACGCACAATGACAAATTGATTCGCGTTTTGCAGATTGGCATCGCCGGCGAAAATTTGGTGCGCTATGCTTCCATCACTAACGATCTGCGGCACTTTAACGGTCGCAATGGCATGGGCGCGGTGATGGGTTCAAAAAATCTACGCGCGATTGCGGTGCGCGGCAACTCGAAATATCTTGATCTCGCGCACGATCCGCAACCCATCGCCGAACTCGGACGCGCACTCGCCAAGCGGGTCAAGGAGCATCCCCAAGCGTGGGATTTGCAGGACAAAGGCACGCCCGGTTTAGTGGAGGGCTTGAACGCCGCCGGCATTTTGCCCACCCGCAATTTTCATCAAGGCGCGTTCGAGAATGTTGATCTAGTCAAATGGTCAGAGTACGCGTCGAAACTTTTGACGGCACGCCGCAGTTGTTACGCCTGCGCGGTGCGATGCAAGCGCGAGGTCAAGGTAGATGATCGTTACCAGGTGAGCGAGGCGTACGGCGGACCCGAGTACGAAACGCTCGATGGCTTTGGACCCAACTGTGGGATTGGCGACTTGCAAGCGATTGCCAAAGCGAACGAGTTGTGCAATCGCTTTGGTCTCGATACGATTTCGACGAGTTCGGTGGTGGCGTTTGCGATGGAATGTTTTGAGCACGGGTTGATTGGGTTGAAGGAGACGGAAGGCATTCCTTTGCGCTTTGGTAACGCGCCAGCAATGCTCAAGATGGTCGAGTGGATTGCCAAGCGGCGGGGGATTGGCGATTTGTTGGCGGAAGGGGTGCAACGCGCGGCAGAGGTTATCGGCGGCGACGCAAAATTTTTTGCGATGCACGTCAAAGGGCAAGAATTGCCGATGCACGATCCGCGCGGAAAGGTTGGGGTAGGCATCGGTTACGCGATCAATGATGCGGGCGCCGATCATCTCGTTTCGATTCACGATCCGATGATTGCGAATCCGGAATCGGTGGGGTTCAAGAGTGCGGTGGTGCTCGGCATTGAAGCGGTGCCACCCCGCGAACTTTCGCCGCGCAAAGCGCGCAACTATTTCCTCATCGAAAATTGGAACAGCATGGAGAAGGTTACCGGCTTGTGTTTCTTTGGACCTGCGCCGCGTTCGTTTATTCAGGTGGATGAAGTTGTGAATGCTATTCGCGCGGCAACGGGTTGGGACATAACCGCGCAAGACCTATTGAAAATCGGCGAACGGGCGACGAATCTGGCGCGCGCGTTTAACATCCGCGAGGGATTTTCGCGTGCGGACGATTATTTGCCGGAACGATTGTATCAACCCCTGGAGAACGGCGCACTGCAAGGCGTGGCGATTCCCAAATCGGAGTTTGAACAAATGTTGACCGAGGTGTTCAAATTAAAAGGATGGAATCCGGCGACGGGCGCGCCGACGCGCGAGAAATTGCGCGAACTGGAAATAGAGTGGGTAGCGGATGTGATTGGGGTGTAGATGGTGATATGGTACGCGACTCTGCTTCGCTCCGTCGCTGATTACAAACGGATTTGCAATGCGTCTTCATCTTGGTGGACATTTGAGTTGGTACGTGCAAAAAAAATCTTGGGTAGAGGTGCGGCTTGCTCAACCCACCCGGTTGGTCAACGTGTTGGAAAAACTCGGCGTGCCGATGGCGGAAATCGCAGTTGGCACCCTCAATCGCACGCCATTCTTTTCGATGGATGATGTGATGGTGAATGACGGCGATACCGTCGAGTTGTTTCCGCCGGTGGGCGGCGGTTGAATCAAAAAGACCTGTCAGGTTTTCAGAAACCTGACAGGTCTTGCTTTAGCCCCATCAATGCCGCGCCATACGCGCCCATCAATTGGGGATGCTTGGGCAACATCACCGGCGTTTGCGTTTCCTCTTCCAGCATTTTGCGAATCGCTTTGTTTTGTGCTACACCCCCAGACAACATCAACGGCGAAACGAGTCCCACCGTGCGAATCATGGCGACGATGCGTTTGATGAGCGAACGATGCAAGCCGCGCAAAATGGATTCCGGCGAGGCGCCATGCGCGATCAGCGAAATCACTTCGGATTCGGCGAACACGGTACACGTACTCGAAATCACCACTTCGGCGGTGGTGGAAAGCGCGACGGGACCGATTTGTTCGAGTGGGACCCGCATACGTTGCGCCGCGTGTTCCAGAAATCGCCCGGTGCCAGCGGCGCATTTGTCATTCATCGCAAAGTCAATCACATCGCCTTTGGAGGTAATTGCAATGACCTTGCTATCTTGTCCGCCAATGTCCACCAACGTGCCGCCGTGTCCCAGTTCGCGATAGATGCCGCGCGCGTGGCACGTAATCTCCGTCACCTTGCGCGTGGCTTGCATGACCAATCCGCGACCATAGCCGGTTGCCACCAGCGGTACACTCTCGTCAAGGTTATTTTCTGCGCGGGCGCGATCCAGAAATTGTGTTACTTGATCTTCGATGCGCGGTTCGGCTGGCTCAATATGCGACCAGGCGAGATTGCCTTGCGCATCCACGCCAACGAGTTTGACGGTGGTTGAGCCCACATCAATTCCTAATGCTTCGATCTTGCTCACTAGAACTCCTATTCCCCCAGCATTTCCACAAACGCCTCCAAACGATTCGCCACTTGTTCTTCCGCAAACGCGCGCGGGTCGCCGTGATCCGCTTCCAGCAATAATGCCGGCACACCGCTCTCACGCAGTAAACGATCGCGTTGATCCATCTGTCCAATCGAGTATGGCTTGCAAGAGCGGTCGCTGTGCAAGATCGCGCCGTCCAGTTGATAATCGGCAATCATCTTTTGCATCATTGCCAGTTTGTAACCCGTGCCGCGATTGAGGATCGCGTGTAGGTACGTGCGCGCGCCGGAAGCCATGGGATTTTTGGGATCGAACATCGGCGCGAGTTCTGCCCAGGCATTCGTGTACGTTGAGACGACGAGCGCGACGCCGTGCGCCCCGAGTTTTTCGGCGATGAATCGCAAGCGATACCAGATGGGCAGGTTATCCCACAACAATCGTTTGCGTTCTTGCTTCACCGCACTAATCCCTTTGGCGATCCGCTGCTCAACTTCTTTGAGCAGCGCGGCGTAGAAATCTACGGTGTATGCTTCGCCGCGCATCTCGACGATGGGCGCCATATGGATGAACTGATCGAAAACGGAAATCGGTGCGGGACGATGCTTGCCCCGTTCGATGATTTGCATCCATAATTCGGCCGCCAACTTGCTAAGCCGGGTTACTTGCTCGAGTTTACGTGAACTCAGGAAATCGCCTGCCACGCGTTCGGCGATGGGCACCGCTGCATCCAATTGTCGCCACACATAGTTGATGGCTTGGTCCGAGGCGGTGGTGTACACAAAAGGCGTATCAATCAAGATGAGTGGAATGCGGAAATGATGCGCAACGGCTTGATACCAAAACAAGACGGTTTGACAAATGTTGGTGCATGCCATCAGCAAATCCGGCTTGGGCAGTTTGCCGACCGGTGTTTTGCCGGACAGCAGCGCGCCAATATCGGTGCGCGCGTACGAGCACAGATCGCGTGAATAGCCAGCATTCTCCGCTTCGGTGGCGATGTCCACCACGGTGCGCGCCGCCCCGCAGAGTGCGGCATGATTTTCCGGATACAAGACGTAGAAATTGAGGGCTTTGAGAATTTCTGCGGGTGCGCCAGAGGTGACCCACGCGACCTTGCGATGAAGATTGGCATAGCGTCCTTCAAGATAGTGGCGCGCGATCAATTCTTTGGTGCGAGGTGTGATGTTGAGCGGAGGCGCGAGATAAGGCGAGGGCTTGGGTTGGCGCAACTGCGCCAGCCAGCGATTGAGGCGCAGTGCCGGCTTGCCTATCACGTTGACGTTCCATTGATAGCGCAAGGTGTCTTGCGTTGGTGTTCGTTGATAGGTCATTGTGTCCCGCCAATCATTTCGATAAACGCTTCCAAGCGGGTTTGCGTTTGTTGCGTTAAACCATCGTTCAAATCAAATTCGATGACGACGGAGGGAAGGTTGGCGCGTTGCAATCCTTCGCGCAACACCGGTAGATAGAACAACTCGGGCTCGCAAAATTTTACATCATAAAAGACGATGCCGCGCGCGCCGGTGGTTTGTGCCAGCGTTGTCAGATGGTCGAGGCGATCTTGCATCGAACTGCCGCGGGTGGAATCGGGTGGAGCGAGCAGGATGCGCTCTGCCATTCGTTCAAATGGATCGGCTCGGGAGCCGCGCTCGTACAAACGCCGCCCGCAAGCGGCAAAATCATCGGCGGCAACGTACGCGTTCAGCTGGGTCAACGCGTCGAACAGCGTTAGCGGTTCAGGGACGATCCCGGAAAGCATGATGGGAATGTCGTTCGGCGGGGGAAGCGAACGCGCCGATTGAACTACCGCGCCAGCGATCTCGACAAAGGTTTCTGCCGGCAAATACTCGCGCGACCGAATCAAGCGATACAAATCTGTTTGGGATAACGCGAGATTTCTTCGACCGTGATGCAGTTGCGCGAGCAAATCATCGGCTTGCTCTTCGCGTTCGATCGCCGCCATCAAATCGGCTGGGCTGGGTTCGCGATGGGTGAGCTCGGCAAGGGTGCGGTACAGGGCTTTGAATTCGTCGGTCAAAAAGATTAGGTCGCTTAACCGTTTACCGCGTGGAAGATAAATCGGCAAGACGGGTTGCGTGGGTTTGACGAAATCAATCAAGATGCTGGCAAACCCTTGCAAAGAATCGCAGGTGTGTGGAACGACGATGAAATCCGCAACGTTCAGTCTGCCATCGAGGAGGTACGCAAGTGCGTTACGCACAATCGAACAAACGTAAGGTTGGAGATGGGCAGACCCTAGGGTGGGGTCAATCCGCGGGGGTCCCCAGACTTCGACGGGCAGAATGTCAAACGCGCGGAAGAGGGCGCGCGGGTAATGGATTGGCAATACGGCGGCAACCCAACCGCCGTGGGCCTTGTGTGCGTGAATGATTTCCAGACGATGCGGAATAACCGGCGTCTCCATCGCCCCTGTCTCTTGAGGCCATTATACGCTACTCGATTGCAAACTGTCAATTTTGGTTGTGCGGCGATAATTGTTAGAATAGTGATAAAAATTTGCTCGCAGTGCCGTTTGCTATTGACAACGGTACAACGGTGCGTAAAATAGATAACGATGATGATCATTGCCCGTTTTTTTCAAGCCGAGTTTTGTTGCGCCTGTCCTAGGCGGGAGACTTGACCGCGTAGGCATTTTGTCTTTGCCGATGGTGTCCAGTGCTCCCGCGAGTCAATCCAAGATGGGGCGCACTAGACTCGAGATAGCAGAAGAAATGAGCCTAGGGTTTGCCCCTAGGTTTTTTGTTTTTCTAAATCTTTTTGAACAGAAAGGATCAAGATGAAAATCGCCAAGGATGTTACTGAACTGATTGGCAATACCCCGTTGGTGCGGTTGAATCGTATCACGCAAGGGGCTGTGGCGCAAGTGGTTGCCAAGTTGGAATTTTTCAACCCGGCGCATAGCGTCAAAGACCGCATCGGCTTTTCGATGATTGAGGCAGCCGAACAAGCCGGCTTGCTCAACGCGGATACGGTGATTGTCGAACCAACCAGCGGCAACACCGGCATTGGTTTGGCGATGGTGTGCGCCGCGCGCGGCTACCAATCCATTATGACGATGCCAGAAACGGTGAGCAAAGAGCGCCGAATGTTGTTGCGTGCGTACGGCGCAGAAGTGATCCTGACCCCGGGCAGCGAAGGGATGGCCGGCGCGATTAGAAAAGCCGAAGAGTTGGTGGCGTCCAATCCAAAAAAATATTTTATGCCGCAACAGTTCAAGAATCCAGCCAACCCGGAAATCCACCGCAAGACGACGGCAGAAGAAATCTGGCGCGATACCGATGGCACGGTGGATATTCTGGTGGCTGGCGTTGGCACCGGCGGCACGATCACCGGCGTAGGCGAAGTCATCAAGGCGCGCAAGCCATCTTTCAAAGCGATTGCGGTTGAACCGGATGCCTCGCCGGTCTTGTCCGGCGGACAAAAAGGTTCGCACCCCATTCAAGGCATTGGCGCGGGTTTTGTTCCCGAGGTGTTGAACACCAAGATTTACGATGAGATCATTCGCGTCAAGAATGAGGATGCGTTTGAAACGGCGCGGCGAATGGCGAGAGAGGAAGGCTTGCTCGTTGGCATTTCGTCCGGCGCGGCGACGTGGGCGGCACTTCAAGTCGCACGCCGACCCGAAAACACGAACAAGTTAATTGTGGTCATTATTCCATCGTTTGGCGAACGGTATTTAAGCACGGCGTTGTTTGCGAATCTGGCAGATTAAAAAGTACACGTAAAGAATAACCATTTTACGTTTTCGAGCGAGGTGGTTTTATGTTTGACGCAATTCGCCGCGATATTCAATCGGTGATGGAACGCGACCCCGCCGCGCGGAATTGGCTTGAGGTGGCTCTGCTTTATCCCGGCTTGCATGCGTTGTGGGCGTATCGTTGGGCGCATTGGTTTTGGGTACGCGGATTCAAGTTGCTGGGTCGTTGGATTTCACAAATCGCGCGGGGCATCACCGGCATCGAGATTCATCCCGGCGCCAAAATCGGACCCGGCTTTTTCATTGATCACGGGATGGGCGTGGTGATCGGTGAGACGGCTGAGATCGGTGCGAATGTAACGCTGTATCACGGCGTAACGTTGGGGGGCACATCGCTCAGCAAGGGCAAGCGGCATCCGACACTGGAAGATAACGTCGTGGTGGGCGCCGGTGCAAAAATCTTGGGCGCGATCACGATTGGCGCGAATAGTCGGATTGGCGCGAATGCGGTGGTGGTGAAATCGGTGCCGCCAAATTCGGTGGTCGTTGGGGTGCCGGGTCAAATTGTGCGCCGCAAGGAAGAGCGGACAGCGGTTGACCTTAATCACGGCGTGATGCCGGATATGATCGGCGCATCGGTCATTTCGTTGATGGCGCGGGTGGACGCGCTCGAACGGGTGATTGCGCAAGAGCGTGGCATCGCCTTGCCCCGCATCCCAACCCCCGTTCTCAACGGCGACGATTTTGTGATCTAAAAAAAGGACTCGATGCTTAGCATCGAGTCCTTTTGGATTATTTGAAATTCTCGGCGACGAATTTCCAATCGACCAAATTCCAAAATGCTTCGACATACTTGGGACGTGCATTGCGATAGTCAATGTAATACGCGTGCTCCCACACATCGCACGTGAGAAGCGGTTGTTTGCCGGCGGTCATTGGATTGCCGGCATTGCTCGTGCTTTCGATGGCGAGTGTGCCGTCTGGATTCTTGACCAGCCACGCCCAGCCGGAGCCAAACGTCCCCACTGCGGTGGCGGTGAATTTTTCCTTGAACGCGGCAAACGATCCGAACGCTAGATTGATTGCTTCGGCGAGCGCGCCGATGGGTTCGCCGCCAGCGTTGGGGGCAAGGCAGTGCCAATAAAACGTGTGATTCCACACTTGCGCCGCGTTGTTGAAAATGCCGCCAGTCGCGCGCTTGATAATCTCTTCGAGTGCGAGATTTTCAAATTCGGTGCCGGGAATCAACTTGTTGAGGTTTGCCACATAGGCGGCGTGATGCTTGCCGTAATGGTACTCCATCGTTTCTGCCGAGATGTACGGCGCGAGAGCATCCTTGGCGTACGGTAGTTCAGGTAGTTTGTGTTCCATCGTCTCCTCCTTGAGATGATTTGCAAAATGCAACGCCAACCTCGGTTCTCAACATCTTGTGAGAAAAAGATTGGCGTTCCTCACCGCATCTGGCGATATTGTAGCACCATTTGCCAAGAGATGCAATGGTTACAATTTATACGCCTTTTTTGCCAAATCGTACGCAAGCGCGTGCGCCATTGCCTCGGCGTCGTTCAGATCAACGATGCTGCGCACCACCAAGCCTGCCAGCCAATTGCAACTCGCACGTCGCCACACATCGTGCCGTGCCGGGATCGAAGGGAAGGCGCGCGTATCATCGTTGAACCCGGCAGTGTTGTAAATGCCGGCGGTCTCCATCACTTGATCGAAGAAATGTGCCATCCCGTTCAGACTATCAAAGAACCACCACGGTGGTCCTAGCTTTACCGCCGGATAATGCCCAGCGAGTGGTGCTAGTTCGCGTCCAAAGGTTGTTTCATCGAGCGTGAATAGAATCAAATGGAATCGGGGATCGTTGCCGTACTTGTTCAGCAGTGGACGCAAATTGCGTGTGTACTCCGTGGCGATCGGAATATCGCACCCCTTGTCCAACCCAAAGCGCGCAAAAATTAAATCGTTGTGATTGCGGAACGAGCTGGGATGCAATTGCATCACCAGTCCATCGTCCACACTCATCCGTGCCATCTCCATCAACATATGCGCCGTGAATCGCGCGGCGTCGTTTGCATCCGATTGTCCTCGCAACGCACGTTGGAAGATTGCATCCGCTTCGGTTTCTGATAACTCTTCAGTGCGCGGAGTGAGGGCGGCGTGATCGGTGGCGGTGGCGCCCATCGCTTTGAAATACGTGCGACGATCTTCGAGCGCGCGGATGAAACTGCGATAATCGTGAACGTCAATGCCACTCACCGCGCTCAACGCGTCAATGTTCTTGCGCCAACCGATGGCATCGAGATTGACGACAGCATCCGGCCGAAAGGTGGGCAGGATTTTGCCGTGCCAGCCGGCCGCGCGAATCGTTTGGTGATGATCGAGCGAATCCGTTGCGGCATCGGTGGTCGTCAGCACCTCGATGTTGAATCGCTCGAACATTTGACGCGGGCGAAAGGCGGGAGTTGCCAGTTTTTCGGTGATCTGATCATAAATCGTCTGCGCGGTTGCGCTGGTTAGTTTTTGCGTAACCCCAAAGACGATGTTCAATTCGTACGTGAGCCAGATGCCGGTCGGCGTCCCGCGAAAGAGATAAAAGTTGTCCGCAAAGGTTTGCCAAATCTTGCGATGATCGTGTTCGACCTCACCGCCATCGGCGCGTGGGATGCCGAGTTGCTCCAAAGGAATTCCTTGCGAGTACAACATCCGAAAAACGTAATGATCGGGGATGATGAACAAATCTGCCGGCGAACCAAACGAATAATTGGGGTCGGCAAAGAGGCGCGGATCCACGTGTCCATGCGGACAAACGAGCGGCAAATCTTTGACGCCCGCATACAGTTGCATGGCGATGTCTTTTTGTTTGGCGTCGGGTCCAAAGTAGCGGTCGTCGGGTAGGGTGATTTTGTTAGCCATCTCTTTGTCTCCCCCTCACTTGACTCGATACAACATCTCGCCGGCGTGATGCACCACCAAGATACCCTCGCGCTCGCGTCCTTCCCACTCTTGCGGATTGATCTCACGATAGTCCGCGTACCCTTGATTGATGCGTTGGCAAACTTGTTGGGGAATCCCGGTGGCAAGGGTTACTTGGATGCGCGGCGTTTCAATGCCGGTTTTGAGATCGTACGAGCCGGTACCTTTGACGTGCGTGCTGTGTGCTTTGATGGTTCCCGGCACATCCTTGAATCGCTCCGGTTGTTTGGTAAAGTATTCCAGAACGTGATACCCCACTTGCTCAATCAACTTGCCGTGCGTCACCGAAATCTCTTTGAGGTTGGGTGCATAGATGATCACTTGGCCGCCGTCCGCAATTGCCGGTTCGGTTTTGTACATCGCTTTGCCGGCGGTCCACAATTCATCGTACATCGGCGCGGGCATTGAGAGCACGCGCTTGAAGGGCTTGTCCACCCAAACGATGTTGAGTTGTGCCGATAAATCCGCCGCCGCGCTCCACGCTTCTTGGTATGTACCGATGTATAGCCCGTGAAATGCCTGCCCTTGCATCACGATGGAAATGCACGTGATCGGTTTGGGGACAAATTCTGCCGCGCGGTGCAAAACACGGCGCACCGGCGTATCTTTGACGCCAATCGTTTTGCGATTGGTCACGAGCGCGGCGAGCCAATGGGTGAAATCAATGATCTCGGCGCCAGCAATGCCGGGGAACAAGTATTTGGCGCCGCCGGAAAAGCCAACCACTTCGTGCGGGAAGACGGGACCGCAGATGATGAGGTGATCGTATTCGAGCACGAGTTTGTTCAGGCGCACCGGTACATCTTGGGCAAGCAAACCCCCTGTAAGCACATCAAGTTCGCGGCGCGAAATTGTGCCGATCGTTGTCAACGCGTCGGGTTTATCCCACGCGTGATTGAACACGCGCACGCGCGGATATTTTTGCGCACGCTCAAGTGCCGAAACGCCGACGAGGCGTGAAATCGCCTCCTCCGACATCGGTTGATGCGTACCCAGCGCGATCAAGTAATCGAGTTGGGTGACGCGCTTGCCCAGTTGTTCATTGAGCAATTTGAACATCAATGGCGTAGGTGCGGTGCGCGTGCCGTCGGGAAGGATGACCAAGACGCGCTTGCCATCGAGCGCGATGGTATCGAAGGCTTGAGCAATGAGTTGCCGTGCCTCAGATTCAGTTATTGTGGTGGTGGTTGATTCTTTGTAAATCATATGTTTCTCCTGACGAAAGACAAAGGCTTTCGTCCTCCGGCGTTTTCACACGCCGCTGTAGGCGGAGAATCCGCCATCAATCGGGATGACGACGCCGGAAACAAACGCCGATGCCGGCGATAACAGCCATAACACTGCCCCCAGCAAATCTTCGGGGACACCAAAGCGCGCCATCGGCGTGTGGGCGATGATCGCTTTGCCGCGTTCCGTGAGTTCGCCGGTTTTTTCATCGGTGAGCAAGAAACGATTTTGATCGGTGATGAAAAAGCCGGGCGCAATGGCATTGACGCGAATGTTGGGCGAGTACTCCATCGCCATATGCACGGCAAGCCATTGCGTAAAGTTGCTCACGCCGGCTTTGGCCGCCGAGTATGCCGGGATGCGCGTCAACGGTCGAAAGGCATTCATCGAAGAAATGTTCAAGATGACACCTTCTCTTTGTTGTGCCATCAACCTGCCGAACATTTGCGAAGGCAGAATGGTACCAATGATATTCAAATCAAAAACAAATTGCAAGGCGTCTTTGGGTAAATCGAAAAATGAGAGTTCTGCGCTCGTGGTGGCTTGGGGCTTGTTGCCGCCGGCCGCATTGATCAAGCCATCCACGCGCCCAAATTCCTTGAGCACGGTCTCGGCGGTTTGTTGCAACACTTCTTTGTTGAGCACATCGGTGTAGATCACGCTGGCGCGGCCCGCGCTGGTGGGGATGCGATGAGTGAATCGTTCGGCAAGTTTGGGATCGCGATCCAAAATGGCAACGTTGGCATTGCAACCAACGAGCGCGCATGCCATCTCGCCGCCCAGAATGCCGGCGCCGCCGGTGATGACGATGGTCTTGCCGGTAAAATCGTACATTTGAGTGAGTTGTTGTAGATTCATTGATCACTCCCTTGAAAATGTGGGACAAATTTGAAATTTGTCCTACGCGTGGTCCATTTTCATTCGACCGCTGGTGCGCCAACGGCGAATGAGCAACTCCTCCCTTGAAAATGTGGGACAAATTTGAAATTTGTCCTACGCGTGGTCCATTTTCATTCGACCGCTGGTGCGCCAACGGCGAATGAGCAACTCCTCCCTTGAAAATGTGGGACAAATTTGAAATTTGTCCTACGCGTGGTCCATTT
>JBBITT010000068.1:0-11903 GCA_037440625.1 Chloroflexota bacterium
AGCATTTTGCCAACCTGCTCATATCCTTCGATCAACCGCGTGTGCCGTTCGAGTTTCAGATAGCCACAATCGCGCGCAAAATCGAGCCACACTTGCGTCTCGGTCGCCTCCGCGTCGGAATCGGCAAACTTGCTGGCGAGCATCGCGGGATACTGACGCTTGCGATACCCTTCGGCGATGTTCGCGACCACGCTGCGCGACGAGCGCCGAATCTGATCGGTCAGCGAGTATCGTTCCTCCTTCGGAAACGATTTCGATTCCTCGAAAATCTCCATCGCCAACTTGTACGCCAACTGATACACTTTCAGAAATCCCTGCATACTGCCTCCTGCCTACTGCTTTCTGCCTCCTGTCTCCCGCTTCCTGCCTCCCGCCTCCTGCCTCCCGCTTCCCGTCTCCTGCCTTCCGCTTTCTGCCTACTGCTTTCCGCCTTCCGCCTTTTGCTTTTTCACTTCCGCCAACAACTCTTCCGCATTCTGCCGCGTCGTTGCCGTCGCCGTGCCCAGCATATTCGCCAACTCTTCGATGCGTTGCTTGTGCGTCAACTCTTCGATTTTCGTGATCGTCCGCTCGCCGACGATTTCCTTGTGAATCCTAAAATGCGTGTCGCCGTACGCGGCGATCTGCGGCAAGTGCGTGATGCAAATGACTTGGTGTTGCGGGATACTATCGGTTCGCCGCGCGCTCGGCGTGAGCGCCCACAACTTGTTGCCCACCACGCCACCCGTGCGCCCACCAATGCCTTGATCAATCTCGTCGAAGATGAGTGTCGGCGTGTTATCTGCCACCGCCAGCACCGATTTCATCGCCAGCATCAAGCGCGAGGTTTCCCCGCCCGAGGCAATCTTGGCAAGTGGTTTCAGTGGCTCGCCCGGATTCGGCGAGACCATAAATTCCACCTTATCAATGCCGGTCGTGTCCACCGCCACATGCCGACCGTTGATGGGAACACCCTCCGGATCATCCGCCTGTTCGATCGCGACCCCAAATTTGGCTTTCGCCATCCCCAGGTCTTGGAGTTGCATTTCGATTTCGCGCGACAATCGTTCGCCGGCAGCGCGCCGCGCTTGCGAGAGTGCACTTGCTAGTGTGCCGATTTCTTTGAGCAGTTGCGTTTCCTGTTTCCGCAACTCCTCGATCCGTTCCTCGCTCCGGGTGATCGTGGCGAGTTCCGCCGCCGCATTTTCGCCGTACTGGAGAATCTCTTCGATCGTATCGCCGTACTTGCGTTTGAGCCGGAAAATCAAATCGAGGCGTTCGTCAATTTGCTGAAGGCGTTCCGGGTTGTGATCCACGCTATCACGGTACGCGCGCAACGAACGCGCCAGATCATCGGCTTGGGCAAGCGCGCTGTCCGCTTCTTCGCGCAATGCCTTGACCGACGCATCGTACTTTTCCAAACCGGTGATCGCCTGCAGCGCTTCGTTCAACAAATCAATCGCGCCCTTGTCCTCTTCGCTTTCGCCATACAGCGCGCGGTACGCGTGATCGGCAAGATTGGCGCGCAGTTCGGCATTGCCCAACAATTCGCGCTCTTGCTTCAACGCTTCTTCTTCGCCGATGCGCAAATCGGCTTCGGTAATCTCGTCTACCACATACGTTAAACGATCCACGCGCCGCGCTTTTTCGCGCTCGTCCACCATCAACCCTTGAATCTCTTTGCGCGTCGCGCGCAACGCCTTGACTTTTTCGGCGACGCGCGCGCGCGGCTCCCACAAATTGCCATAGCGATCCAAAAAGTCAATGTGTTCGCGCACGCGCAACAGCGACAGATGCTCACTCTGCCCGTGAATGTCCACCAGAAATTCGCCGATGCGTTGGAGCGTGTGCATCGTCACGGTGCGCCCATTCACTCGACAAACGTTTCGCCCTTCGCGGCTGATCTCGCGCGTGATGATGAGATTCTCGTCCTCGTGTTCGATGCCGATTTCGTCGAGAATCGGGACGATGCTTGCGCGCGCGGCCTCGTTCAGCACGAACGTCCCTTCGACGCGCGCCTTGTCCGCCCCCGCGCGCACAAATTCACTTTGCGCGCGCCCGCCCAACAACGATCCGACCGCATCAATGATGATAGACTTGCCCGCGCCGGTTTCGCCGGTCATCACGTTCAAGCCGCGATGAAATTGCAAATGCAAATGATCAATGATTGCAAAGTTGGTGATGTCTATTTCAGCCAGCATAATATCTCCAAGGGCAATAGTGCATTAGTGCGATAGTTCGTTAATTCCGCTAACGGTTTGCAAAACTATCGCACTATGGCACTATCGAACTAATCAACTTTTCAATCGTGCATACACCGTACTCACCGCCAGCACCAAATAAATCCACAAACCGAGATTGAAAAACGCGCCCAGCAATCCGCCAGAAGCCAGAATGCGCATAAAATTGGGCGTGCCGACTGCCCGCAGCGCCAAGAGGAGCGGCAACGCTCCCGCCACCAGGAACGCCCCAAGGACGACCGTCGCGCAGGCAACTAGCCAAATGTACTTGGCGCGCCGCCGTTGAATTGCCCAGCGAATCACTTCGGCAATCGCACGGCCGGCGAGGGGTCCATAAAAAATCGCGATGAACCAAAAGCCGCCGAGCAACAAGGCAATCGCGCCGCCGATCATCGAAGCTATCAGCCCCACCACAGCAACGATCACATAATCGAGTGAGGTTGCGTTGTAATAGCCGGCTTGTTGGATATTCATACATGTTTTGCACCGATACCCCACCGGGGTACGCACCACACATTTGATACACACCGGATTGCCACACTTGTTGCACCGCAAGAGTGTTTCGGTTTTAGGATGGTTGACACAGTAAACTGGCGCAGTGGACATAGATTTCCTCAAAGAACAAATTTTCGCATGGCTATTTTACCATGAAATTGCAAAACGGAAAACGGAGATCAGAAATTCTAAATAGGAAACACCATCAGCGCCCAGCCGACCAGACAAAAAAAGGGTCCGTAGGGCAAAGCCACGTTCAACAACAGTTTTCGCGTTTGGATCCATTGATAGAGGAGAAAGATCGCAAAGCCGGCGCCCGCCAGAAAAATCGTGTACACAATCGCCGGAAAAACGGCGGGAAAGCCAACGACCACCCCCATAAACGTTGCGAGGTACACATCGCCACGACCAAACGCGCCACCTTGGACATTCAATTTACGCAGGCGCGCATACAAGCCGGCAAACGCATAGATGCCATACACGATGACAAACGCACTAACCCCACCGAGCAAGGCACGGGTCAAGCCCATCGGCAAAAAAGAACTGGCCGCGATAGCGACCAGCGTCGCAGGCACGAGCACGATCGGAAAGACCGCGCGATCTTCCAAGTCGGTCACGAGTGTGTGCAGAAAAACCAAGGTATAGATCGCAAAAAAAAGTGTTTGCACGGTCGCACCCAATCGTGTCCACAAGAAGACAAACGCCAGCGCGGTAACCCCCACCACGGCGAACGGTCGCCACACCAAGGTGAGTCTGGTCGGCGAAGTGCCCAGCATCCCATCCGCCAGCCAGTTGATCACCCCGCCCGCCAAGCCGCCTGCCACTGCCACGAGAATCATTTCCATTTTGACAAAAACTCCTTCGCTGGTTATGATGCAGTTATGCTAGATCAATCTTCATCCGTGCCCAGCCGATTTGTGCCTTTGGATCGTTTGAGTTTACTCACCAGTTTGGTATTGATCGGCTTGACCTTGTCCCTCTTTCTCGATTTGCCGAGCGCACAAGTGGAATTCTCTGCGCTGGGTTCGGAAGCTAGTTTCACCGCAGCGGGCAGCTGGCTCATTGCATTCTTGCTCGCCGCGCTCACCGCCGCCGGCATCAATTCGATTGTGCGCGCGCATCCGCGTGTTCACCTCATCGAAACGCGGTACATTTTTACCTTGTGGATTCTCCCGGTGCTCATCGTCATCACGGCAACCTTACTGCTCTCGCTTGCCGATGTGCGCGCGTACGGTGTTTATGGTTTGATCCTGGTCCTAGCCGCCGGTATCTTTTTTCTTGCCGTCATCATCGCCGAGTATATCACGATTGATTTGAGCGATCGGTGGTACAGCGCGGCGCGGATGGGTTTGAACTTGGCGGCGTATCTCATCGGCTTGATTCTTTTTGCAACGATCTATAGTCTCAAGATTCGCAGTCTGTACTCCGCGCCGCTCATTGGTTTGGCCGCCGGTTTGCTCGCGTTGGACTTGTTGCGCAGCAGCGAAGCCGATTTGGTGCGTACGTGGATTTATGCAACAGCCATCGGCTTGGTCATTGGTGAAAGTGTGTGGGCGCTGAATTATTGGAACTTGACCGGGTTGATTGGCGGGGCACTCTTGCTGATTTTTTTCTATGCGTTCGCCGGCATCACGCAACAATATCTTTGGCAGCGGCTCAATCGGATTGTGGTGATTGAGTACACCATCATCTTCATTGGCGCGCTTGTGCTCCTCTTTGGGTTGCGTCCGTAAACCTCATTGAGATGGTCCACTCAGCCATACGGCCCCGGCAATCACCATCGCTCCGCCGAGTATCTGCCACACTTCCAACCGTTCGCCTAACAACACAAACGCAAGGAGACTCGCCATCACCGGCTCGATGGTTGCGACCACACTGGCGTTGCTCGCCGGCACCTCGCGCACACCCAGATTGAACGCCGTAATCGCTCCCAACGTGGGACCCAAGACTAGTCCCAACAAGAATATCCACGCCGTGGGTTGTTGAATGACGATTGCCAAATCGTGCGCGTTCTGAAAGGGCAGCAAGAACAAGGCACCAAATAATAATTCGTACGTCGTCAATGTCCACGTGGAAAATTGCTTCATCCCGGCTTTGCTAAACATCGTAAAGAGCGCGTAGGTGAACCCGGCGCCCAAGCCAAACAAAATTCCTACCCCGTTCAAACGCAGTTGCGTCAAATCGTAGGCGCGTGCCACGAGCGCACAGCCGGCAAACGCCAAGCCAATCGCCATGAGTTTGCGCGTGGTGAGCGGCTCGCCCCAGACGCGCCACGCCATCAACGCCACAAATGCCGGCGCGGTATAGAGTAGTACGACAGCGGTGGTTACGTTGGTGAGGATGATTGCTTGGGTGTAAACAAAATAAAATGCGCCCACACCGAGTACGCCGTAGAGCATCAACCACGCAAGCGAAGTACGCGTGAGAAAAAGTAAATCGCGGCGGAGCAGAATCAGCAGACTGAAAATGATGACGAAGGAAACGCCGGCGCGCAAGAATGCCAGCACCAAAGCGGGGAGACTGTACCAATCGTGGAGCGTGCGCATAAACAAACCAATGGTGCTCCAAAGCAATGCCGCGAGCACCACCCCAAAATATCCGCGTGCGGTCGGTCGAGTCATGGTAAAATAAAGATACCATTTCGTCGCGGCAGTGTCAAATACCTTGGCGGGCAGTAACTGCTCAGCCCTTCTCAAATTACCCAGAGACGCCGAGGGCGCGGAGAAAAAAACAAAATGAAACTCGGCGTTCTCTGCGCCTCTGCGGTGAGTAGTTACGGCGGGCAAGGCAAAAACCAGGCTTCGAGGAGAAACCTGGTTTCTTTCTACAAATCGGGGAGATGTAAGACCTTGATCAAACGTTGGTGCACTTGGTCAGGCACCATCTCTGGTGGAGCGTCGTGGTACAACGAAATCGTCTTTTTGATCGTATCAATGACAATGCGACAATTATCGCATGAGGCTAAATGCTCTTCGATAGCGCGGCAAATGGATTCCTTGGCTTGCCCATCAATGTAATCCGGCAGGTGCGCTTCCAACTCTGCACAGACTTGCGTTCGCGGATGACTCATACCGCCGACTCCTTTTGAAAGGGATGCGCTTTGAAATAGGCAGACAGGTTTTCCCGCAACATCATCCGCGCGCGATGCAAACGCGTTTTCACATTCGGCACACTAATTCCCAACACCTCGGCGGTTTCCTGCACTGACAATCCTTCAATGTCGCGCAGCACAAACACCGCGCGCATCGTTTCCGGCAATGCTTCCACCGCCGCATCCATTTGGGCGCGCACTTCGCTATTGAGCAACGCCTCTTCTGGCGTAATGCCCCAATCCACAATCTCGCGCGGCATCATATTTTCGCCATCGTCCGCTTCCATCGGCTCGTCGAGCGAGACGGCATAATCTTTGCGCGCCCGCAATTTCATTAGACTCGCGTTCGTGGCAATGCGATAAAGCCAGGTCGCAAAGGCCGCATCGCCTTGAAAATCGTTGAGATGGCGATAGACACTGATAAATGTTTCTTGCAAAACATCTTCCGCATCTTGCGGATCGCGCACCATTTTGCGCGCAAGATTGTACACCCGTTGTTCGTACTTTTTGACCAATTGCGCAAAGGCATGCTTGTCGCCACGCTGGGCGGCTTGAACCAAGGAGAGATCATTGTCCACCATCGGCGCCATTATCGCCGAAATGGGCATCGAACGCAAATTCAATCTGAGCGGGCTTGAACTCGACCAAGAAATCGAATAGAATCTACGCCAAACCGCAGGAGGTTACCGATGAATTCTCGTACGACCACCATAGGGCTAATCGTGCTTGCAACGATTCTGTTCTCTGCGTGCGCCGTGTCAACGCCGGTCGCCACGCCGCACACAACCAATGTGCCACCCACAATCGTTCCCACACCAACCCAAGCATTGCAATCACCAATCGTTGCGCCCACGCCGGTGTGTAACGCACTCGAAGCAACGCCGGCAATGACCGAGGGTCCCTATTATAAACAAAATCCACCCGAACGCACGACGTTGATCGAACCCGGGAACACCGGCACGCGCCTCATCATTACCGGTTATGTGATCACATTGGATTGCCAACCGATTGCGCGGGCGCGCGTGGATTTCTGGCAAGCGGATGACAAGGGCGTGTACGATAACGCCGGCTACAAATGGCGCGGCTATCAATTGACGGACGAGGCCGGACGTTATTCAATGGAAACTGTGATCCCGGGTTTGTATCCTGGCCGCACCCGCCACATTCATGTCAAGGTTCAAGCACCCAATCAACCGGCACTCACCACGCAACTCTATTTTCCCAACGAAGCCGGGAACGCCACCGATGCGATTTTCAGTCCCAAGTTGGTGCTCGCCACCCGTGAGGTGAACGGAATCCAAGTCGGCACATTCAACTTTGTGCTGAATGTCAAATAAGCGCCCAACACTTTTCCCAGCGTGCGGCGAACATCAAAAATATAAACACATCTCGGCACTTCACCAAAATTCCCCCAAGCGATTGCCTGGGGGAACTTTTTCAATGGTCTTCCGGCTCGATTACGCTTTGCGTCATTCGTCCTGCTTGAGCAAGCCAATTCCCTTGCGCAAGCCCGGCATCCAACCCTGCTTTTCGAGCGTCGCCCAAAAAGCATGATAGCCGGTCTCTGCTTCAAATATATAACCGCTCTGGATCAATCTCTTCCCGCAACAAACGCAACTCGGCTGCGCTAGGGGGTTCGTTCGTTCCCACGCGATCGGGAATGATTAACTCAAACCCGGTATTGGCAATCACATCGTCCACGGTAACGCCGGGGTGTGTTGCCACCAAACGCATTCGAAACGATGCCGAGTCATAGTCCATCAACGCGAGCGTCGAGACGACATTGACCGGACCACTTCCGCGCGGCAAGCCGGCACGTTCACGCGCGCCCACGCCACTGAGGTAACCCGGCGTCGTGATGAAATCCACGTTGGGCACAAAGCGGCGTTTGTCGTGTTGCATAATCGCCACGGTGCGCCAACACAGACTGCCCACATCGTTGCCGCCGCCGCTGCCGGGCAAGCGCGCTTTGGGATGATCGTGATCGCCAATCGTGGTGCTGTTCAAGTTGCCATAGCAATCAATTTGCGCGCCGCCCAGAAAACCATAATCAATAAAGCCGCGTTGCGCCGTCTCCATCGTATCGCAAATGCCGGATGCGATAATCGCTTTGTGAAACGTGCGCGCTTCGCCGACCGCGCGTGGTAATTTTTCCAAAATCGCGCCGGTGCCGCCAAACTCGAAAACCGGGACCAGATTGGGCGCGTGCGTTTTCATCGCCAGCATCGCCGCGAGCATAGGGATGCCCGTGCCGATGAACGCAGTGGTGCCATCTTGAAACAAGCGCGCCGCGACGCAGATCATGAGTTCGCTCTTTGAATAGGATTGTGAGGACATTGGATTTCTCCGTTTGGGTTGGTTGGCCATTCATAAAACGTGATACGTGATTCGTGTACATCACGCAACACGCATCACGTCTCCCGCCTTTCCCGCTGTTCCACCAACTGCTTCAACCGTTCCGCGCCAATCAATTCCAAGTACTCGTGATGATTCTTGACCCCATACACATACTTGTCCAGATACGCTTGCGCACCGGCCGGCGTTTTGCTCGCTTCGATCCATTCGCGGTACACCGCATCATCGCGTTCATAGAGATACGCCATTTCGCCGGGATGCGAGCCGAATGGCGCGTGCACCACCGCATCCACCAAATAGTACGGAATGATCGTGCGGTCCGGATATTTGCGAATCTCTTCGGTCGGGACAATTTCTTCCGCGCTGATAATGAGGCGTTTGCTTGCCCGCGCCATTTCGAACGCAAAACCGGTAATGCCCTCAATCTGCGCATTTCCAAACCGATCGGCGCGATGAACGTGGATGAGGCCCACATCGAGGATGAGCGCGGGAAGCAGACAGACCGGCAAACCGGTGAATGGATCATTGACGACCTTTGCCGCACTATAGTTGAACGTGTCCGATCCCAGCATCGAACGCACCGGGATGAACGGTACGCCCATTGCCGCCGCTTTCATCCGCCACGAGATTGCACCATTCGACCATTCGACGCACGTCTCCACTTGGCCCGACTCGACCGCGCGCCGCAAGGCGTACGACGTGCCGTACACTTCCAAACCGATGTAGGTGATGTCAAGTTTTTTGACGAGCCCGGCGGCGAGCCACAAATCGAGTTCGGCGACGCCCTGCCCGCACACGCGCAAATCTTTTTTGTGTTGGCGAATCACTTCGCGGGTGAGCGACATGGGGCAACGCACCGTGCCGTACAATTCCGTGCCGATGTAGCACCCATCGTACACAAATCGGCTGACCGCTTCTTGCTCGGTCATCAACTTGTCAATCAATTTGCGCGATTTTTGGGTGCGATTCCATTCGCGGAAGGCTTCCAAATCGGGCGGTTGAATCAGTTCGCCTTTGCCTTGAGCGAGAATCTCCATTGATGCTCCCTCCTCGGTGAGGAATATGCTTGCAATCCAATTCTATCACGCAACATTGGAATGTCAAAAAGAGCGGGCTTTATCTCCGCGTTGGCGTAGGACGCCCTGTTGGCTGAACGATGATCGGCGTTGGGAAAACGTACGGTCGCTTGGTTGGCTCCTCCGTGGGCGTGCGCGAGGGGGTGCGCGTGCGCGTAATCGTAGGGGATGAGGCGAACGTAGGTGTGACGGTTTGAATGGGTGTCGCCGTCATCGTTGGTGTCGTGGTTTCAGTTGGGGTTGGCACTTCGGTTTCGGGGGACGTCTCGGTCGGCAAACCGTTGGTTTCTGGAGACGTCTCGTGAATGAGCAACCCGATCAAACTAACCAAGAGGATGCCCAGCACGATGTCAGTGAGAATCGCTAGAACCAGCAAATGTTTTTCTCGCACGCGGAACAGTATACAACATTCCGCGCCATTGAAAAAGATTTGAACCGCGCGGGCTATGCCTTGCGCAACTCAGGCAGAAGGCGTTCGTAGAATTCCAAGCACCCCGGGTTCATCAACGCATCGCGGTTGGACACCGGACGATCATTCACAATATTCGTTACCGCGCTCTCGACCTTTTTCATATTGAAAGTGTATGGAATATCCGGCACTTGGACGATCAATGCCGGCACGTGGCGCGGCGAGGCTTTTTCGCGCAATGCTTTCCTGATCGTCGCCTTGAGTTCCTCTGTCAACGCTTGCTCGTTCGATAATTTGACGAACAAGATGACTCGCTGATCCCCTTGCCAATTCTGTCCAATCGCCAAACTATCGGCAATGCCGGGAATCTTTTCCACGATATTGTAAATCTCCGCCGTCCCGATGCGTACGCCCGCCGGCTTGAGCACCGCATCGGAACGACCATAGAATGTGATGCCGCCAGTGTCGCTGTGAATCACGATGTAATCGCCATGCCGCCATACATTTTGGTTGGGATAATAGTTAAAGTACGCCTTCCGATATTTCTGTCCATCGGGGTCATTCCAAAAATAGAGCGGCATGGATGGCGATGGCGCTTCGCACACCAATTCGCCTTGCTCATCGCGCACCGGTTGTCCGGCTTCGTTGAACGCATTGATTTTCATCGCGAGGGCAGGTCCTTGCAGTTCACCGGCATAGACTGGGCTAAGTGGATTCCCCGCCGCAAAACAGCCGTTAATGTCTGTGCCTCCCGAAATCGAATTGAAATGCAAATCACTTTTGATCGCGCGGTAAACGTACTCAAACCCTTCCGCCGAAAGCGCAGAGCCGGTCTGCGATATTTCTTTGAGCGAAGACAAATCGAATTCCCTGCCCGGCGCCGCGCCTAATGATTTGAGATAATTGAGATAGGTGGCACTGCAACCAAAGATCGAAATCTGTTCCGCCTGAATCAAGCGCCACATGGCGCGCCAGTCCGGATAATTGGGATTGCCATCGTATAGCACAAGCGTGGCGCCCACCGCGAGCGAACTCAAAAGCCAATTCCACATCATCCAACTACACGTGGTGATGTACAGAATCTTGTCCTCGCGTTTCAAATCGGTATGCAAAAGCAATTCTTTCAAATGATTGATGAGGACACCATACCCCTGCACCATACATTTCGGTTTGCCGGTGGTCCCCGAGGAGAACATGATGTAGAGGGGATGATCAAAAGACAATTGCTCAAAACGAATCTCGGTTGCGTTGCGGGCGAGGAAATCGTCGTAACGCACCGCGCGCGGAATCATCGCAATATCCGGCGCATCGGTCGCATAGGGGACGACGATCGTTTGAATCAGCGAAGGGATTTGCTTTGCCAATTCCGCCGCATTCGCGCGCGTATCAAAGAGTTGACCTTTGTGATAATAACCGTCCACCGTGAACAGCACTTTGGGTTCAACCTGACCCAAGCGATCCAAGGCGGCTGACGCGCCCAGATCAGTCGCGCAGGAGGACCACACCGCGCCGATACTCGTCGCCGCGAGCATGGCTACAGCCGTTTCGATCAAGTTCGGCATATAGCCCACCACGCGATCGCCGGGTTGCACGCCGATCTGGCGCAGCGATTGCGCCACGCGCGCCACGGTGGCGTACAACTGGCGGTAGGTCATCGTTGCCGATTTGACGGTCTCGCCTCTGAACACAAACGCCAGATGGTCGTCGCGATAGCGCAAAAGATTCTCCGCAAAGTTCAGGCGCGCACCGATAAACCACCGCGCGCCGGGAAATCGGTTCAAATCGTCCACCACTTGGGCGTACGGTTGCGAGGCACGCATCGCCGCAAAATCCCACAGCGTTTCCCAAAACGCGGGAATGTGCGTAACCGACCAATGATACACATCGGAATAGGTGGCGAGGTGTGTGCCAAATCGTTGATTAACGATTTCGATAAAGCGTGTCAAATTGGCATCTTGTTGACGTTCCAACGAGGGAATCCAAAGTGGCGTCTTCATCGTCCGCAAGCTCCTCCATATCAGGATGGCTGTCCATGCACCTGTAATCCACGGCGATTATACAACATCCCTTGCCATTTGGCGTATCGAATTTTTGGGTTTTTGGGTCAACTTGACGCCCAACGGCTTAATGCCAACCTGCAAAAAAACTGGTGATTACTCACATCTCCATTTTACCGCCGAGACGCCGAGAACGCAGAGAAAACAAGTAACTACTCACCGCAGAGGCGCAGAGAACGCCGAGTTTCATTTTGTTTTTTT
>JBBITT010000069.1:0-11800 GCA_037440625.1 Chloroflexota bacterium
ACAATTCCATTTTTCGCTCAAACGGTGAACTAGATCGCACTCGTCTTAGTCCTCCCCTGGTGAGTGCTTTCGAAGATCTCACCACCGAGGTGCAGGAATTGGGCTATGATTTCATTGGCACGCCGCATCTCCTCATCATGCTCACCCGCATTCCCAACGGTTGCACGCAAGATCTTTTGCAACACTTGGGTTATTCGTCCGCTCAAGTGCATGACCATCTGCGTCGCGATATTCGCCGTGAGGCGCCCGCGGCAAAGCCGCCAACGCTTATCCGGTCTTGTTTTTCTCAACGCGCCCTAGGTATTTTGGAAACAGCCGCCGACGAGATTCACCGTGAGGATGTGCGCCAAATTGACGAATATCATCTGCTTGTGAGTCTACTCCAAAAGGTAGATGGGATTGCTTTGCAGAGTTTACAGTGTCAAGGTCTTGATCCAAGCCGAATGCTCGCTGTTTTGCGCGGTGAAGCGATTGGATCAGAGGGAGGTACTCCCGTTGCCACTTTGCCTCCCTCAGACAAGGAGTCACCCTCGCCCATCACTTTGGATTTGGATGCACAGCAAGTTTTGGCTTTTGCCCTGCAAGAGACTTTACGTACCGGACACTCGCAAATCCAAACCCCACACTTGGTCATTGGTTTGACCAAGGTTGTCAATGGTTATACCGCGCGTGCACTACAACATCTAGGACTAAATCCCAAGCAGGTGCGTGATGTGATTCGGCGTGCTATCCAACCCGGCGGACCGCCGCGCACAGGTCCTTTGGAGATCACGCCAGAGATGCTGACCGTGCGGGTTCAACAGATCATCGAACTAGCGGTTGCAGAAGCTAGGTCTGCCAAAGCATCGGCGATTACGGAACGTCATCTCCTCATCGGTTTTCTCAAGGTCCCGGGGAGTACGACAGCACAATTTCTAAAGGGTCTGGGAATCAATTTAGGCGAGATGCTGGCTTTTGCGCAAGGCGAATCAGCCCCTGTTGCCACCCCCAATGCTACATCCCTGCTCGACCGATTGGGACGCGATCTCACCCAGCAGGCACGCGAAGGCAAACTCAAACTGGTCATTGGTCGTCGCCGCGAGATGCGGCGCATCGCCCAAGTCTTGGCACGTGCCGACAAGAACACCCCTCTCTTAATCGGTGAAGCGGGGGTGGGCAAGACAGCGATTGTTGAAGGATTGGCACAACGCATCGCGGAGAACGCCGTGCCCGAGCATTTGCGCGGCAAGCGCATCATCGAACTGCCGATTGCAAGTTTGGTGGCTGGTACCAAGTATCGCGGTGACTTGGAAGAGCGGCTTAACCAAGTGATTCAAGAGGCAAAGCAAGCCGATGTGATTTTATTCTTTGATGAAATTCATACACTGGTTGGCGCAGGGCGCGCCGAAGGTGGCACGCTTGATGCAGCGAGCATTTTCAAGCCGGTTCTCGCGCGCGGCGAAGTTCGATGCATTGGCGCAACAACCCTGAGCGAGTTCCGGGCAACCATTGAAAAAGATGCCGCACTCGAACGCCGCTTTCAGCCGATTATGATTGAAGAGCCTACCGCAGAAGAGACACTGGAGATTTTACGCCAAACTCGTTCGCGCTACGAAACCTTTCATCACGTCCGGTTGCTTGATGAAGCGTTGGATGCGGCCGTCAGACTCTCAATGATCTATTTGCCGGAGCGACACTTGCCAGACAAGGCATGCGATTTGATTGATGAAGCGTGCGTCCGGGTTCGGGTGGCTTCGGCGAGTCGTTGGTCAGCCGAAGAAACCGAGAAATTGCAAGAGCCGCTTTCGATTAATGCCGATTCCGTTGCACAGGTTGTGGCAGACTGGACAGGAATTCCGGTGGCACGTTTAACCGAAGCCGAGCAAACTCGTCTGCTTCGGTTGGAGGAACATTTGCAAAAGCGCGTCATCGGTCAAGCAGAAGCGGTCTCGGCAGTTGCGCAAGCCGTCCGATTGGGACGCACCGGTCTCAAGCAACCCAATCATCCAACCGCTGTTTTCTTGTTCGTGGGTCCGACTGGCGTTGGCAAAACCGAATTAGCCAAAGCGTTGGCGGAAATACTCTTGGGTTCGGAAAAAGATTTGATCCGGATTGATATGTCCGAGTATATGGAAGCCCACAGCGTTTCCAAACTCATTGGCGCGCCGCCCTCATTTATCGGTCACGAGGAAGAGGGACAACTCACCGGCGCCTTGCGCCGCAAGCCCTACGCCGTTGTGCTTCTCGATGAAATCGAAAAGGCGCATCCGGCGATCTTTGACCTCTTCCTGCAACTCTTTTCCGATGGACGTTTGACCGATAGTCACGGCCGAGTGGCGGATGGTTGCAATGCTGTCTTTATTATGACCTCGAATGTCGGGACCGAATTGTGGATTCCGGCTCGCCCCATCGGCTTTCAGTCTCAGGATACAACCCCGCCAAATTTCCAGCGCGATGTAACTATCGAATTACAAAAGCACTTTCGCCCCGAGTTCCTCAATCGCATCGATCAGATTGTGTTCTTCAAGCCGCTTGGCGCAACCCATACCCGCGCGATTGCCGAGTTGCAACTTGCCAAACTGATCAGACAGTTGGACGAGATGCACGGAATCCATCTCATCGTTGAGCCGGCGGCGTTGGAGTTGATCTGTCAAGTGGGATTCAGTGAGCGGTACGGGGCGCGGCATTTACAACGCATAATCGAACAGAATGTGACGAAACCGCTTAGCACACTGATTCTGGAGCACTATGAAGGCGATGTGATGCTCACGGTTGAGGGCGATAAACTAGTTTTGGTGAAACAGCCGGCAGAGTCAATCTAGGAATCTTGACTAGAGAGTGAGGGGATGTGATTCTTCAAGAAGGTCAAGTTGTTCGGGGTACGTATGAGGTGGAACGTCTTTTGGGCGAAGGCGCATTTGCCGAAGTGTACCGGGTCAAACATCGTTTCTTGGGCCGCCAAGCAATGAAGGTTTTCAAATTGGTGGGGATGACGGTCCAAGAGATTGAGCAATCGCTTGCCGAAGCCGTTCTGCTGTCCAGCATGCAACATCCCAACATCATCCGCGTGTTCGATGCCAATACAACTGATGTGGGTTCCGCGACGCATGGTTTCTTTACAATGGAGTACGTCGCAGGCGGAAGTCTGGATCAGTTTTGGCAATCGCACGGCGCGCAGTTCGTTCCCACCGAAACGGTGGTTGAGATTATGCGTCAGGTGTGCCGCGGATTGGCAGTGGCGCACGGTTCTAATCCGCCGATCGTCCACCGCGACATCAAGCCGCAGAACATTTTGGTGGGGTACGATCCAGCCGGCTTACGAGTTCGCATTAGCGATTTCGGATTGGCAAAACATGTGAATCCACTCACCTTGCTTGCCAGCGCCAAGGGAACACGTGCTTTCAAGGCACCCGAAGTCTTTCGCAATCCCCAAGCCGATTCGTGCGCTGGCGATATTTGGGCTGTAGGGACGACTTTTTATCTTCTGCTCACAGATCGGTTGCCTTATCCCGAGGTGGGTGACTTGGAAAGATTCAACCCCAAGAGTTTTGAGCGGCCGATTATCCCATGTAGCCAATTGAATCCCCATGTGGACCCCGCTTTGGAGCACATTGTTTTGCGTACGTTGGCACCCCAACTTGAGGTGCGTTATCCTAATGCCAAAGAATTGCTCGCGGATTTGGAAAAATGGAAGCCTCGTCCCCCAGGCAAAGGGACACCCACCGGCACCATGTCTTCGGATACGTCCAAGAATGCCTTAGGGGAACATTCGCCTGCTCACGAAAGTGAAGCACAACAAATGGTGGAACAAGCCATGCGACTGGCGCGCCAAGCCGGCAAACCGATGGAAGCTGCCGACCTGATGGAGGAAGCGTTCAACAAACAGCCTGGCTTGCGAGAAAAGTACGAATATCAACTGAAACTCTGGCGGCGCGGGATCATAATGTAACCTAAAGTCGGGAGAAAGATCTATGGGTGAATCAGAATCGCTGGCAGGTCAATCTGAAATTCTTTTGGAAGCTGCATGCCCTGATCTCTTTCGCGTGAATGCGTTTCGTGTAACCGAGTTGCCAGTGGATGCAACCGCGCGCGATCTGGTCAAGCGTCAACAAATCATCGAAATGGCAAGCAAGACCGGTCTCCCAGTGCCGCCGGGTCCCGGGCGCGCGCTGCCTCTGACGGAATCAAACGGACCAGAGATGGTAACTGAAGCGATGCAACGCCTGCGTGATCCGGAACGCCGTTTGGTGGACGAGTTCTTTTGGTTCTGGCCCCATCAACTTGGCCAAAGCCGTCGCGATGAAGCGTTGTTGGCGCTGGCACAAGGTGATATTCAAGCAGCAACCAATCTGTGGCTACGTCAAGAACAATCCAGTGAGATGAATGTTTCGATGCACAATCTAGCGGTACTTGCACACGCAACCGCACTTGATTTTGAGTGGCTGGGGACCCATCAATCGCTGAGCGATGAACAGAAGAAGCAACGCGACCTATCTTGGCGGCAAGCATTTATTCGTTGGAAAATTCTTCTGGATTATGAGGGTTTTTGGAGCCGTCTGACAGCGCGCATCCGCGATCTGGATGACCCGCGTCTGCCAACCGGGACGACGCGTCGAATTCGTCAATCGTTGCCGCTGGCGCTGATGCTCATCAACGCCCAACTTGCCGTACGCGCGGCAGAAGCCGGCAGCATGGAACAAGCACGGCGACACTTGCGTATCATCAAAGAAGCGGGGTTTGAGAACGCGGTGGTTGATGAAGCATTCCGTCGTGCCGTAGAACCGATTCGAGATCGGATCAAGACTCTGGGCAAATCGGCAGAAGAAAAATCGAATGCCAAGCCAACCGAGGGTGACGAGGCAACTCGACAATTGCTCACGCAGACTAGACCACTATTAGCAGCATTGGATTGTCTCTTGCCGGATAATCACCCAACGCGTGTAAGCATGCACGATGAAGTCGCACGCCGCGTTTTGGCGTGTCAGATTCTGTTTGCGAACAAAACAGAAAATTGGCAAGTATCTATCGAATTGCTAGAGGCGGCGCTGCCCATTGTTGCCAGCGCATCGGTACGCGCCCGGCTTGAAGAAAATCTTCAGATCGTCAAAGGAAATTTGGAATTTCAAAAACGATACAAGACCTGTTGGTTCTGTAAGACGCGCTCTAGCGAAGATGATGCGGCGGTGCAAGTCAAGATGGTGGGAAATGTGGTCCGCATACCGATTTGGAATGGAGTCCGTGTGACTTGGCAAAACCTTACGGTTCGTGTTCCCCGGTGCCGTGTCTGTAAATCTGCTCACACCAACGCATCTACCCTCTCTGGCGCAATATACACAATTGGACTGTTGATTGGATTAGGCGGTTGTTCGGTGACGATGAGCGTTGCTAAAAATGCCGAGTGGGTGGGGATTGGCATCTTTATCGGCGTACTGTTCATCGCGGGAGGAATTGCCAGCGTCTTGGAAAAACGAAACTTGCAGGGGATCGAACCGCTCTCAGCCCAAACCCAATTTCCAACGGTTGTAGAGATGATCAAGCAGGGTTGGGCAATTGGAGAAAAACCGGAAGGAGTGAATTAGCGCGATGCCCACTATTCTAAGCGATCTGAGGCAGTTGCAATATCCCAAAGAATTTCGGATCGCGCCACTGGATTTGGTTTCGACACTTGAGCGCTTGGCTGGGATATTGATGGCAATGCCCATTGATCAACCGAACCAAGCAGTGGATCAAGCGCAAGTGCGCCTCTTGGCGGAGGTGGGTACCGGCTTGTGGCGTGCGCGGCAAAAGATGCTGGAACCGGGCACCAATCGTCCCAAAGAAGAGATGCGACGGGCTTATCGTCACCTGGAATCGGTGTGGGATGCGTTGACGCAAGCCGGGATGGAAATCATTGATCCGATTGACGCGCCTTTTGATCCGGGAATGTCGTTGAAAGCGATTGCGTTTCAACCCACCCCGGGTATTCAACGTGAAAAGGTGATCGAGACTATCAAACCAGCGATTTACTATAAGGGTGAACCGATCCAAATGGGTGAAGTGATTGTAGGAACACCAGAGTAAAGTTTATGATCCATTGTCCGGTCTGTAATCATCTGTGTGAATCAAACACACTCGCATGTCCACTTTGCCACACACCCTTGATCCTGAATGGTGTGTATCGCGTAACTGATCGCTTGGGCAAGAACACGTTTGATGCGGTCTATCTCGCGGAGGACATGAGGACGCATACTACCGTCGTCGTTCAAGAGATCGAAGACGATGCCGGTGCATCTTCGGAGCAATTCCTCGCATCGGCGGCGAACTTTCGCGCAGAGGCAATGCGTCTCCAACAAATCAATCATCCCGGGCTTGCGTGCGTTTTGGATTCCTTTAGCAATGCGCATCGCCATTATCTCATTACGGAGTACGTTGCTGGTGAAACGCTCGAAGATCGTTTGGCGAGCGCAGGGGCTTTGCCAGAATCACAGGTCTTGCAATGGGCAATCGAATTGTGCGACGCATTGAATTATTTGCACACCCGGACGCCTCCCATCATTCATAGTGACATCAAACCCACCAACATCAAATTCATGTCCGATGGACACGTGAAACTGATTGGCTATGGCATCGCGCGTGCGTTAGTAACCGAGTCTAGTACCGAACGGGGTGTAACGCCACCCTATTCACCGCTTGAACAGTACGGCAAACAACGTGCCGGCGATGTGCGCAGCGACATTTATGCATTAGGCGTAATGCTGTATCGGTTGACGACTAATCATTTGCCGCCGGCGGCGGCTCAACGCTCAACCCAACCGCTCATGCCGCCACGTTGTTGGAACCCAGCTTTGAGCGAGCAACTCGAAAGTGTGATTTTGAAGGCAATCGCAGAAGAAGCCGGGCGACGCTATCAGAGCGCCTTACAATTAAAGCAAGCATTGCAGGGCGTCACTCCAGTCGCCGCTCCCGTCAAACCGGCGGTTCCCATCGCTACAACGGTGCCGCCGCCAGCAACACCCTCAACCAAACCGGCAAGCAAGTCAAATATCAAGTTGCTTGCGGCTATTGGTTTCCTCATTGTGGGAATTTTAGGTCTAACTCTTTGCGGAGTAGTTGTTTGGGGTGTGATTGAACTGAACAGGCAACAACAAGCCACCGCGACCGCACGCGCACAGGCAACTGGCACGGCTGTGGCATTGACAACTGCCACCGCTGTCGCGCGCGCCACGGCGACGGCGAATGCTCAAGCCATCGGGACGAGAATGGCATTGCTTACCGCAACCTCTATTGCACAAGCAACGACAAATGCTCAAGCAACCGCGACCAACTTGGCACGCGACCGCGCAACGATGACCGCGCGTGCTCAAGCAACGATGCTTGCGCAAGGAACGGCTACCGCCCAAGCACGGTTAACCTCAACCGCGATGGCGAGAGCGGCGACTCAAACCCGCGCGAGTCCGGCGTGGCGCATTCTTCTCTCCGACACGTTCGATACGAACATGAATCAATGGAGAATCGGCGATTTACAAAGCGATTTTGGGACATCTACCCACACGATTGCGAACGGCACATATCGTTGGGATATGAAAGCCAATCAGAGTTGGATTCGTTATCACTGGCCCGCGATGTCTTCGATCACCGACTTTGAATTGACCGTTGAAGGTCGCCGGGTCAGCGGTTCAACAGACTCGGATTGGGGAGTCATATTCCGTCGTTCAGAGAAAGGATTCTACACCTTTGAAATTAGAAATACTCTATTTGTTGTCCGCCGATTTGATGGTAATTGGACCACATTGATTAATTGGTCATCAAGTACTGCACTCCGCCCAGATGGATGGAATCAGATCAAAGTCATAGGCAAAGGTTCGCAGTTCGAGTTCTTTGCCAACGGGCAACGCGTCGGCGGAACAAACGATAGTGTCCTCACCAGCGGCGTCATCGGTTTGGCAGTTACGCTTTACGAGACAGGCGATGAGGCAATTGTCGAATTCGACAATCTGGAGTTACGCATCCCCTAACCGCAGTTACCAAATTTGCAATCAAGGAGTGATGAACAATGGCTAGAGTAACAATTGATTTCGGGATTGATCTGGGCACAACGAACAGTTCGATCGCTGTGTTGCGCGGCACAGAGGCCCAAGTCTTCAAGAACAATGAGGGATTTGAGTACACGCCCTCTGTCGTCTACATTGACAAACAAAACCGGCTATGGGTAGGACGTCAGGCGAAAGAACACCTCGACTCTGATCCCAACAACGCCTTTGCCGAATTCAAACTGCAAATGGGTACCACCCAAACCTATCGCTTTGCGCGCAGCGGACGCGAGATGAAGCCCGAAGATCTCTCCGCCGAAGTCCTCAAATCGCTCAAGGCGGATGTGCAACAGCGCTCCGGCGAACAAGTCCAAGCCGCTGTTATCACCGTCCCCGCCGCCTTTGAACTCCCGCAATGCAAAGCCACCGAGAAAGCGGCGATGATGGCTGGTTTTTCGCAAAGCCCGTTATTACAAGAACCCGTCGCTGCGGCGATGGCATACGGTTTTCAAAGTGCTAGCGACAAGGTCTTTTGGTTGGTGTACGATTTTGGTGGTGGCACGTTCGATGCTGCCATCATCCAAGTGCGCGATGGAATCATCCAAGTTGTGAATCACGGTGGCGACAATCATTTGGGTGGCAAACTGATTGACTGGGCAATCGTGGAAGAGTTGCTGATCCCAGCCTTAACACGCGAGCGAAGACTGGCGGATTTCAGGCGCGGTAATCCCAAATGGGCGGGGGCGATAGCCAAGTTGAAACTCAAAGCGGAAGAAGCCAAAATTCGCGTGTCGCGGAGCGACACCGCAACCATTTCGATTGAAGCACTTTGCCAGGATGATCGTGGGGAGATGGTTGAGTTTGAATACGAATTGCGGAAACAAGATGTGGAGCGACTGGCGGAGCCATTTTTCTTGCGCTCGATCAACATTTGTAAAAAGGTGCTAGCGGAGAAACGATTGGGAGTTGCCAACATCGAAAAGATCTTGCTGGTGGGTGGACCCACGCTCATGCCCTATCTGCGGGAACGATTATCGGATCCGCATCAAGGGCTAGGCATTCCCTTGGATTTCAGCATTGACCCATTAACCGTAGTTGCACGCGGCGCTGCCTTCTTTGCCGGCACCCAACGAATGGCGGTGGATAGGGGAATTCTGGAAGCACAACGTCATGAAGGCTTTTTTAGCATTTCCTTCCCGGAATGGAAGTTCACGGGCAGTGATGCCGAGCCGATGGTGGCTGGGATCGTGCAAGCGCCGGCAGGGAAGAATCTTCAGGGTTTTGCCATTGAATTCATCAACACCGATGCGCGACCACAGTGGCGGAGTGGCAAAGTAGGTTTGGGACCCAATGGGGCGTTTATGCTTTCATTGTGGGCGGAGAAGGGGCGCCCGAACAAATTTACCGTCGAATTGAGCGACGGAACTGGGCGTCTTGTAGAAACTGTAACCGATCCGGAAACCTTGACCTACACCATCGGAATGGTGATCACCAATCCCCCGTTGACGCACTCGGTTGGCGTCGAATTGATTAACAATGAAGTATTATGGTTTCTCGAAAAAGGGACGCCGCTCCCCGCGCGCAAGCGAGAGGTGCTTCGCACGGCGTTCGAGATGCGCCGGGGACAAGTTGGCGATGTTATTCGAATTCCTGTCATCGAAGGAGAAAAGGAACGTGCCAATCGCAACAAGCGGATTGGAAAACTTGAGGTCAAACCCCATCAAGTCAAGCGCGATGTGCCAGTGGGTAGCGAAGTCGAGTTCACCATTGACATGAATGAATCGCGTCTCGTCACCACCAAGGCATACATTCCGATCCTCGATGAAGAGTTTGAAGAAGTGATGCGGATCGACGAAGAAAAGCGACCTGAACCACGCGAACTGAAAACACTGTTGGAGGGTGCGTTGAAACGCTTGGAAGAATTGCGCAAGTTGGCACAGGAAACTGGAGCGACCCAAGCCCAGCAAGCGTTGCAACGCATTGACGCCGAGCGAATGGTGCACGAAGTACAAACATGGTTAGATGCTGCGCAGACAGATCCCGACGCCGCCGATAAATGCGAGAAACGCTTGCGTGATTTGGAAGATGCGATGGATCAGGTTGAAGAGGCGTTGGAATGGCCCGGCTTGGTGGCGGAAGCCGAAAAGTTGATCTCGGCGGGTAAAGAGATCATTCAGGAGCACGGAGATTTGGATGACAAAAATTCTTTCCGCCGGCACGAGAACGAAGTGCGTCAAGCCATTCAAGCCAATGACCCCGATCTCTTGATGCAACGGATTCAAGAGACGCGTGGCACTGTAATGCGGGTCTTGGATCGCAAAGGGATCTTGCAAGCGATCTTTTTCCAACAGTTATGTGACAGGAAAGCTGAGATGCGTGACCAAGCACAAGCGATGCAATTGATTGCCCAAGGACAACGCGCCATAAACGCGAATGACGTGGAGACATTACGAAGCGTTAATCGGCAACTGGCGGCGTTATTGCCTGTTCCACCCCCTCAACCGGATGAGACGACTGTAACGCGGGGTCGGTGACCTGGGTCCCGGAGCCAAGAGAAAAATGCCAAGTTCGCATCATAGCTCGAAATTGCCAGAGACGCCGTCATCCGTTCAAGCATTGGTTAGCCAAATCGCGTTGGCGCAAGCCACCGAATTGGCACGCGCGGGCAAATATGCCGAGGCAGAACGCCTCTTGAATGAGATGATGCCGGGACTGACGGTCTCAGCGGGCGCGTTGGACTTGCTTGCCCGCATTCGTGCACAGCAAGGGAGATTCAAGGAAGCCGAAGCGCTCTGGATGCAGGTGCTCCAACAAGAGCCGGGCAATCGCCAAGTCCAGGCGGCATTACACCAAGTCCGTCATGGTCGGATGAATCGGATCAATCGTCTGGGCGTATTGGCATTGAGTCTTGTAGTCATGGGGTTGATCGGGCTGCTCTTGCTCGATGCTTGGTTATCATCACCGGCTCTGCCCACGCCGACCGTACAAGTCGTGCACAGCGAGAACACGTCAACGAATGCACCGGCACTCGTGACTGCCATAGTCACTGTGGTCGTGACGACGACACCTATGTCTTCGCCGACACCAGCACCATCGGTGACACCGGCGCCTACCTTCATCCCGCAAGTCATCACAGTTTTGGCGACACCGCAACCACGCTGGAATGTGCTGCAACTCGATCCTGCACCCCAATATCGTGTGGGACGAATCTCGTGTGATCAAAGTAATCCACGGGTGTGGCATCACGGAGAATTTACAATTGAGGGGATTGTCTATGTGCCGACCTATCTGGGTCCGCTGAATGAACCGCGGAATTGGGCAAATCACAAGCAGGTCGGTGGAGCGCAATCGAGTAACGCTTTGCCGCAGGTGATCAATGAGACAGAACAATGGATTGAGCGGTTGTATGTCTTGCCGTTGTTAGAGAATGGAGGAC
Organism: Chloroflexota bacterium; assembly: GCA_037440625.1. GTDB lineage: Bacteria > Chloroflexota > Anaerolineae > UBA4142 > UBA4142 > DAOTXS01. The sequence goes on from JBBITT010000069.1 coordinate 11,425, forward strand.
CTGGGACGTGGTACGTGTGGGTGATTGAGGACGGCAAACGTGTCTCTGAGGTGGCACAGATTATCATAGATCAGACCTGCCGGCATGGCGTAGTAGATTTTCAGATGGTGGACATTCGATAAAAACCGATTTGACCAATCGCGCTGGAGCGTTAGGTAGCCCTCCGTCACAGCGTGGAGCGTTCGTAATCGGGCACGCAACGGGGTGGGGTGCCGTCTTTTGCAGTGGAAAATGCCACTCCGCTCTCGCTGTGTGGCTTGCTGCAAACATCTCTACGATTGGGTACCGTGCTACCAGAGCGTTACTTGCCGCGCTCTTTTGGCAGATCATCGAGCAGTCACTCTGTTCGGACAATGAACGTATGATCTTGGCTGAG
>JBBITT010000070.1:0-11790 GCA_037440625.1 Chloroflexota bacterium
GTTGGCAGAATTTGGCGTGACGGTTCAACCCCCCGCCCCATCACAACCAACCCACTTCAAGCCGACGAGTTAATGAAACAAGCGCTGGCGGACAAGGACGACCGCACCGAACCGTGGCTGGACGCCCGCGCGTGCTTGGAAGAATTATTGCAACATCGAGAATTGGAGACACCACGCCGGTTGGAAAATACTCACCACAGGGAGACAGTTTCTACGGTGTCGCAGATATGGCAGGCAACGTGTGGGAATGGTGCGCAGATTGGTACGACGAGAACTATTATAAAAATTCACCGAAAGAAAATCTCACAGGACCTGCTTTAGGACGATCCCGGGTGTTGCGCGGCGGTTCTTGGCACCTCGATCGAACCTACATGCGCGCCGCGTCTCGCAACAGGGGCAATCCTAACGGCAGGAGCAGGTACGACGGTTTTCGCGTGGTCGTGTCCCATTCTGACTCTGGGCTCTGATCCCTCTGAACTCTGATGCTCTGAACGGGGTGGGGTGGTAGGGGCGGGGTTACCTCGCCCCTACAATTGCATGATCAACCAACCTTGGGTCGAATAATCGGATATTTCAAATATCAATCTACCCAACTCATCAACGAATTGCGCGGCACGCCAGGCGCGCCGGTGTGGCAACGCAATTATTTCGAACACATCATCCGTAACGACCACGATTTCGAACGCATTCGTGAATACATTGCCTACAATCCTATTGGGTGGCAAATGGACGATGAAAATCCCAACCACGCATGAAAGCAAGAATATTTGCGTAACCGCGTAGAATATAAAGACCTCGAAGGTTTCCAAATCCTTCGAGGTCTTTACTGTCTCCCTGTCCACTGCCTACCGCCTACCGCTTACCGCCTCCCGCCTTCTGCTTGTGTTCCCACTCCGCCAACCATTTCTCCGCTTCCATCTCCGCCATTGTGCCAAAGCCCGCGCTAACTACCGCTTGCCGGAAAATGTGATCGTGCGCTTCGCCGGCGGCAAACACACCCGGCACGCTCGTGTGCAAACGCTCGTTCACCTTGATGTACCCTTCCTCGTTCATTTCCAACTGACCCTTGAACAGCCACGTGTTCGGCGTGTGACCGATGTACACAAAAATCCCTTGCGCGGGGAGTTCCGAGATGGCGTGCGTCTGCGTATTCTCCAACACCAGTGTTTCGACTTTGCCGTTGCCTTTGATCTCCTTGACGACCGAGTTCCACACAAAGTTGACTTTGGGATCGTTGCGCGCGCGCTCTTGCAAAATCGGTTGGGCGCGCAGCGCATCGCGGCGATGAATGATGTGTACCTTGCTCGCAAACTTGGTCAGGAACAAACCTTCTTGCAACGCGCTATCGCCGCCGCCCACCACCGCAATTTCCTTGTTGCGAAAGAAAAAGCCATCGCACGTCGCGCAGTACGAGACGCCGCGCCCGGCAAATTCCTTTTCGCCCGGCACGTTCAACTTGCGCGGCGATGCGCCGGTCGCCACGATGATCGCTTTAGCCGTGTACGCGCCGCCGCTTTCGGTTTTCAACTCAAACGGATGCGTCTTGAGATTGACTTGGGTTACAATATCAATGACGATTCGCGCGCCAAATTTCTCGGCTTGCTTTTGCATCAATTGAACGAGTTCCGGTCCGGTGATGCCGTCCGGAAAGCCGGGATAATTTTCCACCTCGTTCGTCGTGGCGATTTGGCCCCCCACCTCTTGGCCGGTGAAAACGAGCGGATTGAGATTACCGCGTGCCGCGTAAATCGCCGCGCTCAAACCCGCTGGTCCAGAACCAATGATAATCAAATTCTCTGTCATTCCCTTACCTCACTACCATAACGTTGAACCTTGAACTCATCCCAGGTCGCCCAACTCGTACAAAATCGCCGCCGCCGCCGCAAGCCCGGCGGTTTCCGCACGCAAGATGCGGGGTCCCAATGAGACCGGCACAATACCATTCTCTTGCGCCGTCAGAATTTCATCTTCCGCAAACCCGCCTTCAGGTCCGATGAATAGATTGATTTCTTTGGGGCGCGGAATGATCTGCAACGCCTCGCGCAAACTTTTATTCCGTTCTTCTTCCCAGGGAATCAAGGACAAGCCACTGCGGCGTGCTTGCCCGCATGCGTGCGTAAACAAGGTGGGTGTCCCCAGCTGGGGTAGCATAGCACGCCCAGCTTGCTCCGCCGCTTCAACGATGATGCGTTCCCACCGTTCGATGCGCGTTTCGCTCACGTCATCCAAACTGCTCACGATGCAACGCGCGGCAAGCACCGGCACAAAGGCACTGATGCCGATCTCGGTCCCCTTTTGCAACACCCAATCGAACTTTTGCCCTTTGAGCAAGCCCTGATACAACGTGATGCGCGTCGCGGGTTCCGTGTCCAACTGCCAGCGTTCGATGATGCGTGCGCGTACCGTGTCGCGATCCAGCGTAACCAATTCGGCTTGGTAGGCAAAGCCGGAATTATCGAGCAAGATGATGACGTCGCCGGCTTGCATCCGCAACACATCGCGAATCTGATGCACGAGGGTGCCGCGCAAGACCGCCCGTTGATCATGAATCGAGTTCGCCGGAATAAAAAAGCGATGCATCGGTTTACGTTTTGGAACCTATCAACGCTACCCAATCCTCTTCCTGCATCGTCTCGATCGTCGCGATGCCGACGGCGTTCAACGCCTCCACCACCTCTTCCATTTTGGAAGCCAGAATGCCGGAAGCAATGATCGTGCCAGACGAATGCAAAGCCGAAGCGAGCGCGGGTGCCAGATCACAAATCACTTCGGCAAGTATATTGATGCAGACGAGGTCGAATTGGTTACAATGTTTTTTGCGGTCAAGCGTGCCGTGTTCAATACGGACGATATGTTCTGCGTGATTAAAGGCAACGTTGCGCTTGGCGGTCTCGACCGCCACAAAATCGGTATCGAGCGCGAGGATTTCGCGCGCGCCAAGTTTGGCGGCAGTAATCGCAAGAATACCCGAGCCGGTACCCACATCGAGGACGTGCGGCGTGCCGGTCAAATATTTTTCTAACGCGATCATGCACATTCGCGTGCTAGGATGCAAGCCGGTGCCAAACGCCATCCCGGGATCGAGTTCGATGACCAGATCACTTTCTTTGGGTGTATAGTCGAGCCAGGAAGGCTTGATGACAAGATGCTGACCCAGATGCAGAATCGTGTAATATTTTTTCCACGCTTCGGCCCAATCTTCCTCGGCGAGTTCGCGCGTGCGCGGCGTGGACATGGCGCGCAGTTGGGCAAGATGCCAGAGGGCTTCTTCCGCGCGCGCTAGGTTGGCACGATCGGTTGCCGGAAAAAAAGCGCGGACGGTGAACGCCCGCGCCGGGTCAAGGGTCTCCCCGGGTTCTGGCAAAATCGTTTCTTCGATTGCCGCGCCGCCAGCAACCAATTCGTTGAGTAAAGCCGCGGCGGCTTCGGCGCCTTCCGCATCGGTTTGAATCGAGAGTTCGATCCAATTCATAAGGCGGGTTTCTCAAGAGCAAGGGCGGGATTATTTGAACACATCCTTCACTTTGCTAAACACACTTTTGTCGCGCGAGTCGCTCGGTTGTTTTTCCAAGGTCTTGCCAAATTCGCGCAACAATTCTTTTTGCTTTTCGGTAAGTTTTTGCGGCACAACGATGTGCACCGTGACCAACAAATCGCCGCGCCCATTGCGCCGCAAGTGTGGCACGCCTTGTTCTTTGATGCGAAAGGTTTTGCCGTGCTGTGTGCCGGGCGGAATGGAAAGGGTCACTTCGCCTTCGGGCAGAACCGGCACGTGCACCTCATCGCCCAGCGTGGCTTGGACAAAATTGATCGGCAGATTGAGCAGGAGATCGTCGCCTTCACGTTGGAAGAAGGGATGCTTTTTGACGCTGATGACGATGTAGAGATTGCCGGGCGGACCGCCGCGCGTGCCGGCTTCGCCTTCGCCGGCGAGTCGAATTTGTGTGCCATCGTCCACGCCGGCCGGAATCGTTACCTTGATTTTACGCGTAACCTGAATGCGCTTGGCGCCCTTGCACGTATGGCACGGCGTCGAAACGATTTCACCTTCGCCTTCGCAACGGGGGCAGGTAGCCACGTTGACAAACGATCCAAAAATGGATTGCTGAACACGGCGTACTTCGCCAGAGCCATTACATTGCGGACAACGAATCGGATGCGTGCCGGGTTCGGCGCCGCTACCACGACAGTCGGTGCACGTCTCCAGGCGTGGAATCTCAATTTCCTTTTCGGTCCCAAAGACGGCTTGCTCAAATTCGATGGCGAGGTTGTATTTGAGATGCGCGCCCGGTTGCGGACCGCGCCGCGCCGCCGACCGCGAACCCATCCCAAAGAATTCTTCAAAGATGTCGGCAAAGCCACCAAAACCGGTGAAATCGCCAAAGCCACCTTGCGGTGGATTGTGACCGTAGCGATCGTACAACTGGCGTTTCTCCGGGTCTGACAAGACCTGGTACGCCTCGCCAATTTCTTTGAACTTTTCTTCGGCTTCGCGGTCGCCTTGGTTGGCGTCCGGGTGATATTGTTTCGCAAGCCGGCGAAACGCTTTTTTGATTTCGTCTTCGCTGGCGTTTCGATTCACGCCGAGAATTTCGTAATAATCCCGTTTGGTTGGCACGGCGGTTATTATAGTCGAATCACCGCGATGTGTAAAGTTGAAATGGAGTAACTGATGTGACACGCTTTCAGGGCGGAGAACGCCGAGTTCGCAGAGAAAACCAAAGTTCTGGGTGGGCGTTGCGCCGCAGGGCTGGTGCTTGACTGCAATCACCAAAGCCGACCTGCGTCGGCTGGTAGAAACGAGCCGCCGACTCGTCTGTACGCGCTTGACATTCTGCCGAATGCGGTTTATAATTTAGTCAAGACTAAATTTATATTTTGCTATGTTAAAGAATAAACCATTCAGTTCAGCCATCGAAGACTATCTCAAAGCCATCTATGATTTGCACGCGACGGAAAGCGTGGTGACCACCACCGCGCTCGCAACGGCGATGGGGGTCTCGGCGGCATCCGCGACGAATATGCTCAAAAAACTCGCCGTGCTCAAGTTGGTGCAGTATTCGCCGTACTATGGTGCAGAACTCACGCCCGCCGGTGAGAAAATCGCGTTGGAAGTGGTACGGCATCATCGTCTCCTCGAAGCGTTTTTGCACGAGGCACTTGGGATGCCTTGGGACGAGGTGCATGCTGAGGCGCACAAACTGGAGCACGTCTTGTCGGACAAGTTGGAAGATCACATTGCCGAATTTCTAGGTAATCCCACCGAAGACCCGCACGGCGATCCGATTCCCACCAAAAGCGGTGTGGTAACATCGAGCGTTCAACAATCGTTGGCAGACTTGCCCCCCGGCACACGCGCCACGATTCGCCGAATCGGTGCGCAAGAGCCAGCCCGTTTGCGGTATTTACGTGGGCTAGGGTTGGTTCCCGGGGCGACCGTGCGTCTGATCGAACAAATGCCTTTTGAGGGCCCCGTCCGCGTGCGCATCGGTACACGCGAACATTCCTTGGATTACAAACTCGCACGACAAATTTGGGTGGCAACAAAGACGTAAGGAAACTATATGGCACAACAAGTAACTGTCTCTACAACACAAACGGGCAGTGATGCGACCGTTGCCCAAGCCATCGAAGTTTTGGAAGGCACGAGCAAAAAAGGATTGTGGGCACGCTTGATGCCGTTCCTTGGTCCCGCGTTCATTGCTTCGGTCGCCTATATGGACCCGGGAAATTTCGCCACGAATATTTCTGGCGGCGCGCAGTTTGGCTATATGTTGCTCTGGGTTATCCTTGCTAGCAATTTGATGGCCATGTTGATTCAAGCGCTCTCGGCCAAACTGGGCATCGCCACCGGTTTGAATCTGGCGGAGCATTGCCGCGAGCGCTTTCCGCGCCCCGTCGTCATTGGAATGTGGATCATTGCTGAATTGGTCGCGATGGCAACCGATCTCGCCGAATTTCTGGGTGCGGCGTTGGGATTCTATTTGCTCTTGAACATTCCTTTGTTCGTCGCGGGACTTGTCACCGCCGTCTTGACCTTCCTCATTCTCAGTCTCGAACGTTACGGCTTTCGACCTTTGGAAGCGGTCATCACGGCGTTTGTCGGTGTGATTGCCGTGTGCTATGTCATTGAAATTTTTTGGGTTCAGCCGGATTGGGGTGCCATTGGTCTGGGTCTGGTCATTCCGCAATTCAGAGGCACGGAAAGTGTTTTGCTTGCCAGCGGCATTTTGGGTGCGACGGTGATGCCGCACGTCATCTTTTTGCATTCGGCGTTGACGCAGGGACGCATTGTTACCCGCGACCCGGAAAAATTGCGTCGCCTCTATCGCTTTGAACGCATTGATGTGGTGATCGCGATGGGATCGGCTGGCTTTATCAATATGGCGATGCTCATTATGGCGGCGGCAACGTTTTACGTGAAAGGGCTGACCGATGTGGGCACGATTGAGCAAGCGCATCAAACGCTTGCGCCTTTGCTGGGCGGCGCATCGAGCGTCGTCTTTGCGATTTCGCTGCTCGCGTCCGGTTTATCGTCCTCCACCGTGGGCACGATGGCGGGGCAGGTGATTATGCAAGGATTTCTGCGGCGTTATATCGCACCCTGGATTCGCCGCTTGGTCACGATGGTGCCCTCGCTCATCGTTATTGCGCTTGGACTCGACCCAACGCGCACGCTGGTCATTAGCCAGGTCGTTTTGAGTTTTGGCTTGCCCTTCGCTGTGATTCCGCTCGTGTACTTTACCTCGCGAAAAGAAATCATGGGCGTGTTGGTGAATCGGCGTGTGACGACAATCCTCGCAAGCATTGTTGCCGGGCTGATTGTCGCGTTAAATCTGTTTCTGCTTCACCAGACACTTTTTGGAGGACAATGATGTTCCAGCGTATTCTCGTTCCCCTCGATGGCTCGAAACTTGCCGAATCGGTGTTGCCGGTGGTTGTAGCGTTTGCGGAAAAATTTGGCGCGACAATTCTGTTGTTGCACGCGATTGAGCAAGGTGTTCGAACGACGATTCATGGCGAACGTCATCTGGCAAATGTGGCAGAAGCCGAAGCATACCTCAGCGATGTGGCAGCGCGGCTCACACGTCCAATGATTAATGTGACCAAACATGTGCACACGGTGCAACAAGCCGATGTAGCACGGTGCATCAATGAGCATGCAATAGAACACCAAACCGATTTGGTCGTCCTGTGTGCGCACGGCCGCGGCGGCTGGCGCGATGTGATTGTGGGCAATATTGCGCAACAGGTTGTCTCGCGTGGCACGACGCCGGTGCTGTTTATCAGTTCGGAGAAATCCAAGCCGCAGTACACGTGTACCAAGATTTTATTGCCGTTGGATGGTACGCCGCACCATGAACCGGCATTACCGGTCGCCCAAGAAATTGCGCGCGCGTTTGGTGCGGAAATTCGATTGGTGAATGTTGTACCGACGGTGAGCACGTTATCGGCGGAGCGTGCCGGTGCCGGGATGCTTTTACCGAATGCGATGGCAGAAATTTTGGAATTGGCACAACGTGGCGCCGTTGAATATCTGCAACAAGTGATGAAGAAACTCCAAGCGGAAGGTGTGCCAGTTTCTGCAGAAGTCGCACGCGGTGAACCGGCGCCGGTGATTCTGGATGCGCAAAAGCGTGCCGGGGCAGACTTGGTCGTGTTGGCAACGCATGGTCATAGCGCGGTGGAGGCGTTTTGGTCGGGCAGTGTAACACCGCGCGTGTTATCTCAATCCCCGGCGCCGGTGTTGCTGGTGCGCGTGCACGGCGAAGAAGCCAAGCGATGAAATGATCAAAGAAAAGAGAAGGCGGGAAAAATTCCCGCCTTTGTTTTTTGCCAAATGTTTCATCGGGGATATAATTCAAGCAACACATCGCGGAGGAGCGCATTCAATTATGAATGACATTAACATCGCCGTGGTACCGGTGGCTGGGCTAGGCACTCGCCTTTTACCCGCCACCAAATCCCAGCCCAAAGAAATGTTGCCCGTTGGTCGCAAGCCGGTCGTCCAGTACGTCGTCGAAGAAATGACCCGCGTGGGGATTCAACGTTTACTTTTTATCACGGGACCCGGCAAGACTTCGATTGAAAATTATTTCGATCTCAATCCAGAACTCATTCAAATGCTGCGCGAGACTGGCAAAGAAGAATTACTTGCCGAATTTGAATTTGAACGCGCGCCGGTGCAGTACTTTTACACGCGCCAACGTCAATTGCTGGGTTTGGGACACGCGGTGCTCTGCGCCCAACCCTTTGTTGGCAACCAGCCCTTTGTCGTCGCGCTGGGCGATTCGATTATCGGGCTGAATGCGCAGAGTGACATTGTACGCCGAATGATTCACGCCTTTGAAACAATGCAAGCCGATGCCGTGGTCGCGTTTGAGCAGGTACCGCTGAGCGAAGTCCACAACTATGGGATCGCCAAACCCAAGACGAACAGCGATGTGTTTGAAATCGCGGATGTCATTGAAAAACCCAGCGCCGATGAAGCCCCCAGCAATCTTGCCATCGCTGCGCGCTATGTCTTTGCCCCCAAAATTTTCGATGCTCTCAAGCACACCAAGCCGGGCAAGGGCGGTGAGATTCAACTCACCGATGCGATTCGTCTGCTTGTGCAAAACGGCGGCAAGGTGTACGGGATGAAACTGGATGCGCATGAACGGCGATACGACATTGGAAACTATGATTCCTACTTTCGCGCGTTTGTAGAATTTGCGCTTGCCGATGCGAAACACGGCACGGCATTACGCCAATTCGTGGAGCAGTGGATCCATGATCATCATTCGTAAACGCGCCTACGCGCGTGCCGGTTTGCTGGGCAACCCCTCCGACGGCTATCACGGCAAAACGATTTCGATCAGCGTTCGCAATTTCTACGCCGAGGTCGTGCTGTACGAATGGGACCCGCTGGAAATCATTTTGGCGGAAGATGACCGCGCGCGCTTTCATTCCATCTACGATCTGGCGCGCGATGTCAAACTGCACGGCTATTACGGCGGCATTCGTCTGATCAAGGCAACGATCAAACGCTTTGTGGATTATTGCGAACGCAAGGGTTGGAAATTGCACGACCGCAATTTTTCCATTCGCTATCAAACCACGATTCCACGGCAAGTGGGACTTGCCGGTTCAAGCGGGCTGATTGTAGCCACCCTGCGTTGTCTGATGGAATTTTACGGCGTCGAAATTCCACGCGAGGTGCAACCCAGTCTGGTGCTCGCCGTCGAAAATGAAGAGTTGGGCATTGCGGCTGGGTTGCAAGATCGTGTGATCCAAGTGTACGAGGGCTTGGTCTATATGGATTTCGACAAGGCGTGCGAACGTCTGGTGGACGGATACAAGACCTATGTGTACGAACCACTCGATCCGATACTCTTACCGCCGCTCTATGTGTCGTATTCCGTCGCGTTGAGTGAGCCCACCGAAGTGTTTCACAACGATATTCGTGGTCGCTACAATCGCGGCGAAGAGCAAGTGATCAATGCGATGAAGCATTTTGCCGAGATTGCTTCTCAGGGCCGTGCAGCCATCTTGCATCGAGAGGCGGATCGGTTGGCACAACTCATCAATGAAAATTTTGACACACGGCGAAGTATTTACAACATCGCTCCTTGGCAAGTGCAGATGGTCGAGACGGCGCGTGCGTGTGGTGCCAGCGCGAAATTCGCCGGCTCCGGGGGTGCAATTATCGGAACATATCGCGACGAAGCCATGTTCGAGCGGCTGAGCGAGGCGATGGCAAAGATCGGTTGTGCGACAATCAAGCCGGAAATCCTTGCCCACTCTTGATCTATGGCGACCAGCAAACAATATATTTTGCCGTTCAATTCTGAACAGGCGACGCTTGAGAATGCCGGCGGCAAAGGCGCGAATCTGGCGCGTCTGGTGCAAGCCGGCTTTCCAGTTCCAAACGGATTCATCATTGCAACATCGGCGTACCGCGATTTTGTGAATGCCAACGCGCTTGATGAAAAAATTGTGCGTGCGCTTGCCAATATGCCCTCTAATCACCTTGACGCGCTAGATGCTACGTCGTCGGCTATCTGCCAAGCATTCAACGATGGCGCATTGCCGGAACAACTCGTGGATGAACTTATCGAGACCTATCATCGGCTTGTTCATTCTGCATCAAGCGATTCCGTTGCTGTTCGTTCATCGGCGACAGCGGAGGATTTGCCGGGCTTGTCGTTCGCCGGGCAACACGAGTCGTTGCTCAATGTTGTTGGGGATGAGGCGTTGCTGCGCGGGGTGATCAAGTGTTGGGCAAGTTTGTGGACGGCGCGCGCAATCGCTTATCGGGCGCGCAATCGAGTTGAGCACGATCGTGTCGCGCTGGCGGTGATTGTGCAAACGATGGTGCCCGGCGAATCCGCCGGGGTGCTGTTCACGGTGAATCCAATGACCGGCGTGCAGACCGAGATCGTGGTTGAAGCCGTGCCGGGTTTGGGAGAAGCGTTGGTCAGCGGACAAGCCGAGCCGGATCTTTACATCGTGGATGGGGTGCGCAAAAAGATCATAACGAAAACGCTCAGTTCATATCGCCCTGCCTTGCCTGAGGCACACATCATCGAACTGGCAGAATTGGGCAAACGGGTTGCGGAAACGTTGGGTGCGCCGCAAGATATTGAATGGGCGTGGGCACACGGAAAATTTTTCTTGTTGCAAGCGCGCCCGATTACCACGCTGTAAATGGATTTTGCAGAATAGTCTTTCGGAGAAACCCGTTTTCGATAGGTTTCTACCAACCATGTAAAGCCATACGCTTTTTCCATCACCTCTCCATTATTTCTCCACACCATAGTTTTATGATGTGGGCAGACAAGCGGAACAATCCGCGACAAAAATATAGGGAGGTGTAAAATGAAAAAGTTGGTTGTGGTTGGTTCGATCGCCTTGTTCGTGGCGATCATCGGCGTGGCGATCCTGGGTGTGAATGCAGCATCGGCGCAGGGTCCCACGCCACCGGCGTATGGGCGCACGTTGGGGATGGGCATGGGTGGATTTGGTGGCCCGCAAAACTCACTGGTCGCGGTGGCGGCTAAGGTTTTGGGGATGGATCAAACTGCCCTCGTCGCTGAACTCAACGCTGGGAAAACTATCGCCGATGTCGCTAAGGCGAAGAATGTGGCGGTGGACAAGATCGTAGAGGCGTTTGTGGCAGAGCGCGCCCAAGCGCTCAAAGCGGCCGTAGATGCCAAACGCATCACGCAAGCCCAAGCCGATGCCACGCTCGCGGCGATCAAGGCGCACGCTCAGCAAGATGTGAACGCCAAACTGACGCCGCATGCGTACGGTGTCGGGCGCGGTTATGGAATGGGACTCGGTTTCGTGGATGCGAACCAGGACGGTATCTGCGATCATTGTGGCGCACAACCGCCCGCCGGTCAACCCGGGCAATCCTTTGGACCCCGTGGCCGCTGGACGCGCTAAGCGGTTAGGTAATGCGACGCTCGTAAAGAGCGTCGCATTTTTATTTGTTGCGCATTCACAAATTTTCTATCGCTTCTCCATCACTTGTCCATATCACTTGAGTAGAATAGCATTAGAAAAAATCAAACGCAGGAGAAATCATGTCTATGCAAAATCTGTATCTTGATTTCAAATCACCCAAGCCCCCGGCGATGGCACGGAAATACCGGATGGTCTGGACTGAACGAATTCGCCACCTGGTTCAAATGTTTTTCGCCGGATTCATTTTGTACACAAGTGTCGTTCACAACACGGCGACCACCGAGTGCGCGACTGCCTCCATTGACGCCTTGTGCCCGTTCGGTGGTTTGGAAACGTTGT
>JBBITT010000071.1:0-2383 GCA_037440625.1 Chloroflexota bacterium
AGGCAAAGCAATTAGGGCTGTTGCAAAGTCGGATCAGGCGACTGAAGTCGCAGCAACCAACACCCCACGTCGCCCTATGGCGAGTACTCGCAAGCGTTCACGCCGGAAACGCGACCATTCATCGAAACCGAAAGAGCGTGAACGCTTGCGATGACAGTGGTTTCAACCGCTTGTCCATAGACTTTGACAAAAACCCTAGTCCGCCCCTCAATGATCAACGCGACCACGCTGGGCGATCACCCCCATCGAACGTTAATCGCCGGACGTTGTTCCCTTGCAAGTCCATCATGTAAATATTTGGCTCGCCATCGCGTACGGAGGTGTATGCCAACCACTTGCCATCCGGCGACCACGTGGGCGCGTAATCCGTTGAATCGCCGCGACTGATCCGGCGGATATTGCCACCGTGCACATCCATCACGTAAATTTGATAATGTCCATCGCGCGTGGAGGTGAATGCAATCTGTTTGCCATCGGGACTAAATGCCGGCAAACTATCGTCCGCCGGATGCTGGGTGAGATTGAACATTCCCCAACCATCGGCGAACAGCGTAAACACATCATTCCCGCCAGTCGAATTCGATCCAAGCGCCAAGATGCCGGCGGATGACCACGCCAAGCCACCGTGATATTGTTCGCCTTGGGCATTGGTGCGCAATGTGCAAACCGCCTTGCCTTGACAAAGTGAGCCATCGGCGTTCACGAGGTAGATGGACCAGCCGGTTTGATTTTCGCGCAACGGAACCATTTCAACAAAAGCGATTCGTTTGCCATCCGGCGACCATGCGGGACTAAAGAGAACTCCATTTTCGCGCGTCCAGTACAACACCGTGTTGGTTCGATTCCGAAAATCAATCACACGCAGGGCATTGGGTCCATCGCGTTTGAAGGTGGAAATGTAAGCCAAGCGGGTATTGTCCGGCGACCACGTGCCGATGGGGGCGTGCGTGTTGAACAACAGATCGCCGACCAAGCCCACATCCACTAATGGCGTAATCGTATTGTCTCCCAAATTGATCGAAGCCAAACTTTCGATGCCGTTGACCGTTCGATGATAGGCGATGCTACCGAATGGTGCGCTCACAGTTACAACGGTCGTTGGTGTGAGCGTGGCGGTTGCCGCCAACGTTGGCGTGAGGGTAGCTGTGGCGGTCATCGGGGGTGTGGCAGTGGGCATCGGAGTTGGTGCGATAATGACGGCGGTCTCAGCGCGAATCACGCTTGTGGCAGTTGCCGCTGGTGTTGACGTCAGCGTGGGCGTTGCGGTGAAACCCGGCGTGGGCGTGCGCGTCGCTGTCGCCGAAGGTTTGGTTTGCAGAGCCGTGAGAAGGGTCTGACCTTGGGTGAGCCAGAGGATCGTGCCAAGCCCAACAAGCGCGATCAATGTGAGCAATACCAGAATCGTCCGAAAACGTTGCGCGCCTCGATCTTCGATTTGAGCCATGCTTCACCTCAAACGTGTGCGGTTGACTTGATGTGGATTTGGTTTACAATGCGAACATCGCTGATCCAAGACAATGGTAACACAACCGGGTGTTCAAGTCAAAAGAGGGAAGGGAGCCTATCTATGCGTGAAATCGTCATCGCCATCGCACAGTTTCATCCGCGTTTGAACGAATTGCAAAAAAATCTAGATCGCATGGGCGACATCATTGATCACGTTTGCAACGTGCAAAAAGTGGATCTGATTATTTTCCCGGAACTCGCCACGACCGGCTATGAATGCGGCGTCAAATTCACCGAACTCGCCGAGCAAGCCCCGGGATACACGATTGAAACGCTGGGCGCGCGCGTGGCACGGTACGAAACGCATCTGGCGTTTGGGATGGTGGTCAAGCACAAAGTAGAAAGTGTGGTGTACGACGCGGCGATTTTGTTGGGTCCCGATGGTGCGCTCTTGGGTCAATACCACAAAATTCATCTCAAGCCGGAAGAGCGCCCGATCTTTCGCAGCGGATTTCGGTTACCGATTTTCCCGGCATCGTTCGGCACGCTGGGAATGTTGCTGGGTTGGGATTTGGCATTTCCGGAAGCGGCGCGTGCGCTCGCGCTCGATGGTGCGGAATTGCTCGTTGTCCCGGCCAACTGGGAGACACAGGCGATCGAAGAATGGAAAACCTATTTGCGTGCACGCGCGTACGAGAACTCGATTTTTGTTGCCGGCGTCAATCGCATCGGTGATGAGTACACCTACTCGTTCGGCGGCGAGAGTGCGGTGATTGGTCCGCGCGGTGAAACGTACGCGAGTGTGGGACGCGACGAAAATGATCGCCCCAAAGAAGCATACACAATTGCCCAGATTGATTTGGATTTGGTGAAAAAGTATCGTGAGGAATTGCAAACGATGCAAAGCCGGCAACCGGCGGTGTATCGGGCGGTGGTG
>JBBITT010000071.1:2483-11292 GCA_037440625.1 Chloroflexota bacterium
TGAGGAATTGCAAACGATGCAAAGCCGGCAACCGGCGGTGTATCGGGCGGTGGTGCGGAACTACTAAAACGTGATGCGTGAGCATCAAACGGAACACGCATCACGGATCACTCGACTGGGAGACTTTTCATCGTGAAGAAAATTGATCTGCGCTCTGACACCGTTACGCTTCCCACGCCCCAGATGCGCGCGGCGATGGCAAACGCCGAACTGGGCGATGATGTGATGGGCGAGGATCCCACGGTGAATCGGTTGGAAGAAATGGCGGCGGCACGGATGAACAAACCCGCCGCCCTGTTCGTTGCCAGTGGGACAATGGCGAATCTGGTTGCGTTGCTCACGCATTGCACGCGCGGCGATGAAGTGATTGTAGGCGACAAGGCGCACACGTTCATCAACGAGGTGGGTGGAATGGCGGCGCTGGGCGGCATTCATCCGCGCACGATTCCGAATCAACCGGATGGCACACTCGCGCTCGATGATATTCGCCAGGCGATTCGCGGCGAGAATGTGCATTGGCCCCGCACCCGGCTCATCACGTTGGAGAATACGCACAATGCGTGCAATGGCTCGCCACTCGAACCGGTGTATCTGTGGTCAGTGCAACAGATCGCGCAGCGGCACAATCTCAAGATTCACACCGATGGCGCGCGCATCTTTAATGCCGCGATCGCGCTCGGCGTCCCGGTTTCCGAACTGACGCGCTACACGGATACGATTTCGTTTTGCTTGTCGAAAGGGTTGAGCGCGCCGGTGGGTTCGCTCTTGTGCGGACCCCAAGAATTCATTGCCGAGGCGCGCCGCAATCGCAAGATGGTCGGCGGCGGAATGCGTCAAGCCGGCGTGTTGGCGGCGGCCGGCATCGTTGCGTTGGAGACGATGATTGATCGCCTCGCCGATGATCACACGAACGCAAAACGATTAGCGGAAGGGCTTGCCGAAATTCCCGGCATCGCACTCGATCCAGCGTGCATCAAAACGAACATTGTCTTTTTCGATGTGCGCACGATACCAGCGGCGCAATTCGTGGAACGCCTTGCACGCGAAGGGGTGTTGATGGGCGCGGCGGGCGAGAAACGCATTCGCGCGGTAACGCATTATGGGATCGAGCGTGAGGATGTTGAAGAGGCGTTGAAGGTCGTGGAACGTGTGATACGTTCGTAATCAGGCACGGAGCGCCGTAAAGAACGCGACTCCGCTGCGCTGTGTCGCGTACTACGAACAACGATTACAAATTTACAATTCTTGATCGTGCGCCCGCGACCGAAATTTTCACGAGTGTTTTTACCATCAACCCGGTTTCCGCTTGCACGCGCGCCACGCCACCATACTCGATCTTTTCCGCGACGCACACCACGTCGCGGATTTTTGCGCCGGCTTGTTGCACCGCGCGAATCAGCGCGACGAGCGTGCCGCCAGTGCTAATCAAATCATCCACGATGAGGACTTGATCGCCCGGCTCGACGCCATTGAGATACAGCGTGCCTTGCGTGTACTCCATTGCGAAATCAATCGCGATCTGACCCGGCACGCCGGACGGATTCCAGCGCGCGAGCGCGAGTGGCAAGTCTGCTTGCAAACTCACCGCCGCGACCAGAATTGCACCGCGATCTTCCTCGCCCACGATCTTGTTGACCCCATTGAGATTGGCGACTGCCAACACGCGCGAGGCCGCTTCGCGCAAGAGTGCCGGCGAGGTTGCCGGCACCTGCTCGGTGAGCGGATTGAGCAGGAACTGAAACTTGCCGACCGTAACGAGCGGTTTGTGATCGAACGCTTCTTCGAGCAAACTCATTCAAGCACCTGTCGAAGGGCAACCGGCAATCGTGTAATCAGATCGCCGGCGACCACGCCCGCGCGTCCAATTTCGTTTTCCGCGATGACGCCGGCAAGTCCGTGCAAGTACGCGCCGGCAATCGCTGCATCGTACGGATTCAACTTTTGCGCCAGCATTGCCACGATTGTCCCGGCCAGCACATCACCGGTGCCGGCGGTAGCAAGCGCGGGCGTTGCAAACGGTAGCATCGTCGCGCGTCCGTCCGGCGAGGCAATCACGCTGAATGCACCTTTCAAGACGATGATCTGTTGCCAGCGCGCCGCAAATTTTGTCGCCACCTCAATTCGATTGGATTGAATTTCATCGCGTGATAAACCGGTGAGCGTGGCAAACTCGCCGGGATGCGGTGTGAGAATGGCGGTGCTGGGTTTCAAGTTCGTCCACCACTCGCCGGATTGGGCGAGCGCAAAGAGGGCATCGGCGTCAATGACAAGTGGCGGCAAGGGAGGCGGTTCTGCTTTTCGATCCTCGCTTTTGGTGGGGAACCCCAATTGCGATTTTGGTTTGAGGTCGAGCAAGCGTTGCACAAATTCGACGGTCTTGGGATCGCGGCCAAAGCCACAACCGATGAGCAGCGCATCGTAATCACGCAAGCGTTCGCGCAAAACGTTCACCGCCTCCGGGATGAGCGCGCCAAGATCATCGGGCAAGACGACAAACGTCGTTTCGTGCGACGCGGACGCGATCATTGGATAAATCGTGCGCGCGAGGGCGAGGGTAACCAAGCCAGCGCCCGCGCGTGTTGCCGCCGACCCAGCCAGAAACGCCGCACCCACATAATTCGCCGAGCCAACACACAACATCGCTTTGCCGAAGGTGCCTTTGTGTGAATCGCGGGGACGTGCCGGCAAGAGAGCTTGGATTTCGTGCGCTGTAGCAACCTCCGGCAAATTCGGATCCGCCCACTCGGCGCGAATGCCAATATCGGCGATGACGAGTTCGCCTACGGCGTTCGCGCCGGGAAAGGCAAACTGTCCGATTTTGGGAAACGCAAACGTAACGGTGAGATCGGCATTAAGCGCGGCGGGATCGAGTGCGCCGGTGTCGGGATTCAAGCCGGAAGGAAGATCAACGGCGACCATGTGAAACGATGGGCGAGAAGCGATGGGCGAGGGGAGTAATTGGGTGATTAGGTGATTGGGTGATTGGGATTTGATGACGGTGAGCAAATCTTTCAAGAGCCCATCAATCGGGCGCGTAACGCCGGTGCCCAGCAAGGCGTCTACAAGCACATCGCATTGTTTGAGGTGTTCTTTGAGGGCGACGAATTGAGCGTCTTCTTCCGCGCGGGTGACCGGCATTTGGCGTTCGACGCACAAGCGATAATTTTCATCATCGGCGCGCGGTTCGCGTTTCCAGAGATAAAGGGCAACGGTTGCGCCGGCATCGTGCAAATAGCGCGCGCAGACCAGACCATCGCCGCCATTGTTGCCGGGACCCACCAAGACAAGCACGCGTTTGTTTTGCGCGCCCCCGCGTGCGATGATGGCATCGGCCACGGCTTTGCCGGCACGTTCCATCATCATCGCGTAGGTGTTGCCGGCTTGATCGGCACGTTTTTCCAATTCGCGCATTTGAGTGGCGTTGACGAGTTTCATAGGACTCCGTAAAGCGTAAAGCATAAAAAAACAAGTAACTGCTCAGCCCTTCTCAAATTACCGCAGAGAAAAACAAAATGAAACTCGGCGTTCTCTGTGCCTCTGCGGTGAGTAGTTACAAAAATAATGAATTTCAGAGTTGAATATTTTGCAAAATGTGTGCTGGTATTTCTGAACTGTCCTCCTCAAACACAGTGTCAGATTCGGTTTCATATTGGATCGTTGATTCACGAAGCGTGCTGGCACGTTGTTGCGGCACCATTGTTAAAAGCAAGCGGAGAATTTCGGCAATGACTTGCATGCGATGTTCAAATTCCCATTCATCATCATTCATTGACCAATCCACCTTACGTTTTACGCTTTACGTTTTTGAATACGTTCCCAAGCATCCCGCGCATTTTTCACTTGCTCTGCTCCCGCTTCCCGCTCTGCATAATGCACCGCCACGTATGCCTCGGTGATCGTACGAATGTCGTCAGTGTGTTCTTGCCATTGTTGTTGCAAACGCGGTTCAAATTCGTACGGCGTTTCGGCGATGCGACGCACGATGCCGGCTTGGGCGGCGTGGGCAACTAACGCGGCATAGATTCGGCGGATGGATTCGGCGGCGATCTGGTGCGCGCGCGATTGTGCCGGTTTTTTTCTTGGCATTGACTTGCGTTGCGCGGCGGCAAACATTTGCTCGTTGCCAAGCGATTCACGGATGTATTGTTCGGTTTCAATGCGTTGCATCCGGCGATTGAGTGCACGCCGGCTGAGTTCTAAAACGACCAACACAATCGCCACACTGATGATGGGTTGGATCAAGGTCGTCCACGGAAACGCGGTGAATGCCTCAACGCGGGGGCGGATGCTTTCTGTATTCAACACCGGTTGCATCGCATCAATCAATTGATGGATGGCGTTGAACACCGGCTTGAAAATCTCGACCAGTTGATTCAGGAGATAGCCCAACGGAATTGCCAACAAGGTGATGAGGATGCCAAACAGCCACACCAGGGGCACCAAGATGAGCATCATCGTGCGCACCACATCCACCGTGAGGAATTGGAGCATACCTAGCCCCAAGAAAAGTACGAGTGCGACCGAACCAAGCAATGTGACTGCCCAACGCGGCGTGTAATGAATATCGCTGGTCATTTCTTCGATGCGGGCGAGCGCGAGGGCAAGCAAGGCGATAAAGAAATAGACAAAGATCCACGGCGCGGCGTCGTACTGTTGCAACGCCAAAGGACTGAAGGTGTGTGTCATCCCAACGACCAGAAGCAAAGTAAAAAAGACCACGATGCCGATACGAAATTGCAAGCCGACAAACCAGAGTGTCAGCGGTCGTTGTGCCAAACTCAAGCCGCGAATGAAAACGTACAATGTGCCGATGCCAACAATGTGTTCGACCACAATGCCGTGCGCCAACGAAAGGATCGTGAGGAGCAAGCGGGGCAACCACGTGAGGTCAAACCAATCGAGCTGGGGATACAACTCGGCGCGCGCAACGGCAAGCAAGGCGCCCAGCGCAATCAGGATGGCGATGCTTTGCAAAACAATCCAGCGTTGCCGGGATTGCGGCAAGAGACGCCCCACGATCATCGCCAGCCAGTAGGTCAAAAAGAACGGAACAGGGGTGAGCGGGTGCGGCGCGTTGGCGATCTCGGCAAAAAAGACCACGACTGCAAAGACCCAGCACGTTTCCATCGCGGCGAGGAGCGCAATGCGAAGTTCGCGGCGCAAGTTCAAAGTGAAAAGTTTAAAGCTAAAAGTTGGAAGTGGGCTCATGGCTTTTGACTTTTTCCTTTGTACTTTTCACTTGACGCACTATGATTCCTTCCAATTCGCTTTCATCCACCCGCCGGTTTTCATCGAGCGAGAGCAACGCTAACCGACGGCCCCCCCGGCGCAGGCGCATCATCTCGGCGAGCAACGCATCGGTGAGGACACCGGTGATGACCACAAAGGTTGCGCCCCACGACAAATGGGCGCTTTCTTGACGGAGCAACGCTTCGATCGGTGTGGTGACGAACGACGTGATCGCGGCAAGGGCTTCCAAGATGTGGCGCAAATGATTCGGATCGCGGCTAGGTAAAATCTTTAATCGTTGATCGGATTCGGGCCAGGTGCCGTTCGCAATCAACCCAATCGAATATTTTTGATTGGCGGCAAAGTACGCAATTGAGGCGGCAAGACTGATGACCTGTTCGAGCAATTCTGGATCGGTGCCTTGCCACGCGTGTTCAAACGTAGCAACGTTGACAAACAAGGCCCATTGGTACGCCATCGTGGGATCGTACACTTTGACTTGGAGTTCACCGCGTCGTGCGGTGGCGCGCCAATGAATGTGCTTGGGCGCATCATCGGGACGATAATCGCGGACACCGCGTGGGCGTGTGGCGTCTTCAAAGATGGGGAGGCGTGCTTTGGTTTCCCCCAACGGGTCTTTGGGCGGCAAATCCCAATCTTCCATCGTCATCACGCGCGGATAAACGATCAAGCGATCCGTGTGCGGGCTGAGCCATTCACGTTCAAAGAGTCCGAACAAATCGCCGGATTTTATCCGCGCGGGACCCAAGGTGTAAAAACCACGTTGCTTGCACGGAAGACGATAATTCCAGCGCGCGCGTTCGTTGCCGCCCAGCGCGGCGCGATGAGTCAAATAAGCGGTCAAAGGGATATGCGATGGCGCGAGCGGTTTGTTTTCCGGAGCAAGCGTTTGCGGAAAACGATCATCAACGGTAATCCATGCCAGGGGCAAAAATTTTCGATTGTTGATGCGCACGCTCAAGTCAACCGTCTCGCCGACAAAGACGCGGGACTCGCTCAACTTGCGCTCGTAACTCACGCGATAAAGCGCGAGGCGATTCCACGCCCATGCGACTGGGATGACGACAAGCAACAGGGCGGCGAGCACCAGCAGTGAACTGGATTGCACAGCCGCACCCAGAAGAATCATCAACGCGGCAAAACGAAGCCAGGATTCATTAAACATCAAAAACCTGCCAGGGAGCGGATGGGCAGTGGAGCAAAGGCGAAAGGTTTATGCTACCCATTTGCTTTTTGATTTGTGCGTGTCGGCATTAACCAAGGTGAGGGATGGTTGATCGTATTTGGTCGGTCAAGGAGTAGCGCTCTTCTGTTGGAAATTTCTTGCTCAATTCAAAAATCTGAATCGCGGTATCAAAAGAGATTTTGTAAACCTCCAACTCACGATGATTTTGAATTAGTTTGCGGTCCACATTCGCCTCCTTGAATTTTTCTCCTCTGCTCTCCCGCGCCTCTGCACCTCTGCTAGGTTTGCTCGACCGGCACCGGCACCAAATCAATTACTTCTTTGACGATTTGCTCCGCATCGCGGCCACGTAATCGTGTTTGCGCGCTGATGATAAGCCGATGGGTGAGAATGAACGGCGTGAGATATTTCACATCGTCCGGCAAAACGAAATCACGACCCTGCAATGCGGCATAGGCTTGCGCGGCGTGATAGAGATACAACGAACCGCGCGGACTGGCTCCCAATTCCACCGAAGCATGCGCGCGTGTGGCACGCACAATCGCTACGATGTACGCGCGTACCGATTCTTCGACGCGCACGGTGCGCACAAGGCGTTGCATTTCCAGAATCGCATCCGCCGACACAACGGCGTGCAAATGTTCCAGCGGCTCGTCACGCTCAAAGCGAAGCAAAATCGCATTTTCTTCTTCTTCGGTGGGGTACCCCAATTTGAGTTTGATGAAAAAGCGATCCACTTGGGCTTCAGGAAGTGGAAACGTCCCTTCCAATTCGATGGGATTTTGCGTGGCGAGGACGAGGAATGGACGCGGCAAGGATTTGGTTACACCATCCACTGTGATCTGGCGTTCTTGCATCGCTTCCAGCAATGCCGATTGGGTGCGTGGCGTGGCGCGATTGATTTCATCGGCGAGGATGATTTGCGCCATCAGCGGTCCTGCGCGGTATTCGAACTCTTGGGTCTTTTGGTTGTACACATTCAAACCGGTCACATCGCTGGGTAAGAGATCGGGCGTGAATTGAATGCGGCGAAACGTACAGCCGAGCGAACGTGCCAGGGCTTTGGCAAGCGTCGTCTTGCCGATGCCGGGAACATCTTCAAAGAGAATGTGCCCTTCGCACAAGAGCGCGACCAGCGCGAGATCAATGATCTCGTTTTTGCCAACAATTACCTTGCCGATGTTTTCGCGAATTTGAGTTGCGGTGGTTTGAAGGTCAAGAATAGTTGTCATTCGGGTATCCTTTTGGAGAACGCACCCCAATTTTAGCACACAATTGGCGAATGGGCTAGCGATTTAGATGTGTTATAATTCCGGAGAATAATCGTTATTGATTCGCCATTGTTGGTTGAGAGGAGGTTGTTTTGAAACATAACATACATCTGTTGCTTGGCATCGTGCTGATCGCCGTTTTCTGGACGGCGTCGTGGATGCATCTGGGTGTACTGGGCGAGTATTCCTTCTTTCCCCTGTGGCTGGGGTACATTCTCACGGTGGATGCGTTGGTCGCGTGGCGCAAAGGCACCTCGTTGCTCACCCGCTCTCCACGTGAGTTTATTGCGCTGTTTTTGTTGAGCACGCCGGTGTGGTGGATTTTTGAGTTCCACAATTATTTTTTGCTCAACTGGCATTATCTTGGCACGCACGATCCATCGTTTTGGGAAATGCTCATCGTTGGCACGGTAGATTTTTCAACGGTGATCCCCGCTGTCTTTGAGACCGCCGAGTTTATTGCAACCTTTCAGTTCATCAATCGTTTTCAGCGCGCGCCGCGTATCAATGTACAAACGCATCATCTTTGGCTTGTGATGTACATCGCCGTAGGGTTGTTTGCCGGCGTGTTGTTCTTGCCACGTTACTTTTTCCCTTTTACGTGGATATGGCTCTTTCTCTTCGTTGACGCGCTCAACTTTTTGCAAGGGCGCACGTCGCTGATTGAGCAGGCAGCGCACGGCGATTGGCGAATCATTGGTACCCTGGCGATGGCGGGCGTGGTCTGCGGCTTTTTCTGGGAGATGTGGAACATCTTGGCCATGCCCAAGTGGTACTACACCATCCCCTTTTTCGATTTTGCCAAAATCTTCGAGATGCCGTTGCTCGGCTATGGCGGCTACATCCCGTTTGCGTGGGAGTTGTACGCGATGTATCAGTGGGTATGGGGAATGCTCCGGCGCCCGCCGTACGTTTTGAAATGAAAAAGTTAAAATCTGTTGACAAGTGGGGTTAATCCTTTTATAATGTAGCCGCGTTGACGCGCCCCCAAGTACAGAAAAAACCGCTCAATCTTTTCTATTCCCCTTGAGCATGCTTTTGATCTTGGGGCGCCGAGAGTTTTGACAGACGCTTTCAGTCCAAGTATAATCGCCCCAATTCA
>JBBITT010000072.1:0-10991 GCA_037440625.1 Chloroflexota bacterium
TTGGCAATTTGCAAGGGTGCGACTAACGAACGGGGCATGTCTGTTGATCAATAAGAGGGCATTGGAAAATTCAAAATTCGTTACTAGGGGCTGGGATAAATCGTCTGATACTGTTGCCAGTTGCTGTACACGATGTTGACGTACTGACTGGTCTCTTGGATGTCAATCGCTTCGACCGCGAAATCGAGATCGGTGTGTTGCCAACGTTTGACGCGCCCGCCGCCAGCATTATACGCGATGAGCGCATAAATCGGTTCG
Source organism: Chloroflexota bacterium (assembly GCA_037440625.1). Classification (GTDB taxonomy): domain Bacteria; phylum Chloroflexota; class Anaerolineae; order UBA4142; family UBA4142; genus DAOTXS01. The sequence continues at coordinate 259 of JBBITT010000072.1, forward strand.
GCAAAGGTTTTCAAATCTTGTGCCAGATACCACGTGCCGAATCGAACGCTGATGTACGGCAGGTACAACTGATCGAGCGAAAAATTCTTGATGCCCAACCGCCGGGCAATGTCTTGACCTGTGGTGGGCATTACTTGGCCCAGCCCGCGTGCATCCGCCGACGACGTTGACCACGGATTGAACCCGCTCTCTTGGCGCACCAAGGCAAAATAGAGCAAGGGGTCCAGCCCATTCTTTTGCGATTCGCTAACGATGAGGTCGGCATAAAAAGTGGGATAACGCCATTGCCACAACCAGCGTGGCGCCGGCGGCGCGCCGGCTTCATTTGCCAGTCGTGCCATTTTTTCACCGCAATCGAGCGCGAGCGAAAACTGATTGTTATCGCGCAAATAGAGTGCCAGGGCGTATAACGCGCGCGCATCATCTTTCTTTTTTTCGATGACCAGTGCAAATTCGCGGCGCGCATCCACCGTGCGATCCAGGCGAAGTAATTCGACGCCCCGTTTGAAATTCAAATCGTTGCGAATCGTGGCGTCCAACACGCCAAGGTTAGACGAATTATTCTTGCTCCACCCGGCAAGCCATTGTTCAAACTCGGCGCGATCGGCGGGCTGGTCCATTGCATAGCGCGCTAAATCGTACGAGATCGAGTTGGGTTTGGCTTGCCCCAGCAAAGCTTTGGCGCGCCAAGCGTAATAACCGTTCAACGCGGCGGCTTGCGTCCAATAATTTTTTGCATCGCTGTTCAACCCGCGCGCCTGCGCCGATTTGCCCAACCAAAACAAGGCGCGGGCATAGAAATTTGAGGCGGTGTAATCTTTGGTGAGCGTTTGCCAATGCACGCTGGCATTCTGGTAATCCTTGTTTCGATACAAGTTAAAGCCGGCACGGAACAGCGCATCGTCCGCGCGCTCACGCGCCGGATATTTTTTCTGCAATTCATCGAACAAGGCGATGGCATCGGTATAACGTTGTGCGCGTTCGTACACCAAGGCGGCGTTCCACAACGCGTCGTCCGCGCGGTCATTGTCCGGAAATGTCGCGGCAAATTTTTTGTACGTGGCAACCGCATCGTCCAGTTTGTTCTGCGCGGCGTATGCCGATGCTTTGCCAAAGTATGCGTCTGGCACGCGATTGTGCTTAGGCAAGGTCTTGATGATGTAATCGAAATCGGCGATGGCTTGCGCATATTCACTCTGGCGCGCGTGCGCACTCGCGGTGAAATAGCGAATGTCGCCGGCGCGCGACGGATCGCTTTTGAGTTCGCGTTCGAACGCGGCAATTGCCGCATCGTATTGCCCGGCGTAATAATCTACCAAGCCGCGTTGATAATCGTCCACCGTGCCGCCACGATTGAGCAGGTTGACCAAGGATTGGTACGCGCCCGGTTGCTCCGGATATTTGTTGATGGCTTCACGCCAACGCGCCAACGCCATCTCGAGTTGATTTGCCACCGCGTATGCTTCGCCGGCGCGTTGGAGCAAATCGGCTTTGGTGCGGGCATCGTTGGTCAATGTCAACGCGGTATCGTACCGGGCGGCGGCTTGAGCGGGCTGATTCAAGGCGGCGTGCACCTCGGCGGCGCGGCGCAAAATGTTGATGCGATTTGTGGTGGATAGTGTTGTGTCTTGCAAGGCGCGATCATACTGGGTCAATGCATCGGCGGGTGCGCCAGCAAGAACGAGAATGTCCGCGATTGTTGCATCCACGTCGCCCACGAGCGTGGTGGATTGCGCGCGATAGAGGCGCAACTGCTCAAGCGCGTTGGGATAATCTTTGATGGCGCGGTACGCATCGGCAAGCAGGTAATGCGCTTCGGGCGCGTGCGTGCCAGTGGGATTCGCTTGCAAGTACGCCGATAATGTACTGATCGCGCGCGTGTCATCATTGTTGAGCCAGTACGCTTCACCTAGACGATACTGCGCTTCTTGGGCTAGGTCGTTCGTGGGCTGACTGTTCAACACGGCGCGAAACGCGGCGATAGCGCGCGCATAATCGCCGTTGCGCCGCGCGGTCATTCCATCGTTGTATGGATTCGATGAAAAGACCGGCGTGGGTTCTTCGGTGGGTTCGGGGGTAGAGGTCGCGACGACGTAAACTGTTTGAACGGGAATATGAGTTGGGTCGGGCGTTGGCGCCATCGAAAACGAGGAACATGCAGCGAGGAGCACGCCAAGCGCGAGGAAAAACAAAATTCGATTGGGCATCTGGACAATATTATAACCGAAAATGCCGGAAAGCCGAAATAGGAAATTTGCTAAAATTTTTCCCGAGGAACGCCAAGCCATGCGCCGAACCAAAGCGGGAGCATTGCTCAGCCCGGTCTCAAAATTGAATTGACACTTGGTTCAACGAAAGATATACTTGGTGCGATGGATCAAGGAACTGGTGACTGCACACACTTTACCATAGAGATTATTTCTCTATGACCTCTATGCTCTCTATGGCGTACGGACTTGGTAAACACTAGATCAAGGAAAAAATTGTAATGTTTAGTGAAGAGGTTATTCTCGAAGGGCATATCATTGATTCGTGGATTTTGCCCAAAGTGTTCGATACGGTGATGGATTTGGGCGGCGAGTTCGAGATGCAAGAATTTCGCGTGGGGCGCCGCAAGGACGAGGTCTCGTTTGCACGGATGAAAATCTCTGCCGATAGCGAAGCGCATTTGCACAAGATTCTCACGGCCTTGCAAGATTATGGCGCAGAGTTGGTCTCGCGCGAGGATGTGCAAACCGCGCCTGCCCCGTGCGATGGGGCGCTTCCCGATGACTTTTACTCGACGACGAATTTACCTACGCAGGTTCGTTTGAATGGTCGCTGGGTTGATGTGAGCGGCACGGAAATGGATTTAGCCATCATCGTGGATCGCGAGCAAAATCGTGCGCGCATGATTCCGATGGCAGACGTGCGGCGCGGCGATCCCATCGCCATTGGGCATGAGGGTATTCGGGTCATTCCGTTTCAGCGCGCCCGCGACCGCGAACTCTTTTCGTTTATGGCGAGCGAGGTGTCCTCGGAAAAACCCAAACGCTTGGTGATCGAAGAGATCGCCAAGCAGATGCGCGAGACGCGTGCACATCACGGCAAGATTCTGGTGGTGGCAGGCCCCGCCATTGTGCATAGTGGTGCCGCGCCCTATCTGGCTCAAATCATTCGCGCCGGATTCGTCCAGGTTCTCTTTGGTGGCAATGCGATCGCCGTGCACGATGTGGAAGCCGCGTTGCTGGGAACGTCGCTGGGCGTGGCATTGCACAATGGCGAAGCCATCGAAGGGGGCCACCGGCATCATATGATCGCGATCAACACGATTCGCCGGGCGGGCTCGTTGCGCGCCGCGGTGGAGCAAGGGATTCTGCGCCAAGGGATTATGTACGAGTGTATTCGCCACAACGTCGAGCTGGTGCTTGCCGGTTCCATCCGCGATGACGGTCCCTTGCCCGATGTGATCACGGATACAATGCAAGCCCAGCGGCAAATGCGCGCCGCGTTGAATGGCGTCGAGTTAGCGTTGATGGTCTCGACGATGTTGCATTCGATTGCGACCGGGAATATGCTCTCGGCATCGGTCAAGGTCGTCGCTGTGGACATCAATCCGGCGGTGGTGACCAAACTGGCTGATCGCGGTACGTTTCAAGCACTGGGGCTGGTTACCGATGCCGAGTTATTTATGCGCGAGTTGGCGGAAGCGTTAGGATTGAATGGCAAATAATTCTGTTCCGCCCAGCCGTCCAACCGAAAAAAAGACGCCGACCCTTTTGGATCACGTGCGCGCCGTGATCGAAAAACATCAATTGTTTGCGCACGGCACGCGCATTATCGTTGGCGTATCCGGCGGACCCGATTCGCTCGTCTTGTTGCATTGTCTCCGCGCGTTGCGCAATGATTTCAACCTCAATCTGCACGTCGCGCATCTGAACCATCAATTGCGCGGCGAAGAATCCCAAGCCGATGCCGAATTTGTCGCGGCTCTGGCGCAGGAATGGAAATTGCCGGCAACCATCCAAGCACGCGATGTGCAAGCGTTTGCGGAAAAACAACGTCTCTCGTTGGAAGAAGCGGCGCGCCGCGTGCGCTATGCTTTCCTCGCTGAGGTAGCGTGGCATGAAGGTGCGTCCACCATCGCCGTTGGACATCATCGCGACGATCAAGTAGAAACGATCTTGATGCATTTCTTGCGCGGCGCGGGATTGGCTGGGTTGCGAGGGATGAAATATAAAACTGAAATGAAAGGCGTCGCGTTCGGCATTCCCCCCCATTCGGAACAGCCGCCGCTGTATTTGGTGCGTCCCCTCTTGGATGTGACCCGTTTGGAGATTGATGAGTATGCGCGGGCGCATTATCTTTCGCCGCGCATTGACCGTTCTAATTTTGAACCGATCTTTTTCCGCAATCGTCTGCGTTACAACATCATTCCCTTTTTGGAAACCGTGAACCCCAATCTTTCCCACGTGTTGTATCGCACCGCGCAGACCATCGCCGACGACTATGATTTGATTGATTCGATTGTCAAAGCCGAGATGAGCAAGCTGGCGCGCCACGAAAAAGGAGTCATCGTGTTCAAGCGCGAAGCCTGGAACGCTTTGCACCCGGCTTTGCAACGCGGCACGTTGCGCGCGGCGATTCAAGAACTGCGCGGCGAAATGCGCGATATCGGTTGGGCGCCCATCGAAGAGGCGCGGCACATTGCGTTGGAAAAAAATGCGGGCGCGGAGGCAACCCTGCCGGGGGGTTTGATCTTGGTGGTGAGTTACAACGAACTCTTTATCGCCGAAGCAACGCAAGGCGTCCCCTTGCCGGACGTGCCGTTACTGCATACCGATATGGTCCCTCTGCCGCCGACCGGCATTATCGAATTGCCGCACAGCGATTGGATCATCGAAACAAAAGTCTTGAATCAAATGCCGGAGATTACCGATCGCTGGACGGCGGTGTTCGATTTTGCCTTGTGTCGCGGCGAACGGTATTTGCGGCGGCGGCGGCCCGGGGATCGGTTTCAACCCGCCGGGATGCAGGGCCATTCACGCTCGCTCCACGATTTCTTGATTGATGAAAAAGTGCAGCGGGCAGTGCGCGCCCAATTGCCCATTCTCGTCGTGGGCGACCGCATTGTATGGGTCTGCGGGTTGCGGGAAGACGATCGCGCGCGCGTAACCCCTTTGACACGCGAGTTTTGGCGTGTATCGTTTCGTAAGAAGAATTCTAGTAGGCAAGAGGAAAATTCTTGAACACTTCGCGCCGCGAAATTCCTTTACGAGGTTACGTAACTGTTCTGGTGGGCACAGTGATTTGGGCGCTCACCGGCATCGTCATCAAAATTCTGCTCACCCACTATGAGATGGAAACGTTGACGATTGCCTTTTGGCGCGTGTTTTTTGTTACGCTCTTTATGTTTCTCGTGTTGGGAGTGAGTGACGCCAAACAACTGCGGATTGCGCCGCGCGATGTAGGCATCTTTTTCGTATATGGTCTTATTGGCATCGGCATTCATCAACTCGTTTGGATTTCATCGGTGCAGTATAACGGCGCGGCAGTAGCAACCGTCATCATTTACATCTCGCCTGCCATCGTCGGGATTTTAGCGGCGCGTGTTCTTCGGGAAAAATATACGCGCCGTAAGTTGCTCGCACTCGGCTTGACGATTGCCGGGGTTATCCTTGTTGCCAAAGCATACAATCTGGAACAGATGCGACTCAATGCGCTGGGAATTGCAGTGGGCATTGGCTCGGCGTGCACGTTTGCCACGTACTCGTTGATGGGACGCTTGGTCTCACGCCGCTATTCTCCATGGACCAGTTTGTTTTACGCGTTCTTGTTTGGTCTCATCTTTTTATTGCCAATCAATCTGGCGTTAGGCAAACTGATGCCGGCGACGTTACCGTTCGATGGTTGGGCAACGTTATTGTTTCTTGCGCTGGTGCCAACGCTAGGTGGCTTTGGCGCGTACACGTTTGGGCTGAGCCATTTGCCGGCGAGTGTCGCCAGCATCCTTGCCGCGTTTGAGCCGGTAACCACCGCGATCATCGCGTATATCGTGTTTGGCGAAACGTTGGACACGTGGCAATTGATTGGGGCTGGCTTGATATTGTTGAGCGTGATCTTGCTGCGACCACGTGAATAATTCACTATCAATGGCGATGAATCGCCGACTACGAGAGCATTTCTTATGCCAACGATAAACGCTCCAGTCCCCTTGCGCGCCGCTTGGGTCGAAGTCAACCTGAAGGCGATTGAACGCAACGCGCGTCGTCTCACGCAAATTGCCGCGCCGGCGGAATTGATGGCGATGGTCAAGGCAAACGCGTATGGGCACGGCGCGATTCCGGTTTCCCAAGCCGCGTTGCGTGGTGGCGCAAAATGGCTCGGCGTGTACACGGTTGGCGAAGGGGTAGAGTTGCGACGTGCTGGTATCACGGCACCGATTCTCGTCGTAGGACCTACGATGCCGCCACTCGCGCGCGCGGGTGTGGCACACGATCTCACGCTCACCGTTTTTTCGATGGAGGCTGCGTGTGCGATTTCCGACGCCGCACGCGAACGCCACACCCGCGCGCGCGTCCACCTCAAGATTGATACCGGGATGGCGCGGCTGGGTGTGTTGCCGGAACACGCGCTCGATTTTGCGCGTGCGGTACGCCAACTCCCAAACATTGAAATCGAAGGCGTGTTCACGCATTTTGCGATGGCGGATACGCCAGACGCGTTCGATGTGCCGGGGTGGGGCAAGGCGTACACGCAAACCCAGTTGGAGAAATTTCGCGGTGTGATTGCCTCACTCGAAAATGTCGGGATTGCGCCGCGTTATCGGCACTGTGCGAATAGCCCGGCAACCCTGAACTTGGCGGAAGCGCGATTTAATTTGGTGCGTACCGGTATTTTGCTGTACGGCCTCGACCCATCGCCCGAAGTGCCACGTCCAGCCGATTTCGTGCCGGCATTATCGTTCAAAACTCAAGTCGCGTTGGTGAAGGATGTGCCGGCGGGAACGTATGTGAGTTATGGTTGCACTTTTCGCGCGGAACGCCCCACGCGATTAGCGGTCATTCTGGTCGGCTATGCGGATGGCTTTCGGCGCAAGCCAAACAATTATGGCGAGGTGCTTATTCGTGGCAAGCGTGCGCCGATTGCTGGACGTGTGTGTATGGATCAAACGATTGTGGATGTCACAGACCTTGAAGGCGTCCAAGCCGGGGATGAGGTGGTGTTGATTGGTAAGCAAGGTAGCGAAGAAATTCGCGCGGAAGAGGTGGGCGAGAAACTGGGGACAAATAATTACGAAGCGATTGCGACGATTAGTGCGCGGTTGGAGCGAAGATATACAAACGAGTAGGGGCGTCGCCTCAGGCGACGCCCTTGCCATTTAATTCTTGGAAAACGTTTCGGCTTCGGGTTGCCAGATGTCTGGCAGCGTTTGAGTTTCGATGTATTCGCCGGTGTCGTCTGAATCCATCGTATCCATCACATCTTCTGCCATTTGCTCCATCTCGCTAAAGACGTGCCATTCTTCGATGGCTTCGCGCGCTACTTCGCGCACATCGCGATCGCGTGAATGGGAGAGTTGCTCGAGCAGGGGCAGTGCTTTATCGTCGCCGGTTTCACCGAGCGCAAAGATCGCCAGCAAGCGAAGCGGTTTGCGGGTGTGCTTGGCTTGGACAATCTCGATGAGGGTGTCAATCGCTTCGTGCAAGCCCAGTTCGCCGGCGGCGCGCACGGCTTCGTATTGAATCTGGGGATCGCGGCTGTGCATCTCGGCGAGGATGTAGGGCGTCCAGCGGGGATCGCCATGGCGTGACATGGCGAACAGTGCGCTCACTTTCATTCGGCGATCGCGGTGCTGATATGCCCAATCAATCAGATCGGCAACATCGGGGTCGGTCGAGCGAAAAGCCAAGGCTTCAATCGCATACCGCCGTGCCGAAAGTGCTTCTTCGGGGTCTTGGGCGATGCGAAACAGAAAATCTACGACGCGTTGGTAATCTCGTTGAGAGAGGGTCAACGTGGCATCGTCCCAGCCCTCGAACTCGGCGGTCTCACCTTCAAAGACGTAACGCCCGAGGGCTGAGATGGCGTGTGCGCGTACATCGGCATGCGGATCATCGGTGGCTTTGCGTATCAAGACATCAATCCAACGCGGGTCGGGGTCATCCCATAGACACGCAATCGCTTCGGCGCGGACTTCGGCATCGCTATCATCCATCAAGGAACGCAACAAGGTGAGCGCGCGTTTATCGAATGGGCGGTACCCTTCTTCCAGATCCGCCAACCAGGCTAATTTTTCTCGTTTGGTCATTTTCGGTGTGGGCATACTCTCTTTCCCTCACCTCTATTTTATCACGATTAAACGTTTTTTGCCAATGTGGTTTTGCAACCGTTCAGCCCGATCGGTCATTGCCAGCTGCACCGCGGCCAAGCAATCTCTCAACGTTGATCTAGGGATGCTTTGAAAGATTGCTTCGTCGGCACAAAACGCCTCCTCGCAATGACACCTGAACGGTTACATGGTTTTTTACATTGTCAATTGTTGGGGTTTGCGTTGACGCGTTTCAATTGCCACGCGAATAAATTCGCGGAACAAGGGATGCGGCCGGTCTGGACGCGATTTGAATTCCGGATGAAATTGTGAGCCGACCATAAATGGATGATCACGCAATTCGGCGATTTCAACCAAGTTGCCTTCGGGCGACATGCCGCTGTATTCCATCCCGGCTTTTGCCAACATCTCTCGGAACGCATTATTGAATTCAAAACGATGGCGGTGTCGTTCAAAGATCAAGTCGGTACCGTACGCGCGTGCAGCGATTGAACCGGGTTGGAGTTTGCACGGGTAACGTCCCAGGCGCATCGTGCCGCCCATATCGGAGATGCTGCGTTGATCGGGCATCAGGTCAATGACCGGATAGCGGGTATTGGGATTGAACTCGGTGGAGTTGGGTTCATCGCTTTCCAACGTAAAGCGAGCTAGTTCGACGCACATCACTTGCATTCCCAGACACAAACCCAGGTACGGAATTTTGTGAGTGCGCGCATAACGCGCCGCCAAAATTTTTCCTTCGATGCCACGTTCACCAAAGCCGCCCGGCACAATAATGCCATCTGCTTGCGCCAGCCGATCAAAACTTTTTTGCCGTTCCAAATCTTCGGAGAGAATCCAATCAATTTCCACCGCCCGATGATTTGCCCAACCGGCGTGATACAGCGCTTCACGCACACTCATATACGCATCCGGTAGTTCGACGTACTTGCCGACGACGGCAATGCGCACGGTTTCTTTTGGCTCGATGATCTGTGCCACGAGTTGCCGCCACGTGGCAAGATCGGGTTCGCGATCCGGCAAACCCAAGCGTTCCACCAAGAATTTGCCCAAGCCAAATTCTTCCAGAATCAGCGGGACTTGATAGATGCTCGACGCGGTCACCAGCGGGATCACGGCGCGCTTTTCGACATCGGTGAAGAGTGAGATCTTGTCGCGCAAACTATCTTCGATGGGATAGTCGGAACGGCAGAGAATCACATCGGGTTGGATACCGATGGCGCGTAATTCTTTGACGCTGTGTTGCGTGGGTTTGGTTTTCAATTCGCCGGTCGAGCCGATGTGCGGCAAGAGCGTTACATGAATGTACGTGACATTTTCGCGTCCCACATCCTTGCGCATCTGACGAATCGCCTCGAGAAAGGGTAGCCCTTCGATGTCGCCCACCGTGCCGCCCACTTCGACAATCAACACATCGGCGTTGGTTTCTTTGGCAGCCAGTGCAATGCGACGTTTGATTTCGTTGGTGATGTGCGGGACAACTTGAACGGTGCCGCCCAAATAATCGCCGCGCCGTTCTTTGGCGATGACTTGGTGATACACTTGACCGGTGGTGACATTGGATGCGCGCGTCAAGTTTTCGTCCACAAAGCGTTCATAGTGTCCCAGATCGAGATCGGTCTCGGCGCCATCTTCGGTCACAAACACTTCGCCGTGCTGGTACGGCGACATGGTGCCCGGGTCCACGTTGATGTACGGATCGAGTTTTTGAATCGAAACGCGGATGCCGCGCGCTTTGAGAATGCGTCCGATCGAAGCCACGGTGACGCCTTTGCCAACCGAGGAAACGACGCCGCCGGTGCAAAAGATAAATTGGGGCATGGTTTATCTCCATCGCGATGCTCCAAACATCGCCACAACAAAAACACGGGGCGCTGGCGCTCCGTGTTTGGCAAAGTCGGGGAGGGGATTAAATCATCGCCGCGATGTCGGTGGCGGCTTTTTTCATATCGTAGAGGATCAGCCCCAGTTTGGCTTCACGCCGCGCGAGCACGGTCAGCACGGCTTCTTCACCTGCCGCCATCAAGACCACATAGCCATTCTCACCATGGATATACACTTGATCCAGTACGCCGCGGCGCAATTCCGAAGCGATGCGATCTCCCAGCGAGAGCATCGCGGCGGACATGGCAGAGACTCGATCTTCTTCGACGCCGGCGGGCAAATCCGAAGCAACGATGAGACCATCGGCGCTAACGACCGCCGAGGCTTCTACATCAGGAATTGACGAACGAAAATCGCGAAGGCGAGTCACCAATTTTTCAGAGCGCGATTTCTGATCCATAAGAGTCTCCTTTGACGATCAAAATGCTTGACCGGGTTTCTAGGGCTATGCTATCACAACTTGCGCGGACTGTCAACAAGTTGTCAAACCGCCGCTTTACGTTTTATCCTGATGTGGTATAATACCTTTGCTCCATCG
>JBBITT010000073.1:0-10400 GCA_037440625.1 Chloroflexota bacterium
AACGCGCGCGATCAGCGCCGGCGAACACGAGATCAAGGTCGAGTACTTTGAAAACGGCGGAGGTGCGGTGGTACGTGTGCGTTGGGAAAAGTAAACCCACCAACAAAAAGGACGAGTCAGTCTGACTCGTCCTTTTTACTTTCTTCGCCACAATAGAATTGTGAGCGTGCCAAAAAAGACGGCGACAAAAAGCAATCCAATTTCGATGAGACGGATTGGCGAGAGTATTGGCTCGGCAGGCGTAGTTGTCTTGGAGGATACCGCTTCTCTTTGCGCCTGAGCAACCATCGTGGGTGCGGCTGTTGCTGTGAGTGGCACCGGGGTTGCGGTTTGCGTTGGCGCGATGGTCGCGGTAGGCGCAACCATCGTTGGGGTAATGATGCCACTCCCGGCCGCTGGTGCGCGCGCTGGCTGGGTTTGCGCTTTTGCGCTATCGGCGGATTGCGTTGGTGACACTGCCGATGTAAAGGGCAAAGGTGCTGGTGCTTTGGTCGGTGCCGGTGGCCAAGTGGCGGAGAAGGCAGGCGCGGGCGGAACGGCAGAAGGCGCCGACTCGGAGGCAATACCGACGCGCGATGCCTCGGTTGGTTGTGACGCAAAGGTTGGCGCGAGTGCAATCGCTTGAGTTGGTTCAGCCAATTTTTCCGCCGCCGGCGCCATCACCGAGGTAGGAGCACTGGCACCCAAGCGCGTGATTACATCAACCCCGATCATTGCGACAAGTGCAAGCGTTGCCATCGCCGTTGCCAAACGCGCAAACACAAATCCAAACGATGGCTGTGAGCGCGGCGCAGGGACGGGCAACGCAAACGATTTGCGCGCGGCAGGCACCGGCGCTTGCTTGACCAACGCAATCGTCCAACGCAACGATTCAAGCGAGGCACGACATTGCGCGCATTCGCCGAGATGTCGTTCCAAACGCGCGTGTTCGTTTGCCGGTAATTGATGATCAAGATAATCCGACAAACGCGCCTCAACCCAACTATGCAATTCGGCAGGATGATTTCGACCGAACATCTCAAACTCGCTCACTCTTCAGACGATAACGCGCGGGCACAAGTTCCATTTGCTTCATCAAGAAATCGCGCAACGCTAAACGCGCACGACTCAACCGCGATTTTACCGTGCCAAGATTCGTTTGCATGGCTTGAGCCACTTCGTCATAACTCAGCCCCTCAATATCCACCAAGATCAGCGTCATTCGTTGATCGGGTGGAAGCGTGCCTAGTCCACGCTGAATCGTTGCGCCCAACTCTTGCCGCTCGATAAAATCCTGCGGCGATTCCGGCGCGGCGCGATCTACGCCGGGCGCGGGATTGTCCGTATCCAGAAGAATGGCTTCCAGCGAAGCGGTAGGGCGACGTTGCTTGGCGCGCAACTGATCGTAGCAGGCATTGGTAACGATGCGCAACAACCACGCCTTGAACGAACCGCCGCGATAGGCACGAAGGTGTTTGAACGCCGAGATGAACGCATCTTGCGTAGCATCCTCCGCTGCGGCTGGCTCGCCCAACACGCGGTACGCCGTGCGATACACTTGGGCTTGGTACGCCCGCACAATTTGGTTGAACGCGGTAACATCACCGTGTTGCGCCGCGTGGATCAATGCTTGTTCATCCATCAAATAATGCGACCAACGCCTAAAAACACGCTCAGTGAGTCATCCGACCGATTTGACTTGACGGCGAATTTCCCATATACTTGCAGTGTAAGCCGAAGTGGCGGAACTGGCAGACGCGCACGACTCAAAATCGTGTGAGCTAAACGCTCTTGTGGGTTCGATTCCCTCCTTCGGCACAGCGAACGGAAACATTCAATCATTATTATATCATCAATCGAGTTTCAAGACCACCTGTTTTTTATCCTCAGTTTTATTCATCATCACTCATCGGCGGGGAACTCGCTAACCCAAACATCGGGAGTCGAACGGAGACGATCTGATTATCCGAAACCACCAAGTCGGACGTGGCTTTCTGATTGGAGCGGGAGCGCTGAGTTTCATCCTTGGCATCACGCTGGGGTTGTGGGTTACTTGGGGGATCTGGCCCGTTGAATTCAAAAATGCCGACCCGGCCGATCTGCGCCCCTCGCTCAAAGATGAGCTGGTCTTGCTCATTAGTCTAGCGTACGAGCAAGATGGCGATTTACGAACTGCCCAACAACGCATCGCCGCGTTACGGCTTGCCAACGCCACCCAAACCTTCGACCGCCTGATTACACGGGAGAAACAGAATTCTCAAGAGACACTCAGACAAGATGCTTTGATTCATTTGGGGCAGGCACTCGGTCTTGCCTTGCCTTACACAGCATCACGCCCTGCACCCGGAGCACCTACGCCGGTTACAGTTTTTGTGGTTGCCACACCCGCTCCCCAAGTTGTGATTTTTCGGGTGGTTGAGTACACACCGTTGACGTGCGTGGATGAACCGGAGACCGGGCGCCTGCGTTTCTATGTCAAAGACTTGTCCGGCAAAGACTTGCCCAATATCGGCATCGAAATCAAGAGTGGCGAAACGACCGAAACCATTTATACCGGACTCAAGCCCGAACGTGGTATCGGCTATGCGGATTACGATGCCAACCCGGGCACATACTCGGCGATGATTCTCAACGCCGAAAGTGAAATGGTCTCCGATCTCGTGATTGGCGCCGCACCCGCGGATTGCCGTACCGATCGCAAGACCCCGCGTGGCTGGAAAATTGTTTTCCAACAAAAATGAAATGCTGACCGTAACGATGGCGCACGAACCCTCGTCGGTCTTTTGGAGGTAAGCACGTCGTGATTCCACAACCCATTGACTCCGTTCCGCTGTTCCAACGACTCTCGGCGGAAGAACGCCAACTGATCACCACTCGACTGAAACGGCGTCAAGCCGCCAGCGGCGAACTCATCACCACCGAGGGCAAGTCGGCGGAGGTCATGTTCATCATCATTGCGGGCTGGGTCAAACTTGAAAGCAGCTCGTCGGATCATCCGGCAGTTACCCTCGCCAACTTGGGTGCCGGCAGTTTGCTGGGCGAAGTAGATATGCTGTTGGGACGCCCCTACTCAATGACTGCCCGCGCCGCTGCCAACACGCACTTGCTCACGCTGTCGCGCACTGATTTGGAAGAGGTGATCAACGAATGCCCCAGCATCGGCTTGAAATTCAGCGCGAGCATCGGCATCCGTCTTTCCTTCCTCGAAGACTATCTTGTGCGTCATCGTTTACGCCACATCGAACTGCTGAGCGCACTCGCACCAGACGATTTGCGCGCCATTGCGCAACAACTTGAATTCCGCACCTTTGAACGCGGCGATATTATTATCGAAGCCGGCGCGCCCGCCGACGCCATCTTCCTCGTCGAAGAAGGTCAGGTGCGTATAATGACCCAAGCCACCGACGGCGAATCGTTCGAAGACCTGTCCGCCGGCGCCTTGTTCGGTCACACGGCGATGCTCACCGGCAAACCTTACCCTTCTACGGTGCGTGCCATCAGTGAAGTAACCGTGTGGGTGCTAACACGTGCCGCATATCAATCCCTGATTCGCCAACATCCCGCCATCAAACTCGCCCTCAGCCGCGCCCTCGCCGAATCGTTGAGCGAACGCGATCAATCGGACGCGGTCGAGCGGATGCGCCACCTTGCCATCTTCGCCGATGTCCCCGGTGACGTACTCTCGCTGATCGCGGCGCGCTTGGTGCTGCGGCACATTCCCGCCAACGAAGCCATCTATACCGAAGGCACACCCGGCGACGCGATGTACATCGTGGATTCTGGCGAAATCCGCTTGCTGGACAGCGCCTTTTCTGACGCCCAGTTGCTTGAGCGACTTCGCCCCGGCGATGCTTTTGGCGAAATGGCATTGCTCACCGGGCGCACCCGCGCCGAATGCGCACGGGCAGCCACCGACGCCACCGTTTGGGTGCTCTACAAGAGCGACTTTGACGAATTGATGGTGCAATATCCGGAAATCAGCGTCTCGTTGAGCCGCGCGCTCACGCAACGCCTCTCCGCGCGCGAAAGCGATTTTGTCATTCGCCATCTGCGCCGCATCAAATTGTTCTCCAATCTTGCCACGAGCGAACTCAAGGAAATTTCCAAACGCGTGCGCGGTTTGCGCTTTCGCCCCGGCGAAATCATTTGCTTTGCCGGTCAACCTGCTCAAACGCTCTACTTGATCGAAAAAGGCGAAGTCAAACGAATGACCAACGCCCCTTCGGGTGAGCCGGTGATGTTAGATATTCTCGATGCCGGCGATTCGTTTGGCGAACAAGAAATCGTTCAGAATCTGGCGTACCTTGCTACCGCCCAAGCGCTGACCGAGACCGAACTGTGGACGATTGCCAAAGGTGACTTTTTGGCAATTATGGAGACGTACCCCTCGTTGGCACTCACCGTAACCCGCCTGATGGCAGAGCGGCTTAGTCGTGCCCAACATCCGCCAATGAACGTCCCAGGGCGACCGCGCCCCGGTATGCCCATGCAACCACCGCGCTCGCCAGCGCAACGGCCGCCGGCAAACGTACCACCGCCGCCGGCACCACGCGTGCAACGGCCGCCCTCCGGCGCCCGTCCGATTAAACCGGTAACAACTCAAGCCACGCCGCCCCGCGCGAGTGCGCCTACCACGCCGGTTGCAACACCCAAGCCGGCGGCTCCATCCAGCCAGCCCAAACCAGCAACGCCGCCTCCAGCGCGCGTTCAGACGCCAACGCAACCCAAGCCGGTGGCAAAACCGGTTGTCCCAGCAACGCCGACGCCTGCTACACAACCACGCGCCCATCGCCGCGAGAATACCTTCTGGCAAGAATTTGGTGGATGGGCAATGGGTCTCTCGCTGGGCGCCAAATTGCGCGTGTTAACACTCGGCGCACTAACGGTTTGGTTCCTGCTGGTCGCCTTTCCGTGGATGACCATCACAACAGTCAGTTCCGCCGTTGGTGGTCTGCAACTATCAAGCCCGGAAGACACCGCAATTACAGCCAAGAGCGAAACCACCAGTAACCCGTTGAGCGGAGGACGCCCCAAAGTTGCGTTCGCCATTCCAACGAATACACCGGTACCAACCCGCACACCGCAACCCACTTATACGCCTCGTCCACAACCGACGCGTGTCTTGCCTACCAAGACGCCGGTGCCCGCCGCACCCGTCGTAGCCGCCGCACCGGTACCCACTTTGCCGCCGCGGTACGTTGACCCGCGTCTGGGCACAGGACCCCAAGTGCTACCCCACTTGGACAAAGTCCGGGTCATTCCCGCAACGGTGGCAAGCGGACAAAAATTCTGGCGCGTTACCAGTCTCAAATTCGAAGACATTACCGAATCGGGAAACGACCACACCATCTATGTCAAGATTTTTGACGAAACCGGCAAACGCACCGAAGCCAAAGTCAAATGGTGGGGAGAAGGCTCCGGTGACCTGCCCGATCCGGAACAGAAAAAAGCCGATGACATTTGCGACTGTAACTATGGGCTGTTTATGTTCGGCGATGGGTACGGCGTTCAGATCGTTGACCAGTACCCCAGCGATCAAGTCGTCGGAATGATTATGCCGATGCGCCGCCACGTCAATTACAAGATCGAATTTCGGTTGACAACGAATCCATAACCTCCAATTTGCTCAATTAAGACGGCAGACATCTAGGCAATGTCTGCCGTTTGTTTTCTAGCCCGTACGACCTATTTGGTTTCTCTGCGACTTTTAGATATAATGGTAGTTGTTCATCACCAACTATCAATCAAAAAAGCACAACTATGGGATTTTCAATCGGCGAGACCGTAGGATCGTACAAGATCACCCGCTACCTTGGGCATGGTGGCACTGCCACTATTTTTCGCGCGCATCAAATCAACGTGGATCGCGATGTCGCGCTCAAAGTGATTCACCCTGCCCTTAAAGAAGACAAGGCATTTGTCACGCGCCTCAAACGCGAAGCCACGATCATTGCCAAACTGAATCATCCCAACATCGTTACCCTGTACGATTTCATTGAATTCGATGGTCTGCCGTGTCTTGTTTTGCAATATGTGGAAGGCAAAACCCTCCGCGATCTGATTCGCGAGCAGAACCTTTCGCCTCAACTCATTCGCAAGATCGTGCAAGCGGTGGGCGAAGCACTAGAACACGCTCATGCACACGGCATTCTGCATCGCGATGTCAAACCCTCGAACATTCTGATTGATCAAGCCGAGCGAATTTATCTCACTGATTTCGGTTTGGCGCGCATCGCCAGCAACACCGAATCCACCTTGTCGCAAGATATGATGGTGGGCTCGCCGCAATACGTTTCACCCGAGCAAGCCAAAGGCGAACCGGTGGACGCGCGTACCGATGTGTACTCGTTTGGCATTGTGATCTATGAGATGCTGACCGGGCGCGTACCCTTCCAAAGTGAGACACCCTATTCAACGATTCTAGCCCAAATCAACACGCCACCTCCTCAACCACGTTTACTCAACCCGGCTATTCCGCCGGCAGTGGAACAAGTTCTGCTCAAAGCACTCGCCAAAGATCGCAATGCCCGCTATGCGAGCATCCGCGAGATGCTGACCGCGTTGGAAGAGGCGTTTGAATCGCGCGAGGCGACACACGCACCGGCGTGGAAATCTATTCAACAGCGCATCGCGCAGTGGCGCAGTGAGTTCGCCGCACGTCTTTCGCCACGCCAGATCGCCGCGCTTGCCGGTATCCTCGCGCTTGGCTTGCCTGTCTTGTGCATCGTTGGAATCACGTTTCTCATTCTCGGTTTCTCTAGTTTGAGTCCTAAAACCAATTCCAGTGGCACAGCGTCTGCTTTGACCAGTAGCACCAACGCATCCAAGAGTGCCTCACCACGCCCGGGGACCACGCCCGCCCTCGGATCAGCGCCCGCCTCCAATTCGCCGCGTGGCAAGATTGCGTACAGCATCGCCACCGGTGATTTGGCGGAACAACATTCCATCTGGCTCGCCAACGCCGATGGCACTAACCCGCGCCTTGTCATCGAAGCGGCAAATTGGCCCGCGCTTTCACCGGATGGCAAACAGATCGCCTACCATCGGATCAAAGATGAAGGCATCTATGTGGCAAACAATGATGGCACGAACGCGCGCCGCATCGTCAGCGGAGAAACATGTTGCGCACAATGGTCGCCAGAAGGCAAGCGTTTGGTGTACGTGCAAGGCAATCTCAAACGCGGCGATACCAAGATAATGCTTGCCAATGTGGACGGATCGGGCAGTACAGAGATTACCTCGGGTTATAATCCGGCGTGGTCGCCGGAAGGCAATCGCCTGGTGTATGCCGGCTGTCAACCGAACACAACCCAATGTGGCTTGTTCGTGTACGATCTGCGATCCAAGACGATGACGATGATGACGCGCGATGCTGGCGGCTTGCCCCAATGGTCGCCGCGCGCTGATCGCATTGTTTATCAGGCGAGCGACGGCAAGGGACACATCGCCGTCTTTGCCATCAACGCCGATGGTTCGGGCGGTAAACAATTGACCTTTGGCAAAGGCAACGATGGTCAGCCCGCATGGTCAAGCGATGGAAATTTTATTTTCTGGCGGTCGGATCAGAATGGCACCGGTTGGGCAATCTATGTGATGAACGCCGATGGAACGAATCCACGTTTGCTCATCAAGTCCGCCCCGCCGGACGGGAATCTGTGGGCACGCGAGTCGTTGAGCGCAAGTCCTTGACAGCAGCAACAAGTAGCAAATCAGCGCGATTTCGGTTATAATATTTCCGAACGCGCTGATTTGATTTTTAGAAATGCCTGAACTCACCCATTCCACGATTGAACGCACCCGGCACGACATTTCGGAATTGCGTCACGGCTTGAGCGAACTTGCCCTCTGGCTGGAAGCGCAACCCTTGGCGATTCCCCACGCCACCGCAATCCACGAACGGATTGCCAAACTGGGCGAATTTTTGGAACGTTTGAACGCCGCGCTGGAACAACAAGAAAAAGAACGTGCGCAACTCGTCGGTTTGTTCCAAGTGAGCCGGGCGGTCAACTCGTCGCTGGAACTCGATCAAGTCCTCAACCGGGCAATGGACATTATCATCCAAGTGACCCGCGCCGAGCGCGGCTTTTTGATGCTGGTGGACGACCAAGGCGAATTGGAATTTCAAGTGGCGCGCAATATGGAACGCTCCACGATCTCTGCG
This sequence comes from Chloroflexota bacterium, assembly GCA_037440625.1. Classification (GTDB taxonomy): domain Bacteria; phylum Chloroflexota; class Anaerolineae; order UBA4142; family UBA4142; genus DAOTXS01. The sequence continues at coordinate 8,141 of JBBITT010000073.1, forward strand.
CCAGCGTTCCAAGTCAGCCGCAGCATTGTTGCCCAAGTGGCGCAAAGCGGCGAGCCGGTCTTGACCACCAATGCCTTGCTCGATCCGCGCTTTTCCGATCAAGATAGCGTGGTCAGTCTCAATCTCCGTTCGATCTTGTGCACTCCCCTCAAGACGCGCGACCGCGTCATCGGCGTGGTGTACGTGGACAATCGTTTGCGCGCGGGAATGTTTCAGCCCGCCGACCTTGATGCGTTGCGCGCGTTTGCCGATCAAGCCGCGATTGCGATTGAGAACGCGCGCCTCTTTGAAAGCATCCGTCAAAAAGTCAACGAGATTAGCGCACTCAAAACCTTTCAAGACAATATTTTTGCTTCCATCGCCTCCGGCGTGATTGCCACCGATCTGGAGGATCGCATCACCGCGTTCAATCGCGCCGCGGAAACCATCTTTGCCATTCCGGCGGAGCAATCGCTGGGACAATCCTATCGCACCGCGCTCGCGCCGCTGCAAACCACCCCATTGGCACCTTTGATCGAACAAGTGAAGCGAGCCCAGCGACGCCGCGTTGCCACCGAAATCGAATCGGTGCTCACTCATCGTGGAACGGTTCATCTCAGTCTCAACATTTCTGCGCTCAAGGATGCCAACGGTAAACCGGAAGGAGTCGCGATTGTGGTGGACGATGTTACGGAGATGCATCAACTCAAAGCCACCCGCGAAATGTTTCGGCGCTATGTCGCGCCGGCAGTCGTGGATCGTTTGACGAGCAATCCGGATTTGCTGAAACTCGGTGGCACGCGCCACGTGATCACCATTTTGTTTGCCGATATTCGCGGCTTTACACAATTCAGCGAACCACTTCCGCCAGAAGAACTCGTGGACATTTTGAATCAGTACCTCGCTGTTGCCGCCGAAGCGATTCTGGACGAAGAAGGCACGCTGGATAAATTTATGGGCGATGCGGTGATGGCAATTTTCAACGCGCCGCTCCCCCAAGCCGACCACGCCTTGCGTGCCGCGCGCGCTGCCTTAGCGATGCAACGTGCCGTCGTTTCATTGCACGAAAAACTGCCAGCCCAATTGCGATTGCAATACGGCATCGGCATTCACACCGGCGATGCGGTGGTGGGCAATGTGGGCACAGAACAACAAATGAATTTTACGGCGATTGGTGATGCCGTGAATCTGGCTAAACGCTTGCAAGAGAACGCGGCGGGGGGCCAAGTGTTGTTGAGCCAGCAAGCATACACCCAAATCCGTAAATCCGTGAATGCAAAAAAATTAGCCCCGCTTCAAGTCAAAGGTCGTCAAGCCTTGACCCAAGTTTGGGAATTGGAAGGAATCAAATAATTCATGTTTGAACTCTGCTTCTTGGGCACGTCCGCTTCGGCGCCCAGCGTGGAACGCAATATGACTTCGACGTTGCTGATCCACGAAGGTCAACGTTTTCTCCTCGATTGCGCGGAAGGGACGCAACGCCAAATTCTGACGAGTGGTCTTGGTTTCAAAGAACTGCGCCGCATTTTTCTCACCCACGGTCATCTCGATCACATTCTGGGATTGGGCGGCATTGTTTCGACGTTTGGTCGGTGGGAAGCGATCAATCAAATCGAAATTTACGGCGGACGATGGGCCATTGACCGTGTGCGCGATTTGATGAAGGTAGTCTTGCGCGGCAAAGAAGTCGAAATGGAAATCGAGTACATCGAATTGAAACCCGGCTTGGTATTATCGGAAAAGAATCTTGAGGTGTACGCGTTTCCGGTGATTCATCGCGGGAGTGGCTGTTTTGGTTTTGTGTTTCAGGAAAAGACCAAGCGCCCCTTCTTGGTGGAGCAGGCGGAGCAACTCGGCGTGCCGGCGGGACCCGAACGCAAACGACTGGTCGCCGGCGAAACGATCACGCTTGCCGATGGGCGCATCATTCACCCGGACGATGTGCTGGGTGAGCCGGTGCCGGGCACGAAGCTCGTTTACGTGGGCGACATTGCGCGCACCAACGAAGTGGTGGAGCCGGCGCACAACGCCGATGCGTTGGTGATGGAAGCGACGTACATCATGGACGAGGTGGAGACCGCGCGCAAGTTTGGGCACATTACCGCCGCCGAGTCCGCCGCCTGCGCACGCGACGCAAAGGTTAAACAACTCTACCTCACGCACATCTCGCGGCGATATTCCGGCGCGGTGATCGAAGCGGAAGCGCGCGCGATTTTTCCAAATGTGATGGTGGCAAATGATTTGGATCGCGTGATCGTCAAGCGTGAAAAGTAACCGCCGC
>JBBITT010000074.1:0-9396 GCA_037440625.1 Chloroflexota bacterium
GCGGTCGAAGAAAATTTTCGCGTTCACTTGTTCGTCGAGTTGTTGTTGCACAAGCAAGAACCACTAACACAACGAACCTTGGCTTTGTTGGGTGAGTTGATGTATGAATCGCACCAAGGTTATACCGAGTGCGGTCTGGGTTCGGATGCGACGGATTGGATTGTAGAGCTAGTGCGTGCGGAGGGGCGAGAGAACGAACTGTATGGGGCAAAGATTACTGGCGGGGGTGCCGGCGGCACGGTCGTAATTTTGGGCACACCCAGTGCCAAGTCCGAGGAGGCATTCCAGCGCGTTGTCACACGTTATCGCGAAAAGACCGGGCACAAGCCATATATCTTTGAAGGATCATCCGTGGGTGCAGACAAGTTTGGTGTTCTCGAGATTCGATCTTGAATTGAGCGCAGGATAGATTGACAGCCGAGGACCGTTCGAACCAACATTCGTCATTCATCATTCCTTTGTCCACCAGAAATGGGATGGCGTGTAAATTTGTGGCTGTCTATGAATGATGATATAATTTAAACGATGACTGCGTATCTTATCCGTCGCGCACTGGCGCTGCTTCCCATTCTCTTTCTAATGTCCTTGATCGTTTTTACGCTTATTCGCCTCGTACCGGGCGATCCGATTGATGTGATGTACGGCAGCGAAGGGATGGATGAGATTCGCCGCATGGCATTGCGCCGCGACCTTGGCTTGGACGATTCAATCATCGTCCAATACGTCAAATGGCTGGGGCGGGCACTTGCCGGCGATCTTGGTCGCTCGTACAAAGCACAGATGCCAGTCACGGAACTGATCGCCCAGCGCTTTCCTGCCACTCTTTTCCTTTCTGCCGCTGCTCTCATCTTTTCATTACTGCTTGCTATCCCACTCGGCGTCATTGCGGCGATCAAACGAAATACCTGGGCGGATTTTGCCGCAATGGGATTTGCTATTTTTGGAATTTCGATTCCAAATTTTTGGGCAGGTATTATGCTCGCGCTCATCTTCGCAGTCTATCTACGTTGGTTGCCTTCCATCGGCTATGTTTCGCCGGCGACTGATTTCGGCAAATTTCTCCAACATCTCCTCTTGCCCGCCATCACTCTCGGTTGGTCACTGGCAGGCACCACTAGTCGCCTCACGCGCTCAAGCATGCTCGAAGAACTGGGAAAAGACTATGTGCGCACCGCGCGGGGCAAGGGTCTCACTGAACAAGTGGTATTGCTTGGGCATGCCTTGCGCAACGCTCTAATTCCGACCATCACAATGGTTGGTTTGCAACTGGGTTTTCTCTTTGGCGGAGCAGTCGTCGTTGAAACCGTCTTTGCATGGCCTGGGATCGGCTTGCTAGTCGTGGACAGCATCTTTGGGCGCGATTATCCGGTCGTGCAAGGCGTCATTTTGGTTATTGCCGTTCTTGTTGTCATGGTCAATCTGATGGTAGACTTGATTTATACGCTTCTTGATCCTCGGATTCGACTCGCGTAAAGGATCAATCTGCTAAACACACGCTTAAGGAGGAAATGTATGAAACGTTCTATTGGACTTGGTGTGCTATTGGTGCTGGTTGTGCTTACCGCGTGCGCTCCAGCACCTACCCCTGCGCCCACAGCAGCGCCTCCCACAGCGGCGCCAGCCACACCCCAAGCGCCCGAGCCGACCAAAGCAACGGGCCCCAAGCCGGGCGGTACGCTTACCTTCGCGATGAAAGAAGACGTAACCTCGATGGATCCGCTCAAGGCAATTCAGTACGGTGACATTCGCTTGAACATCTTGGTCGCACAACAACTTGTTGCACCCGATCGTGCCGGCAAATTTGTAGGCGTATTGGCAGAAAAATGGGACACCTCCGCGGACGGTAAAACCTGGACCTTTTACCTGCGCAAGGGAGTTAAATTCCACAATGGCCAGGAATTGACCGCTGATGATGTGAAATGGATCTTTGATCGCATCCTGGACGAAAAAGCCGGCGCTGCCATGCGCTCCACCTATGTGGGAATCGGTTTGAAAACCGAAGTTGTGGACAAGTACACCGTCAAGTTCACACTGACCAGTGGAAGTGGGCCCTTTTTATCGTACCTTGCCCTGCTCAATCGGAGCGCGATCATCCACAAAGATTCGTACAAAGCCGATGGGTCGGTTACCACCATCATTGGCACGGGACCCTTCATGCAGGAATCGTCCAAGCCGGGCGATACCTACACCCTCAAGAAATTCCCGGATTATTGGAAAAAAGGTGAACCCCTCCTCGATCGGGTGGTCCTCAAAGTTATCACCGACCCCACCGTACGCTTGAACGCCCTTCGCACCGGCGAAGTGGACATGACTGAAGAACTGCCCATCGCCGAAGTGAAAAAGTTGGTTGACAAACCAGATCCGAATTTCACAGTCAAGGTGTACTATATCAACTCAGGCGAACGCTTTGTCTTGAATAACACACGTCCTCCGTTCTCCGACAAGAATGCGCGGCTCGCCGTCCAAGCTGTATTTGATCGCAATGCGTACAACGACGCGATCTTTTTTGGCTTGGGCCAAGTGCACAACCAACCCTTCACGAAAGACAATGTCTGGTACCTCGATGTGCCTATGCCGAAGGTTGATCTTGCCAAAGCCAAAGAGTATTTCGCCGCCGCCAAACTCCAACCGGGCACCAAGATTAAAGTGATGTTGATGGCTAACCAAAAGGATCGCATCGAAGTGTTGCAAGCCATGCTCGGTCAGATTGGCTTCAACGTTGAGTTTGATGTGGTTGACTCGGCGGCATGGAACACCAAAGGACGTGCGCTCGACTATGACATTTTGATTGGCACAATGACCGGCATTTTTGATCCCGATCGCCCGTACGGTTACCTCGAAAAAGCCAGCGGCGGCAATTGGCTCGTAGGTGGGTACGATTCACCGCAAATGACAGACCTACTGGCTAAAGGCCGAGCGGAGACCGATGTTGAAAAACGCAAAGCCATCTACAAACAAGTGGTGCAACTCGTTCAAGACGATGCCGCCACCATTTATGCGGTTGGCTTGCCCTGGGTTGAGGCGTGGCGGAACTATGTCAAAGGTTATCAACCGGGCACTTCCCCGGCTTTGATGATGATGGATGCCTCGGACGGACTCAATGTAACCTGGTTGGACAAGTAACCCTGTACCCGGCGGGATGAAGGCAGAAGGATGGACAAGGTAGAATCCTTTCTTTCCGTCTCATCCCGCCTCTTTTCGATCAATGGCGCACTCAAAACGAACCGCCCCAAGTCAGCTGATCAAATCTCGCGAACGTGGTGTTTGGGATTTGCCATTACGTTTGCTACGTAATCGGCTATCGCTTATCGGTACGATCATCACGATCATCGTGGTGCTTACGGCGATTTTTGCACCCCTGCTCGCGCCGTACGATCCCCTGCAATTGAACCTCAAAGATCGTTTGCAACCGCCGGGGGATGCCCACCTTATGGGGACAGATCATCTCGGGCGAGACATTTTCTCGCGGGTGGTTTTCGGAGCGCAGATTTCGCTTCAGGTGGGTGTCGTTGCTGTGGCATTGGGCACCGTAGTAGGGTTGTTCGCCGGTGCAGCAGCGGGCTATATCGGTGGGCGGGTAGATACAGTGATTATGGGCGTGATGGACGCCATCTACGCCTTCCCCGCCATTCTACTCGCGCTGGTCCTCGTTGCTGTCTTTGGAACCAGTCTCACTACGGTGATGACGGCGATTGCGATTGTGCGTATCCCGATCTTTGCGCGTACCGTCCGCGCCTCAATCTTGGCTGAACGCGAAAAAGAGTACGTCGAAGCTGCCCGTTGCATCGGTCAGAATCCTGTCTGGATTCTGGTGCGCCACATTTTGCCGAATACGCTGGCGCCTCTCATTGTGGTTACCACAACTTATTTTGCCACCGCCATTGTGGTCGAAGCCTCGCTCAGTTTTCTGGGCTTGGGTGTCCCACCGCCGGCAGCGAGTTGGGGCGTGATGCTCAACGATGGGCGCAAGTATATGGAAGCGTATCCGCACGTCGTCATATTTCCCGGTGCCGCAATCTCACTCACCGTTCTCGGTTTTAACCTGCTTGGTGATGGCTTGCGAGATGTGCTTGATCCACGCTTGAAGAATTTGTAACTCCCCCAATGGGATAATGTCCCTTGGTCACCCCTAATTATTTCCGTCAGACATGTCTGATTTGACCCCACTGTCTCTCTGCCAATCCCTTGTCCGTGCCCCCAGTCTCTCCGGCGATGAACTACTCGCCGCAGAGATCGTCGCCGACGCGATGCGTCATCTGGGTTATGATCGAGTTACCACTGACGAATATGGAAGCGTGATAGGAATTCGTCACGGCAAAAACCCCGGTTACACTCTTTTATTTGACGCTCACCTTGACACCGTCCCTCCAAGCAGCAACGCTGATTGGCAACACGATCCTTTTAGTGGTGCGGTAGCAAACCGCCGTATCTGGGGTCGTGGTGCATGCGATGATAAAGGAGTTCTTGCGGCGATGATCTGTGGAGCCGCGCGTGTGCCGCGTAATTCGTTCGCGGGCACAGTCATTGTCTCGGCTTCTGTCTGCGAAGAGAATCTCACGGGTGCGGCATTGGCATTCATCCTCGACCGCTATCACACCGATCTTGTCATTGTGGGTGAACCAACGGATCTCAAATTAGGGATCGCGCAGAAAGGACGCGCCGGGATTGTTGTCTCCGCTCGCGGCAAAAGTGCGCACACATCGCGCCCGGAACTGGGCGAGAATGCGGTATACAAGATGATTGAAGCCATCTCGCGTTTGCGTGCCTTGGAGTTGCCAAGCGACCCAGAATTGGGACGCAGTGTCTTTGAACTGACCGAGATTATCTCTGAGCCGTTGCCGGGAACCGGCTTTGTTCCCGCTGGCTGTCGTGCCCGTTTCGTCGCACGCACGATGCCTGGCGAAACGCAAGCAGTGATCTTGGAGCGTTGCCAAAATACGCTCGCCGGGCTAGGCGGTATCACGATAGAATTCGATCAGTTGACGCAACGTTGCTACACCGGCAAGATACTTGCCATGCGTGATTTTATCCCGGGTTGGCGCGTCCATCCCAATGATCCATGGCTATCCACTATCCGAAGCGCGTTGCGCGATATTGGACTCGACGCAGAAACATTTGCCGCGCCGTACGGGACGAACGCTTCTATGAGCGCAGGGACACACAGTATCCCCACCTTCATCTTTGGACCCGGCTCAATCGAGCAGGCGCACACCGTTGACGAATGGATCGCGATTGATGATCTGGATGCGGGTGAGCAAGCGTACGCGGCGATTGCGCAAACGTGTTTGGCACCATAAGATTTACCCGGGTCAAGCCTGATTACTCCGTTGTTCATGTCGAATATCGGCGCGTGCCATCGCGCGATCAACCGCACGCAGACCATTTTGCAATACGACGAGACGCGCTTTGGCGACATTCGCAGAATTGATCGCCTGCTCCAACGCAAGCGATGTGGGCAACCAACCGGCATCCGGATTGTTCGTTCACGCCAACCGGGTTGCAGATATTGACGCGTGATCGTGCAGAATTCGAGCGGCACGTCTTGGCAGGGGCACCCGAACGTGTTGCGTCCGTCCTGCCACGCGCACCTTCGCAACAGGTGCCTGCGTACATCATCGGCGAGATGGCGCATCGGGCAATTCAGCGTTGGCGTCTTCCCAATACCACGCCGAATCTGGAAGCCGTGTTGGAGGGTTACGCATGGGAACGCGGCGTAATGGATGCGAGCGAGATTCGTACCGCCGTGCGCGCGGCAATCGCATTGTTGCATCGCTTTGCACAAAGCGATTTGTATCATGAAATGGACAGAGCGATTGTGCGTCAACACAAAGTCCCCTTTTTCAAGACAGATCGGTTGCGTCGCGCAGAGGCGCACGCATACACCCTACGCGAGTATGGGGTTCAACTGGCGTTGTATCAGTACGCGGTAACAACACAACTAGGTGATGTGACGATGCGTGTGCATTATATTCGTGAAGGGGTTACGCTCGCATTGACACGCACCGATTTGGCATCGCCGTTGGCACACGCACAAGAATATGTCATGCGAATGTGAACATCAGTCACACTTGAAAATACGCCCAGTTCCGGCATTTCAGCCCGCCTGAGCAAAAGTTCTAAAACTGATCGTCTAACCACGAACTTGCTATCGCGCTGTGTCGTTCAAAGAGAACAAGTTTGGAGTACTTGATGGATTCCCGCCACAGGGACATGGCGTAAAATAACCCTGACTGGAGAATTGAAATGACTGTTGGACGAAGAATCGGTTTTGTCTCAACCCGCTTTGCAGGGACAGATGGCGTTTCACTCGAAACGCGAAAGTGGGCACAGGTGTTGGAACGCTTGGGACACACCTGTTTCTATTTTGCCGGTTCGTCCGACCAACCACCTGAACGCTGTCGTGTCGTGCCCGAGGCACGCTTTAAGCATCCTGATATCGCCGCGATCTATACCATTGCTTTTTCGCAACGCGTGCGTCCATCAGAGACTACACGCCGCATTCACCAATTGAAAGATTACCTCAAAGAACAGCTCCGCGCGTTTGTCCGCGAGTTTGACCTTGAACTCTTGATCACCGAGAACGCATTGACGATCCCGATGAATATTCCGCTTGGGCTTGCGCTCACCGAGTTTATCGCCGAAACCGAATTGCCAACCATTGCCCATCATCACGATTTTTTCTGGGAGCGCAAACGCTTTTTGGTCAACTGTGTGTGGGATTACTTGAATATGGCGTTCCCGCCACATCTCCCTTCGATTCGTCACGTGGTCATCAATTCATCGGCGGCAAATCAGTTGGCACTGCGCACAGGGATTTCGAGTTTGTTGATCCCCAACGTCATGGATTTTGATCACCCGCCGCCACCGCCTGACGAGTACACGCGCGATGTGCGCACCGCCCTAGGCATTGCGCCCGATGAATTGTTCTTTCTGCAACCGACGCGTGTCGTGCAACGCAAAGGGATCGAACATGCGATTGAATTGGTGAACCGATTGGGAGTCAAAGCGCGATTGGTGATCTCGCACGCGTCCGGTGACGAAGGGGACGATTACGAACACCGCGTACGTGAGTTTGCGGCACTACTCGGCGTGCCGACGAATTTTGTGGCGGATATCATCCGGGATCAACGCGGGCAGACCCAGGATGGTCGAAAAATTTACGCCTTGGAAGATGTGTACCCATACGCGGACCTTGTTACCTATCCATCGGATATTGAAGGATTTGGCAATGCCTTTCTCGAGGCGATCTATTTTCGGCGGCCCATTGTCGTCAACGCCTATTCGATTTTTGAAATTGACATCAAGCCCAAGGGGTTTCGTGTGATCGAGTTTGATGGATACATCACCGACGAAACCGTCCAGCGCGTGAAAGCGGTATTGGAAAATCCACAGCAGGCACAAGAAATGATAACGCGCAACTATGAACTCGCACGCCAACACTATTCTTTTGCGATACTTGAGCATCGCTTGCAAATGCTCATCACGGATTGCTTTGGGGGATAGCACCAACTTGCCTTCTGATGGGCAAGATTACGAACTCGCAACGCAAAAAAGAAATCGTGGAAAAATTAAAGATCGCATTTGAGCAAGAAGGTAACCAGTTCTTGTACGAAAATCGCATTGGTGAAACGCTCGGCGTGCTAGAGGCGATTGAATCGGGAATGCACACGCGGTATTTGTATCGCGTGCAGATTTGAAAGGAGTCCAGTGGCTCGTTCCATCACGCGACGAAATTTTTTGAAACTGGGATGCGCGGCAATTGGCGGAACCATGTTGGCTTGCGCCGGATTATCGTTCATTGCCACACGCGAACCAGAAATCGAAATGAAACAAGATAGTTTTGGAGGAACTATGAACAACAAAATTTTGGTCGCGTACGCGACCAAAAGCGGTTCGACCGTGGACGTAGCGCAAACTATCGGCAAAACATTGGCGGACCAGGGTGCAAGCGTGGATGTGATGCCGGTGAAATCGGTCAAGAGTTTGGATGACTATCGCGCTGTCGTCATCGGCAGTGGTATTCGCATGGGCAATTGGTTGCCGGAAGCCGTCGAGTTCGTCAAGCAAAATCAAACGAAACTGAATCAACTGCCGACCGCGTTCTTCACCGTGCATCTCTTGAACCTGGACGACAGCGAAACGAGCCGCGCCAATCGTGCGTTGTACACCGAACCTATGCGCAAAATCGTTGCGCCCAAGACAGAAATATTTTTTGCCGGCAAACTTGAATACGCCAAACTATCGCTCTTTGAGAAACTCATCTCCAGAATGATGAAAGCGCCCGAGCAAGACTTGCGCGATTGGAACAAGATTCGTGCGTGGGCGGAGAACGTGTATCCAATGCTGGTTCGTTGACGGAGCATACAATGAAAAGGAATAGGCTGATGAAAGTGCTTGGCGTTTTGGCGAGCACATTGATCGTACTGATCGTCCTGGGTTGGCTCGGTTTGCAAATTCAGCCCGCGTCGTTCGCCGCGTTTCCGCAAAAATCCGGCGAAATCAAAACGATGCCCTTGCCCAAGGGGTTGCCCGCACCGGTCGAAAGATTCTATCGCAAACTGTACGGCGAAAATATTCCGGTCATCACCTCGGCGGTTGTCACCGGGCGCGCGACGATGCGTCCGCCGGGAATGCCGACTTTCCCGGCGCGGTTTCGCTTTACGCACGACGCCGGCAAAGCGTATCGCCATTATTTTGAACTGACTTGGTTTGGCTTGCCCATGATCGTCGGCAATGAACATTTCATCAATGGCAAAGGTCGCTTGGAATTGCCATTCGGTGTGGAAGAAGGCGACAAGATCAATCAAGGCGCGACACTGGGATTGTGGGCTGAATCGCTTTGGTTTCCGGCGATCTATCTTACCGATGCCCGGGTGCGTTGGGAAGCCATTGATGATGAGACCGCGCTACTCGTTGTGCCGTATCCCACGGATAATCGGCAAGAACGGTTGGTGGTGCGTTTCGATCCTGACACGAACCTGGTAACGTGGTTTGAATCAATGCGCTATCACAACGAAGCAAGCACCTTCAAAGTATTATGGTTGAATCAAGTGGTCGAATGGAAAATGCTCAACGGACAATTGACCAACACAACTGGCGCGGCGATTTGGATGGACGATGGCAAACCCTGGGCGGTGTTTAATGTTCAAGACATTGTTTTCAACGTGGATGTGAAAGAGTACATTCGACAGAGGGGACCTTGAGGTGAAAATCAAATCTCAACGGAAGCGCAGAGTTTAGCTTTTTCTCTGCGGTTGCTAATCGCGTTATGGGGAATCACCCGTGAAAGACCATTGACTTGGGCTGGGACTGGGTTTATAATCTTGGCAAGCAAGGCGCGTGGCTCACCGCGCGTCATTGGGTGAGCCACGGAAGGATTCCGTCTAATCAATAGTT
>JBBITT010000075.1:0-9240 GCA_037440625.1 Chloroflexota bacterium
GCTCTTTTTCCACCACCTGCGCCACGATGAACGGCGGGCGGTGGCGCGTGGCGTCCAACGTGCGCCACAAGTATTCGCCCAAAATCCCTAGGATCAATAACTGCACGCCCGCCGTGACAAGTACCACCACCATCAAGGCGGCAAACCCTTGCACCGGGATATTCCCCACCAAGCGTTCGATCAGCACAATGAGCGCGTAGATTCCGCCTACAATCGAAAAGAGAATTCCAACGAGCGAAGAAATACGAAGCGGCACGTACGAAAACGCGGCGAACGCATCAATGAAATACTTGACCTTTTTGCCAAACGTCCACCGCGATTTGCCGTGCAACCGTTCCGCGCGATCATACTCGATCACCGCGCGCTTGAACCCAGTCCACAGAATCAACGCCATAATGTGGCTGTTCTTTTCACTGCATTGGATCAGCACATTCACCACTTGGCGATCAATCAAAAAGAAACCGATCCCGTGCGGCGACATATCGTTAAAGACCAACACTTTGAACAGCCAATTGAAGATCGCGGCGAAGAAACGGGTGAGGAGCGGATCGCCGCGGCCGCCCCGCCGTACCGCGAGTACGACTTGGGCATCTTGTTCCCATGCGGCGATCATGGCTGGCAAAGTTTCCGGCGGGTCTTGCAAGTCGGCGGCGAGAAATGCCGCGCAATCGCCGCGCGCGTAGGTCAGCCCTGCCAGAATTGCCGCGTTGGAACCAAAGTTGCGCGAAAGACGCAGCGCGCGCACCCGTGCATCTTGGCGCGCGAGTTGTTGCAACACGTTAAACGAATGATCGCCCGACCCATCATCCACAAAAATAAATTCAAACGAATGTCTGGATTGACTCGCCGCAATGCTTTGCAACCGCTCGAACAACAACGGCAACGATTGTTCATTGTAATACACCGGCACGACAATCGAGATGAGCGCCATCGCGAATCTCCTACGCTTTGCCATGCGCGATAATTTTCTCGCGCAATTCAGGTGCAATGTGACGGACGTGGCGTGCCGGCACGCCGGCAACCACCGTCCATGCCGGGACATTGTGCGTAACGACCGCGCCTGCCGCCACTACCGCGCCTTCACCAATTTCGATGCCGGGCAAAATCGTTGCGCCGGCACCCACCACGGCAAAGCGGCGCGCGATCGGCGGCTTGAGTTCGGTCTGGGCGAGACCAAAGCGTGTGAGGTACACATCGTTATCGTTCGTCGTGGTAACTGCCATCCCAATAAACACATCTTCTTCGATGATCATTCCGCCGACGATATGCGCTTGGTCTTGAATCCGGCTCCGTGCACCAATGCGGCAATTGTACAAAATCATGACGCCGCGCCCAATTACCACATCATCTTCGATGGTACATCCTTCGCGGATGGAGGTGAGATCGTTGATGAGGACTCCTTTGCCAATGTAACTGCCGGTGTAAATGACCGCATTCGCGCCGATCAATGTCCCGGCACCAATCGCCAGTTCCGCAAACTCGCGTGGCACGGCGCGCGTAACCGTGCGATTGGCAACCGGCAAGCGTCCTAGCACCGCGCCATCCAAAATGATGCACTCGTCACCAATGCGAACCTTGGGATGAATGGTGATGAAATGACCGAGTTGCGCCGTTGGGGCAACGAACGAATCGGACGAGATAGAGTTCATCGAGTTCCTTTCGAGATTGGTGGTGTGCGTTGGTCAAGTACAATGCCACCGCTGGTGGCGGACACAGCGGTGGCTATAGGTTACCCAGTCTATCCGTTTGGCATTTTAGCAGACTCGACCGGCAAGGTCAAGTTGACAAAAAATGAGATATGTGTATACTAGGAAACAGTACGGAACAACAAATTCTGAAATCGCAAAGCACCAAGGCGCTCAGGAATTGTGGCGTCAAGGTGCTTGGTTTTTTCTCGATGGGTTTGTTCCGACAGTCTAAATGAAGGGAGCCAAAACAAATGGCTGAGCGAGTGATCGGGACCGTCAAGTGGTTCAATGCGGCAAAGGGGTACGGGTTTATTGCCCACGAAGGGGGCAAGGACCTGTTCGTCCACTTTTCCGAAATTCAAGATACGGGCAATGGCTATCGTAGCTTGAACGAAGGCGACCGAGTTGAATTCACCATTGGGGCAAGCCCAAAAGGTCCACAGGCAATCCAAGTTGCCAAAGTGAGCTAACCGCTCGCAAAAATTGCGCTTTCACGATTCTACGGCTATTATCAACGAAGAATATATAAAAACGAGCACAAGTTGTGAATACGTCAAGCAACAGGCAGGTTCAATCCTGCCTGTTTTCTTTTTCCTATCGAAGGTAACACGCGCCTTGCGCGCAAAATCAAAATCCCCGCCGCCCGGCGAAAGGTCAAGCCATCGGCGCGCGGTCGTTTCCTCTCAATCATCTGCGCCCGTCTGCGCCGGCTAGAACCAGTCGGCGTAGGCTGACTGGAATTCATTTGCCTGGCAAGAAATCCGCTTCTCATGTGAACGTACACCCCACTTCCCACTTGTATTTTTGGATTTTTTTGTGACTCGTATTATAATAAAGCTATCTTGTGTTCAGAAATAATCTTGAGGTCATGAGGTGCCTCTCGTTCCAGGTCACGCGCGGGCTTGGGGTGGGGGGCTTTTTTGTTTTCTCCAACCGAATAGAGTATTTGACTGGATGCGATGAAGCGCAGATGTTCAAATGGTCACCAGTAATCTGCGGGGAGCGAATGGTGAAACCGACCAGTGTGTTTGACTGGTCGGTTTTTGTTTGAGCAAGAGGAAAATTAAAAGGAGGAGGAAATGTTTACCTATCAGTCCAAGATCGCTTTGTTGCTTTGCGTCGCATTTATCGGATTGCTTTTACTTGCGGGAGCAAACCCGGTTGCTGCCGCAACACCGACGGTGGTCCCTCCTGCAACCATTGGGGTAAATGCAACTACCCCCGCGATCACGCCAACCGCCTTGGCTCCGACAGCGACAAGCGTACCGCCAACTGCCACGCGCATTCCGCCAACAGCAACTCGAATTCTCCCAACAGCGACAAGTGTACCGCCAACTGCCACGCGGCCAAGTGTTCAACCGCCGGTCGCACGAACACAAGGACGCGCACCCAATGCCCCTGAAACGAACTGGGCATTGTATTTTGATGGCACGAACGATTATGTGACGTTTGGGGCGTCCCAAGGATTGGAAACCGGTCTGGGGGTTCAAACATTTACAATTGAAGTTTGGTTTATGAAGACGGGGGCTGGTGTTACAACCTCAACCGGCACCGGTGGGCTATCTAGTGCAATACCCCTTGTTACCAAGGGGCGGGGTGAAGCAGAAAATTCGGATGTTGATATGAACTACTTTTTTGGCATTGACTCTACGGGTGTCCTGGCGGCTGATTTTGAAGAATGCGCTCGATCGCAAACCGGTTGTCCTGCTACCACTACCAACGCCACTCAAGGCGGTCAGAATTTTCCAGCCCGCGGCACAACAACGATCCAGAACAATGTATGGTACCATGCCGCGGTAACTTTTGATGGCAGATATTGGCAGTTCTACTTGAATGGCGTTCAGGACGGTTCAGCGACCGATACGGGTGCTAGTCGCCTACCACGTTGGGATAGCCGCCAACATGCAGGCATTGGAACAGCAATGACGTCTAGCGGAGCAACCGGAGGCTTTTTTGCCGGCGTTATAGACGAAGTCCGGATTTGGAATCGAGTTCGCACCCAAGCAGAGATTCAAGCCGATATGAACAACGAGTTGACCTCTGGGAATGGGTTGATTGCCCGGTGGGGATTGAATGAAGGTACAGGCACCGTTGCGAGCAACTCGATTGGAGGACGCCCCAATGGTACGCTCACCAATGGTCCTCTTTGGGCGTGTGGTAAATTCGCTGTGAATTGTGGACTCTGGTTTGACGGCACAAATGATTACGTAACATTTGGAACGGCCGCCGGCTTGGGAGCGCAAACATTCACGATTGAGACTTGGTTTCTCCGAACCGGCACCGGCGTGGCTGTTAGCACGGGGACGAATGGGGTTACGGCTGTCCCCTTGGTGACCAAGGGCTCGCCGGAAGCAGACGGTTCCAACGTGGATGAAAATTATATTCTGGGCATTCGCTCATCGGATAATGTTCTGGCGGGTGATTTTGAAATCTATCAAGCGTGCAATGGAAGACCAGCGGGTGATAACAATCCCATCGTCGGAGTGACCCCCATTGTGAATGGAGTTTGGTATCACGCCGCGTTTACGTATGATGGAACCGCATTGCGATTGTATCTGAATGGCAATCTTGAGAGTACGCTGGTGAGTCCTTGCGCGCCACGCTATGACAGTATTCAACATGCGGCGCTGGGGACCTATTTGACTTCAGGGGGGGCGGCCTCTGGTTATTTCCAAGGCATGCTCGACGAAGTTCGCATCTGGAATGTGGCACGCACACAACTGGAAATCCAAAGCACGATCAACTCCCAATTGACCAGCGGGTCCGGTTTGATCGGTCGTTGGGGAATGAATGAAAATCAAGGCACCATCATCAACGATGCGACTGCGCCAGCCGAAAATGGTACGCTCACGAATGGTCCGATCTGGGTGACCGGCGCGCCGTTCAATATCGCTTTCACGCCACCCAACGCCCCCAGCAGTCTAAATGCGACCGCGCCATCGGCGTATCAAGTGAACTTGGCATGGACTGACCACGCGACCAACGAAACCGGTTTTGAGATCGAACGCGGCGACAACGCTAACGGACCGTTCAGTCTAGTGGCAACCGTCGGCGCAAATTCCACTGCCTATGCGGACACCAATGTCCTGCCAGTCACCCCATACTGTTATCGCGTGCGTGCCATTAATGTGGCTGGGTCTTCCACGTACAGCAACGTTGCTTGTGCCACCACGCCCACGGAAAGTGCAAGCGCATTGGATTTTGGTAGTTCAAACGCTTACGTCACCTTTGGCGATGCGAACAGTTTAGACTTGGCGCAATTCACGTTAGAAACTTGGTTCCGTCGCGATGGGCCTGGCACGCCGAATGAAACTGGTACCAGTGGCATCCCTGCGGCAATTCCTCTCATTGCCAATGGCGCGCCAGAAGCAGAGAACAGTAACGCGGATATCAACTATATACTTTGCCTTGACAATGCTACGAACACCTTATGTGCTGATTTTGAAGAAAGTGCGGCTGGGGCATCGCCCAGTCTCAATCATCCAGTTTATGGAACGACCAGTGTGGTGACTGGAACGTGGTACCATGCGGCAGTCACGTATGATGGAAGCCGATTCAAGTTGTACCTCAACGGCAATTTGGAAGCCGATGTACTGATTGGGCAACCCGCCAACACCGCTAACATTTCTGCCAATTCGTTGGCAACTATGTTGACGACGACTGGTGCAACGCGGGGCTTTTTCGATGGCGCCATGGATGAAGTGCGCATCTGGAATTACGCTCGGAGCATTGAGCAAATTCGATCCACCATCAACACCCAAATCACAACGCCACAAACCGGCTTGGTTGCACGTTGGGGTTTGAATGAAGGGAGCGGAACGGTCGTTGCCGGTTCTGCCGGCACCAGTGTCAACGGTACGGTGACAGGCACCGGGTATAGTTGGATTACACCCGGCGCGCCGTTCAATATCAATTTTGCGCCCAATGCTCCCTCAAGCAATGTCCCGGCAAATGGGGCAACCAATGTCTCGGCTCCAGCCACCACGCTGTCCGTTACGGTGAGCGATCCGGAAAATGATCCGCTGACCGTGCGCTTTTATGGTCATCGCCAGACCAGCAATGCCACATCCTTCAGTCTGGTTTTCTTGCCCGATACCCAATACTATACGGTTCCGGAAAGGCAACCACTTGGCGCAACGATTTTCAACGGACAAATGAATTGGATCGTCAACAATCGGACGGGACGCAACCTTGTTTTTGTTGGTCATTTAGGGGATATTACCGAAAACGGCAACAACGACGCAGACAATAGCGAATGGATCATCGCCGATGCCGCGTTTGATATACTCGACGCGAACAACATTCCTTACGCTGTTGCGCCCGGTAATCACGATCTGGCGGGCGGCACAACCCGTTTCGAGTCTTATTTCGGTATCTCACGCTTTACGGGCAAGAGTTACTATGGTGGCTCTTATGGCACCGATAATACGAACAATTACAACCGGTTTAGTGTTGGAGGGCTAGACTTTATTTTGATTAACCTCAGTTGTCCGACTACCGCACCCTCCTCGGAAGTGTTGACTTGGGCAAATAATTTGTTGGCGAGCAATCCTACGCGGCGCGGCATCGTCGTTTGTCACGACTTGATGACCACGAGTAATACCTTTAGCACAGCCGGTCAAACTGTTTACAACGCCTTGCGTGGCAACCCCAATTTGTTCTTGATGGTCGGTGGGCATTTGGATCAAGCCGGCATGCGCACCGATATCTACAATGGGCACACCGTCTATTCATTGCGATCGGACTATCAAACGCAGCCCAATGGTGGCAATGGTTGGTTGCGCCTTCTGGAATTTCAGCCAGCGAACAACCGAATTCAAGTCTATACCTACAGTCCATACTTGGATCAATACTTGACTGATGCAACCAATCAATTCACCTTGTCGTACCAAATGTCGGGTCCTTGGCAACCGATTGACACGCAAACCAACGTTCCCTCTGGTTCCACCGCGAGCGTTACTTGGTCAGGTTTGGAATATTCGACGCCGTACGAGTGGTATGTGACTGCCAGCGATGCGACCAGCACCACAACCAGTCCGGTCTGGAGTTTTACCACTCACAATAATCCCACCCTAGTCACCCTGTCTTCCTTCCATGCCTCTGCCAATCGTTTGCCGGGACTTGGGCTTGCGGTGTTGGGTGCAGCGATAGGATTGCTTATCGTGATGTTGTTGGGTAGTCAGTCCCTGCTTAAACGATAACGATGTTTGCCAACAGAGGGATGGTTTACTGCCATCCCTCTGTTGTTGCAATCATCTTTGCTCAGGCTTGAGGACCAACCTTCTCCGTCGTTTAATGGGAACGCCGCTGGATTCGCAAGCAGAACATAAAATAGCCGTTAAAAATATTTTTAACGTTTTCTTGATTGACAAGCACGATTCCTCGCGTAAAATAGAGAATGATCAATATGCTTCCCGCGAATTGCTTTCAAGCCACCCAAGGTTATGCCGTCCCCCGATGTTTATCCTGCGCCTGTACGGGCGCGTCGTCCGGCGCGCGCGGTTGAACCTTGCCGCGTAGCGCTCCGACGACGCGAGCGTCGCACATTTGTATGCGACGCACGAATTCTTCACGCTCGACCCAATTCGAATTTTTCCGGTTTTGTGAATTTCTTGCGCTGTTGTGCGCAAGATGACTCTCCATTTTTGCAAACGGCGATTTGATCCAAGAGTTGTTCATCCGCCGGTAACGGACCAGCAGTCGAATGAAAAGCTTGCCATAGAGCGCATAGAGAACAGCGAGGTTTCTCTCTATGCTCTCTGTGTCCTCTATGGTTATCTTCAAGGGAAAATCATATGAATACTCAATGGCGTGAAATTGATCATTCCGATCTCAAGGTCAATCAATCTACCATCATTACCTTGCTCATCATCGCCTTTGTTCTCAATGCGGTGTGGCTCGTTGCGTTGGTGGCTGGCGTCATGGGACTCGGGACCCTGCGGCGTCAAACCGGCTTTCGGATTATCTATGCCGGTTGGCTCAAGCCACGCGGCATCGTCAAGCCCCAACTCATCCCCGATAATCCTCAGCCGCATCTCTTTGCGCAAGGGATGGGCGGCACGGTGTTGCTTGTTGCGGTTATTGCGTTTGCGTTAGGCAATGCGATTATCGGCTGGGCGTTGACGTGGCTAGTGGTCGCGCTTGCCGCGCTCAATCTGTTTGTGGGCTTTTGCGCCGGTTGTTTTGTGTACTATTGGCTCGCGCGATTGCGTGTTCCCGGCTTTAGCGTGCAACCTTTGCCCGGCACATTTCCCGGGATGCGGCCCAAAGGGAGAACCAGTTGACTGACTTGATTTTACGCTTGAGTCTTGCCGTCGCCGTTATCTTGATTGGGATTGCGGTGTATCAACTTTGGACCCGTGCACGTTTGCAATTTTTGCGCATGCACTCTTCTGCACTTGCCGGGCTAGACGATTGGCGCGTCGGTGTCCCAGCGATTCTGTACTTTACCACGCCCGATTGTGTGCCGTGCCGAACGATCCAAGGTCCTGCCATCGAATTGTTGCGCGCACAATTTGGCGAGCGTCTGCAAATCATCACGATTGACGCTTCGATCCGAACCGACCTTGCGGATACGTGGGGCGTGCTTAGCATTCCTACGACGTTTATCATTGATGCGCAGGGGCAGCCGCGCCACGTCAATAATGGTGTCGCTTCGGCAGCAAAACTGCGGACGCAACTGCGTGAGTTTGCCGGCATCGAACCCAGCGAACCCAACGCCGCGTTGCCCTCGCACGTGATTCCGGAGCATTGACGTGCCCAATCGTTTAATTCACGAAACAAGTCCATATCTTTTGCAACACGCGCACAACCCGGTGGATTGGTATCCTTGGGGCGATGAAGCGTTGCAAAAAGCGCGCGCCGAAGATAAACCCATCTTCCTCAGCATCGGTTACGCGGCATGTCATTGGTGTCATGTGATGGAGCATGAATCGTTTGCGGACGCTGCCACGGCGGCGTTGCTCAACAAATATTTTGTGCCCATCAAAGTTGATCGCGAAGAACGTCCCGACCTTGATGCGATTTATATGGATGCCGTCGTGGCGATGACGGGGCAGGGCGGCTGGCCCCTGAGCGTTTTTCTCACACCCGATGGTGTACCCTTCTACGGTGGCACGTACTTTCCCAACACACGCCGCTACAATCTGCCGGCGTTCACCGATCTCTTGATCGCGATTCACGCGGCATGGCAGGATCGGCGTGCCGATTTGTTAAAGGGCGGTGTGCGTCTAGCCGATGCGTTGCGCAATAACGAATGGTTTGCACACTTGGCGGGTGACGCGAATTTCACGCCAGCACTTTTGGACGATGCCGTGAATCAAATTCACGTGACGTTTGATACGGTGAACGGGGGCTGGGGAGGCGCACCCAAATTTCCGCAACCGATGACCATTGAATTCTTGTTTCGCGTGTACGTTCGCACGCGCGATGAATTGGTGCGCCAGATGATTGTAACGACGCTCAATCGAATGGCGCGCGGTGGCATCTATGATCAATTGGGAGGCGGCTTTCATCGTTATGCCACAGACGCGATCTGGCTGGTTCCGCATTT
>JBBITT010000076.1:0-9231 GCA_037440625.1 Chloroflexota bacterium
CAATTTGCACCGGGACTTGACAAACGACAAAAATCGTGTATATTATTTGGGCTAGCACTCTTGATAAAAGAGTGCTAATTATTCCCAAAAACATTCCAGCAAGGAGGATTATCTATGGCAGGGAAATTGAATCTGCGACCACTTGCGGATCGCGTGTTGGTGGAACCACTCGAACAAGAAGAAAAGACACCGAGTGGTATTCTCCTCCCCGAAACCGCAAAAGAAAAGCCGCAAGAAGGTCTCATCGTTGCGATTGGTGAGGGACGATGGGATGAAGACGGTAAAAAGCGCGTCGCGATGGATGTCAAGTTAGGTGACAAGGTCATCTTTGCCAAGTACTCGGGCACCGAAATCAAATTGGGTGACAAAAAGTACTTGATCTTGAGCGAGAAGGATATTCTCGCCGTCGTTGAGAAATAGTCTAATCTACGGAAATTGATTGAGGAGGAAATAATTATGCCTGCAAAGCAACTGGCGTTCTCGGAAGAGGCACGCCGCCATTTGAAAATCGGTGTGGACACGATGGCGAATGCCGTCAAGACGACCTTGGGCCCCAAGGGTCGCAACGTCGCGTTGGATAAAAAGTTTGGCGCGCCCACGGTTACGCACGATGGCGTTACCGTTGCCAAAGAAATCGAATTGGAAAATCCGTACGAAAATATGGGCGCGCAATTGTTGAAAGAAGCCGCCACCAAAACGAACGATGTCGCGGGCGATGGCACGACCACCGCCACCGTGCTCGCGCAAACGATCGTCAACGAAGGGTTGAAGAACGTCGCCGCCGGCGCGAATCCGATGCTCTTGAAGCGCGGGATCGAAAAAGGGACCACCGTGCTTGTCGAAGAAATCAAAAAGATGGCAAAGCAGATCAAGGGCAAGGATGATATTGCTCACGTGGCGGCCATTTCCGCGAATGATCCGGAAATTGGGAAATTGCTCGCCGATGTGATGGACAAGGTGGGCAAGGATGGCGTCATCACCGTTGAAGAATCCAAGACCGGCATCGCCTTTGAAACCGAATACGTCGAAGGGATGCAGATTGATCGCGGTTACATTACGCCGTATTTTGTGACGAACCCAGAACGCATGGAAGCGGTCTTGGAGAATCCGTACATTTTGATCACAGACAAGAAAATCTCCGCGCACACGGACATTGTTCCGTTGCTGGAAAAATTGGTGCAGATGGGCAGACGTGAACTCGTCATCGTTGCCGAAGATGTGGACGGCGAAGCGTTGGCGACGCTCGTGCTGAACAAACTGCGCGGCATGCTGAATGTGATTGCCGTCAAAGCGCCCGGCTTTGGCGATCGCCGCAAGGAAATGTTGCGCGATATGGCGATCCTCACCGGGGGCAATGTCATCACCGAGGAAATGGGTCGCAAATTGGAAACCACGCAGATCAGCGATCTGGGTCAGTGCCGCAAGGTGATCTCGACCAAGGATGATACCACCTTTATCGAAGGGGCGGGTTCCGACAAAGATATTCGCGGCCGCATCAACGAAATCAAAGCCCAAATCGAAAAGACGACCTCGGATTATGATCGCGAGAAATTGCAAGAACGCTTGGCGAAACTGGCTGGCGGGGTCGCGGTGATCCGCGTGGGCGCGGCAACCGAAACCGAGTTGAAGGAAAAGAAGCATCGCGTGGAAGATGCGTTGAGCGCGACGCGGGCAGCCGTGGAAGAAGGAATTGTGCCGGGCGGCGGCGTGGCATTGATCAATGCCATTCCCGCGCTGGACAAGGTGCAAGGCAATGGCGATATTGCCACCGGCGTGGCGATTCTCCGCCGCGCGTTGGAAGAGCCGCTCCGCCAACTCGCCGAGAATGCGGGACATGATGGCGCCGTGGTGGTGCAAGAAGTGCGACGCCTCCAAAAAGAAAAAGGCAATCCCAATATCGGCTTTGATGTGTTGGCAGAAGAGTACGTGGACTTGGTGGAACGTGGTATCATTGATCCCGCCAAGGTTACGCGCAGTGGTTTGGAAAATGCGGCATCCATTGCGGCAATGATCCTGACTACTGAAGCGTTGATCACGGAAAAGCCGGAGAAGGAAAAGCCGGCACCTATGCCACAAATGCCAGAGTATTAATCCGCGCCTTACTTCAAAGGCAGAGAAAAACCTTGCCAGGGTTCACCCCTCGGCAAGGTTTTTTATTGTTTCGAAATTTAAGTGTTCTTTCGATTGTTTCATCCGGCTTGGTTCCGTTGATACATCGTCACTACGCACGCGCCGCCAAGACCGATATTGTGTTGCAAAGCGATGCGCGCATTTTCGACTTGACGCACGCCGGCTTGTCCGCGCAACTGCCACACAAGTTCCGCACACTGGGCTAGCCCGGTCGCGCCCAGCGGATGCCCTTTCGAGAGCAGTCCGCCGGATGGATTCGTGACGACCTTGCCGCCGTAGGTGTTCTCGCCATCGCAGATGAATTTTTCGGCGGTGCCGGGCGGCGTCAGCCCCAGCGCTTCGTAGGTGATCACTTCGTTGGTGGTAAAGCAATCGTGCAGTTCTACCACGTCCACTTCATCAGGTCCGATGCCGGTTTGGTCGTACACTTGGCGCGCCGCTTTTTCCGACATTTCATAACCGACGGCTTTTATCATGCTCTTGTCGTCGAACGTCGAAGGGTAATCGGTGGTCATCGCTTGACCAACGATTTGAACGGTCGTGTCAAGATGATGCGTGCGCGCGAATTTTTCGGAACAGACGATTGCAGCGGCGGCGCCGCAGGTGGGCGGACAACATTGCAATTTGGTGAGCGGACCAAAATAGTGTGGCGAGGCAAGTACCTCGTCTACCGTTACCCGCGTGCGAAACAGGGCGCGCTCATTGTGCTCCGCGTGGCGGCGCGCTTTTTCGGACACGCGCGCAAACGTCTCGTTGCGCATCCCATATTTTTGTTGATACTCGATCCCGGCGGCGCCGAACAACAATAATGCCATGGGCACATCTTTGCCGCCAAATGTTTCTTGCGCTAATTGGATAAACCCTTCGAGCGGTGAAGGGCGATCCGTAAAGATGGCACCCAACGCGCCTTTTGCCATCTGTTCAAAACCGAGTGCGAGCGCGCAATCCACTATCCCGGCTTGGACGGCTTGCCGCGCCATAAACAGGGCTGTTGAACCGGACGAGCAATTATTGTTCACGTTGATGATCGGAATGCCGGTCATCCCTACCTCGTACAAGGCGCGCTGGCCGCACGTACTATCGCCGTACACAAAACTGGCATACGCTTGCTGGATCCGTTCATAACCGATGCCGGCGTCTGCCAGGGCGAGGCGCGTGGCTTGCGCGCCCATCCCATAGTACGGTTCTTCGGTGCCCGGTTTGACGAACGGCGTCATGCCCACGCCAACGACATACACCCGCTCCATGCCTCCTCCTCTTCCAACGCTCAAGTCGTCAATTCTTCTAGTGCTCTCCGTGTGAGCACCATCGTCATCTCTGTTCGATACTCTGCGCTGCCACGAAAATCGCTGCGTGGCGACAATCCTTCACGCGCAAGTTTCGCCGCGTCGGCAACGCGCGCCTCGTCGAGCGTTTGCCCTTCGAGTGCGCGTTCGACCGCGTGGGCGCGCAATGCCGTTTCGCCAACCCCACCCAATGCGATGCGCACAGCGCGCGCGATTCCGTTTTTGATGTGCGCCGCCGCGACGACGCTGACGATCGGTTTATCGCTGGGCGTGCGCGAAACGGTTTGCAACGACGCGCGTGGGTTTGCCATCGGCACGACGATTTCGGTGACGATGGCTTTTTCCGTCAGTTCTTTCATTTCCCTCAAGAATTTTTCCGCTGTCACTGTCCGCGTTTCGTTCCCCACAATCTTCACGCTTGCATCGAGCGCGAGGAACGCAACCGCTAAAATCCCAGTGGGTTCGGCGATGAGCGTGCCAGCCACCGTCGCCTGATTTCGCAGAATGGATGACGCGCTGCGGTGTGCGGCTTGTGCGACCACGCCGTTCGCGAGCGCGCGCAGAATCGGCGATTCGGCAAGCGCGGCAAGCGTCGTCGTCGCGCCGATGGCTACCGCGCCGTCGCGTTCGCGAATGTACGCGAGTGCCAGCGCGCTCAAGTCAACGACCGCGCGCACATCGCGGCGCTTGTCCGCGAGCAATTGCGTCCCGCCTGCCAACGCGACCGTGTTCGGTTGCTGCAAAAGTTTGAGCGCATCCTCAATCGTGAGTGGTTTGTGAATTTCACGCAAATTCAACATAGTGGCACCTTTTGGCTCATTGGATCATTGGCACATTGGCTCATTGTTGCGCGAACGTGTCAATCATCAATTTCACATCGTCGCCGAGTGGATACAAAATCGGACAGGTGCATCCGTTTCGTTTGTATTCTTCGACTTTGTGGCGCACTTCGTCCGGTGTGCCGCTCGCGGTGATGCGTTCGATCAGTTCGTCGGGAACAAATTGCATCGCCTCGTGAATTTGTTCTTTCGTCGCGGGCCATCCCAGGATGCTTTGGATTTTCTTGACCGTCTCTTCGGGTGTCTCGCTTGCTTTGGCAATGTGCGGTTGCTGTGCGAGATACTGTGTCAGCAATTCCTTCGCGGCGTTCACCGCTTTTTTGTGATCGCGATCCACTGAACAGACGACGAGTTGCGGACGATCAATGTCGTCGAGTTTGCGCCCGGCTTTTTTCGCGCCGATTTCCAAATGCTTGAGCGCGTTCAAATTGTATTCCGGCGGCACGCAGTAATTCAGCACGACGCCGTCCGCGATTTCGCCGGCGAGTTCCATCATCGCATCGCCGGTCGCGCCGATGTAGATGGGCACATTGCGCGGCTCGCGGCGACCGTGCACCACGTCAAGTTCGATTCCTTCGACGTGATGGAATTCGCCGTGAAATGTGACGCGTTTCATCGCGAGCAGTTGCTTCATCACGGTAATCGTCTCGCGCATCGCGAGCAGCGGCTTGCGGCGTTCGATGCCGACATTTTTTGCGAGCGGGTCCCACCACGCGCCGATGCCGCAAATGATTCGATTCGGCGCGAGATCGTCGAGCGTGAGGAAGGTTGCGGCGAGCAAGCCGATGTTGCGCGTCCAGTTGTTGATGACGCCAGAGCCAACTTTGATTTTCGAGGTAACCGCCGCGAATGCCGCCATCGGCACAATCGCATCGCGCACGAGGCGCGATTCCGCTTGCCATACGGCTTCAAAGCCGCGCGCTTCGGCGTACTTGACGTATTCCATGCCTTCACGAATTTCGTGCTTGTCTTGTAGGTAGAGTGCAACGCGTTCCATTGCATCCTCCGGTCTTGAATTCCTTTTCAGTTATGCTCCACCATTATACCATTACCAATGGTGGCTGCAACCCAAACGCATATCAAGCACGCCGTGCGATTCTTACAGCGCCCAATCTTTGGCAAGCAATTCGGCTTGCTCCAGAACCGTTTGCGTTGCCTTTTCTTGTTTGTCGGGTGGATAGCTGTATTGGCGTAAAACGCGCTTGACCATCACGCGCAATTTGGCGCGCACGTTTTCTTTCACCGTCCAATCAATCGTAACGTTCTCGCGCACCATTCGCACGAGTTCGCGCGCAATCCCGCGTAATGTTTCGTCGCCCAGCACCTTGACCGCGCTATCGTTCACTTCGAGCGCGTCGTAAAACGCGAGTTCGTCCTCGGTGAGTTTGAGCGCCTCACCGCGCTGGTTTGCCGCGCGCATCTCTTTGGCAAGTTCGACGAGTTGCGCGATGACTTCTGCCGCTTCAAGCGCGCGGTTTTGGTACGCGCGAATCGTTCGTTCGAGCATTTCGGCAAACGAACGCGATTGCACCAAATTTTTGCGCGCGCGCAGTTTGATTTCATCGTTCAAGAGTTTTCGCAAGAGTTCGATGGCGAGATTGCGTTGGGGCAGACCGCGCATCTCCGCCAGAAATTCATCCGACAGAATCGAAAGGTCTGGCTTTTTCAATCCCGCCGCGCTGAAGATGTCAACCACTTGATCGGACGCCACCGCGCGCGAGATGATCTGGCGAATCGCGTGTTCGACATCATCGGCTAAGCGTCCGCCTTCCACCGACGTTTTGATGATGGCACTGCGGACGGCTTGAAAGAATCCAATATCGTCGCGAATTGCCAACACCTTATCGTTTGGAACGGCGAGCGCGAACGCTTGCGATAATCGCGTCACCGTCTTCAACAAGCGGTCTTTGCCGTTCTCTTGCGCGAGAATGTGTTCTTGGGCAAGCGGAAGCAAACCGAGTTTTTCTTCGGGCGTGCCGGTCGTCCATTTGGACCAGTCAAAACCGTGGAACAGATCGCGGCAGACTTCGTACTCGCGCAGAGTCAGCGCCACAGCTTCTTCCTGATCAATCGCGGTGTTCCCCTTGCCGCCGCTTTCGGTGTAAACCGCGAGCGCTTGTTGCAAGTGATACGCCAAACCGAGATAATCCACGATCAATCCGCCGGGCTTGTCTTTGTACACGCGATTCACGCGCGCAATGGCTTGCATCAAGCCATGACCTTGCATCGGCTTGTCCACGTACATCGTGTGGAGCGAGGGAACGTCAAAGCCCGTCAGCCACATATCGCGCACGATGACAACTTGGAATGGATCGTCCGGGTCTTTGAAGCGCGTGGCGAGTTTTTCGCGGCGTTCCTTGTTGCGAATGTGCGGTTGCCATTCGAGTGGATCGGTGGCGTTGCCGGTCATCACGATTTTGATGACGCCTTGCGCGTCATCGTCCGAATGCCACTCTGGGCGCAGTTTGATGATCGCATTGTACAGGTCAACGCAGATGCGGCGGCTCATGCAGACGATCATCGCTTTGCCGTCTATCACGTCGAGGCGCGCATCGAAATGTTGCAGAATGTCGCGCGCGATGAGGTTGATGCGTTTTTCCGCGCCGACGATTTTTTCGAGCGCAGACCATTTCGTTTTGAGTTTTTCTTTTTCGGCGACTTCCTCGCCTTCGGTTACTTCTTCAAACTCTGGATCAATCTTTGGCTTCTCTTCCTCTTTCAGTTCCAGTTTCGCGAGCCGACCTTCGTAATAAATCGGCACAGTCGCGCCGTCGTCCACGGCTTGCTGAATGTCGTAAACGCTGATGTAATCGCCGAAAACCGCGCGCGTGTTCTTGTCTTTCAGTTCGATCGGCGTGCCTGTGAATCCAATGAATGAAGCATTCGGTAACGATTCGCGCATCGCGCGCGCATAGCCGTCAATGAAATCGTACTGGCTGCGATGCGCTTCGTCCGCGATGACGACGATGTTGCGGCGGTGGGACAAGTTGGCAACTTGTCCTACAGGGGATACGAATTTCTGGATCGTCGTGAAAATGACGCCGCCCGATGCGGAACCGCGCAACAGGGTTTGCAGGTGTTCGTGACTCTGCGCTTGAACCGGAGTTTGCCGCAGCAAGTCTTTGCAGCGCGCGAACGTGCCAAAGAGTTGATCGTCGAGATCGTTGCGATCGGTGATGACGACGATGGTCGGATTTTCCATCGCAGGATGCAGGATGATGCGCCCCGCGTAGAACGCCATCGTCAAACTCTTGCCCGCGCCTTGCGTGTGCCACACGACGCCAATGCGGCGGTCGCCCGGCTTTCCGTCTTGCAGCGGACCCGAAACGTAATGACCGCGCGCTTCATGCAACGCGCGTTCTTGCATCGCCGCGCGCAAGGTTTCCTGAACGGCAACATTGACCGCGTGGAACTGATGATACCCCGCCATCTTTTTGATGGGCTGACCGCGTCCGTCATCTTCGAAGACGATGAAATAATGCAAGAGGTCGAGGAAACGGCGTTGGTCAAATACGCCGCGCAATAACACCTCGAGTTGTATCGCCGCCGGCGGTGCGATCTTTTCGCCTTCGATGGTTTTCCACGGGAGAAACCATTCTTTGTTCGCGGTGAGCGTGCCGAGGCGCGCGTGCGTGCCGTCCGAGATGATGAGCGCTTCGTTGTAGACGAACAGCGAGGGGATTTGATCTTTGTAGGTTTGGAGTTGATTGAACGCCGACCAGATCGTCGCGTTTTCGTCGGCGGCGTTTTTGAGTTCGATCACCGCGAGCGGCAAGCCGTTGAGAAAAATCACGATGTCGGGGCGGCGGGTGTTTTGATTTTCGACGACGGTGAATTGATTGACCGCGAGCCAATCGTTGTTCTCAGGATTCTGAAAATCCACGAGCCGCACGCGGTCGCCGACGATGCGGTCGTCTTGGCGATATTCGACCTCGACGCCGTCCACGAGCCAACGATGAAAGGCGCGATTGTTGCCGACGAGCGAGGGCGAACTGGGGCGCGTGATTTTGCGGAACGCGTCGTCGAGCGCGTCAGGGGGAATGGTGGGGTTGATGCGTTCGAGCGCGGCGCGCAAGCGCGCGTCCAGAACGACTTGGCTGTACTGCGCGCGTTCGGCGGCGGGCTCGCCCGGCGCGATGTCGCCGCCAAACGCAATCGCGTAACCCAGATCGCGCAGCCAATCGAGCGCGGCTTGTTCGATAATGGATTCGTTCATGGTTTTTGTTCTAGACCCTAAGGGTTTTAGAAACCCTTAGGGTCTCGTCACGATCAATCGTAATCATCTTCCGCAAACCACTTGCTCTCGGCATCCGTGACCCACTGCGCGTGTAAATCCAAATACTGTTGCGCGCCGCCGAACCATTCGATGACGACATCGCGCTGCAATCGAGTCGGTTTTTCCGAGAGGATCGCGTGATACGACGAATATTGCCAATCCCGAAAATCGTCCACGAATCTGTGCTTTTGCGGGTTCTGATGAATGTAGGCAATTGCGTTCCAGAGTTGGCGTTCGCTCTTGATCATCACACGCCCGAAAGGATGCTGGAACAAGCTTCCTGTTCGTCCATACGCTCGGTTGATCGCTTTGGCATAGGCGTTGAAGAAATCCGAAAATTTTTTCGAGGGATAGTCAGACCCTAAAGGTTTTTTGGAAACCTTTAGGGTCTCGTTGGTCGAGACCTTTAGGGTCTTTACGATTTCCTCCTCTGCCTTTACCCTAACCAACACGTGAAAGTGATTTCGCAGGAGGCAATACGCGAAGGTGTCCGCCACGGGCGTGATGTGCTTGGCATAGAGTTGCATAAAGTAGTCGTAATTGCGTTCCTCGACAAAAATATTTTCGCGATTTGTCCCGCGATTGTAGATGTGGTAATAGGCGCCGTAGAGCAAAGGTGGTGGACTTGGCATAGTTTCTCCCAATCGAGACCCTAAAGGTCTCCAAGACCTTTAGGGTCTAAATCTTTCACCCTCACCTC
>JBBITT010000077.1:0-9067 GCA_037440625.1 Chloroflexota bacterium
CCCAGCATAGTTTACGGCTCGCCCCAAATCGAGTATAATTGGCACAGATGTTCGATTGGGTGAGGTCGCGCGATGCCTAATTTCATTGATCGCTTGAACGAACAATTATCGCAAGAACACAAGCAAGCCGAGTTGCGTAACACGCTGACCGAGCAAGCGATGCCGCACGAGCAAGCCTTGCGCGAATTGATGCGGAGGCATTGGCATCCGTTGCCCAAACTCCAGCGCACAGACCGCCGGCCGGCATTTGCGGTGGATGGCTCGCGGGCGGTGCGGCATTTGGCGAACGGCGCGTATCTGTTTGTTGCGCAAGCGTTGCTGATGGGCGAAGGGGTGGAAGAGACCGAGGTGGATGTCCGCATTTTGCCCGGCTCCACCGATTCGGCCGTTGTCGAACGCTTTGCCGGCTTGATGATGCATCAACTCGAAGTGCGACTCGCTGCACAGTTTGCCAAGCAGATGCCGCCGGGAAGTGTAGTATTTTTGGACGGCGCGTTGTATGGCCAACTCTCCTCATTGTATTCTATCGAGATGCCCAACAATGGCGAGGCATTGCCCGATTATGTGGTTGACCTGCCGCAAGCAATCATCCATCTGTACACCGATTTGTTCCAAGGGTGCCGCGCGCGTGAATTGGTTTTAATTTCGATTGCCAAAACCAGTCACGAACGAGCCCACGGCGAAACGTGGTGGCGCGCCGCCTATGCCGATAAACCAATGCCCCGCGAAATATCGGACAGCGAAATGATTTATCGTTGGACCGAAAAATCGGCTGGTTGTTCCACGCCAATCCTCTTTGGTAAAAAAGCGGTCTTTCGTGGTGGCGGACGCGAACTGCCGGATAGTTTGAACAATGTACCCGCCATCGTTTCGTTTTTTGTACGGATGGAAGAATTTGATGATGCGCTGCGCATTGATGTGCCAGCCGCGTGTCTCGATCTCCCAGAAACCGTGATTGATGTTCTAGAGCCGCGCCTCATCGAACTGATGCAAATCAAGCCAGTGTTAGAATGGCTCGCCGCCGATTACGGGGGCTTGGAAGTTTACAACGCGTTGCTCTATAGTGTTGATCGCGAGGTGCGTTTGCGCCAAGACGTGATGGATGAAGTATATCTCAGCATGATCCAAAACGCGCTCGGCAACGATGTCGAAATTCGCCTCGATCGTAGTGAGCGCAGATTTCATATGGTATGACCATTAAACTGTCAGCCTAGCGCTGACAGTTTTTCGTTTGACAAACCTCTTGCGGTGTGCTACGCTTGCGGCTGACGAACTCAAGAACATCCGAGTCCTGCTGAAGGGAGCGGATTGAAAAAGGGTGACGAATGTTTGCACGTTACACACGATCCATTTTATTGATCAGTTTGCCGATCGTTGCGTTAGGCATCTTGCTGTGGTCACGTGAAGAGCAAGTCATTGCCGCACCGCGCGCATGGCCCACCATTTCGCTGACACAATTCGTTACAGGACTAAGCCAGCCCACCGTCATCACGCACGCCGGCGATGGCAGTAATCGTCTCTTTGTGGCAGAGCGTGCCGGACGGATTCGGTTGATCAAGAACGGCGTTCTGCAAGCCACACCGTTTCTCGACATTAGCGCGCGCGTCAAAAGTACCAGCGGCGAACAAGGATTGCTGGGCATTGCCTTTCCGCCGAACTATGCGAGCAAAGGATACTTTTACGTTTACTATACTAATCAGAACGCGGTGGGCGACACGGTGGTCGCGCGTTTTCGGATCACCGGCAACCCAGACCTTGCCGATCCAAATAGCGAAGAACTCATCTTGACGCAAACCCAGCCCTACATCAATCACAATGGCGGCGAGATGCACTTTGGCCGCGATGGATTTCTGTACATTGCGTTGGGGGATGGCGGGAGCGGTGGCGATCCGCAAAACAATGCGCAAAATCCCAATTCGCTGCTGGGCAAAATTTTACGGATCAATGTCGAACCGAGCGGCTCAGCGCCGATCGTATCGGCGACCGGCACATACACGTACTTTTTTCCGCTCATCGCACGCAACACCAACACACTAGGGTACACGATTCCGATCACGAATCCTTTCGCGAATACGCCCGGCTATCGCGGCGAGATTTGGGCGTTGGGTCTGCGCAACCCGTGGCGCTTTTCATTCGACCGCTTGACCGGCGATATGTACATCGCTGATGTTGGGCAAAACGCGCGCGAAGAAGTCAATTTCCGCCCGGCGGCTAGTCCCGGCGGCGAGAATTATGGCTGGCGCTGTTACGAAGGCAATGCCGCGTACAACACCAGCGGTTGTTTGCCTCCAAGCAATTATGTTTTTCCGGTAACCGATTATGATCACTCGCTGGGGTGCTCGGTGACCGGCGGCTATGTTTATCGCGGGTCAACGTACCCAGCGCTACAAGGCATTTATTTCTTTGCCGATTTTTGTAGCGCGCGGGTGTGGGGCTTGCAGTACGATAGTGGCACATCAACGTGGCAAAGATCGCAACTCACCACGGCGCCGTCCACCGTCTCGACGTTTGGTCAAGACCAAGCCGGCGAATTGTATCTTGCCGGCTATAGCAACGGAACGATTTATCGGATAACGAACCCGTAGTGCTAGTGCAACAACATGAAATAGTTGCATACCAGACCGATGGGAAAATGGTTACCGAGACGGCCAAGTATCAAGTTTCCACTACGCACTTTCATATGTTGGTGCACTACTAGAAAGAAGTAGCACGATGAGTACGCTTGAACTGCGTCCGCCGCTTGCCGGCGATGTGCCGGTCGCGCACCTGATTGACCCTCTGGTGCGCGAGGGCGTGCTGTACGAAAAACTCGATCACAATCGCGTCCGCTGTTATGCGTGCGCGCATCGTTGTCTCATCAACGAGGGCGCGCGCGGGATTTGCCAAGTACGCTACAATCGTGCAGGACGATTGTTCGTGCCGTACGGATATGTCGCGGCGCTCAATCCCGATCCCACGGAAAAGAAACCCTTCTTCCACGTCTTGCCCGGCTCGATCACGCTCACGTTTGGTATGCTGGGCTGTGATTTGCATTGCGCCAATTGCCAAAACTGGGACATTTCGCAAGTGATGCGTGATGCCGATGCCGGCGGTGCACCCTCGCGCATTACGCCGGAACAAATCGTGGCGATTGCCCGGCGCACCGGTTCACAACTCATCGGCAGTTCGTACAACGAACCACTCATCACAAGCGAATGGGCAGTAGAAATTTTCAAATTGGCAAAAGCGTATGGCATTCGCGGCATCTATGTGTCCAATGGCAATGCGACGCGCGAGGTTTTAGAGTTTATTCGTCCGTACGTTGTCGCGTACAAGATTGATTTGAAAACAATGCAAGATAAACAGTACCGCAAACTTGGTACGCCACTCAACCACGTCCTCGATGCGATCAAGATGGTCAAGGAAATGGGGTTTTGGCTGGAAATTGTAACGCTCGTGATTCCCGGCTTTAACGATTCTAACGCCGAGTTGATAGACGCCGCGCAATTCATCCGTTCGATTTCGCCGGAGATTCCATGGCACGTTACCGCCTTTCATCCCGATTATCAAATGACTGATGTGAGTTTCACGCCAGCATCTACGTTGATTCGCGCGGCAGAGATTGGGCAGGAAGCCGGACTGCATTACGTTTACGCTGGCAATCTACCCGGCAGCGTCAGAAATTACGAAAACACCTATTGTCCAAAATGCAACACCGCCTTAGTCGAACGGTACGCGTACCGTATCCTGCGCGACAAGTTGACGGGCAAGGGCGTGTGTGTAAAATGTGGGACGCCTATTCCGGGAATCTGGAGTTGATCCTTGGATCTTGTTTCCATCCTTCTCATTATTGCCGGTCTCTGTCTCTTTGAGACCATCAACAGCATTGACAACGCTATCATCAATGCCGAAGTGTTGGCAACGATGCAACCCAAAGCCAGACGTTGGTTTCTGATTTGGGGAATGTTCATCGCCGTATTTTTGATTCGCGGCATATTGCCGTGGGTGATTGTCTGGGCAGTCTTGCCATCGCTGGGACCAATCGGTGCGCTCACCGCGACCTTTAGTAGTGATCCACACGTGATCGAAGCTATTGAAACCTCCACGCCGATTTTGCTGATCGGTGGTGGCACGTTCCTCGTCTTTCTTTTCTTTCACTGGCTCTTTCTCGAACCCAAGCATTATGGTTTGCGCGGTGAACGATTTTTTATGCGGCAAGGGGTGTGGTTCTTTGCCATCGTTTCCATTCTTCTCACCATCATCGTTTGGTTTGCATTGCAACGCCATCCACTGATGGCATTCGGTGCCGTTGTCGGTTCAACGGCATTCTTTATCACGCACGGATTCAAAGAAAATGCGGCACAAGCCGAAAAAGAATTGATGCGCGAAGGTCTGTCTGACATCAGCAAGATTCTCTATCTCGAAGTGATTGACGCCACGTTTTCGATTGATGGCGTGCTGGGGGCATTCGCGTTCACATTGTCCGTGCCGTTGATCTTGATTGGTAACGGGTTGGGCGCGTTTGTCGTGCGCGAACTCACGATCGGCAATATCGAACGGATCAAAAAGTACGTCTATCTCAAAAACGGCGCGATGTATTCGATCTTGTGCCTTGGCACCATTATGCTCCTCGATAGTTTTGGTTTTCATATTCCCAGTTGGCTTTCGCCGGTCATTACGTTTAGCATTGTTGGATTCTTTTTCTTTAAATCGCGATCGGCTGTAGCGATAGCCAAGCCAGAATAACCGGGAACGGCGGCAGGAATGCCGCCGTTTGTTTTTCGGTTTTGACGCAACCAGATGGCTATGCTAGAATGGCATCAACGTTGAATCATGATGAATCCATCGTTTTCTGTTCCTGACCTTGACCACATCGCGCCGGATCCCAGTTGGGCATTCGCCAATTCCACGCGCGCACACACGCGTTACATCACGCACGGTTATTACACCTATCCGGCAAAATTCATCCCGCAACTTGCCGCGCGTCTCATCCGTGAATTGACGAAGGAAGACGAAATGGTCGTGGATCCGTTTATGGGAAGCGGCACAACCGTCGTGGAAGCGATGGTGCAGGGTCGCGTGGGCGTTGGCGTGGATATTAATCCGGTCGCGTATCTGGTGGCGCGCGCCAAAGCCACACCCCTCGAGCCAACCGCATTGGGACGAGTGTACGAGACGTTACAGAACCAACTCGAAGCGCCGGCGCGCGCCACGCCCGCGCCAACAAACGAGCGCATTGATTATTGGTTTCCAAAGAAACAAAAAGCGCGGTTGGCGATTTTGCTTCAACACATCAGCGCCATCCGCGACGAAGACACGCGTAATTTTTTCTTGGTGGCGTTTGCCCAAATATTGAAATCGTGTTCGATTTGGTTGCAACGCAGTGTCAAGCCCACACGCGATTTACACAAAACACCGGCTGATCCGTTCGAGGCCTTTCTGCGGCAAGCGCGGTACATGCTCAAGCAGAATCAAGTTTTTTGGGAAACCGTGCCGCCGCGCGTGCGCGAAAACGTGCCCGAATTTCGCCTCGTCCAGTGCGCCGACGCGCGCACGTTGCCAGTGCCGGATAGTGCGGCATCGCTCATCGTAACCAGTCCACCCTATGTCACCTCGTACGAGTACGCCGATTTGCATCAACTTGCCGCGCTCTGGTTCGAGTACTATGAATCGCTCCCAGAATTTCGCAAACGATTTATCGGCACGGCGTACTCAGAGCGGGCGTGCATTGATCTGAAAAGTCAAATGGCGGATCGCATCTGCGCCGAGCTAGGCGAAAATAAAAAATCGCGTGAGGTGCGCAACTATTTTGCCGATATGCTGGAATGTTTTCGCGAGATGCGCCGCGCGCTAAAAATCGGTGGCAAGGCGTGCATTGTCATCGGCAACACGGAATTGCAAGGCGTCAAGATTCTGAATGCCGAAGTGTTTATCGAACAGATGCAGAACATTGGCTTTGGTATTCACCAAATCATCAAGCGCGAGATTCCATCCAAGATTTTGCCCCAGACCCGCGATCCGGAAAGCGGCAAGTTTACGTCGGCGAAAAATTCGGATAAAGTGTTAGCGTATCCGGTTGAGTATATTTTGGTGATGGAAAAGGAGTAACTCTATGCCAATCATTGAAGACATTGTCGCACGAGAAATTTTGGATTCGCGCGGGAACCCAACGGTAGAGGTTGATGTCCGTTTGGATGATGGCGCGTTTGGTCGTGCCGCAGTGCCCAGCGGCGCGTCCACCGGCATCCACGAAGCATTGGAATTGCGCGATGGTGACAAGCATCGTTTTGGTGGCAAAGGTGTTCTAAAAGCCGTACAGAACATCAACACCGTCATCGCCGATGAACTGACGGGTTTGGACGCGCGCGAACAAGAAGCGCTTGATGCGTTGTTGATTCGTTTGGATGGCACACCGAACAAGAGCAACCTGGGTGCGAATGCGATTCTAGGCGTAAGTCTGGCTGTGGCGAAGGCAGCCGCCGAGTCGCAGAAATTACCCTTGTATCGTTATCTAGGGGGTGTGCATGCGCGCGTATTGCCGGTGCCTATGTTCAACATACTCAACGGCGGCGCGCACACCGGTTGGCAATCTACCGACTTGCAAGAATTTATGATCGCACCCACCGGCGCGCCTTCGTTTGCAGAAGCGTTGCGCTGGGGCGCAGAGATTTATCAATCGCTGAAACAAGTTTTGAAAGACAAGGGCTATTCCACGAACGTGGGCGATGAGGGTGGCTTTGCGCCGGCGTTGAAATCGAATGCCGAAGCCGTGGAACTGATCTTGGCGGCAATCGAACAAGCCGGCTATAAACCCGGCGAACAAGTTTTCATTGCCCTCGATCCGGCGGCGTCCGGCTTTTTCGAAAATGGAAAATATAACTTGCGCAAAGAAGGTCGCGTCCTCACCGGCGCAGCGATGGTCGAGTTCTACGCCGACTGGGTGTCCAAATATCCGATCATTTCCCTCGAAGATGGGCTTGCCGAAGATGATTGGGACACGTGGGTGGTGTTGACCCAGAAACTCGGCAATCGCATTCAAATCGTCGGCGATGATTTGTTTGTAACGAACGTCGAGCGACTGAAGCAAGGCTTGCAAAGGGGGGCTGCCAATTCGATTCTCATCAAGTTGAATCAAATTGGTACGTTGAGCGAAACACTGAACGCCATCGAACTGGCGCATCGCCGTGGTTGGACGGCCATGGTCTCGCATCGCTCTGGCGAAACGGAAGACACGACGATTGCCGATCTCGTCGTGGCGACGAATGCGGGGCAGATCAAGACCGGCGCGCCAGCGCGCAGTGAACGCGTGGCAAAGTACAATCAGTTGCTACGCATCGAAGAAGAGTTGGGCGAAGCGGCGGAGTACGCCGGCTGGAGCGCATTCAAACGATAATCATTGAACGGTTGTGAACACGGAGTTTCCTATGGCAGACTATCGTCCGCGCGGAATGTACTTTGAAGAGTTTACCCCGGGTATCGAAGTGGTAACCCAGGGGCGCACGATTACCGAAGCCGATATTGTGAACTTTGCCGGCGTCTCTGGGGATTACAACGCCATCCACACCGACGCCGAATTTTCCAAAGCCACGCCGTTCGGCGAACGCATTGCGCACGGCTTGCTTGGTTTATCGGTGGCGACCGGGCTAGGAATGCAACTTGGTTTTCTCGACGGCACGGTGTTGGCGTTTACCGGCTTGGAATGGAAATTCAAAGCCCCGATCAAAATCGGTGACACGATTCGAATGACGGCAAAGGTCAAGCAGACCAAAGAGATGAAATCGCTCCACGGTGGATTTGTGGTGTTTGAAGCCAAGGTGCTGAACCAACGCAATGAAGTGTGTCAACAAGGCGAGTGGACCATTCTGGTCAAAAGTAAAGGGTGATTGACTTTGGACTTTTGGATAATCGCCAAGTGATCCTGGCACCCCATCCTACTTCAAGCCGGTAAATCAAGTTTATGAAATCGAAACTGGTTAATCTCTTTGGCGAGTTTCTGGAGAGCGAACAGGCAGCGGGCATCATCCTGATCTTTTGTACGGTCGTTTCAATCGTCATCGCCAATTCCTGGTTTGGAAAAATCTATCTGGATTTTTGGCATACCAAAATCGGAATTGAAATTGGCGGTCTTGCTTTAAGCAATAGTGTGGAACATTGGATCAATGACGACGCCAATGGAAATCTCTTGAACCGTTCAGTTTGAAAATAAATTTTGGGGAGGGTAGAGCATGACAAACGAACGATGGGCATTGATTCTCGGCGCATCATCCGGGTTTGGGGCAGCGTGTGCGCGCGCGCTGGCTGAAGCCGGCTTTAACATCTTTGGCGCGCATTTCGATTTGAAAACGACCCTGCCGCGCGCGCTCGCGGTCAAAGCCGATATTGAAGCCAAAGGGCGCAAGGCAATCTTTTTCAACAAAAACGTTGCCGATGATCGCAACCGCGCCGAGATCATCACCAAGATTCAAGAATACTTTCAGAGCGTCGGCGGCGGTTCGATCGAGTGTGTGTTGCATTCGGTCGCGTTCGGCAACTTGAAGCCGTTCATCGCGGACAAACCGGAAGACGCGGTGGATCGCAAGGCGATGGAGATGACGCTGGATGTGATGGCGAACTCGCTGGTCTATTGGGTGCAGGATTTGGTGCGCGCCGGCTTGCTCGTGCGCGGCTCGAAAGTTTTTTCGATGACAAGTTCCGGTTCGCATCGTGTCATCGTGGGCTATGGCGCAGTCTCCGCCGCCAAAGCCGCGTTGGAATCCCACACGCGCCAACTGGCGTTGGAACTGGCGCCGCGCGGCATCAGCGTCAATGCATTCCAGGCCGGGGTGACAGACACGCCAGCGTTTCGGATGATTCCCAATCACGAACAGATCAAGGAACATATCATGCGCTTGCATCCCGATGGTCGGATGACGCAACCCGAGGACATTGCGCAAACCTTAGTCGCGTTGATGGACCCGCGCGTCCAGTGGATCACCGGCACCGTGATTCGTGTGGATGGCGGCGAGGATAACGTATAATCAATGACCGCTGACCGCCGACGAGAGACCGCGCGATTTCCGCCGTCCCCGTCTTTCGTCGGCGGTCGTGT
>JBBITT010000078.1:0-8895 GCA_037440625.1 Chloroflexota bacterium
GCTGCGAGTTACATTATCCACATTTTTCAATTTTTGTCAAATGCGAGTTGCCTCAGTCGCTGTCACATATACGGTGGGCGAATTTCAATTCCCCACCTGAGCCGTCGAATTGGCGTTCAATCCAATGTGGTCACCCACTTTGGGGCACGCGGTTGATTCCAAGTGAGGTGCTTGGCCCACAAATTGGCAACCCACCGCTTATGTGACAGTGTCTGCAACCAAAACCTCCCCGCAAACTCCTCGACCAGGTCTCCGACGCCATTCGCACCAAACACTACTCCTACCGCACCGAGCAGACCTACAAAGACTGGATTAAACGCTACATCCTCTTCCATGACAAACGCCACCCCAAAGACATGGGCGCGCCCGAAATCCAGGCATTCCTCACCCACCTCGCCGTCCAAAAAAACATCTCCGCCTCCACCCAAAACCAGGCCCTCTCCGCCATCCTCTTCCTCTACCGAAGTCCTCCACAAAGACCTCCAGACCGTCGTCCTCCCCTCCACCGCCAAACGCCCCGAACGCCTCCCGACCGTCCTCACCCGTGACCAAGTCCTGCGCGTCATCGCCCAACTCAACGGCACCCACAAACTCATGGCACAACTGCTCTATGGCTCTGGCTTGCGCCTGATGGAATGCGTCCGTCTGCGCATCCAAGACATCGCTTTCGAATACAAGACCATCACCGTGCGCGATGGCAAAGGGGAAAAGGATCGCATCGTTCCCCTCCCCGAGACCGTCATCCCCGACCTGCGTCGTCAAATCGAGCGTGTGCGCTTGCTTCACGAAGAAGACCTCGCGGCTGGCTTTGGTCAAGTCTATCTTCCCGACGCCCTTGCCGAAAAATACCCCCATGCTGCGCGCGAGTTTATCTGGCAATACCTCTTCCCGGCCTCCTCCCTCTCGCGCGACCCAAGACTCCCCTCTCCCAGGGGGGGTGGGGTCGGGAGTGAGCGCTACCGCCGCCATCACCTTGACCCCTCCGCTTTGCAACGCGCCGTCAAGCACGCCGCCCAAAAAGCAGGCATCCCGAAGCGCGTGAGTTGGCGAATTCACTCATCCCCGACCCTTGAAATTTTTCACAACGCTTGACACACCCTCCCCCACGAAAGGAGTATGCTGAGTCGCGCAAATCACGGTGCGCGCACAACACCGATTCCTCTCCCGCTCCCTGCGGTGACGAACGAATTCTTCGACATCCTCGATTCCAGGGAGAATCCTTGATCACGGGCGCACGAAGCGTGAGGAGACCCAGCTATTCCTCGGTTTAGAAAAATAGTACCTTTCAAATCCTTTTTGCTGAAAAATAGGGCGGTTTTGTCCATCGGACAGAACCCAACCTGCCCTAGCCACGATTAGTTGAGCGCGCTTGCCTCTCCAGCCGTGCCACGGGGCTATGCCTCTGGTGTAAGGCTTTCAGGTGTTCCACCAAAAAGACCGCATACGCTCGTGTCGTTTCAATATCATGATGACCAAGAGAAGCGTGTCTTCGCTTTGGCGGCACGAACGCGCTGAATGACGTTAAGTTCATCACGATGTAGATCAAAGTGTTCTGATTGCGAATACCTGCCACCCGCCGTTGGATCACGGGATACCGTAATGCCCGTCCCATAGCCCCACAAGTATTCTGTCTGCTCGGTTTGGGGCTTGGCAGACGCCATATCCCCTGAGGTGACCGGCTGCCCCTGATTGTGGCTCTCACGCCGAGTTTGCAATCCGGATCACCGCGTAAATGTGTTTCACATCCATCGCAGAAGCCAATCGCCACGACCAAAGCCGGGGTCGGCTTCGGGTGGTGGTTGAGGTGGTTTCAACCGCCCGTGCCCGACTTGGCACACGCGCTTGAGGGTGACACACCGATTTGTCAAAAAGTGGAAAGTGATGTAATATGCGCCGCGAAATAATCTGGGAGGATTTTCAAATTGGCAAACGCACCTAAGAAAACCGGTCGAAAACACTCTGCCATCAAAGCCATGCGCCAGAGCGCGCGCCGCCGCATCCGCAACCGCGCCATTCGGATGACGGCACGCACGGAAATCAAGGATGCCAACGCCTTGATCGCCGCGGGCAATCTTGCCGAAGCGGAAAAGGCAGTCAAGTTGGCAATTCGCGCCTTGGACAAAGCCGCCGAAAAGGGTGTGCTGAAAAAGAATAATGCCGCGCGGCGCAAAGCGCGCTTGATGAAAAAGTTTAATCAAGCCAAAGCCGCCCAAGTTCAAGTCTGAACCCGGTTTCGCAAACAAATATCTTTTTACAACGATCAAGCCGATTGGAGCACCAATCGGCTTTGGTTTTTACCATTCAAGAAATATCACGGTGCTCTGCCATACTTTTGTCCCACCATCTCCTGCCCTGCCTCGCTCAACACAAACTCAATGAATGCTTGCGTTGCCGGGCTGGGGGTGCGCGGCACCACGAACGCAAATGTCCGGATGAATGGATACGTTCTGCTCTCGACGGTTTGCGGCGAAAGGGGCACATCGTCCACGGTGAGCGCGTGAACCTCCGGCGTCAACGCGCCCATTGACGTGTACCCAATCGCATCCGCATTGCGCGCCACAAAATCAACCACCGCCGCTTCGCTCGGCATCACCAACGCGGTGCGCGTAACCCGCGCGCCTTGCATCACCATCGTTTCAAACGCATGCCGCGTGCCAGAGCCGGCTTCACGGCTGATGACGACAATCGGCTTGCCAGCCACGGGTCCAAGGGGCCATGCCACAATTTCCCCGGCAAACACTTGACGCAGTTGAGTGCGCGTGATGGCATTGATGGGATTCTGATGATTGACGATGATGGTAATCCCATCGCGCGCGATGACGATGGCTTGCGTCGAACCCAATTCGGTGGACTGAATTTGCCGGGCGACCAAGCCAATCGTGCCGGAAATTTCTTGCGCGGCGCGCAAACCGATTTCGGAATTGGTCGCACGCACATCAAATTTTACATTGGGATGCGCTTGAGCGTACGCCGCCGTGAGCGACTTGGTCAGCGTGTACATCGAATCCGAGCCGGTCATTTCGATGCGGACGATGGGGACGGGCGGCGTGGGAATGACGTTGCACGCGACGAGGAGGAGCAAGTCAAATAACAATGTGCCATGGCGAACGAAGCGAAGCAATCTTTCAAAACCTTTCGAGAGATGGCTTCGTCGCAAACAACGCTCCTCGCAATGACAAACCAACTTTTTCACCCTTACCCTCGCATCAAAGCAACGACAATGATGAACGCCGCGAGCAACCAACGATAGTACACAAATACATCGGTTGAGTTGCGTTGCAAAAAGCGCAAGAGAAATTTGATGCAGAGATAACCGCTGATCATTGCGCTAAGAAAACCCACGCCAAAGAAAATCAATTCCGCCGCGGTGAGCCCATCGCGCAGCAGATTGAAAATACTCTTGGCGCCCGCGCCGGCAATGATGGGCGCGGAAAGTAGAAACGAAAAACGCGCCGCCGTCTCGCGTTTGAGATCGAGAAACAAGCCGGCGGTAATCGTCGCCCCCGAACGCGAGACGCCGGGAAAGATCGCCAACGCTTGCGCGCAACCAATGATGAGCGCATCTTTCAACGATAACGTTTTCATTTCGCGCTGATGTTGGGCGATGCGTTCGGCGATGAACAGCGCCGCACCCAGCAATGCAATGATCACTCCCATTACGATCATCGGGACAGGATTGTGCGGCGCGTCCGGCTGATGAAACAGCTCTTCGATTTTACTTTCTGCTAGCGCGCCCACCAACGCGCCGGGAATACACCCAATCGCAATCCACCACGCCAACCGGCGATCCACATCATCGCCCACCTTGCGTTCAACGATGCTTGCCAGCCCGGCGCGAATGAGGCGCACCCAATCGGACGCAAAGAACCAGAGGAGCGCGACGAGCGTGCCAAGATGCAATGCCACATCGAACGCGAGACCGGGGTCGCGCCAATCAAACAACCAAGGAATGATGATGAGATGCGCCGAACTGGAAATTGGAATGAATTCGGTCAATCCTTGCACAATGCCGAGCAGGATGGCTTGGAATAAATCCATTGAGACTCCTTGAGAGTTAGAGGGTAGGGTGTTGAATAAGGTAACGATAAAGTAGATCGAGCGCCGCTTCCGCGCTGGCTTCTTTGTTCTGCAAGCGGTTGCCTTGCCAAAGATGTTTTTCCACAATGACACGTTCCGGGGTTGCCAGACCGATGTAGGTCAGCCCCACCGGTTTGCCCGGCATCCCGCCACCCGGACCCGCAATGCCGGTAACCGCCAATCCGAGCGTCGCCGAAAATTTTTCGCACACACCGCGCGCCATCTCG
The DNA here is from genome assembly GCA_037440625.1 of Chloroflexota bacterium. Classification (GTDB taxonomy): domain Bacteria; phylum Chloroflexota; class Anaerolineae; order UBA4142; family UBA4142; genus DAOTXS01. The sequence continues at coordinate 4,305 of JBBITT010000078.1, forward strand.
GCGACCGTTTCTTGGCTCACCGCCCCAAACTTGTTGAGGGTATCCCACGAGACCCCCAGCGCCGCCACTTTGGCTTCGTACGCGTACGCAATCACGCTCGCCATCACGTACGCGGAACTCCCCGGCACATTGGTCAAACGATGGGTGATCAAACCGCCGGTGCACGACTCGGCAAGCGCGAGGGTTTTCTTCTGCGTGGTCAACAACCGTCCAACCATCACTTCGAGTGGTTCGTTTAATGGGTTATTCATCAATGGCATTATAAACACAAATCAGAAATGTGCAATCCAAAATCCGGCAATCTCACCACGAATGAATGCGCCACAACTTGCGGTCTCGCCGTAGGGCAAATTTGCCCTACACCCAATCCGACTTGGCACCAGCCATACACCCTCCACAAAATCGAATTGACGCCACTTGGGCTTGGGACTATAATTATCACAGGAGTAAGAACCGATGATGCGATTTGACCGATTCACCGAACGCGCTCAAGACGCGTTCGCGCGCGCCCATGAGATTCTCCAGCGCTATCGTCATACCCAATTGGATGCGGAACACTTGTTGATGGCATTGATCGAGCAAACCGGTGGCGCGGTGCAAAGTATTCTCGACCGCGCGGGGATTGACGCCGATATGTTGCGCCAACGCATTGACGAAGCCCTGCAAGGAAATATTGCCACGCGTTACAGTCCGCCTTATACCAGCACCTCGCAAGCCCAGGTGTATGTTACACCTCGCGTCAAACGCGTGGTAGATATTGCCAACGAAGAAGCCAGCAAACTCAAAGACGATTACGTCTCCACCGAGCATCTCTTGCTCGCCCTCTCGACCGATCGCGATGGACCAGCGGGCCGGATTATGACCGATTTTGGATTAACACGGGAGCGTATTCTGCAACTCATTCCGGAGATTCGCGGTGGGCATCGCGTGACCGATCCCGGCGCCGAGGGACGCTATCGCATCCTTGAAAAATATTCGCGCGATCTCACCCAACTGGCACGCGAAGGCAAACTCGATCCGGTGATCGGACGCGACGAAGAAATCTTGCGTGTCATCCAAGTCCTCTCGCGTCGCACCAAGAATAATCCGGTTTTGATTGGCGAGCCGGGCGTGGGCAAGACCGCGATTGTGGAAGGTTTGGCACAGAAAATCGTGGCGGGCGATGTTCCCGAACCCTTGATGAGCAAGCGCGTCGTCGCACTTGATCTCGGCGCGATGGTGGCAGGTTCGCGTTTCCGGGGTGAATTTGAGGAACGGCTCAAAGCCGCGCTCGACGAGATTCACAACGCCAAGGGCGAGATCATTTTATTCATTGATGAACTCCACACCGTCGTTGGCGCGGGTGCGGCGATGGGCGCGATTGACGCATCGAATATGATGAAGCCGGCACTCGCGCGCGGCGAACTGCAATGCGTGGGCGCGACCACCTTGGACGAGTACCGCAACCACATCGAAAAAGATGCCGCGCTGGAACGCCGCTTTTCACCGATCTTTGTGGACGAGCCGGATGTGGAAGCGACCATCAAAATGTTGCACGGCTTGCGCGATCGCTACGAACAACATCATCAAGTCAAGATCAATGATCAAGCGATTGAAGCCGCCGCCAAGTTATCACATCGGTACGTGAGTGATCGCTTTTTGCCGGACAAGGCGATTGATTTGGTGGACGAAGCGGCGGCGAAATTGCGCGTGGCAATCTTCTCAATGCCGGCAGAATTGAAACAAATGAAAGCGCGTCTGCGCGAATTGCAAAAGGAAGAAGAGGCGGCGTGGAGCGCGCGCAACTATGAAGCCGCCGCCAAATCGCGCGCGGAACGCTTGGCGTTAGAATCCGAGTTCGAAAAGAAACGTGCCGAGTGGCAAAAAGAGCAAGGGCTCGACGAAGTGGTGGATGAAAGCGATATTGCCGAAATTGTCGCCAAGTGGACGGGCATTCCGGTCGCCCGGATGATGCAAACCGAAGCCGACAAATTGCTCCAAATGGAAAATGAATTACACAAGCGCATCGTTGGACAAAACGAAGCGATCAACGCGATCAGCGATGCGATTCGCCGCGCGCGTTCCGGCTTGGCAGACCCCAAGCGCCCCATCGGCTCGTTCATTTTCTTGGGACCGACCGGCGTGGGCAAGACCGCGTTGGCACAAGCATTGGCAGAATTTCTCTTTGACGATCCAGATGCACTCTTCCGCGTGGATATGAGTGAGTACCGCGAACGCCACACCGTCTCACGTTTGATCGGTGCACCGCCGGGTTATGTGGGCTACGAAGAAGGCGGTCAACTGACCGAAGCCGTGCGCCGACGGCCGTACCAAGTCATCTTGTTCGACGAAATCGAAAAGGCACACCCGGAAATTTGGAACACGTTGTTGCAAGTGTTGGAAGATGGTCGCTTGACGGATGGGCAAGGCCACATTGTGGATTTTCGCAACACGGTCATTATTATGACCTCGAACATTGGCACCGAGTTTGCGCAAAAAGGTGGCACGCTTGGGTTCCAAATTCGGCGCGGCGAAGAGGATCAACAATTGCAAAAGAATTACGCGCAAGTCGAAGAATCGCTCAAACGCACCTTCCGCCCGGAATTTCTCAATCGTATTGATGAGGTGATCATCTTTCACGTACTCAACCGCGATCAAATCAAACAAATTGTAGATTTGCAAATGAAAGAGATCGCCGAACGCTTGCGCGAACATCACATCGAAATTGAATTGACCGACGCCGCGCGCGAATGGCTCGCCAAAGAAGGGTACGATCCACAATTTGGTGCGCGTCCGTTGCGGCGCACGCTTCAACGCAAAGTCGAATCGCCGCTTTCGCGCAAGTTGCTGGAAAAGGAATTTCAAGCCGGCGATTGTGTGATCGTGGATGTCAGCGAGGGCGAAGGGATCGTGTTTCGGAAGAAAGAAAAGATGCCGGCGGAGCAAGCGATGCCGATGGAAACGCCGGTCACGTCGGGGTGAGAGTGTTGAGTGTAGAGTTAGAGTAGAGAGTTTGGGTGAGAGTGTCAGCGAGAGATCGCTGATGCTCTTTTTATTTTGGGATTGCGCCGCTCAATAGATAAAGTACCAATGCTGAAACCAATGGCACCGTGAGGTTGTCAATACCGAAAGGTGACACGGCTTCAACGATAGTAACGATGACAGCAACGAGAACGGCAAGCCAGAGACTCGCGCCAAGCGGTTGCGCAAAGACGATGAGTGCGATCCACGTGGCAATCAAACTAAACCCAAACATTGCCAGCGATCCTTCCACGGAGCGTGTTTGTCCCAACACGGTAAACCGGCGCACGCCCCAACGTTTCCCCACAATCGCGGCAAACGCATCACCCCAGGTCATTGGCATCAGACTCGCGACGAGCAATGCCGGGAATGACCACAAGAGCGGGATCAAGATGGCAAATGAGATCGGGAAATAAATCGTTCCCAAGTGTCCGCGTTCGCCGGTTTCCATGCCGGCAAAAATCTGGCGCCGATATGAAATGGAATTGATGACGATGAATGCCAGCGGCGGAAGGATTGCCCATTGCCAGTTGTGAAACAAGAGAACCAGTAGAAAGGCGATCATGCCCACGCCGATGTGCACAAACTTGCGCGTGAACTCGACCGAGAGATGCAAGCCGCGCCGCAATCCTTCGCCGAGGGCGAGAATGATCGCAACGTAGAGAAAAGCCAAAACGAGCGCGATTGGGTCAGACATAAGCAACCTCGGATTTGCAGATTATGCTTGCGCCATACGAGTGGCGCTGTGTAACGCTTGCGCAATGTCGGAAGCGACCCTCACATTGTTCTTAAGCAAGGCGATATTGGTTCGAACACTTTCGCCTTGCGTGAGATCGGCAAGGCGTTGAAGCAAAAAGGGAGTGAGCGTGTTGCCGGTGATTTTTCGCTGTTCCGCTTCGCGCAAGGCTTGCTGGATGAATGGTTCGATCACCTCGCGCGGCGTTTCGTATTCGCGCGGGATCGGCACGGTAATGAGCACCGCTCCCTGGAATCCCAACGCCCAATGCGTCTGGATAAAGCGTACGATCTCTGCCACCGAATCTACGCGGGTTTGCACACGCAAACCCGACGAGCGCGAATAAAAAGCCGGGAACTCATCGGTCTGATAACCGAGCACCGGCACCCCGTGCGTTTCGAGAAATTCCAACGTTGCCGGCAAATCAAGAATCGCTTTGGCGCCAGCGCACACCACCGCAACCGGTGTTTGCGCTAGTTCGAGCAAATCAGCCGAAACATCCCAGGTTTGCGCTAGCCCGGTCGCCCGATGCACGCCGCCGATACCGCCGGTGGCAAACACGCGAATGCCGGCGCGGTGGGCAAGCCACATCGTCGCGCTGACGGTTGTTGCGCCATCGCGTTTCTGTGCGATGGCCAGCGCTATATCGCGCCGTGCAAGTTTCATCACGTTGCGTGCTTGAGCGAGATAAGCCAACTCATCATCGCTCAAACCAATCTTAATTTCGCCACCGATGATCGCAATGGTACGCGGTTCCGCACCGTGCTCGCGTGCAATGCGTTCAAGTTCGCGCGCGGTCTCTAGGTTATGCGGATACGGCAACCCATGCGCAATAACGGTGGATTCGAGGGCGAG
>JBBITT010000079.1:0-8055 GCA_037440625.1 Chloroflexota bacterium
AAAAAACAAAATGAAACTCGGCGTTCTCTGCGCCTCTGCGGTGAGTAGTTACCAAAAAAGAATCTTTCTTTCAGTAGCAATTTTGTTCGGATTGGATTATAATAGCGACGAGAAATTTTCGGGAGATATTATGGCAGAACAGCAACAACAAATTGGCAACGTCAAACCGGTCGAAATCGAACACGAGATGCGCAACGCGTATCTCGATTACGCGATGAGCGTTATCACCGCGCGCGCGCTCCCGGATGTGCGCGATGGAATGAAGCCGGTGCAACGCCGCATCTTGTACACGATGGGCGAGATGGGCTTGCGTCACAACGTCGCGTTCAAAAAATGCGCGCGCATCGTCGGCGATGTGATGGGGCGTTATCACCCGCACGGCGACCAAGCCGTGTACGATGCGCTTGTCCGCATGGCGCAAGATTTCAATATGCGCTATCCGCTCATTGATGGGCAAGGCAACTTTGGTTCGATTGATAACGACCCGGCGGCAGCGATGCGTTACACCGAAGCGCGCCTCACCGAAATCGCCGAGGAAATGTTGCTGGACATTGACAAAGACACGGTCAACTTTGCAGAAAACTTTGATGGCACCCTCAAAGAGCCGCGCGTGTTGCCCGCCAAAATTCCCAACCTGTTGCTCAACGGCGCCGCCGGTATCGCAGTGGGAATGGCGACGAGTATTCCACCGCACAACTTGAACGAAATTGTGGACGCCATCAACTATATCATCGAACGCTGGGACGAAATTGACGACATCGAAGTGGACGAGTTGATGAAGTTTGTCCAAGGTCCCGATTTTCCGACGGCGGGCATCATCCTGGGGGCCGAAGGCATCAAGCAAGCGTACGCGACCGGCAACGGACGCATCGTCGTGCGCGGCAAAATTCACACCGAAGAAGCTGGCGGCGGCAAAACTCGCATCGTCATCACCGAGTTACCCTATCAAGTGAACAAAGCCGCGCTCATCGAACGCATCGCCGATTTGGTGCGCGACCGCAAAATCGAAGACATTGCCGATTTGCGCGACGAATCGGATCGGCAAGGGATGGGCATCATCGTTGAGTTGAAACGCGGCGCAAATCCCAACCCGGTCATCAATCAACTTTTGAAATACACGCCGCTCCAATCCGGCTTTAGCATCAATATGCTCGCGCTCGTGGACGGCGAACCCAAAGTGCTGTCGCTTAAACGGATGTTGCAATTGTACGTGCAACATCGCCAAGAAGTCATCACGCGCCGCACGAAATTCGATTTGGAAAAAGCCAAAGCGCGTGCACATATTCTTGAAGGTTTGAAAATCGCGCTCGATCATCTCGATGAAGTGATCAAGACAATCCGCCAATCGCCGGATGCGGACGTGGCAAAAGAGCGTTTGATGAAACGCTTCAAGTTGAGCGATCTGCAAGCGCAAGCGATTCTCGATATGCAGTTGCGCCGGCTTGCCGCGCTGGAACGCAAAAAAATCGAAGAGGAACTTGCCCAAGTCAAACAGACCATCAAGTATCTCGAAGCGTTGCTCAAGAGTCCCAAGAAAATTCTGGGCGTGATTGCGGACGAGTTGACCGATTTGAAAAAACGTTTCGGCGATGCCCGGCGCACCCACATCGTCGAAGGCGGCGCGGAAGAACAACCCACCGAATTCAAAACCGAGGATTTAGTGCAAGACGAAGCGGTGTTGGTTTCGATTACGCAACGTGGTTACATCAGCCGCGTGCCGCAAAGTTCGGTGCGCCGCACGTCCACTTCGTCCAAAGTGGCGACGCGTGAAGAAGACGCGGTGCAATATCTCTTGCCGGCGCAAACCCGCGACACCCTTTTGATTTTCACAAACAAGGGCAAGGCGTATCCCTTGCGCGCGCATCAAGCGCCCGACGTAACGCGTACGCCTAAAGGTTTGCCGCTCAACAATTTCTTGTCGTTCGAGCAAAACGAACGCGTGACCTCGGCGGTTGCCGTCTCCGATTTTTCGCAGGCGGAATTTTTGACGATGGCAACGTCGCAAGGTCGTGCGAAACGCACACCACTCGCGGAATTCGATGGCATTCGATCCGCCGGCGTCAACGCGATCAACCTCGGCGAAGGCGATGAACTGGGTTGGGCAAAACTGACGCACGGCGGCGGCGAGTTGATCTTTGTGACCGAGCAAGGTCAAGCTATGCGTTGCAAAGAAGACGATGTACCAGTGCAAGGTCGTACTGCCAGCGGTGTGTACGGCATCAAGTTGAACGAGGGCGACAAGGTCGCTTCGATGGATGTGGTGCAACCAGATGGTTTTCTGCTCGTGATGACGACGAAGGGGTTTGGCAAGCGCACGCCGATCAAAGAGTATGCGGTGCAGAATCGTTATACCAAAGGCGTGTCCACGCTGGGACGCGACCCGGCGCGCGCGGGTGTGATTGCGGCGGCGCGCGTGGTGAATGAAGACGATGATGTAACAATCATCTCGGCAAACGGGATGGTGTTGCGTTCGCGCGTAGCGAATCTGCCCAAGGGCAAGCGCACCTCCAAGGAAACTGAGGTGATCAAGTTGAAAGAGGGCGACGCGGTGGCAAGCATTGCGCGGCTGGAGTCAAAATCTTCACCCACGAAGAGGGCGAAGGACACGAAGGAAGAAAGCGAAGTTGAGCAACTGATGTTGAGTGAAGACGAGAGCAAGGCAAGACCAGAAAGAGAAAAGAAGAAGAGAAAGTAATTCGTCCGTCTGACCATACCTTCACCCAATCCAATTTTCGAGTGAGAAAAGTAGGACAAATGAATAACTGATGTTACGCGGTCAATGATTTATTCACCACAGAGATCACAGAGTTCACCAAGGTTTCTATGTTTTTTCTCTGCGTTCTCTGTGTGCTCTGTGGTAAAATCGCGTAAGGTGAGTGAATAAATTTGCCTTACACTGAGGTGTCCCATGTCCACCGTTCACGTTTCCAATCATCCACTCCTGCGCCACAAAGTTACGCTGATGCGCGACTTCAAAACCGAGCCGAAAAAATTTCGCGAACTCATTCGCGAAGTGGCGATCTTGCTCGCCTATGAAGCCACCGCCGACCTTGCACTCATCGAAACCAACGTTACCACGCCGCTCGCCACGACCAAAGGGTACGAATTGAAAGAAGTCATCGGCTTGGTACCCATCTTGCGCGCCGGGCTGGGCATGGTAGAGGGTTTTTGGGAAATGATGCCCTCCGCCGAAGTGTGGCACATTGGTTTATACCGCGATCACAAAACGCTGGAGCCGATTCAGTACTATAATCGTCTGCCGGTCGCGCCCACCGTGGACGTGTGCCTCATTCTCGATCCGATGCTGGCGACCGGCGGCTCGGCGTGTGCGACGGCGCAAATTCTCAAAGACTGGGGCGCGAAGAGAATCAAGTACGTCGGCATCATCGCCGCGCCCGAAGGGATCAAACGCTTGCAAGATGCCCATCCCGATGTGGACATTTATCTTGCCGCGATTGATGATCACTTGAATGAGAACGCCTACATCGTACCTGGCTTGGGCGATGCGGGTGACCGGCAATTCGGTACTGGATAAACGATGCCACGACCAACCTGGGATCAATATTTCATGGACATTACGCTCGATGTGTCGCGCCGGGCAACGTGCTTGCGCGCGCAGGTCGGTGCGATCATCGTCAAGGACAAGCGCATTCTGACAACGGGGTACAACGGTGCGCCCAAAGGTCTGCCCCATTGCTTGGACGAAGGGTGCGAAATCGTTGATGGACATTGCGTCCGCACCTTGCACGCGGAACAGAACGCCATCATCCAAGCCGCGTTGCATGGCATCTCGTTGCAAGGCGGAACAATTTACACGACGCATCAACCTTGCCACGTCTGCGCCAAGATGATTATCAATGCTGGCTTGGTGCGTGTGGTCTATGGCGGGCATTATCCCGATGAACTGGCAATGCGCTACTTGCGAGCGGCTGGGGTACAGGTAGATCATTTCGACCTAGGAGAGCGAACCCCGGCTCCACCCCCGAGTATTAAAAAAGAATAGAAAAGCCGGGACGAACCTTGCCAACCCCTTGTCAAACTCGAAAAGTGTGTTATACTAAGTTCACACGGCTTAGAGGAGGTAAATTATGCCAAAGCCAGCCAAGCACAACAAGGCATGGAGCGCGCAAGAAATTGCGTTGCTGAAAGAACATTATCGCAAAGGAACGCTTCACCGCGAGATTGCCAAAGCCCTCAGGCGCACGGTGAACGCAGTCGAGTCCAAAGCCACCGAACTGGGACTCAAGAGCAAGCGACGCAAAAAGTAAGATGATAAAAACAAGACCTTCCTGTCTGGGAAGGTCTTGTTTTATTTCCTGATGTTACACGGTCAATGATTTGTTCACCAGAGATCACCGGGTTCACCGAGGTTTCTATGTTTTTTCTCTGCGTTCTCTGTGTGCTCTGTGGTAAGATCGCGTAAGGTGAGTTAGAGGTGCGGTACGAAATCAGTGAGGACAGAACCGCCAATGAACTCGCGCAAGATCGAATCCTCCGGCACGTACGCCTCATCGCACGGATAGAACCATTCCAGGAACGTCAACAGCCGGCGCGCCTCGATGTATTCGGGGGTGCCGGGTTTCACCTGACGCAACAAGGGTTCGACTCTTTGTTTGAGCGCGGCGAGTTCGTACACCAACGCCGAATTGAACATCACATCCGCTTGTTCTTGGTACGGAAAAATATTTCTCTCCTCGCCGCGTCGCACGCTATCCCAGCGCGCAATCGTTTCCGCCGCCGAGTAGCCGCGCGTGCGCGCATCGCGGACAATGCGGCGCACTAGCCGCACATCGCTGGTTGCCACCCGATTCAAGCGATCAAGTTTGAGTTGCGTGAGCGCGGAAACATAAATGCGAAAGATTTGCTCGCGTGGAATCTGCGTAACCAAGTTCGGATTCAAGCCGTGAATCCCTTCGATCAACAAAACATGGTTGGGCGTGAGTTGAACCGTGTCGCCGGTTTCACGTTCGCCAGTTTGAAAGTTGTAACGCGGCAACGTGACCCGTTCGCCGTTGACTAGCGCGAGCAACTGTTGATTGAACAATTCCAAATCGAGCGCATGAATATTTTCGTAATCGTAATCGCCGGTCTCGGTGCGCGGTGTCTCCTCGCGTGAAACAAAGTAATCGTCCAGACTCAACGGAAATGGACGCAAGCCATTCGCCAACAATTGAATCGTCAAGCGGCGCGAAAAGGTGGTCTTGCCGGACGCCGACGGTCCCGCAATCGTAATGAGCCGAATGCGATCCCGGTGCATCGCAATTGTTGTGGCAATCTCGGCGATTTTCTGCGCGTGCAACGCTTCTGCCACCAAGACGATTTCGCGTGAATAGTTCCCCTTGAGATGATCATTGAGCGCGGCAGTATCGGTTACGCCCAAGCGATTGAGCCATTCGCCATACTCGCGGAACACGGCGGTTAATTTGGGCGAATGTTTGATCGGTTCGAGCGCGGTGGGCCGCTGACGGCTGGGAAACTGGAGCAAGAATCCCGGCGGATACGGTCGCACCGCAAAGTATTTGAGATAGCCCGTGGACGAAGCCAAGCGTCTGCCCAAGAAATAATGTTTGACGTTGCGCAACACGTGAACGCGCACCTCTTTGCGTTCCGATTGCAATAACAAGATCGCTTGCGATTCATCGCCATTGGCGCGTGCGTTCGCCGCTGCCTCTTCGATTCGCAACACTTCGCGCGTAATCGGAATATCTTCTGCCACCAGCGCCCGCATCCGCGCTTCGATCTGCGCAAGTTCTGATTCGGTAAAGGGTCCGCGCCCCAACACGCGGCAGAACAATCCGCCGAAGGTTACGGAATGATCTACGGTGATACCCACTTGAAACAACTCGCGCACCACGACATCGAGCAACAACGTGAGGGCGCGTTGATAAAAACGCATCCCGTCTTCGGTTGCCGTTGAAATCGGTTCCACGTCCACATCCGCAATGACTGGTTCGCCCAGTTCGGCTAGGCGACCATTGACCAAAGCCGCCACAACAGGAATACCGTTGGCAGCAAAAATTTTGCGCATAAACGTTTCTAGCCGTGTTCCAGCGGGTCCACAAAAGACGCGCCCGTCCGGCAAGCGCACTTGAACATCTTGGCGATGTTCACAGGGTTGAATTTGAGAAAACAGGTCTTCCATGGTGAAACCTTGCAATGAGATTTACGGAATGAATGATGGTAATAGGCGCATCAAATCTTGTTCCACTTGATCAAACGAGGGTTGATAGTTTGCCTTGTTCCAGCCACGTTCCAAGATGACGCGATGCGATGGGTTGAATGGCGCACTCGGATTAGGCAATGCTCTCTGCTTCGCTTGGGCGATCGCCAACACAAGCGCACCGATATGTCGCGCATCCATCGGTTCGCGTGCACGGGTTACAATGAACCACAAATCGAAAACATCGCGTGTGCGCGGCGCCGCGCCAAGCATGGCAATGCGTTCCGCCGCGATTTCGTCGAGCGATTGTGCAACCACGCTTGCCGCGCACGCATCGCTGAAACGATGAAGCAAAGGCGTACGAACCACAGAATCGCGTGGCTGTCCCGCGATAAACGAAAGCGTGATGCGCGGTTGCGCCGCGGAGCGTCGTCCCAGGGGTCCCACAAATTCAACATTCGCCGACCCCTGCGCGAAATCGCTTAACCAAAATTTCAAGCCACTCGCTTGCGCCGCGACACCCAACGCATCCTTGAGCATCGCGTAGGTGGGCGATTCAAGCGCGATAAACTCCGGCGCATCGCGGAACGGATAATCGGCCAAGTGCGCGTGATATAATGCGGCACTGCCTCGCAAGATCAAGGTATCGGCAACGCGATCGAACAATCCCTTGAGCAACCAATCGGTTGCATAGGCACGCTCCACCTCGGCCAGATCAACCTGCCATTGCAGAGCCAGTTTGCGCAGTTCGCCAAAACCAATCATCGTATTCTCAAATGGGGGCAAATCATAAATCGTATCGCGCGGCTTGTCAAATTAGTTGCCGCATTTGTGCTATAATTCGTTTAACACGAGTGCAGGAGGAGTCGTTGAAATACATCTTGGCACATATGCCATTTGTCCTAGTTCTTTTTCTGGTGCTCGCGCTGGGCGCAACCGATCTTGCTGCCGGCGTGGAGGCAAAGGGGTTGATTGCCTTGCTCGCGCCGATGCTGTGGCTGGGGCTGTACGCGTTGGGGAGCAATCGCGCGGCAACGGGAGGACGCTAGTGTTTACGGTCATCATCGAGTTGATCGCCATCGTATTGTTGTTCGGAAGCATCTGGTTTGCCGCCCGTGCCGAAGGGCGCTCTTTTGCGCAACAATGGTTTACCGCCGGTTACTTGACCGCGCTGACCCGCGAGATTTTGAATCAAGTGATGTTTCGCGTCTATGTGTTTGCGCCGGCAATGATGCGCTTGGGCAGTGCGCCCGTGTTGGTTACCTTGCTCACCGCGAGCATTGCCTATCTGGCGTATGCCTTTGCCAAACGATGGATAGACCCCCAACGGACTTGGCACATGGGAGTGCTCGTGTTTATCATCGCTGCCAGCCTTGCCCTGCCGATTGAAGCCACCGCGGTGCAACTCAAGTGGTGGTTGTACACGACGCCAACGATGACGTGGTTTGGTGGAATGCCGATCACCGCGCCGTTGATGTGGGGAGCAAACGCGGTGATCTTGTATGCGTTCTTTTGGCGCATTCACCAAACCCGCTTGACGGAGCCAGCCAAATTGTACGCCATGATTGCTCTCTCGCCGATTATGGCGGCCGTCCAGATGGGATTGATTATTTTGCTGAGCGCATAGAAACAAAAAACCTGAACGGATTCGAAAATCCTTCAGGTCTTAGCGGGAGACGAGATTTGAACTCGCGACATCCACCTTGGGAAGGTGGCGTTCTGCCACTGAACTACTCCCGCGTGGTTGAGCAAATTATAAAACAGAAAAGCCGGAGCGTCAAATCCGTCTGGTTGGTGATTGCACCCCTATTGCCATAGAGGTCATCGAGAGCATAGAGAATTTTTCTCGATGACCTCTATCGCATACAGATTTGTGGGTAAACACCATGCATTTT
>JBBITT010000080.1:0-7766 GCA_037440625.1 Chloroflexota bacterium
CGATTTTTGCCGCCGCGAGAATGGCGGGCGCGATCTTGGGTGGCGATGCAACCACAATCTCGCGCACGCCGGCAACTTGGGCTGGGATCGCCGACATTAACAGCGACGAGGGCAAGGGAGCAGTGCCCCCCGGGACGTAAATGCCAACGCGCGACAACGGAGTGATGCGTTGACCCAACGCGCTACCACTCTGCCAATCAATCCACGATTTCGGTTTTTGTTTTTCGTGGAACGCGCGAATGCGCGCCGCCGCAAATTCGATGGCGTCGCGCACCGCGACAGGTGTCTCGGCATACGCCGCGTCAATTTCATCTTGGGTAACCACAAGTGCTGGCAAATTGACGTGATCGAGTTGGCGCGTCCAATCGAGCAATGCCGCATCGCCGCGCGCGCGAATGTCTGCGATGATGCGCGCCACCGCTTGCTCCGGCGACAATCGTTCGCCAAATGTTTTTGCGATGCGCTCCAACAATTCCGGCGACGCTTGCTCGCCGAGCATTCCACGATTCCGCAAAATTTTTTCGCGCCCGGCTTGCTTGCCAACTATAATTGGGATAATCATTCCATTTACCTCGTCTCACCGCAGAGGCGCTGAGGTCGCAGAGATTTTTATTTTTGTTTTTCTCCGCGCTCTCCGCGTCTCTGCGGTGAATCTATTTTTTCGATCAAGTCACGCACTCGGTCAACTTTCAACGTATGACTCGCGCGATTCACAATTAGCGCCGCGTGCGATTTGAAAATCTCGTCCAACTCGATCAATCCATTCGCGCGCAACGTTCCGCCCGTGTCCACCACATCAACGATTAAATCGGCCAGACCAACGGCAGGCGCGAGTTCCACTGAGCCGTACACCTCGATGATTTCCGCCGATAGTCCGCGCGCCGAAAAATATTTTTTCGCGACGCGCGGATATTTCGTGGCGACGCGCAGACCTGCGAGCAATCGCCATTCCGCATCCTTGTATGCTGGCTTGCCCGCGACGACGAGACGACACGCACCATAATCCAGAGCAAGCAGCTCGTAGACATCCACCTCGCTCTCGCGCAACGCATCCTGCCCCACAATGCCCACATCCGCCGCACCGTACTCGACATAGATCGGCACATCCATCGGTTTCGCCAAAATAAACTTGGCACCGCGCGGCCTGTCCTCAATCACCAACTTGCGCGACGTTTTCAACTCGTCCAGATTATAGCCGAGCGATTCAAGAATTACAATGGACGGATCGAGCAACCGACCCTTTGCCAATGCGATGGTTAAATTAGACATCACACCCCCTCTTGTCTGTCCATGACCGATTCGATGCGTCCATCGCGGAACCAAATCTCGCGCGCGCCGCGCACACGCGCATACTCGCGCAACGATTCCTCATCGCGATTCAAAACATCCGCCTCGACGATTTGTCCCTTTGCCCGCGCCTGTTCGATGCGCGCGTAATCATCCGTTGCCGCAATCACATCAGGCGCGACGCTGGCTTTGGCAACGCCACGGGCGCGCAACGCGACCAGCACGCGCTCGACACCGAACGCAAAACCAACCGCAGGAATGTTGTGACCAAAGTGCGCGATGAGATTATCGTACCGTCCGCCGCTCACAACAGGAAAACCCAACCCCTCGACAAATCCCTCGAACAAGATGCCCGTGTAATACGCCATTCCGCGATTCTCCGCGAGGTCAAGCGTTACAAAATCGGTGAAACCAAATTTTGCCAAGCGAGCCAAGACTGCACGCAAATGTTCAATTGCCACGCGCGCCTCGTCGTTGACACACACCGCGCGATCAAGCACATCGGCATTGCCGAGAAGCGCGGGTAATTGCGCGAGCGTGTTCTTGTACGTCGCAGCGAGCTTGAGCGAATCAAGCAAGCGTGTGAGTTCGGGCGTGCTTTTTCGACGAAGCGCTTCGTGGAGTAAGAACAATTGCGCATCGCCCAATCCCAGGTCGCGCATCGTCGCTTGAAGATATGCGGCATTGCCGAGCGTGAAGCGGAAATCATTCAAACCCAGGTCGCGCAACGCCGTCATCGCTAACGCAATGGCTTCCGCATCCGCGTCCATCGTGTTTGCGCCAATCAACTCGATGCCCGCTTGCGTGAACTCGCGGCGCACGCCTGCCTTTGGTTCTTCATATCGAAACACCGAGCCGACCGAAAAGAATCGCAGAGGCATCGTGCGGTCAAATAATTTGGTGCCGACGATGCGCGCAATCGGAATCGTGAAATCGGCGCGGAGCGCGAGCGTGCGTCCATCGCGATCAAAGAAGCGGTACATTTCCTCGCGCAGTTGCGGTCCCGCTTCTGCCGCCAGCGACTCGTAGTACTCGAACATCGGCGGAATGATTTCGGAATAACCCCAACGCGTGAACGTCTCCGCTAACGTCCGTTCGACCGCACGTTTGCGTGCGGCATCGTTGAAAAACAAATCGGCAACGCCATGCGGCAATTGTTTGTCGAGTGGTTGAGCAATCACAAAACCTCTTTCATCGCAAAGGCGCGAAGAACGCCAAAAGTGTTTGGCTTTGCGCCATGTACGTCTGCGCGGTTCCAGTAACAAAAAAGACAAGTCACACTGACTTGTCTCTTGGGGGCGAGGATGCAAACGCCAAAATGGCGAGTTCGTTGACCTTGATGCAGCATCACAAGGCACCGTTGGTTCTGATGTTCTCAGGAATCCCCTTGTGATGCTGCATCACTCACCCCACACCCGTGATGATGCTTGATTGAAAAATTCTGGGTCAACATTCTGCGCCGATTATAGACGAATTGGTGGGATTGTCAAGCCCGTTCGAGTCACCCTCCGCCCCTTTGTTGATTCATCGTTGTCATTCGGGCAATTGGCAGTTGCCCGATCCAACGCGCCGGCGCCACTTGACTTGGAATTAAAAACAGATATAATGGGAGCACATTCAGGAAAGGAGCAACGGGTTTAATGGTATACATCATCTTGATCGCTAGCGGTGAGGTTTTGACCTTGTCGTAGTGCGCCCGTTGCCGGAAATGTGTCAATCCTGCCGTGGGTGCGCTACGCACCCACGGCTTTTTGTTGCCATTTTTCGTCGCGCTTGGCCGTGGGTTTCATCGAACTCACGGCTTTTTTATTGTGCCTCCCCTCGTGGGGGAGCAGATAGTACCTATCAAATGAAATCGTTGCACAAAAAGCCAAGATTTTTTCATCCACGAAGGGCACCAAGGTCACGAAGGAAGAACAGAGAAATCTTCGTGTACCTTCGTGGATAAATTCCGGTGTTGTTTCGGCTCGTCCGAGTTAGGAGGTTTCAATGTTCGGTCAAACGATCGCGCTCGAAATGCAAAATGTATCCAAACGCTTTAATTCATCCGAGTTCAAATGGTTCAAACGGGGCACAACGCCGGCCGGCGTTCTGGCAGTGGATCACATTTCCGTAACCATCTATCGCGGCGAAATCTTTGGCGTCCTGGGACCCAACGGGTCTGGCAAATCTACGCTCATTCGCCTGCTCTCAACCCTGCTCGTGCCGGATGCCGGGCGCGTGACCATCTTTGGACACGATGTCGAACGCGAAGAGCGCGTGGTGCAACGAATGATTAATCGCGTCTCGGTTGAAGCCGCCTTCTTCAAGAAACTTTCGCCGTTGGAAAATTTGATGTACGGCGCGCGACTATATGGTCTCAGTGGCACAGAAGCACATCGCCAGATTCTCGCGATTCTCAAACGCCTGGATTTGCGCGAGGAGGCCATCCATCGTCCGATGGAAGAGCTGTCGCGCGGGATGCAACAAAAAGTGGCGATTGCACGCGCGCTCTTGACCGCGCCGGTCTTGCTCTTGCTCGATGAGCCGACGACCGGTCTCGATCCGCGGAGCAAACGCGAGGTGCAAGCCCTGGTGCGCGAACTGCGCGACACGCACGACGCAACGATTGTGCTCACCACGCACGATATGCTCGAAGCCGATGCCCTGTGCGACCGCATCGCCATCCTCGCCGATGGCAAGATTGTTGCGCTCGATACGCCGGCAAATCTCAAGAAACTAGCCAGCCGCAATGGACACGCGCCAACACTGGAAGATGTGTTTATGCAGTTGACGGGCAAACAGTTAAAGACAGAGGACGAATGACGGGGACGGGGGCAACGCATTCCGTCATCCATCATCGCGCATCCATCGAGGAGTAGAATCAATGACCACCCTTGCATACGAAGTCAAAGCATCTTATGCGTTCGTCGAACGCAATCTGAATATCGTCAAACGGTACTGGGCGTGGGAAGTCGTTTGGTTGTTTTATTCAATCACCAACTCGCTCTCGGTCGCATTTATCGGACCCGGCGTTGGCGCGATGAGTAGCGCCGTGGTAGACAGCCACTATCTCGTGTTGTACCTCATCATCGGCACGATTGTGTGGCGGTACTTGTCGGTGATTTTCTACTGGCTCACCGACATTATCGGGATGGAACGCTGGGAAGGGACGATTGAGTACACGTTGATGGCACCGATCACGCGCCTGACCCATCTTGCCGGGCATACCGCGTTCGCGGTGGTGTATTCGATGTTTCATACCGTCGTGATTCTGGGCATCACCGCGCTCTTTTTCGAGATTGACTTGTCGAAAGCGAATCTGCTGGGTGGCGCCGTCGTATTGCTGGTGGGGAGTGTATCGTTCATCGGCTTTGGCGTGATCGCCGCGATTCTGCCGTTGCTCTTTCCGGAAAAAGGCTCGCAGATGACGCACGTGATCATCTCGTTGCTCCTGCTCGTGTCCGGCGTGTACTATCCGGTGACAGTGTTGCCTACGTGGTTGCAAGTGTTCGCGCAGTATTCGCCGGCAACGTACGTGTTGGAAGGTACGCGCGCGGCATTGCTCGCCGGCACGCCGACGCTTGCGCTGTGGCAGTACATCGCACCACTGATTGTGATGGGCATGGTGATGGTGCCGCTGGGTTTGTGGCTGTTCCGCTTTGCCGAGCGGTACGCCAAGCGCACCGGCAAGTTGAAGCGGAATGGATAACACGAACGGAACACGCCATACGTGATACGTGATGCGTGTTCCGTGGAAAATCAATGTGAAAAAGATCAACGCCTACTCTACCTACTTGATCATCAACGGCTGGGATGGCTTGCTCTCGTCGCTCATCTTTACCGTCAATATGATTTATCAAGCAACCGTCGTTGGGCTCGATCCGCTCCAACTTGTCTTGGTTGGTACCACCCTCGAAGTAACCGCGTTCCTTTGCGAAGTTCCCACCGGCGTCATCGCCGATGTATATAGCCGGAAACTTTCCATCGTCATTGGCTACGTGATGATGGGAATCGGCTTTCTGATCGAAGGGATATTTCCGTTTTTTGCAACCGTGTTACTCGCGCAAGTGATTTGGGGCGCGGGCTGGACGTGTACCAGCGGCGCCACCGAAGCATGGCTCACCGACGAAATTGGCGAGGCACCGGCAAACCGCGCGTTTATGCGCGCCACCCAAATCGCCCAAGCCGGGACCTTTGTGGGCATCATCGCCAGTGTGTTCATCGGCAATGAACGCGTGAACTTGCCGATTATTTTAGGTGGCGTGGGTTTTATCGCACTAGGAATTTTTCTAGCCCTTGGAATGCCGGAAACCGGTTTTCATCCAACCCCACGCGAAAACCGGAATTCGTTTCAACCAATGTGGCACACGTTTCGCGGCGGGCTGGGCATGGTGCAACGTCGCCCCGTGCTGGCGACCATCCTAGGGATTGGTTTGTTCTATGGAATGTACAGCGAAGGGTTTGATCGGCTCTGGACGCCGTTCTTGCTCACGTTTACTTTTCCAACATTCGATGGAGTGACGATGGTAACGTGGTTCGGCATCATTCGCACCGGCGCGATTGGGTTGGGCATGGTTGCCACCGAGATTGCGCGACGCCGCGTGGACACCGGGAGCGAAGCATCAATCCGCCGCGCCTTGTTTGCAATTAGTGCGGCGCGAATTATGATGCTGGCAATGTTCGCGCTCTCGTTCAACTTTGCCATGGCGGTTACTGCGTACTGGGCATTCTCCCTGCTCCGCCAAACCACCAATCCGTTGTACACCGCCTGGGTCAATCAACGGCTCGATCCCCAAGTGCGTGCAACAGTGATTTCGATGAGCAGTCAAGTAGATGCGCTCGGACAGATCATCGGTGGACCAATTGTGGGAGCGATTGGCACAGCAATTTCGTTGCGCGCGGCATTGTTATCATCCACCACGATGCTTACGCCGGTGCTAGGATTGTTTGCACACGCCGCGCGTCAAAAAGTGGCAAGTGAAGTTGCCGCAGAAAAATAGCGAAACCTCTCAACACAGAACGTCAAACGGGATACCTCGGAAATCTTTTTATAACAACGAACGACGAAGGACGGACGCCAGCGAGTTCGTCATCCGTCTGTCGTCCTTTGTCAAAGGATTGAAACCATGAGTCTCAAATCAAAAACCCTCGAACAGCAATTTGCCTTGTCAGCGGATCAACTTCCGCGCGATCTTGGTGACGGACTTGTGTTGCGTTTCGCAACACCGGCTGACGCTGAGCCATTGGCGCAATTCACAGGGCGCGTCTTTGGACGCGACAACACCATTGACGCATTAGCCGTCTTGTACACGCGCGATATGATGCGCACCGATCATCCTATCATCGGACCCGCAAACACACTCATCGTCCAAGACACGCACACCGGCAACCTCGTTTCGACCACGTGTCTCATTCCGCAGACATGGACATACGCCGGGATTCCGTTCGGTGTGGGCCGCCCAGAAATGGTCGCCACCGATCCGAATTATCGCAAGCGAGGTCTGGTGCGCGCGCAATTCGAGGTCTTGCATGCCATGAGTGCATCGTTAGGACATTTGGTGCAAGGGATTACCGGCATCTCGTGGTACTATCGCCAGTTTGGGTACGAGTACGCGCTCGATCTGGGCGGCGGTCGCGTGGCATATTTCTCGAACGTACCCCCGCTCAAGGAAAATGAAACCGAACCCTATCGTTTGCGCACGATGACGTGTGACGATATTCCCTTCGCTGCGAGGTTGTACGATCGCGAGATCGCGCGCTCACTCGTGGCGTGTCCGCGCTCCGAATCGTTGTGGCGCTATTTGCATGAACCGCAGCCGGAAACGATGGCGTGGCGTATGCCGTACCACATCATCGAAACGCAGGACGGACGCGCCATCGGCTATGTCCAAGGTTCGCGCGACATCTGGGCTGAAGCGATTGTTCTGAATGAACTCGCGCTGGTCGAAGGACACGCGTGGCGTGCGGTGATGCCTACGATCCTGCGTTGGGCTAAAGCGTTGGGGGAATCGGAAGCCAAGAAGCAAAACAAAACCGTCAACGGAATCTTTTTGGCATTTGGGCGCGAACATCCCGCGTACCAAGCGATTCCAGAATTGCTTCCCCGCGCCCGCCCGCCGTACGCGTGGTACATTCGTGTTGCCGATGTACCCAAGTTCATTTGCCACATCGCGCCGGTGCTGCAAGATCGGCTGGCGCATTCCGCGATGGCAGGGTATACCGGCGAGTTCAAGATCAGCGAGTATCGGCACGGCTACAAACTAATTTTTGAAAACGGGAAACTCGTCAATGCCGAATCGTGGCAACCGAGTCCGGAAGACAGCGGCGATTGCGGCTTTCCCCCTTTGGTGTTTTTGCAACTGATGTTTGGTCGCAAATCGTTGACGGAACTACGTGATGTGTTGCCCGATGTGTGGGCAAAAGACGAAGCCGCTGTCTTGCTCGATGCGCTGTTTCCCAAAGCGTACTCGTGCGTATATTTCGTGTCGTAAGGCGCA
>JBBITT010000081.1:0-7092 GCA_037440625.1 Chloroflexota bacterium
GATCCGCGCACCACGCGCTACGTCTGCCCCAAGCACGGCGATGAGGGCATCCTCGATACGATTCTCGATTACAAGGCGATTGCCGCGCACACCTCGCCGCGAAAAATTTCCGACTCGCGCGATTTTTCGATCTGGCGATACGCGGACTTGCTGCCGATTGACGACGCGGCAAAATTCGCGCCGCCGCTTCAGGTTGGCTGGACGCCCCTGTATCGCTCGACCACGCTAGGCGCGCAACTTGGCTTGAGCCATTTGTTTTTCAAAGACGATGGGCGCAACCCGACGGCATCGTTCAAAGATCGCGCGAGCGCGTTCGTCGTCGCCAAAGCGCGCGAACTCGGCGTCGAAATCATCACGACGGCAAGCACCGGCAACGCCGGCGCCGCGCTGGCAGGCATGTCCGCCGCGGCGAAAATGCCGGCGGTGATTTTCGTTCCGCAAACCGCGCCGCCCGCCAAAATTGCGCAACTGCTCATCTTTGGCGCGCGCGTGATGTTGGTGAAAGGCAATTACGATCAAGCCGTCGCCTTGTGCCTTGCCGCGTCGAAAGAATTTGGCTGGTACTGCCGCAACACGGCGTACAATCCGTACACGGTTGAGGGGAAAAAGACGGCGGCGTTGGAGATTTGTGAGCAGTTGACGGAGGACGAAAGACGAAGGACGAAGGTCTGGTCTGCACCCGACAGCATCTTTGTTTCCGTCGGCGATGGCAACATCATCAGCGGTTTGTGGAAAGGTCTGCGCGATTTGCTCGCGCTGGGCTGGATCGAAAAAATGCCGAAACTGTTCGGCGTTCAAGCCGAGGGTTCTGCCGCGTGTTACAAGGCGTGGAAAGCCGGCACGGAAAAGATCACGCCCGTCAACGCTGTCACCGTCGCCGATTCGATCAGCGCGGACTTGCCACTCGATGGTGTGCGCGCGGTGCGCGCGGTGCGCGAAACCGGCGGCGCGTACCTCGCCGTCAGCGACGATGAAATCCTCGCGGCGATTCCGGAACTGGCGCGCGGCGAAGCAATCTTTGTCGAACCCGCCGCGTCGGCGGCGTATGCCGGCTTGAAAAAAGCCGTTGCGCAAGGTCTCGTGAAATCGGATGAGCATATTGTTGTGATGCTCACGGGCAATGGCTTGAAGGATATTGCGAGTGCGATGAAAGTTGCCGGCGCGGGGACAGTGATCGAGCCGACGTTGGAGGCGGTGCGGAGGGCGATTGGGTGATTGGGTGATTAGGTGATTGGGTGATTGGGAGAGGGGGAGCGCGGGAGACACGGAGAGGGGGAGACACGGAGACAAGGAGAATCCCGTCCTTTGCGGGGGAACGGGATTCTGAAAATTATTTTCGTTTGGCGCGTCGGATTGGTTTGCGTTTTGTCGCGCGGCGTTTGGCATTGCCCGTGAGAGGAATCCCGGCAGACTTGATTTCCCAAACAAGCGGATTCTCGTCGCGGAAATCTTTTGGCAGGAAGGGAACAACTTCCATCCGTGCATCAATTCCGTCAGCAATGCGTGTTAGGCGACAATAATCGTCCAGCCAATCACCGCTCAAGTCTTTCGAGATAATGGCAATGTCAATGTCGCTGTCACGCCGCGCGTGACCTTTGGCGTATGAGCCATAGAGATACGCACGCTCCACGTGCAGTCCCTTGGCTTGCAGCGCGGCAACAAATCGGTTAGATTTTCTCAATACAATTTGGTTTACTTGAGATGCGACGCGATCCATTTGCCCATCCTGCGGATTTCTTTCAACTCGGCTTGGGTGAATTTGCGGTCGAACCGTTTGTATAACAAAAGACGTTGATCGGGATAGCGCGTGGTGATATTATAAGCCGTAAAACGAGTCAGTAAATCGTGTTGTGTTTCCGTGAGTTCTAACCCGGCTTTCAGCGCAAGCGTGTATAGTTTGTGTCCGAACGGCGCATCTTTGTGCGTGCGATGCACAATCAATGCTTTGAGCAATGCCTCAAGGTAAAGATGCCCAAAGAAAAGCGCGTGCATATAACGTTGCTTTTCAAAAAGCGAATTGGCGGTTTTCAAGTTATCTGTTGCCAACGTCTTCCAGTATTTGATTTGCGTGTTGATATCTGCGTGAGTTTCTGACATTTGGCGCTTGTTGGCTTTCCGAGTATGATTATAGCATAGCCACTGTGGATTAGCAAACGATTTTTGGCGCGACGAAGAGGAGACGACGTGCCACCCAAATTCTTCATCACTCATTCTTGGAAAGACATTGAGTTTGCTAAACGCCTGACCGACGACTTGCGCCGGCACGGGTTGGAAGGATTTTTCGACGCCTACTCGATTCGACCGGGCGATGACATTGCGGGCAGGGTTGCGCGCGGCTTGGAAGAGTGCGACGTTTACGTTCCATTATTGTCGCCTGCTGCTGTTGAATCCAAGTGGTGCGAACTGGAAATCAACGCGGCGATCAACTTGAGTCTGGAACAAGGACGCGACGGCAGACCGCGCATCATTCCCGTTGTTGTCGCGCCGTGTAAATTGCCGACGCTCTTGCGCGGTCGTTTGTACATCAATTTTCACCAACGTTACGACGGCGCGCTGAAGCAATTGTTGGCAGAATTTGGCGTGACGGTTCAACCCCCCGCCCCATCACAACCAACCCACGCCACGCCCACCGCCGAGCCGCCGAAACCTGCGCCTACACCACCGCGTCCCCAGTCCACACTCTCGCGCGATGAACTTGTGCATCTCTACAATGAGGCGCGCGCACTCCAAGCCGCAGGCAACTTGCGCGATGCCGCCGCACTGTTTGAAAAGATTGGCGATTACCGCGACGCGCCCGCGCGTTTGCAAAAACTCCAACTCTATCTTCAAGCCGACGAGTTAATGAAACAAGCGCTGGCGGACAAGGACGACCGCACCGAACCGTGGCTGGACGCCCGCGCGCGCTTGGAAGAATTATTGCAACTCGATTCGCAGTTTCTGGACGCGCGCGCCCGGCTGGACACCGTGAACCGTTGGCTTGCACTGCCAGAGGCATACGAACGTTTGCTGGACGCGTTGGACGTGGATGATTGGGCAAAAGCGTTCCCGTTGTTCGAGCAAATCCGCAGCGTCAAGCCGAATTACAAACGCACCCAAACTTTATTTGAGCGCGCGTGGATGCAAATGGTTCAAGCCGGCGTGACGAAAAAGGTTGGCAAAGATGGCAGAGAAATGATGCTTGTCCCGGCGGGCAAGTTTGTGATGGGCGAAGGCAGTGTCGCACATGAAGTTTATCTCGATTCATTCTACATTGATCGCTACCCTGTGACGAACGCGGATTACAAAAAGTTTGTGGACGCCACAAAACATTCAGCCCCACCCCATTGGCAGAACGGAAAAATCCCGCAGGGCAAAGAAAACCATCCCGTCGTCAATGTGACTTGGGATGACGCGAACGCGTACGCGCAATGGGCAGGCAAGCGTTTGCCCACCGAGGCGGAATGGGAAAAGGCGGCAAGTTGGGACGAGATTAAAAAACAAAAACGCGTCTATCCCTGGGGTAACGATTTTGACGCGAGCAAATGCAATTCATCCGAATCGGGAATTGGAGGCACAACGCCGGTTGGAAAATACTCACCACAGGGAGACAGTTTCTACGGTGTCGCAGATATGGCAGGCAACGTGTGGGAATGGTGCGCAGATTGGTACGACGAGAACTATTATAAAAATTCACCGAAGGAAAATCCCAAGGGACCTGCTTCCGGACAATACCGTGTGCTGCGCGGCGGGTCGTGGTACTTCGACCGTTACGGTGTCGGCGCGGCGGCCCGCTACCTCGGCGGACCTGGCGATCGCGGCGCCGATGTGGGTTTTCGGTGCGCCCAGTAATTTTCCCCTAAATTCTGAATTTCTGTTTTCTGAATTCTGAAGGGGGGTCTGGGGGGCGCAGTTTGCCCCCCAGCGAAAAATTTTTGAAAAAATGAAGACATACAAACACCTCTATCCGCAAATCTGCTCTTTTGAGAATCTGTTGACCGCGTTCTACCGCGCGCGACGGCACAAACCCAAGACGCCTGCAATGTGCGCGTTCGAATTCAACCTGGAAGAGAATTTGTTCGCGTTGCAGGAGGAGTTGCAAAATCAAACCTATCAGCCGGGTGGGTATCACCATTTTTACATCTACGAGCCGAAGAAACGCAAGGTGAGCGCGGCGCCCTTTCGCGATCGCGTCGTTCACCACGCGCTCTGCCAAATCATCGAGCCGATCTTTGAGCGACGTTTCATCTCCGATTCATACGCGTGCCGCGTGGGTAAAGGGACGCATCGCGCGCTCAAGCGCGCTCGGGAATTTCTGCACCAGAACACCTACGTCTTTCACGGCGACATTCTCAAATTCTTTCCAAGTATTGATCATCAAATCTTGTTGGACATCTTGGGGCGGCACATCAAGGACGCAGCAGTGATGGATCTGATTCAGCGCATTCTCGGCAGCGGCGAAGGCGTGTTGGCAGACGAGTATCCAATGCAATGGTTTCCTGGCGATGATTTGCTCACGCCGCTGATGCGTCCGCGTGGTTTGCCCATCGGTAATCTCACCAGCCAGTTTTGGGCAAATGTTTACCTGAACGAACTAGACACGTTTGTCAAGCGCAGGTTGCGCTGTCGTGCCTACGTGCGCTATATGGACGATTTTCTCGTGTTCGGGAACGACAA
Organism: Chloroflexota bacterium; assembly: GCA_037440625.1. GTDB lineage: Bacteria > Chloroflexota > Anaerolineae > UBA4142 > UBA4142 > DAOTXS01. The sequence continues at coordinate 4,654 of JBBITT010000081.1, forward strand.
GGCAGAACTGCATTGCGTCCGACAAGCGATCACGGATTTTCTCCAGTCGCTGCGCTTGAGTTTGCATCCGCGCAAACAACGCATCTATCCGGTGCGTACCGGCATGGATTTTGTCGGCTTTGTGTCATTTCCACATCGCGTCAAACTGCGCCGCGACAATGTGCGACGGTTCACCCAGCGTCTGCGCCGGTTTCAACACGCCTACGCCGCAGGCGAAATCACGCGTGAGCAAATCGAAACATCATTGCAAAGTTGGATTTCACACAGCCGCTACGCCGATTCGTTCCGCCTGCGTTGCCGACTCATCTCGCAGCGCGTGTGGCAAAACCCAAAGGGGCTGATAGACCCTTTGGGTTTGGAATAACCGCATGGAAGAATCACCTATCTTTGTCAAAACGTACGCGTTCTTGTTGTGGCTCTTGCCGCTCAGTGCGAACTTTCCCAAACACCAACGCCTTGGCTTGGCGCGACGGTTGGAGGACAGCGCGTACAATTTTTACGATGCTATCCTTCACGCGGCAAAATCCAGAAACGACGTGCACTGGCTGCATATTGCAGACACAGAATTGAGCAAGACGCGTTTCTACCTTCGAATCAGTAAGGATTTGCAAGCGCTGAGTGTCGGGCAGTACGCGCACGGCGCAAAATTGCTCGTCGAAATCGGCAAACTGCTGGGAGGATGGCTCAAGGTTGCGTAACCGCCGATTCAGCAAGCAGCTGAACCGGGTTATGCGGGACAGGTCAAAAACGACGTGTGCTGCGCGGCGGGTCGTGGAACAACAACCGTAACAATGTCGGCGCGGCGAACCGCAACAACAACAAACCTGACAATCGCAACAACAATGTGGGTTTTCGGTGCGCCCAATAATTTCAGATGAGATTGCCGGACTGCGCCTCGTTCACGGATGGAGCGCCAAGGCAGGGGAAATTACAGACCTGTTCCGGGTTGAGAGCAATCTCAACCGAATAGAAAACCGCCCTGCCCCCTGTGGTAATCTGCAACGGTGACGCTTGGGGCAGGGCAACCTCGCCATCGAATAAATTCGATGGCTACAGAAGGTGAAAGCCGACTTGAAGTCGGCTTGAACATATTCAGCCGTGCGATTTACACTTGCACCGCACTGCGTGCGTTGCAGTGCAGGTGTCGCTCGGCGTTCGTCCGCTACAAAATCAACGACAGGAGTAACAAATGTCCAACCTCATTCTCGGTCCCACGTTCGAAGAAATGCTTCATCCCGACAAAATCGCGCCCGACATTCGCCGGCGCGCGTTGGCGATGAAGACGCAAGACCCGCTCGACCCGATCAACTTGTTCAACATCACTTGGCGCGATGGCAACAACAACATCTACTACCACGTGATGCCCAAAGAGTTGACCGGCGTGGACGCAAACATCGTCGTCCTCTACGGCAAGGATTTTCCCAGCGGCTCGCACAAAGTCGGCGCGGCGTACTCGGTGCTGATCGAAAAGCAAATGTTCGGCGAAGTGGACCCCCGCGTCCACACGCTCGTCTGGCCCTCGACCGGCAATTACGGCATCGGCGGCGCGTGGGTCGGCTGCCGAATGAACTTTGACAGCATCGTCGTTTTGCCGGCGGAGATGAGCAAAGAGCGCTTTCAACAAATCGAATCGTACGGCGCGCGCATCATCAAGACGCCCGGCTCGGAATCGAATGTGAAAGAAATCTATGACGAGACGCATCGCCTGCGCCAAGACCCCAAGGTGCGCATCCTCAACCAATTCGAAGTGATGGGCAACTATCGCTTTCACTATTACGTCACTGGTGGTACGATTGTCGAACTTGCCGCGCAACTGCACGCGCAAGGCATCGGCAACGGCAAGATCGCCGCGTACGTTTCGGCGATGGGCAGCGCGGGTACGATTGCGGCAGGCGATCGCCTGAAGCAAATGTGGCACGATCACAAAATCGTCGGACTCGAACCGATTCAATGCCCCACGCTTTACAACAACGGCTACGGCTCGCACGACATTCAAGGCATCGGCGACAAGCACGTGACGTGGATTCACAACGTGATGAATATGGACGCGCTGATGTGCATTGACGACATCGAGTGCAAAAAAGGTTTGCAACTCTTGACCGAAGAAGCCGGGTGGGATGTGCTGGTCAAACGATTCGGCGTGCCGCGCGCGTCCGTCGAAAAGATGGCGACGATTTTCGGCATCAGCGGCGTGTGCAACGTGCTGGGCGCGATCAAGACCGCCAAGTTCTACGGTTTTGGCAAGGATGATGTCATCGTTACGATTTGCACCGACGCGATTGACCGCTATCACTCGGTGATGGCAGATATGACCGCGCGCTTTGGCAAAATGGACGAAGCCGAAGCGACCGCGCGCGCGCATATCTTTTGCGATCAGAAACTCGATTGGATTCGCGAAGGTACACGCGACACGCGGCGCCAGTGGCACAATCTCAAATA
>JBBITT010000082.1:0-7049 GCA_037440625.1 Chloroflexota bacterium
ACAATTCCATTTTTCGCTCAAACGGTGAACTAGATCGCACTCGTCTTAGTCCTCCACCGCAGATCATCGAGCAGTCACTCTGTTCGGACAATGAACGTATGATCTTGGCTGAGAAAGGAGGTGCTCATTTTCTAAAAATGTCAGGCGAGTGCGTTACTAATCCGATCATTTACCCGAAAGGAGAGGGCAACAATGAAGGAAAAATTTACTACCGAGGAATGGGGACTTTTAAAGTTACTTCCGTTCCACGTCTTTTTGCTGGTTGCTGGTGCAGATAAGAACGTGGACAAGGAAGAGATTGCACAATTCGATGCAGAGATCAAAGGAGCTCCGTTCTACAAAGATCCGTTGCATCGTGAGATTGCCTTGGACATTCTAACTTCGGACGTCGGTGTCTTGCTACAGCAAGCCATGGATGTCTCAAGGTTCACAGAGCGCATGGCTCGGATGAAGACGGTGCTCCAGACAAAACTGACCCACGATGAATATCAACGATTTGTTGGTAGTTTGTTTATCAATGGCTTGAAAATCGCTCGCGCTTCTGGCGGCGGTCCCTTGGGGATGGGAGACAAGGTCAGCCAAGAGGAAAAAGTTGCCTTGGCTGCTTTGGCAACGATGTTTGAACTGGATGTGAATACCATCGCAAAGAATTTTGGCTAAGTCGCACTACCAGAATCGGCCAACCTGGTATTCTTGCTCACAGAGGGTCACAGCGGACTCGTCCTGTGGCCCTCTGTTACATGGGCGTCGTCACACAAGGAGTTGTCACACAGTATGCTGCTCCGGAAAATTCTTGAGTATTCGAGACGGTACCTGGGTCTTTTTTTCGATGGACAAATCTTGCTTGGGTTGGTGGCATTTATCGTTTTGGTGTACGGGTTAGGAATGGGCACCATTCTATTTTTAGAGCGTGATGCCCCGAATGGTCTCAACTCGATATCCGAAGTTTTCTGGTGGGTTACTCTGGCTCTTTTCAATATCACCGATCCCCAATACTTTCCCGCTACTTTCGGCGGCAAACTCGTGGGGCTGGGGTTAGACATTCTGAGTACCGTCCTGCTCTGGTTGTTTAGCGCGATCATTGTGGCGTTGGTGCTAGATGTCGTTTTGAAAGAAGGACAAGGTATGGGCAACACAAAGCACAAGAATCACGTAATCATTTGCGGTTGGAACGAAACCGCGGCAGAGATCATTGAGCAGTTGCACAAAGCCGATCCAGACAAACCAGTGGTCATTTTGGCAAAGTTGGATGCTAAACCGGTAGGTCATACATGGGTGAGTTTCATCAAAGGCGACCCGACCGATGGCAATGATCTGCAACGAGCGAATGTGATAGAAGCCGATGTCGCTGTAATTTTCCCTATCACGGGTGATAGCGCGGCAGATGCTCAATCGCTGCTCACGGTGTTAGCCATCGAAACACTGAATCGAGATGTGTACACCTGCGTCGAGATCCTTGATCCCAAGAATAGCCAGCATTTTGCGCGCGCGCACGTAGACGAGATGTTTATTCGCGGTGAACTGGGCGCACATTTGCTTGCGCGTTCGACACTGTGCAAGGGGCTTTCGGGAATTGTCTCTGAACTCTTGCGCTGGGATGAAGGAAACGAGTTCTACAAGATTGACTTTCAGGAATACTATCCCTCATTACTCGGCAGGACTTTTGATGACGCGCTCGACTATTTGAAACGAAGATTTAATCTTATTCTCATTGCTATCGAAAGAGTATCCGAACAGGAAGAAATCCTGATTAATCCAAGTGAAGAGTTTTCTCTCATCCACAATGATCAAGGGATTCTTGTCCCCCTGCAAAATATGGAAGCGACAAGCGCGTCGGTAGCACTTTCACAGCTTCTTATGAAAAATGGGAATCAGATCCCCAAAGAAAATCTTTGTTCCCTCAACGATGATTTGGAAAAGGGAATGCCGTGGAGGGAAATTGTAGAAACTTGGCGCAAACATCGAATGGCTCTAGTGGGTATTCGGCGCATAACCAAGAAAAGAGAAATCTTTGTCAATCCCAAAGACAGGGTGATACTCCAACCCGGCGATTGGGGTTTTGTGATCGCTTGGGATCCACCACAAAGAGAGAGCATCTGATCGAACGCGGGCGCCACTCGGGTGCAGGAGGCGCCCGTTTTTTCATCGTACGAACTTGGGTTGACACATTCTAGGCATCGGACTAGAATTGCATGGTTTAGAATTGGCATTCTTGCTGAGTCATTGAAATGGCAGCCATTCTTTTTCTCATCGAAACCTTTATCGTATCTATGGGTGCGGGAGTGTTTGGCGCACTGTTGGGTTTGGGCGGCGGGGTGATCTTGGTGCCGATGCTCACGTTGCTGTTAGGCATTGACATTCACTATGCCATCGGCGCGAGCATTGTTTCGGTGATCGCGACCTCGTCTGGTGCAGCGGCGGCGTATTTACGTGATGGGGTAACCAACATTCGCGTGGCAATGTTTCTTGAAATCGGGACAACGCTGGGAGCGATCTGCGGTGCGTTCATCGCTGGCTTTGTCGGTGGGGCCGGTTTATTTGTCATCTTTAGTCTTGTCTTGCTGTACTCGGCGTACGCGATGTTTCGCCGGCGCGATGCCGAATTACCGGTGGGTGTAGAGATGGGACCCTTGGCGAATTTTCTGCACCTGGGAAGTTCGTATTACGATCCGGCGCTGAATCAGCAAGTGAATTACAACGTGCGCGGTGCACGGTACGGTCTGCCCTTGATGTTTATAGCGGGGACAGTTTCCGGCTTGCTTGGCATTGGTAGTGGTGTCTTAAAAGTGCCGGCGATGGATTTGGCGATGAAACTGCCAATGAAAGTTTCGACGGCAACCAGCAATTTTATGATCGGGGTAACCGCAGCGGCGAGCGCGGGCGTGTACTTTATGCGCGGCGACATCAATCCCTTCATTGCCGCGCCGGTCGCCATGGGTGTGTTGATCGGTGCAATGTTCGGCACACGAATCATGATGCGCTTGCGCAGCACTTGGCTTCGCCACATCTTTATCGGCGTGATGATTTTCATTGCCTTGCAAATGCTCGTCAAGGGGCTGGGATTATCGTTTTGAGAGGAGTTGCGAGTGTCGTTCACTCAATTTCTGATTTTTGCCGCTGGGTCGGCGGTATTGACCGTCCCAGCGGTGTTGCTGATTCCACGGGCGCGCCAATCGCCGGTGTTTGATCGAGTGCTCTGGGGCGCAACGTGGTTGCTCGGTTTCCTGAGCGCGTGGGCGGCGCCCAATTTTTTTCAAGCCGATGAGTTGAATACCATCGTGATTGGCGATGTCAATTTGATTCCGGCGGTGATCAGTGCCGCAGCGGGGGTATTGTCTATCAATGTGGTTCTGTGGGCGCTTGATCGTCTTAGCCCACCGGAATTCAACGCTATGGACGAGTCATCGGATTGGAGCGAGACGGAAAATGTCAGCGAGTCAGACAAATAATCATGACGAAACGTTGCGCATTGAACTTTTTATCGCGCGGTTGTTGCGCGGGGGCGTGATTCTCAGTTTTTTAATTGTTGGCGTCGGAATGGTGGCGGTTGTTCTCACCGGTGGAACGGGCTATCATCAGATTCAACTGGACGATCTGCCCAGCATTGTTGCCTATCATCCGCGCCCGGATTTTCCCACCACGTTAGGCGATGTGTTTAGCGGCGTGCTTGCGCTCAAACCGTACGCCATCATCAGTTTGGGCTTGCTCGTACTCATTGCGATTCCGGTGGTACGTGTTGCCGTTTCTGTCATTGCATTTGCAATCGAACGCGATTGGTTGTACGTGGCGATTACCGGGTTTGTGTTGATAGTCTTGGTGTTGAGTTTTGCACTGGGCGAGGCGGGCGGATAAACAAACCGGCAACCCCCATCGGGTTGCCGGTTTGACTTTATACCATTAGCGGCTCGGCGCGCTGAGATGGCCGCGCCAAAGGTGTCTCTTCCAATCCTTTGAGAAACCGTTTGACTATATGGACCGGAATAGCCATACCCACATCGGGTCCGTTGATCATCACATTCACACCAACGAGACAGCCGTTGCTATCCACCATCAGCCCGCCGGAATGCCCGGGTCGCAGGTGCAAACTGGCAACGATGAATTCACGCCCGCCTGTTTGAAACTCTGGAAAATCCGTACCACTCCCAATGACAATGCCCGCCGTCGCCGCGCCGACGACGCCCCACGGATGACCCAGGGCGATCACCCAGTCCCCAGGACGCAGATTTTTCGAATCGCCAAACTCGATGGTTGGCAAAGTGTCCGCCTCCACGCGCAACGCGGCGAGATCATGATCCCGATCATAGGCGCTGAGCCGTACCGGCAAGACGTGGCCATCCGGCAAGATGGCATGCAAGCCACGCCGTCCGATGACGTGCGCGTTCGTGATAATCAAACCATCGGCACGGACGATGATGCCGGCGCCCGCGCCACCGTGACCGTTATGTATCTCGACGAGACTTGGCCGTGCTTTCGCAACCTTCGCAGCAAGGTCGTCGTTGAGCTGCTGTATCAAATTCATTGAAATCTCCACTGACTAGTTGCGCTCGCCGACAGTTGCTTTGAGTTCCATCGTTTGACCGCCGCGCACAACGCGCACCGGCACCGTTGCGCCCACGCGATCACCGCTCAACGCGGCGAGCAAATCATCCAGATGGCGCACGGGGTCATTCCCTAGGGCGACGATGACATCGCCTAACAGCAAGTTGGCTTTTTCGGCGGGACCACCCGGCTCAACCGAAACGATGAGCAAGCCGGTTTCTTGATTCAATTGTTTCGCCAATGTTGCCGGCAATCGCACCGGTTGCGCGCCTATACCGAGATAACCGCGACTGATGTGCCCTTTCGACAAAAGCGTTTCGACCACCGATTTGATCGTGGTCGCCGGAATCGTCAGACTGATGCCGCGGAGCAGTGCCGACGTGTTCAAGCCGATAAACTGACCGTTTGCATCAACAAGGGGTCCGCCAGAAAAACCGGGATACATCACGACATCGGTTTGCAAGTAGCGGTCGAGTTTGCCGCCCGCCGGCGTGCGCCACGCTTCACCATAGGCACTGACGATTCCCATCGTCGCCATCACCGTTGTACCGGGGCGCCCCAGTGCGAGAACGAGATGCCCCACGTGAATTGCCTTCGGGTCTGTCCATGCGCGCGTGTCCAAGCCCGATGCCGGCGCGCGCAACACCGCAATGTCCGTCGTTGGATCGCGCCCAATCAATTTTGCGCCAAGGGTGTGTCCCTCGCCGAGACCGATTTGAATATTGTCTTCCTCCTCGACGATGTGATGCGCCGTAACGATGACCCCATCACTCGACCAAACGATCCCGCTTGCCGGGAAACGGGGGCGTGCTTCCACACGCACCACACTTGCGCCGGCGGTTTCAACGGTTGCGGCAATCGCTTGCGATAAATCGGATAAAACAGACATGTTGATCCTCCTAAGCAGCCATTCTAATTGGCGATAGGGAGAAAAGCATCCAACTTTGGATGAGGAGGCAACCCGGAAAAAAGTATAGGGGTTAGAGGAGAATCAAGCCTAACCGCGTGGCGTGAACAACTGCTTCGGTGCGGCTTTGCACGCCAAGTTTGCCGAGGATGGCATTGACGTGGAATTTGACCGTTGACTCGCTAATGCCCAGTTCACGCGCAATCGTTTTGTTCGATTGACCTTCTGCCATCCAGCGCAAGACTTCAAGTTCGCGCGGCGTCAATTCTTCGATGGGACGTGCTGGCAACGGCTCGCGGAGTGGAAACAATTTTTCTGCGATGGTTGGATCAATGACGACGAGTCCTTCCGCGATAGCGGCGATGGCAGAGGCAAGCAACTCTGCGGTGGCGTTGCGTCTCAAGATTCCGCGTGCGCCAGCATTCCACGCCTCCAACGCATCGTTCGCTTCAGAAAGCAAGACGATGATCGGTATGCCAATATCGCGCAAGTTGATCGCGGGGGCATGCCAATCCCACACGATCACGTTGGGACGATACAGTGCTTGGGCGTCAGATAATTCGGTCTCGCTCGCAATTTGCCCAACGACCACACACTCGGATGGTTGGCTCAACAGAGTTGCCAGACCGGTGCGTACGAGAACATCATCGGCGATGATCAATAGACGATGCGGTAATCCCATTCTGATTAAAACCCAGGTAAACGCGGAAGACCTAGCCGGGTTCGAATGGTCGTTACACACTGCTTGGCGTCGCGCGCAATCACACGATTAGGTGAATGAATCAATTCTTCGATGTAGGCGAGAGCATCGTGATTGCCGATCTGTCCCAGGCTATTGAGCGCGGCAATCCGCACATCAAATGTCTCGTCTTCGTTCATTGCCACACGGACCAGTTGCTGAATTGCTGGCACATCCTCAAACTCGCCAAGGCAGTGTGCCGCCCATTCCCGTACGTGCATCAAAGGATGGCGTAATTGCTCACAGAAGATTGGGACTGCCGCGTTGCCTAGTTTTCGGGCGACCTCTTGAATTGCCCCGCGCAGTTTGTTCTTGATGCTGGTCTCCATCGCACCTTGTTCGGTGGCAAGCAGAGTCAAGAGGGCGTGGAGGGCAGCAGTTCCGCCAGTTTGAGCGAGGGCTTGGGCAATCGTCGTGCGCAGTTCCAGCTCATCGGTCGAGATGCGATTCACGTAAAAATTGTCGCGGTAACGCCGGTCGGGTGAAGCCAGAATCGCGGCAATGGTTTCTTGTTCGCGACGTTGGCTCGTTTCGTATGCGCGCACCAAAGGTTCGATGGCTGCCGCAGCGCCGAGTTTGCCCAACGCTTCTGCCGCGTACACTTTATCGCCCAATTCTTTTTCGTCTGCTAACAACGCTTGCACCACGGCGTCAAGTGCACGCGGATCACCTAGATCGCCCAATGCTTTGAGTGCGTCGCGACGCAGGCGCGCATCTTTAGTCTTGAGCGCTTGAATCAATCCGGCAACATCGCGTTTGTTCTTAAGTGTGGTCAGGTTGGGTTTGAAAAGAGGCATGACCTCCTCCGTTAAAAAACGATTCAATTGACGAGATGCCAAAGTTGTGCTATAAGGTGCGCCAAAT
>JBBITT010000083.1:0-6863 GCA_037440625.1 Chloroflexota bacterium
CACGGCGTTTCACGCTCAAATTTCCTTGCTTCACGCACTCAACGGTGCGGGAAACATACCTTTGCCAACTCTCAATGCAATATCTGCGACAAGAACAATTTCGTGCGGTCGTGTTGGGGGTTATTGAAAATTTGGTCGGGAGTGCCCTCTTCGATCAACTGACCGCCGTCAAAGAAGACCATCCGGTTCGCCACGCTTTTGGCAAACCCCATCTCGTGCGTCACGCAAATCATCGTCATGCCAGATTTCGCCAACTCCGTCATCACATCCAACACCTCTTTGATCATCTCCGGGTCGAGCGCGCTCGTCGGTTCATCGAACAACATGATCTTGGGTTGCATCGCCAGCGCGCGCGCAATCGCCACGCGTTGCTGTTGACCGCCGGAAAGTTGCGCCGGATACTTGTGCGCTTGTTCCGGGATACCCACCCGTTTGAGCAAGTCCATCGCAATCTGCTCCGCTTTTTCGCGCGACCAACGCCGCACCCACATTGGCGCAAGCGTGATATTTTGCATCACGGTCAAATGCGGAAACAAATTGAACGATTGAAACACCATGCCAATTTCCTGGCGAATCGCCGCAATGTTGCGAATGTCATTCGTCAACTCGATCCCATCCACAATGATCGTCCCACGCTGATGCTCTTCCAAACGATTGATCGTCCGGATAAACGTGGATTTGCCGGAGCCGGACGGACCAAAGATCACCAACACCTCGCCCGATTTAACGGTAAGGTTGATCCCCTTGAGCACGTGCAAGCGATCGTACCATTTGTGCACGTCTTTGGCGACAATAATATCGCGGACTCCGCTCACCATTCCAACGCTACTCATGATTGCCCCCTAGAATTGGATGCTGGCCAACGCAGATTTCTTCTTTTGTCTGCGACTATCGGTACCTTATCTTTTTCCGACGCCGAGCGCTTTTTCAATTTGGTAACTCGCGTACGACATGGCATAGCAAAAGACAAAAAAGATGACCGAGATAAACGAGTACACTTCCATCGTCAAGCCCTGAAACTCGGCTTGTGCCAACACACTGCGCCCCACGCCCAACAGTTCCAACAACGCCACAATCGTGGCGAGCGTGGTGTCTTTGAACAGACTGATGAACAAGCCCACGGTCGCCGGGATCACCATCCGCAACGCTTGCGGCAAAACGATGAGCAAGGTCGTCAAGGCATTGTTCAATCCCAGCGCATACGCCGCTTCGATCTGTCCGCTTGGAATCGCTTGCAAGCCGCCGCGCACATTCTCCGCCATATACGCCGCCGTGAACAATGTGAACGCCGCCATCGCGCGTGTAACGTTATCAATGCGGAGTTCGCCCGGCAAAAAGAGCGGCAACATGATTTGCGTCATAAACAACACGGTAACCAACGGCACACCGCGTACTACTTCGATGTAGAAAATGCAAAACGCTTTGATCGCCGGCATTTTGCTTCGCCGTCCCAGCGCGAGCAGAACGCCCAACGGGAACGACAGGACGATACTGACGACGGCGAGCATAAACGTGAGCAACAAGCCGCCCCATTTATTCGTACCGATTTCCGGCAACACGGTCCCGGTGCCAAACCCTTGCAAGAGAATAACCGTGATCACAAACGATGCGAGCCAAGCGATGACCAGAGGTCGCCCCCATCCTTTGCGTTGACGCGCCACCGCAAACCCGGCGGCAAGCATCACCAAGTTAATCACAAGCCAAAGAATGGATGGAATCGAAATCCAGAATTTGCTTGGCTCGATGCTGGTCAGCCGGCTCAAGAAATTGATGAGCGGTTGTGTCCCTTCAGCCACAAGGTCAGCGACAATCGCGGTAGCAAAGCCAGCGGCGAGCCACGTCCCAAACGTGCGCAGCGTGCCACCAAACGCTCCCGCCGATAGTCCCATCATCACCGAGACGATGGTCAGCACCAACCACACACGCCAGACTTGATCGGGCGGGAAAGGCCCCGTCATAAACAAACGCAAGTTGACCGCAATCACTTCCCAGCGCGCTGCGGTCAAGACCCAAACGATCAACTGACTCACGACATTATAAAGCACGATGAGTAGCACAATCGTCAGAATCGAGTTGAACCAAGAATTGAATAAATTTTTGCGAAGCCAGCCAATCACACCTACCGATGTGCGCGGCGGCTCGAGGGCGTCAACATTTGTAGTCATAGATTGTTTTCTCGTGTTTGTAGTTTGCGACGAAACAATGCCGAGTCGCAACTGACGGCACTCCACAAAGCCCGTTCCGTGCCGAATTACAAACTAGTTTCATTTTTCCAACACCTGCACGCGCGCGTTGTAAATGTTCATCAACAACGACGTGAACAAGCTGATCGAAAGGTACGATGCCATAATGAGCATAATCACCGGCACCGGTTGCCCGGTTTGATTCGCAATCGTCGCGCCCACGTTGAACAAGTCCGGATAACCAATCGCGATAGCAAGACTAGAATTTTTGGCAAGGTTGAGATACTGGCTGGTCAACGGCGGCACGATGACACGCATCGCTTGCGGAAAGATGATGAGATACAACACTTGCGCTTCGCTCAAGCCCACCGCGCGCGCGGCTTCTAATTGTCCACGCCGCACCGCTTGCAAACCGCCGCGCACCACTTCGGCGATGAACGCCGCCGTGTAGATGACCAGGCCGGTGAGGAGCGCACTATACTCTGGCGAAAGCGCCAGCCCACCGGTGAAATTAAAGCGACCGCGCTCCGGGAATTCAAACGTGATCGGTCCCGGCGAAAGCAAGAACACGCCAATCAACGGCAAGCCGATAAACCAAACCAAGGGCACAATAAGTGGATAAAACGTGTAACGCAACGTCGCATGCCGTGACAGAACTAGCCACAAGAGGAATGCACCAACGATAGCAATGAGAATGAAACCCAGCCACGCATCAAAGGTCGGTGAGGGAATGGGCTTGGGTAAAAAGACGCCGCGTTGATTCGCGTAAATCGAATCGAAGAATACCAGCGTATCGCGGACGGGCGGCAGTTTTACAAACACGCCAAAGTAGATGAAAAAGAGTTGCACGAGCAGAGGGGTGTTGCGGATAATTTCGATGTAAACCGCCGCCAACCGATTAACGAGCCAATTCGATGAGAGACGCGCAACGCCGGCAATCACACCGAGGATTGTCGCCAAGACAATTCCAACAACGCTAACCGAGAGTGTGTTCAGTACACCGACAACAAACGCGCGCCCATACGTGTCCGATGGTTTGTAATCAATTAGTGCCTCGCCAATTTCAAAGCCAGATTCGTAGCGCAAGAAATCGAACCCGGCAACCAACCCACGTTGGCGCATTGCGTTGGATAGGTTGGTAAACAAAAAGGCACCAATCGCAAGAACGATAAAGATAAAAACAATCTGACTAAAAACAGAGAGGACGCGCACATCGCGCCAAAAGGGAACGGAAGTGTGTTGTTGTTGCACATGCCCCCTTGCAATGAATGCAAGTGTAGGGGCGAGGAACCTCGCCCCTACACAAAAACGCTTACCGATACGGCGGGGCGTAAAGCAATCCGCCTTGCGTCCACAGTTTGTTCACACCGCGCGGAATGTTCATCGGCGTGTTGGGTCCTAGGTTTCGATCATAAATCTCCCCATAGTTCCCCACCGCCTTGATCACTTTTTGCACCCAATCCGCTGACAACCCCAGACCCTTCGCAATCGCTTCATCCGTCAGCAACCGCTTGATGTCCGGGTTCGTGCTCTTGGCCATCTCATCCACATTCTTGGACGTGATGCCAAACTCTTCGGCTTGGATGGTCGCATAGACCGTCCATTTGACAACATTGAACCATGGATTATCGCCCAGCGGTACCACCGGTCCCAACGGCTCTTTCGACAACGTTACATCCATGATCTCGTGATCCGCCGGATTCTTCATCACCGCTCGCCGCGACGCCAACTGCGACTTGTCGCTCGTTACCGCATCACACCGACCCTGCTCATACGCCGCATACGTCGGATCAATGTCCGCAAACACCACCGGCTTGAAATCTACACCCGCCGCGCGCATCTGATCTGTCAGGTTCAACTCGGTCGTCGTCCCACTCTGCACACAGATCGTCGCGCCTTTCAAATCGCTGAGTTTCTTCGCACCAACTTTTTTCGTAACCATGATCCCTTGCCCATCGTAGAACGTTGTCGGCGCAAACAAACCCCACGTCGTGTCACGACTCGCCGTCCACGTCGTGTTGCGAATCAACACATCAATCTCGCCCGTCTGCAACGCAGGCCCCCGTTGCCCCGTGTTCAACGGTCGAAATTCAACCTTGCTTGCATCACCCAACACCGCCGCCGCAACCGCACGACAAAAATCGGCGTCAAAGCCGGAGAATTGCCCGGTCGCTTTATCGAGCGCGCTAAAGCCGGGGAGCGCATCGTTCACGCCGCAGATCAACTTGCCACGACTCTTGACAAGTGCAAGCCGACCGCCAGCGGGAAGAGGGGCGGGTGTTGGTGCAGTTGTTGCCGGGGGCTTGGTTGCTTCAGGCGGCTTGGTAGGTTCCGGGGCTTTGGTAGGTGCGGCCGTCGGAGGTACTGGGGTTGGTGCAACACTAGACGATGCACTTGAGGCAGGCGGTGGCGCTTTGGTAGGTTCAGGTGTTGGCGTAGCACAGCCAGCCACCAAACCAATCACAAGCAATAACGCGAGAACGAAAAATAGTTTTTTCATCTCCTCTTCCTCCTTTTACCGATACGGCGGGGCGTACAACAATCCGCCCTGCGTCCACGGCTTGTTCAAGCCACGCGGAATGTTCAATGGCGTGTTGGGTCCTAGGTTTCGATCATAAATCTCCCCATAGTTCCCCACCGCCTTGATCACTTTTTGCACCCAATCCGCTGACAACCCCAGACCCTTCGCAATCGCTTCATCCGTCAGCAACCGCTTGATGTCCGGGTTCGTGCTCTTGGCCATCTCATCCACATTCTTGGACGTGATGCCAAACTCTTCGGCTTGGATGGTCGCATAGACCGTCCATTTGACAACATTGAACCATGGATTATCGCCCAGCGGTACCACCGGTCCCAACGGCTCTTTCGACAACGTTACATCCATGATCTCGTGATCCGCCGGATTCTTCATCACCGCTCGCCGCGACGCCAACTGCGACTTGTCGCTCGTTACCGCATCACACCGACCCTGCTCATACGCCGCATACGTCGGATCAATGTCCGCAAACACCACCGGCTTGAAATCTACACCCGCCGCGCGCATCTGATCTGTCAGGTTCAACTCGGTCGTCGTCCCACTCTGCACACAGATCGTCGCGCCTTTCAAATCGCTGAGTTTCTTCGCACCAACTTTTTTCGTAACCATGATCCCTTGCCCATCGTAGAACGTTGTCGGCGCAAACAAACCCCACGTCGTGTCACGACTCGCCGTCCACGTCGTGTTGCGAATCAACACATCAATCTCGCCCGTCTGCAACGCAGGCCCCCGTTGCCCCGTGTTCAACGGTCGAAATTCAACCTTGCTTGCATCACCCAACACCGCCGCCGCAACCGCACGACAAAAATCGGCGTCAAAGCCGGAGAATTGCCCGGTCGCTTTATCGAGCGCGCTAAAGCCGGGGAGCGCATCGTTCACGCCGCAGATCAACTTGCCACGACTCTTGACAAGTGCAAGCCGACCGCCAGCGGGAAGAGGGGCGGGTGTCACGGTTGCCTGTGCGGAGGGAGCATCGTACGAAACAGGGGTCAAGGACGGCGATGGCGCGGGGACAAATGCCGCCATGGCAACGAGGACAAACATGGCTAGTAGAATCAGCCAAAGTTTCTTCATTTTCCTTCTCCTCCTTCAAAAATGAATGAACCGAAGACAAATGAGAAACATTATTGCGCTATCCTACCACCTCCTCCCTGAAGAAAATCACTGCGAGGATTTTATCACGAGTGCAAGCGAAAAGCAAGAACGACTCTGATTATTCACCTCTCAATTGTACCGCCGAGACGCTGAGAACGCAGAGAGAAAAAAACAAGAAACCTCTGCGACCTCCGTGCCTCTGCGGTGAGTTATAGGTAATCTCCGGCGACTGGTAATTTACCAGTCGTTGATCTCGCGCACACAAATCTCGACCGATTTCTTCAAAAGCGCCGCGCCGACCTCACGTGTTGCATGACGTGGGTCAAGCCCCATAATGCCGTCCGGATATTTCTGTGCAAACGATTGCACTGTCGTGATCTCGCGCGATGGTTTGGCTGGCGCATCACGCCCGGTTAAACGATCCAATTTCACCGCGTTCGGTCGCACCGCCAGCATAAACGCCGTTTCGCCGGGCGAAGCATGCGAACCTACCTGTTCACCCAGCATTTCAACCACAACGCGGTACGATTCTTGATCTGTCCACCACTCGAAATTTTTCACCCGCCAGCCCGGCAGGTCTTGGGCAACCATCTGCACCGCGCTCATCAACGATGCCGTGTTGCCGCCGTGTCCATTCACCACCAGTACGCGCCGAAACCCATGCCGATACAATGAACGGAAAATATCTTCCAACACTGCAATCAACGTTGTCGGTTTAAGCGAAACGGTGCCGGGAAATCCCATTTGGGATAACGCCATCCCGTAATGCAGCGTCGGCGCAACAATCACGTCTGTCTGCTCCCCTACCGCATACGCAATCGCTTCCGCCTCAATCGAATCGGTGCCTAGCCCCAAATGCCGACCGTGTTCCTCGGTGGAGCCGAGCGGCAAGATCACTCGATTATCACGCGCAAGATACTCTTCCACCTCCGCCCAAGACATTTCCGCCAACAAATTCATGGCTGCCTCCTTGTTGCGCGCGATTATACCGCGAGTTGGACACAATGCCAAAAATTCGTAACTGCTCAGCCCTTCTCAAATTACCGCAG
>JBBITT010000084.1:0-6138 GCA_037440625.1 Chloroflexota bacterium
TCAACCGGCGGGAGTTTGCCTTGCTTGACCAACTCTGCCAACATCGGCGCTTCTTTGTACTTGGCGGCGGGCACCGCCGTTGGTGCCACCGTCGGCGGTTTGGTTGCTTCCGGCGGCTTTGTTGCCGGTACAGCGGTCGGCGCTACCGACGATGCAGACGATGAAGCCGGTGGCGGGGGTGCTTTGGTTGGTTCAGGCGTTGGCGTGGCACACGCGACCAAAGCCGCCAGCACCAAAATCAATGCCACAAACAAAACGTGCTTTTTCATTTTTTCTTCTCCTCTTCTTTGAGATCAAACAATCACGCGTTACGCTTTTCGTTTCACACTTGACGTTTCACGTTTTTGGATCGTCACCTCCTTTCCACCTCTACGCTGATGCGGAACGTTGCCGTTCCACCATTCGTATAGCTCTGCGGATCCAGACATTGCACGTACGCCGCGCCATCTTTCCCAGCGATCCCCAGATCGCTTGGTGCAATCCCGCGACTCAACGCCACATAGTACGGATTCAACGATTGCAAGGCGTGCAGACACAACGGTTGGTGGCTCACCAACTTGTATCCCTCCTCGATGCGGAATGAATCGCCCACGTGATAGACCGGGCAGACCCCTTGAATGTCCACAATCTCGATGATCAAGTTGCGTTGCTGGCTCATAGTTTTGCCAATGCCTCCAACACTTGAATGCAATAAATCAACGCACGCGCCAAGTGGAATGGGTCTTTGACCGGCAAGGCAATCGTTGCGTTCAACTTGTTGCCACGCCGATCCAAGTTTTGGATCCACTCGCCGTAGTGCGACACCGGGAAATGGGCAAATGCATAATCATGCACGCGCTGAAACCAATCGAGGCACCATGACTCTCTGCAGATCGAGTAAGCGAGCAAGAGCGCGTACAATGCTTCGGTGTGGGGCCACCAAATCTTGGTGTCCCACTTGTCCGCCCAAAACGATCCTTCGGCGTCGCGCGCGAGGAAGATGCCGCCGTACTCCTCGTCCCAGCCCAACTCGATGTGCCAACGAATCGCATCAATCGCTTGGCGGATGCGCGCCTGATCACCGATGCGCTGAAAGATGTGAATCATAAACCACATGGATTCGATGGCGTGTCCGGGATTGACGACGCGCCCCGGCGGCGCGTCGAGCAGCGCATCATCCAAGCGCACGAATTCGTAGAGGCGTTTGTGTTCGGGGTGGAGGTACACGTTCATCACTTGATTGGCATGCTTCAAGCCGGCGCAGAAAATCGCCGCATCGTTCAGTAGATCGCCCAACTCGATAAAGGCAAGCGAAAAGATCATCGAGATGCCGTGCGCCTTGGTGCCTGCGGGAATCGGCAAAGGGTGGGTTTGGTACGAGCCGGGGCGGGCTAAGCGGGCTTGAACATTCGCATACGTCGCGCGCGCTAGGTCGAGTGCCTCCGCATTGCCGGTCGCACGTGCGAACTCGGCGAAACCGTAGATGGCAAAGCCATCGCAATAGATGCTCGTTGCACCGTCGAACAATGGCTTGCCGGTTTGATCGAGACAGAAATACCATTCGCCTTTTTCGTTGCGCCCATACTGCGTGATGAATTTGTAAATGTGCGTGGCAACCTCAAGCCATTCTTGCCTCTGCTCAATCTTATTGTATAACGCCGAAAAAGTCCAAATCGCGCGCAATTGCGACCAGACATACTTGTCGCCACTCAGCACCTTGCCTTCGTCCGAGAGGCACGTGCAAATGCCGCCGTTTTTCCAATCAATGCCGTACGTGAGCCAGAACGGAATCGTGCGGTCAAGCAGTTCAGAACGATATGGCTGAAGGAGCGCGGAAAAATTTATTGCCATAGCAAATCGCGTAGGATACAAGTTACGTGATACGTGAAACAGAACACGCACCACGCAACACGAACTTTACTTTTGCCCTTTGACTTGACCAAACTCCCACCCGTTCGCCTTGCAAATCTCTTTCACATGCGCATCCCACGTCGGCTCATCCTTCGGCTTGCTGCCCACAAAACAATCCACACTCAAGTAGCGCAACGGTTTGTCTCCCTCGCAGAAAATTCGATGATACGTGTGTGGCGGAATCCGCACCACATCGCCCGGCTTGACTGGCAAACGTTCCTTGCTTTCACCAATCTGCAAACTTCCCACGCCTTCCATCACGTAAAAAATCTGCTCGGTGTCGTGATGTACGTGCAAGGGCGGTGCTTGCCCCGGTTCGAGGACCACGATAAACACCTCGGATGTCTCCGCCTCCGCACGATCCATCACCAGATCGTTGATGTGCGTGGGAAAACGATAGCGTGTGGTGTCGCTTGTGCTAAAAATGTATTTTGCCATTCCTCCTTCGTCCTTCGTCATTCATCTTGGGTCGCCTTGACCACCGCATCCAACGCCCACGCCGGCGTGCCGGGGCTCACGCCGCCGCCCGCCGATAGAATCAAGCCGCGTCCATTCGTCTTCTTGATGCACTCGCGCGCAAAAGTTTCGACCTGCTCCGGCGTCCCGCGCACCATCAAACTCAACGGCGGCACATTTCCCATCAACGCCACGTTGGGCATTTTGGATTGTGCAAGCGCAATGTCAATCTCGTGGCTAAAGTTGAACACATCGAATCCCAGCGTGGACAGTGGTGCGAGCAAATGCGGACAAGGGGTATCGTTGTGATAGACCGTGACCAAGTCTTTGAACTCGCTAAAAATTCTGGCAAAGTACGGTCGTACAAATTCCTCGAACATTTGGGGCGACACCATCCCAACGATGTCATCCAGCACCATAATCCCTTCCGGCGACTTGAGTACATCGAGTTGCGCGTGCAACCAATGGATGATGGTTGTCGTTACCGTGTTGAGGAATTGATGCGACTTGGCGGGGTCTTCGACCAGCGCGGTCATAAACTCGGTGATGCCGAGCACCCAACCCGCCACAGCAAACGGTCCGCGCGCGCAAACCATTTTGATGTTGATTCCGCGCGGCAACAGTTGCTTTTCGGCTTGAGCGTAGAGATGCAGAATCAACGGCATCAAGCCATGTTCGTGCGGGTCGGGTGGTTCCATGTCATAGAGCGCACCGAGTCCGCCGTGTACGTAATCAATCGAAGGAGGACGGTCGTGGTGCCAAACGATGCGCGAGCCAAATGCCGATGGCTCTGCCGCCATCCCGTACTCCACCCAAAAGCCGGGAATCCAAGCAATGTCCGGAAATCGTTCGAGCAAATCGAGATTGATCTTGAGCCATTGGTCTTGATGCAAAAAATAATCGAGTGTGTCAATGCCGGCATAGCCGGGCAACCACGGACTGTCCACGATCATCGCCACCGGCATGCGATCGGCTTGACCACCACGCGCAACCGTAACAAAACGTTCCCACGGATTCATTCTGATGCTCCATTGCTGATGGGCGCCGGTGCGGTAGATTCGCGAACGATGAATGGACTTTCCATCAAGGTAAAACTTTCTTCCGGCGGGGGATGACCTTGCAACATCCGGCGCAATGTTTGCATCGCGACACGTCCCATTCGATATTTGGGTTGCGAGATGGTGGTGAGCGGTGGATTCGAATGGGCTGCCATAGCAATATCGTCCGCGCCAATCACGGATAAATCTTCTGGCACGCGCAAATGATGCGCGCGAATCGCATGCAAAACCCCCAATGCCATCAAATCGTTGTACGCAATCACGGCAGTGGGACGTTGCGCCGGCGGCAACGCCAGTAACGCGCTCATCGCTTGAAAGCCACCATCCACGTTGGGGAAACTAGCGGGACACAACTCGGGCGGCAGCGTCAAACCGGCTTCCGCCAACGCCTTTTCTACGCCGCGGCGCCGGGCAAGCGACTGCTCCGATTTGATGGGACCTGAAAGAAACGCAATGCGCGTGTGGTTGAGATCGAGCAAATGCCGGGTCGCGCGCCACGTGCCCCCTTCCATATCGGTTCGCACGCACGCCACGTTGGGATGATGGAGCGTACGATTGATAACCACTGTCGGCAAATTGTTGTGCGCGATGATCGTCAACAATACATCGGACGCGAGCCGCGAGCCGCACAAGATAATGCCGCGCAGAGGTTGCGTGATAAACGTGCGCAAGAATTTTTCCTCGCGTTGCGTGTCTTCCATCGAATCGAACAGAATGGGTAAAAAGCCGGAGACACTGGCTTCGTCTTGAACACCGCGCGCAATTTCGGCGAAAAAGGGATTGAGAATATCCGGGATGAGGAGCGCGACCGCATTCTCTAATATTTGCGCGCCAAGCCGAAGCGGAGGTTCGTAACCCAACGCAGTCATCGAAGAAAGCACGCGCGCGCGCACACTCTCACGGACGGGAGCCGTGTTATTGAGGACACGTGAAACAGTGGCGGGGGAAACGCCCGCGTGATGCGCTACATCGAGCAAACTGGGGCGAGATCGTTTGGCATCCACCTTGATGCTCTTTCTGAAAGGATTGAAAAATTTGTGATTCCTTTCATATGGGAGTATACTGTGTTTCAGAAAACGTGTCAATTTATCTCGATGAGGAGACCGATGTCCACCTTTCCTTTTTCGTTGGCTCAATTGCAAACCAAGTTTCCCAACCTCGTTTCCGATTCATTCGTGGTTCAAAACGATGCGGCATTCTGGATGCAAGCCGGCAAACTCGCCATCCTCGCGCGCGTCAACGATCCGCTGTTCAATCAATTCGATGGCGATGCCTCACCCTTCGATGCCAACTACGCGCTCAAACTTTGTCCCACCACGCACACCAACGCCCGCGCCCTGCGTGCCACCCTCGATTGGTTGACCCCCAAGCCGATTGGGCTTGCCACTTCGGCTGGCACCGGGGATCGAATTGGTTTGGCAACGCCGGGACACGTACGGGCTTTCAAAACGGTGGGTGGCAATCTGGTGCCGATCTTTGCGCAACAATCCATCCGCGAAATGACGCGCACCCGCCGCTCCCCCGACGATGTGATGACGGATGCCACGTTCGGGGCGTTCCAAGCCGGCTGGCGCAAATTGCTGGGCGCGGACGCCGATCATTTGAAAACGCCCGCCGACATTGACGCTTGCGTTGCCGCCGGTTTTTCATTTTACACGATTGATCCCGGCGAGCACGTCAACAGTCAAGCCGATGTTGCCTCGCTCGCACAGTTGCGAGAACAAGTCGCCGCACTGCCGTGGAAAGACCTCGATTCGAGTCCGGGTGCGTTTGAAAAATGCTACGCCAAGCAAATCGTCAAACTCGAAAGCCGCGAAATCGAACTCTCCACCGAGTCGGTATTGCGCGCCGCCGCCAAGTACGGCAGAGCCCTTGCCCACGTCACGATGATGTACCGCCATCTCGCCACCAAAAACATTCCGTTCGAACTCGAAGTGTCAGTGGATGAAACCGAAACCCCGACCACCGCCGCCGAACACATCATCATCGCCAGCGAATTGAAACGTTTGGGCGTGCAATGGGTTTCGCTCGCGCCGCGTTACGTCGGACGCTTTGAAAAGAGCGCGGATTACATCGGCGATGTGACTGAATTTGAAAACGATTTTGCAGTGCACGCGGAAATCGCGCGTGTATTGGGACCCTACAAGTTGAGCATTCATACCGGCTCGGACAAGTTCAGCATCTACGGCATCACGATGAAACACACGCGCGGACTGGTGCACTTGAAAACGGCGGGGACGAGTTATCTCGAAGCGCTTCGCACCATTGCGGCATTCGACCCAGCATTCTTCCGCGAGATATATGCCTTTGCGCGCGAACATTATGAAACGGATCGCCATTCGTATTTGCTGTCCGGCAGTTTGGATCGCGCACCCTTGCCAGAATCAATGTCCGATGCTGACTTGCCCACCTTACTCAATCAATTCGATGCGCGCGAAATCTTGCACGCGACGTTTGGTTCGGTGCTGACCGCGCAAAAAGCCGATGGCTCATTTCTGTTCTACGACAAGTTGATGGCAATTCTGCGCACCCATCCTGAAGCCTACGCCGCGAATCTGGAGAAACATTTCATCAAACATCTCAAACCCTTTGCGAAATAGTCAAGACCGCCGACGGCGGATCATCACCGACCAATTTTCTTGCGGCGGTCTGCGGTCTATTGTCGGCGGTTATTCTTTCAGGAGTTGCTCATTCGCCGTTGGCGCACCAGCGGTCGAATGAAAATGGACCACGC
>JBBITT010000085.1:0-5365 GCA_037440625.1 Chloroflexota bacterium
CCGAATTGTGCATTTTGGTTTGCGCGCTCAACTTGCCTAAGGAGTGAGTGTAGATGAGCCAACTGACGATGACCCCGTTGATCAACGGTTTGATGCCGGATCAAAAATCGTATGCCCGCATCCCCGATGTTCACAATATCCCCACCCTAATTCAAGTCCAGATTGAATCGTTCAAATGGTTCAAGACCGAAGGTCTGCGTGAACTCTTCGACGAAATCTCTCCCATCGAATCATTCAACAAGGAATATGCGCTCTATTTTCCGGGCGATAACGAAATTGCCAAACGGCTGAACCTGACGTATTGGTTCGGCGAGCCCAAATACTCGGAAGCGGAATGCCGCGAAATGGATATGACCTACGCCGCCCCGCTTCATCTCAAGGTGGCTTTGGTCAACAACCAGACCGGCGAAGCGACGACGCAAGAAGTCTATATGGGCGATTTTCCGCTGATGACCGATCATGGTACGTTCGTGATCAACGGCGCCGAGCGTGTAGTGGTTTCGCAATTGATTCGCTCGCCCGGCGTCTATTTCAGCGCGACCGAAGATCGCGCCACCGGGCGGATTCTTTGCTCCGCCAAACTCATCCCCAATCGCGGCGCCTGGCTCGAGTTTGAAACCTCCAAGCGCGATGTCTTGTCGGTCAAGGTAGATCGCAAGCGCAAGGTGCCGGTAACCATGCTGCTCAAAGCCGTTGGTGTGGGCGATGGCACGGATGAAGGATTGATCAACATCTTTGCTGGAGCGGACAATAATCCCGAACACGAATACATTCGCAGCACGTTGGAGCGCGAGACGCCAAAACTGGAAAACGTGGATCAGGCGTTGCTCGAGTTTTACAAAAAATTGCGTCCCGGCGATCCTCCCACTCTCGACAATGCCAAGAATTTCATGACGACGTTGTTGTTTACCCAACGTCGGTACGATTTGGGCAAAGTTGGTCGTCACAAACTGAATCGCCGTTTGTACGGCACCGATATTCCTGCGGATCAATTGCCGCAAGAACGCATTATTCGTGCTGATGACTTGGTCAAAGTCATCGAGCATATGATCCTCATCAACAATGGCTTGGAAGGCGGCGACGATATTGATCACTTGGGCAATCGCCGGGTCAAGACGGTAGGCGAGTTGATCCAGAATCACTTGCGCATCGGCTTGTTGCGTTTGGAACGCGTGGTGCGCGAACGAATGAGTGTGCGCGAAGCGGATCAAATTTCGGCGTTGAACTTGATTAACATTCGCCCGGTCGTAGCGGCAATGCGTGAATTTTTCGGCGGCTCGCAACTTTCGCAATTCATGGATCAAACCAATCCCCTTGCTGAACTCACGCACAAGCGTACGCTCTCGGCGTTGGGTCCCGGGGGCTTGCGCCGCGAGCGCGCCGGTTTTGACGTGCGCGATGTGCACCACTCGCACTATGGCCGCATTTGTCCCATTGAGACACCCGAAGGTCCCAACATCGGCTTGATCGGTCGTCTGGCAACTTACGGTCAAATCAATGAATTTGGGTTCATCGAAACGCCGTATCGTTTGGTGCGCAACACCGTCGAGAACAAAAAGGGCCAGTTGGTGGGACGCATCTTGCGCGAGGATATTCAAGATCCGGAGAGCGGCAAAGTCATCGCCAAGGCAGACGCGGTTATTGACGAAAATCTCGCCGAGAAAATTGCCGCGATCAAAAAGATTGCCGAAGTTCCAGTCCGCGCCTACGCGACCGACGAAATTGTTTATCTCGCTGCCGATGAAGAAGATCGCTACACCATTGCGCAAGCCAACGCGCGCGTGGATGCGTTAGGTCAATTCTTGGACAAGCGCGTGGAGATTCGCCGGCATCAAACCTTCTTGACCGAATCATGCGACCGCGTGCAATATCTGGATGTCTCGCCGAAACAAATCGTTGGCGTGTCTGCTGCCTTGATTCCATTCCTAGAACATGATGATGCGAACCGCGCGTTGATGGGATCGAACATGCAACGCCAAGCGGTGCCGCTCTTGCGTCCCGAAGCGCCGGTGGTGGGCACCGGGATGGAAGCCCAAGCCGCGCTCGATTCGGGGCAGGTTGTGGTTGCCGACGAAGATGGCGAGGTAGTGAGTGCTACCTCGCGCGAAATCCGCATTCGCGGCGCGAACAAAAAAGAACACGTCTATCCTTTGCGCAAGTACAATCGTTCCAACCAATCCACCTGCATTGATCAGCGCCCCATCGTCACGCGTGGAATGAAAGTGAAAAAGGGCCAAGTCATTGCCGATAGTTCATCCACCGACCAGGGCCAACTTGCCTTGGGGCAGAACGTTGTGGTGGCGTTCATGTCGTGGGAAGGTGGCAACTTTGAAGATGCCATTCTCGTCAGCGAACGGATGGTGCATCAAGACAAGTTCTCCAGCATCCACATCGAAAAGCACGAGATTGAAGCGCGCGATACCAAGTTGGGACCCGAAGAAATTACGCGCGACATTCCCAACGTAGGCGAAGATGTGTTGAAAGACTTGGACGAGGATGGCATCATTCGCATTGGTGCGGAAGTTGGACCCGGCGATATTTTGGTGGGCAAGATCACGCCCAAGGGCGAGACCGATTTGACGCCGGAAGAAAAATTATTGCGCGCGATCTTTGGCGAAAAGGCGCGCGAGGTCAAAGACTCGTCGTTGCGTTTGCCTCATGGCGAGCGCGGCAAAGTTGTGGATGTCAAAGTATTCACCCGCGATGAGCATCACGAGTTGCCGGCGGGCGTTGACAAATTGGTGCGCGTCTCGATCGCGCAGATGCGCAAGATCACCGAAGGCGACAAGATGGCTGGGCGGCATGGCAACAAAGGCGTCATTTCCAAAGTCGTACCGATCGAAGATATGCCATATTTGGAAGATGGAACGCCGGTGGATATTATTCTCAACCCGCTCGGTGTGCCTGCCCGTATGAACATCGGACAGATTTTGGAGACGCATCTGGGTTGGGCCGCCGATCGTTTGGGATTCAAAGTGGTCTCGCCGGTGTTTGATGGGGCAGACGAATCTGAAATCAGCGCGGAACTGGCGCGGGCATGGATCATTGATAAGGCGTGGTACGACATTACGCAACGCGCCTGGCAATGGTTGCGCGAACAAGAATACACGCTGGAAGATTTGAACGATGAGGATGAAGCGCGCACGTTGTACTTGCAAGAGATTCTCAAGGATGCCGATCGGCGCAGACTGGCGAACGATCGGGTGTACGCGCGGCGCCAAGTGATGGACTATTGGCTCAAGGAAAAAGGATACGACCCGGACACGCTGGCTTCGTTTGAAGATGACCAGCGACGTGTCCAAGACCGCGCCGAGAGTGACCGGCTAGCGCGGATCGTGTGCTATCGTTTGTGGTTGGAAACCTATGGTCGTTCGTGGTCGGAAAAGATGACCGAAGAACAATTGCTTGCCGAAGTCGAAAAGGCAAGTGCGGAACTCAAGATTCCCACGCCTATTTCGGGCAAGATGGTGCTCTACGATGGCAAGACCGGGCTGCCCTATGATCAAGCCGTAACGGTCGGTGTGATCTATATGATGAAACTCGCGCACTTGGTGGAAGACAAGGTGCACGCGCGTTCGACCGGTCCGTACTCGTTGGTAACGCAACAACCATTGGGCGGCAAGGCACAGTTTGGGGGTCAACGCTTTGGCGAAATGGAAGTGTGGGCGCTGGAAGCATACGGTGCGGCACACACCTTGCAAGAAATGTTGACCGTCAAATCGGATGATGTAACCGGGCGCGTCAAGACCTACGAAGCCATCGTCAAAGGCGAAGAGATTCTAGAGCCGGGTGTGCCGGAATCGTTCCGTGTCTTGGTCAAGGAATTGCAATCGTTGGGGCTTGCGGTTGAAGTGTTCAATGCCGAAGGGGAAAAGATGACCTTTGGCAAAGAAGAGAGCGAGGAAAAAGTACCGCAACTGGGGATGGGCTTGTTGCACGGCGAACCCGGCGAGCTGCGTTCTGAACGTGATGTGATGCGCGAACGGCGCGAACGCTTTGCCCGGGGCGAGAACATTCGCGGTAATCGCAAACGCAAGGCGCCGCGCGCCTTAGAGCCCGAACCAGAGTTGGACGAAGAATCACTTGACGAAGAACCGGACGAAGACGAAGATTAAGTCGAACGCATCCCACGTAAGATGAATAAGGGTCGGAGCAAAAATGGAACTTAAAGATTTCAGCGCATTGCGTATCAGTCTGGCGTCGCCAGAGCAAATTCGCGCGTGGTCATACGGCGAAGTCCTTAAACCAGAAACGATCAACTATCGCACTTTGCGTCCCGAACGCGAAGGGTTGTTTGACGAACGAATCTTTGGGCCCCAACGCGATTGGGAGTGCGCGTGCGGCAAATATAAAAAGATTCGCAATCGCGGGATTATTTGCGAAAAGTGCGGCGTGCAGGTTGCGCCCGCCCGCGTTCGGCGCGAGCGAATGGGCCACATCGAACTGGCGTCGCCCGTTTCGCATTTGTGGTACGTGCGCGGCGTGCCTTCCCGCATTGGTTTGATTTTGGATCTCTCCCCGCGTCAATTGGAACGCGTGTTGTACTTTGCGCAATATATCGTTACCCAAGTGGATGAAGATGCGCGCAAGCGAATGATGCAACGCTTGAGCAAGGAAACGCAAAACAAGACGCAGGAACTCGAAGCCAAGATTCAAGCCGAGATCGAGCAACTCGAAAAGCAATTCGAGAAAGAAATCGAATCGCTGACACGCAAAACCGAAGCCGCCGTCCAAAGACTCGAAGAGCAACTTGCCGACAAGACCGATCAAATTGTCAGTCTGGCGAAGAAACTTGAGAATCGCATCGAAGAAGCCAAGGGTTCAGAGATTCGCAAGGCGATTGTGTTTGAGCCGACCGGTGACGTGATCGCCGAGGAAGGCGAAACAGTTAGCGCCAAGCATCGCAAAAAATTAAACGAACTCGTTCAAGATCAATTGAGCGAAATCGAAAAAGATATTCGCGCCAAGCAATCCGACCGCCGCTTGATGCTGGATGCAGAAACCGATCAAAAGCGACACGCGCTGAATGCTGAAATCGCTAAACTGCGCCAGAAACTGGATGTGCAGTTGGAAAAAATTCGTACGGCGCACGATGCCAAGATGGATGATCTCAAAGCGATTCGCGTGGGTGAGATCATCAACGAATCGCGCTACACCGAGATGCGCGACAAGTGGGGCACACTCTTTAAAGCCGGGATGGGCGCGGAAGCCATTTATGAAATCTTGAAAGCGATTGATTTGGATGAACTCTCCAAATCTATTCGCGCAACCATCAAAGCCACTAAATCCAAACAAGTCAAGAAAAAAGAAATCAAACGCTTGCGCGTGGTCGAAGCGTTGCGCCGCGCCGGCAACCGTCCCGAAT
>JBBITT010000086.1:0-5341 GCA_037440625.1 Chloroflexota bacterium
TCCGCCCATTCCTTTTCCCCAATATGTCCGTACCACCACCGGCGAATCTCCAACTGACCATCACTCACATCAATACTTTGCCACAATCTGATTGCTTGATCCACGTTCCCCTCAATCGCATACAACTCCCCCAACATCTGCCGCGTGGCGCGCTGAGCCGGGACAGACGCAAACGCCACTTGCAGATGTTGGCGCGCAGAGACATACTCCCCACGCGATATTTCAATCTGTCCCAAACGCCGATTTGCCGTAGCATTGTTGGGATCAATTGCCAAGGCAAGTTGATATTGCGTAATAGCTGGCGATAAATCAATTTGATTCGTGCGACGCAATTCGTCTTGAATAGGCACCTCGGGCCAGTGATACACGGCAAGTTCCGCTTGTGTTTGTGCAAGCGCACCCAGATTCGCCACGAAACTAGCCCGCACATTTGGTACGAGAGCGACGATAATTATCACCACAACAATCGCGCTCAATGTCGCCAGCGCAAATCGAAAATTCAAACGCGTTTGCTCCGAGGCAAGCATGCTTGCCAACACACCCAAAGGCAAGAACAAAAAGGGGATCGCCGTACCGCCGTAACCATAAAAGGGATCATCGGTCAAGCCGTGCAAGATTATCACACCCAGCGATGCGAATGCAGCGGTGTGCCATATCAAAGTTGTTTGGCGATTCCACATTGCTTGAATAGCGACGACAATCAGCGCGCCAAAAGTAACCAGTCCCAACAATCCCTGTTCCAGCCACACATCCAAAAACAAATCATGCGCATGAATGGTATGTCCAACATGCAACAACACGACGTAACTAGAGTACGCCATCTCAAAACCGCCCAGCCCCACCCCGGTGAACAGATAATCACTTGCCAAATCTAGACTATTGTGCCAAACATCCCACCGATCGCTGCGCAGTTGCAACAGAGTCTGGCCAAAGATCATCAGCCCCAACATTCCCATCGCCACAAGCACAACGAAAACTGCAACTCGTACCGAGCGTGGCGCAATACGTTGGCTCGCTTGCCCCAATACGCCAATCCCAATGACGGCAATTAACGCGATCCACGCGCCCCGTGATTCGCTGATGAGTACTCCGATGATCGAAATGCCGATTAACGCGATGCCCCCCAAAGTTTTGAGCTGACCTTTCCCCCAGAGCGCCGCTACCTGAAGCGGCAACAGCATCGCCAGCACACCCCCCAGCGAATTGGAATCTAAACGCCAGCCGGGGAACTGCGGCTGCCACGTAGCAAACCATCGCAACAGGGGATCCAGCCAAGCCACTTTGCCAAGCCGGCTCGTCCAATCGTTGGTCAATAAAAAGTAAAGCAGAACAATCGCTGGGAGGAAAATGGCGACCGTCTGTGCTTTTTCTATCGGCAGATTCACAAAGAGAACACACACCGCCACACCAACGACAATCGCGGCAAACCGGCTCCACGCCAACG
This sequence comes from Chloroflexota bacterium, assembly GCA_037440625.1. Classification (GTDB taxonomy): domain Bacteria; phylum Chloroflexota; class Anaerolineae; order UBA4142; family UBA4142; genus DAOTXS01. Next base: position 1,445 of record JBBITT010000086.1, read on the forward strand.
ATGTGTTGTACGAAATCAACGCACCCATCAATGCGCTGATGAGAAACAACGCCAACAAGATCAAGAACACCAAGCGTAAACTAAAATACATCCGCTACCTAATGGGCGCGCCGGAATCTGGCGCGAACGATGATTCTCCCAGCCAGCCAAAGTGTTGGGCAATGATGCTCAAGCCGGACTTGATTCCGTCCCACGTATTCATACTGCGAAGAAACCACAGAATCGGTCCGGGACGAAATGCCCATTCGCGGAACGCGCGCTTTTGCCAATACTCCAATTGCTCCGCGTGGAGATTGGGATAATCCAACACCGTCGAGCGATCCATATCCACTTCTTCCCAACGTGTGCCGGGGCGAAACCAACCATTCTTGACCACTTCAAAAAAGAACGGCGTGCCGGGATACGGCGCGGCGACGTGAAAGAGTGCAATGTCGAGCGGCAAGCGTTTGGAAAACGCAATCGTCTGCTTGATCGTCTCTTCGGTTTCACCGGGCAAGCCGATGATGAAATAGCCCCAATTCCGAATCCCAGCTTGGCGTGCCCACGTCAACGCACGTTCGGCTTTGGCAGGGTCGGCGCCTTTGTGCGCGCGTTTCAAAATTTCGTAACTCCCCGATTCGATGCCCCACGAAATCATCCAGCACCCGGCGCGTGCCATCGTCTTGAGCATTTCCTCATCCACGTAATCCACGCGGCTATTGCACATCCAATGCATATCAATCTTTTCTTCGATCATCGCTTGGCACAAGCCCATCACTTGGTCGCGCGACATGGTAAACAGATCGGCATAGAACTGCACATAGTTGATCCCCAACGATTTAAGAAGCCGCAATTCTTTCATGATATTTTCCGGCGAACGCAAGCGCAACGACCATTGATAACTCACGTGCTTGATGCAATAGATGCAACCTGCTGTACAACCGCGACTCGGGACGACGAACGAGTATGCTCCCTTCATCATCGGTCCGCGATATTTTTGGAGCGGCAAAAGTTGGTGCATCGGCGTGGGCAAATCGTCGAGATTCGGAATGAAGGGGCGGTCGGGATTGACCATGACCTTGCCCTCTTTGCGCCACACTAATCCTTTGATGTGCGATAAATCACCGTTCGTCTCGGTAATGGATTTTGTTGGAAAGTGCGAGCCGGTATCCGTCAGCAATTTGATGAGGTTGGGATCGGTAGCGGACTTGCCTTCAAACGTGTCTATCAATTCACGCAAGGTCATTTCAGGTTCGCCGCGCAAAATGAAATCGAGCGCGGGAAACGGCTCCATCGTTTCGTACGGCATTGGCGTCACATGCGTGCCAAACGCCATCGTTTTGGCACCAATGGCTTTGGCAAGAAAGACGCCGTACATATCGTTTTGCAAAGTGGGCGCGGTGAGTTCAGTGAGATAGTATTTGGGCGCTTTGGCGCGCAAACGCGCCTCGAATTGCGCCCACGATAATCGCTCACCAATGGCATCAATGATTTCCACTTTGTAATCGTTGGCAAGCAACGCCGCCATTTGCGCCAATTCAACTTGGGGCCAGAACATATTCTCGCGCGATTTGCGGCCAACCCGATGCTGACTGCGAATCCAAATGCCCCCATCGGGCGCAGGTGGATTCACCAATAAAATATCGACCGCGTCTTTGGGCCGTTCGCGTGGCACAATATATTCACGGACAGCGGCACCGGCGTCCGGAAAGCGTGCCATCGGCACCATCGGACGGGTGCGCGTACCGAGATTAACATTTTTTTCTTCCGCCATTCTATCCTTCTCTCTATGTCGTCAACGCATTTGCGTTGGAAAGGTTCAATTGACCTGAACGGTGGCTTCGGGTTTCAGCTCAACCACATTTGCCGGTTCCGATTCCACCAGATCGTGTTGCGCCGCGCTGTCCCGTTGCGCCAGTTCATCCAAGACGCGCATCACGATCCACGAAATCAATAATTGCATCCCGATAATTGTAACCACCGCTGCGCCCAGCAGATAAAACCACAAGCGATCCACCGGGGTACCTTGCAAACTTAGCCCAAACGCGCCGATGCCCAACACCGCACCGATCCCCATCGCGACCAAGCCCATCCAACCGAAATGCGTCTCGAGCGGGGGATTGAAAATCGGTTTGCCAAACAAGCCTTGCCGCACTGGTTTTTTGTGGAACAATGCCACCAGATAGTTGAACATTGCGCCGAGCGAAAAGAGACTAATGCCGATGACCGCGATCACGCCGGCACCAAACACCGCGTACGATTGCCCAGCCGTGAGCGAGGTAACCCCGCTCAAGCGCAACGCCACGATGTACGCCCCAACCAATGCGCTCACTGCCAACAACGTCATCGAAATTAAACCCAGGATGCGCACGGGATTGTACATCATCGCTGTCCAAACAATCGCGTTGGTGAAACGCACGCCATCGCGCACCACCGAGAGTTTGGAACGCCCCACGCGTTCCGCGTATGGCACCGGCACTTCGATGATCTTGAGATTCTCGTGCAAGGCGCGGGTACTCATCGCCGGAGTGAATTGCAAACCATCGGGCAAGGGATAGAGCCGCTCCAATGCTTGCCGCCGAATGATGCGCATCCCACTTGTGGTATCACGCACGCGTGTATTGCTAATCAAACTGAGCAAGAACGCGTACGCCAAGTTGCCAACGCGGCGCGTCAAGGGCATTTGACTTTTTGCGCCGCTCATCCGCGAGGCGACAATCATATCGCCGTTCTGTTCGATTGCCGCGCGGCACATTGCCGGCAAATATTCCGGCGGATACGTGGCGTCCGCATCCAAGAACGCTAGATACTCGCCGTTCGCGTGGCGAAAGCCGGTTTTAATCGCCGCCCCGTAACCACGATTTTTGAGATGACGCACCAGCCGCACATCGGGATACGCCGCAACGTGCGCCGCGGTTTTGTCGTGCGAGCCATCGTCCACGACAATGAACTCTAAATTGACGTTGAGACGGGCAAGCGCGTCGCGGATGCCTAGGACACGTTGGATCACTTTGTCAATGCCATCTTCTTCATTGTAAGCCGGGATAATAACGGAAAGCAAGGTCATTGTCTAGCCCCCACCTAAATAAATCGTTAAATTCGCCGGGACGCTTTTTGTGCCATCAATCTCTTTGATCACTTTGGCGGGGACACCAGCGACAACCGTATGCGGTGGCACATCCTTGCTCACCACCGCGCCCGCCGCAACCACTGCACCTTTGCCCACGCGTACGCCATCCAAAATAATTGCACTCGCACCAATCCACACATTCTCTTCAATCACGATGCCCTGCGCCGTGATTCCTTGTTCGATGATCGGACGATTCGGATCATCGTACACATGATTTACTGCCACCATTTGCACGAACGGCGAGGTGTACACATTATCACCGATTGTGATGCCGCCTTGTCCACGCAAAACAGTAAACTCGCTAATCAAACAATTTTTTCCGATCTTGATCCCCGCCTTGGGCAAATCGCGAAAGTTGTACACATGCAGTTCGGCGTGATGCATCACATACGTATTGTCGCCGATTTCGATGCCGTGCGGGAGCGCGTGCAGATACACTCCTTCGTCAAGGTACACCCCGCGCCCCAGCCGCACATTGTTTGCAAAACGAATACGCACACCATTCTCGATAGCAACCACACCTTGAATGTGCATAATCCAACGATAAAACACTGCACGCAAGGCAATCCCCACGATCGTGGGAATCCAACCCAAGAGGGAGAGAATGAATTGTTCCCACAAATAGCGCGGGAGACTAGCTGCCTGACGATGAAGATAGAGGGAAAGACGATTCAAAGTGAAACAACGTAACTACTCAGCGCAGAGGCGCAGAGAACGCCGAGTTTCATTTTGTTTTTTTCTCCGCGCCCTCGGCGTCTCTGCGGTAATTTGAGAAGGGCTGAGCAGTT
>JBBITT010000087.1:0-5268 GCA_037440625.1 Chloroflexota bacterium
TCAAACCGCCGCTTTACGTTTTATCCTGATGTGGTATAATACCTTTGCTCCATCGTTCAAAGAAAGGAAAATTGTGGTGAATACACTTGTATCAGGCGGTCTCAACCTGATCATCTTTATTGTCATGCTTGGCATTCTGGTGTTTGTGCACGAGTTGGGCCATTTTGCGGTTGCCAAACGCCTGGGCATCCCGGTCTTTGAATTTGGTTTTGGTTTTCCCCCACGCCTCAAGCGCTTTTGGCGCGATGAGGGTTGGATCGAAATTCAAGGCAAACGAATTGTCATTCCGCGTCATTTCCAAGTCCCGGCGAATGTCACGATCGGCGCACGAGTGCAGTACAAAACAGACCAGCAGAACGGACGCGAAATCTTGACCGCGTTGCAGGTGGTTGATCCGGCTAACCCCGAGGCGTCGTTCAGCAGTATGGTGCAAGGGTACGATCCCGGGACCGAGTACACGCTGAATGCTGTCCCGCTCGGTGGGTTTGTGCGCTTGATGGGTGAAGAAGACCCCAATGTGCCCGGTGGCTTTGCAACCGCCAAACCTTCCGTTCGCACGCCGATTTTGCTTGCCGGCGTTACGATGAACTTGGTGTTGGCATTCATTGTATTCTCGATTACGGCATTTGTGACGCCGCCTTATGTAGTGGTGCAAACTACCCGCATTACCGGCGTAAACGAAAATTCACCGGCGGCGCTGGCTGGCTTGCGGGCAAATGATCAGATCATCGCGGTGAATGGACAAGAGGTGCGCGATAATTATCCGTTGCTCAGTCAGACCTTGCGCCAAAATGCCGGGCGCGAAGTAACGCTGAGCGTTGTTCGCAATGGTCGTCCTCTTGATCCCATCACGGTGATTCCACGCGCTAATCCTCCTCGCGGCGAAGGACCGCTGGGCATTCAACTGGGGGGCTGGCTCGGTTTGCGCGTTACATCCGTAGAAGCCGGCTCGCCCGCCGATCGGGCTGGTGTTCGCGCCGGTGATGTGTTGGTCTTTATCGTTGATCCGCAGGGTCGTACGCTCAAAGATCAAAACGAACTTGTCGAATTCGCGCAAGCGCATCTGGGCTGGAAAATCGAATGGCGGGTCTATCGCGATAATCAATTGTCCGAACCCATCGTGGTGCAAATTCCGGAACAACTCACGCCGGCGCAAGCCACCTTGGGTTTGAATCTGGAAACATCGTTGGCGGATGCGCCCATCAAAGCGATCCAAAATATGTGGACGATCATCGCTTCGATGCCGGCCACTTTTGCACAAATGTTTGCCGGCAACGCTCCGGCCAACGCACTGGTGGGACCCTTGGGCATTTATCAAATTACGGGTGAAGTGGCACAACGGGGCGGTCCCCTTGCCTTGCTCGAATTGCTTGGGTTGTTGAGTTTGAATCTGGCGTTCGTCAACATTCTGCCTTTGCCCGCGCTCGATGGGGGACGGTTGATCTTTGTCTTGTTGGAATGGGTGCGCGGCGGCAAACGCATTGATCCACGCAAAGAAGGGATGGTGCATTTGATTGGCATCGCCCTCTTGCTGGGTTTGATGGTGTTGATTTCGATCTTTGATGTGCAACGGATGATCGCCGGGCAACCGATTCTGCCTACCCCTTAGAAAAATCTTGGCACAGATTGATCCTTCGGCTCAACTCAAAGACGATGCGCCGCGTTGTCCGCGGTGTGCTAAACGGATTAGCGTCGAGACGACGATCTGCCCCACGTGCGGCTATGAATTTTTGCCGCATCGTGTCCGCATCACTTGCAAACGATGTGGCAGTCGCATCCCCGCCGATTCCGTGAAATGTCCGCGCTGTGGCAACGATCCGCGTGCGGAGCGTGTGCCACCCATCGTTTGGCAAAGTGGGGCTGTCATCCTCGGGATTGTTTTGCTCGTTTGCATCGGTTGGATCATCTTTCGGGTTGTAACCACGAATGTGTTGGCAAACGCGCTTGGTTTGAATCAACCAACGCCTGTACCGCCCCAAGTCATCCAGGTCATCTATGTGGTTGCCACGCCGGTGCCGCCCACTACCACCACCACGCCATCACCCACACCAACCAAAGTGGTGAGTCCTATCGCAACGCCGCGTGGTGCCAAGCCGGCACCCACCAGCGTACCGCCGACGGTCATTCCTCCCGGTTTCTATCCCGCCATCGTGCTCAATGCACCCGCCAATGCGACGGTGTATGCCGGCTCGAATGCGGTGATTGTGTTGGAGTGGCAAGCGGTTGCGCCCGGCAGTTTAAAGGAAAACGAGTGGTACGAAATTCAACTGGCTTTCACCGGGCGCGATGGCAAACCGGCGGAACGCAAAAGTTATACCAAAGAAACACGTTGGATTCTCTCCCCTGACCTCTACAAAGAAATCTCGCTCGATGGGCGGACCGTCAAGTGGGGGGTCAATGTTGTGCGTGTGGAAGGATTTGATCCGCTTGCTGCTCTAGGGCGTACGACGATCACGGTGGGAAGCACACCGCGTACATTCATTTGGAACCCATAGAATCTAATGGAGGAATTATGGAACGCCAAGTCATTCACAGCGATCAAGCGCCCCAAGCCATCGGACCGTACTCGCAAGCGATCCGAGTGGGCGAGTTTATCTTTTGCGCCGGGCAAACGCCGATTGATCCAGCCACCGGCAATCTCGTCGCCGGCGGTATCGAAGAGCAAACGCATCGCGTTTTGCAAAATCTATCGGCGGTGTTGCAAGCCGCCGGCTCCTCACTCGATCGCGTGGTCAAGACGACCGTCTTTCTACTCGATATGAATGAGTTTGCCCGGATGAACGCGGTCTATGCCGAATACTTTCCCAAGCAGCCGCCGGCACGCTCGACCGTGCAAGTGGCGCGGTTACCTAAGGACGCACGCGTGGAAATCGAATTGATTGCACTAGGATAGATGATTGCCAATCAGTCGTAATCAGAGAAACACTAGCCGCTCTAGCAGATTAAAGCCCTTTTGACCACAACGCGCGATACCGCACCATTCGATTTGGGGAGTTTTGCATGACCTATCTCGCTCGCGCCCACGCGCTCAAAGATAAACTCGTCGCCTTGCGCCGCGATTTTCATCGCCATCCCGAACTGGGTTTTCAGGAATTTCGCACCGCGCAAAAAATCGTTGAAGAATTACACAAGCTGGGAATCGAATGTGAGACCGGCATCGCCAAGACTGGTGTCGTGGCGTATCTGGGTGAAGGCAAGCCACGTTTTGGGTTACGTGCCGATATGGACGCCTTGCCGATTCAAGAGGCGAACGAGGTCGAGTACAAATCCCAGCATCCCGGCGTGATGCACGCGTGCGGGCACGATGCGCACGTGGCGTGCTTGCTGGGCGCGGCGATGTTACTCAACGAGGATTTCAAAGCCGGTACACTCAAGGGATCGGTCAAGTTGTTGTTCCAACCCAACGAGGAAAATTCCGGCACGGCGGGTCCCAGCGGTGGACAATTGATGGTGGAAGCCGGCGTGCTCAACGATGTGGATGCCGTGGTGGGTTTGCACGTGATCAGTTCTGCGCCCAGTGGTCATGTGTTCGTGCGCCCGGGCGCGTTTATGGCGGCGGTGGATACCTTTGAAGGCAAAGTGATTGGTGTTGGCGGGCACGGCGCGTATCCGCACGAGGCACTTGATCCGATTTGGCTAGCAGCGCAAGTGATCAACGCGATTCACGGCATTGTCTCGCGGCGCATTGATCCCCTCAAACAAGGGGTGATTACCGTAACGATGATTCATGCCGGCACCGCTACCAACATCATTCCTGATATGGTGCAACTCACGGGCACAATTCGCAGCTTCGAAGAAGCAGTGCGGCAGGAATTACACACCGATTTGGAGAAAGCGTTTTCGATAGCGCGCGCCATCGGCGGCGATTACCAATTGCGGATCATCCCGGGTTATCCGGCAACCGTGAACGATCCTCAAATGGCAGAGTTTATCCGCACGATGGCATCGAACTTGATGAGCGTCGAGTTCGTTCACGAAGCGAGTATGCAAATGGGTGCGGAAGATTTTAGTTTTATGGCACGCGCGAAACCAGCGACCTTTTTTAACTTGGGTGCCAAAAAAGATAACGTGCATCGTCCGCACCACAACGCCGTGTTCGATATTGACGAAAATGTCTTGCCCACGGGCGCGGCATTGCTCGCCGAAGCGGCGCGGCGATACCTCACGCGATAAAAAAGGCGGGCGCAATGCCCGCCATCTTTTTTCACTCTGCCGCGTGAAACAGCGCATCAATCACCACCATATTGTTGCGATCGAGTTCAGGGGGATACCGCAACGGCGTGCCGTTCAACGCGGCATCGGCGAAATGTTCCACCATCAATTGATAGTGATTGGCGGCAGGGACAGAAATAATCGTTTGCGTGGCAAAGGCATCGCCCTTTTCGCCGGTGCGTAAAATGATTTCGGTTTGCTGTGGGAGCGGCTTGATGGGGCGTGGAATATCCAAGCGACCTTCGGTGCCTTGAATTTGCAACCACTCGGTGTAATCGGTGCGAAAACTACAATCGAAAATTCCCAGCACGTCGTTGGGAAAATAGAGGATGCCGGCAAACGCATCGTCCACCTCGTCATGCGGGCGTTTGATCAGTGTGGCTTGAACGCGCTGCGGTTCGGTGCCGGCAATCCAGCGTGCCATATTCACACAATAGCACCCTACATCCATCAGCGCGCCGCCGCCCATTTCTTTTTTCGCACGAATATCGTTGGGGCGATTCATCGTGTAACAGAACGCGCTACGAATCACTTGCACCTTGCCAATCGCACCTGCGGCGATCAACTCGCGCACACGCGCAAACTGGGGATGAAAGCGATACATGAACGCTTCCATCAACAAAACGCGATGTTGCCTTGCCGCCGCGATCATCTCATCTACTTCGCTCACATTCAGCGCAAACGGTTTCTCGCACAAGATGTGTTTGCCATGCTGTGCCGCACGAATCGTCCATTCCTTGTGGAGATGATTGGGCAGCGGAATGTACACCGCATCAATGTCCGGCGATTCGAGCATGGCTTCGTACGAAGCAAAGGCACGCGGAATGTTCAACGCCTGTGCCGCCTCTTGCGCGGTGTTGGCATCACGGCTAGCGATCGCGGCAACGATACCGTTGTTGGATTGTTGAATGGCTGGAATCACAGCACGCCGGGCAATCTTGGCGGTACTCAGAATGCCCCAGCGGAATGGTTGTTGGGTCACAGAACCTCGCTTTCTGCTCGCATTATCTTTCAAACCCGTCCAAACGTCAAGGGAGATAGCCAGTCATGAGCCTT
>JBBITT010000088.1:0-5253 GCA_037440625.1 Chloroflexota bacterium
AATTCTACCAGAGAACCTTGTCTTTTTCATCTCAACCCACCGCCTAGGTGACAGCGACGCCTGAGATAATTGAAAATTGCAAAGAGAATGACGCCGACGCCCGCCGCCATTCCCCACACCGCATTCGAATCGAGCGTGGGTGCGTTGACTGCCGGCGTGGGCACGGGCGTGGGTGCGGCGGCAATCAACGCTGGATTGACGATCACGCTCGCGGCGTTAGAAGCATCCAAGCGTGTGCCTGCCGGCAGTTTGTTGTTTTGTTGCAACAAGAACGCGGTGACTGCCCAATAATCTTCCGGCGATAATTCGCCCGGCTTGTCGAACGGCATCGCTTTGCTGATGAACGCGTACAATTCGCGCGCAGTGGCAAACGGCTGGAGCGTCCCTTCGCCAATAATCGGCGGCGCATCGTTGGGCATATAAAAGCCGTCCGGCGGATGATTCAAGGCGTGGCACTTGTACTGCGAACAGTTTTGGTCTTCGGGCGCCCAGGTGTAGCGCCACAACGCGAGTCCCTGCCCCACATCGCCGTGGCACGGTTCGCAACGAATGTGAAACATTTCTTTGCCGCGTGCGAGTTGATCGCCGGCATCGGCGGAGACACTTTGCACGGCGCTCGTTTGAATCGCGAACGCAAACAAAACTAGCCAAAGGGTAACGAACAGCCCCCCAACAATCCTCATACGACCCCTAGCAAAAAAGCCAACCCTGCAACGGATCGGCTTTTGCAAAGAATCCAACGTGCCAGCGCGATGCGGTTAGCTGGTGCCGCGCATTCGCGGATCGAGCGCATCGCGCAGACCATCGCCCAAAAAGTTGAACGCAAACATCGTGATGGCAAGCGCCAAGCCGGGCAAGAGCGCGAGGTGCGGATAGGTGCGAATCACGCGCGCGCCGTCGGAAATCATAATGCCCCACGACGGCGTCGGCGGATTGACGCCCAGACCGATAAAGCTCAGGAACGCTTCGGTGGAAATGTAGCCGGGAATCGCCAGCGTTTCCGAAACGATGAGCGGACCAATCGCGTTGGGCAGGATGTGCTTGAAGATGATTTGCAAATCGGTTGCGCCGAGCGCGCGCGCCGCTTCCACAAATTCTTTTTCGCGCAAAGACAACATTTGCCCGCGCGCGAGCCGCGCCATCCCCATCCAAGACGTAATGCCGATGCCAACAAAGATGAATAACAGACCACCGACGCGCGAGTCGAGTTCATTCATCATATATTTCAGCGAGCCGGGTTCCGCGATGCCGGCGAACGATGACCGGAAGAACGCCATCATCAAAATGATCAAGAGCAAAGACGGAAACGCGTACATCACGTCCACAAAACGCATCATCAAATTGTCCACGCGCCCGCCGAAAAAGCCAGAGATACTGCCATACACCAACCCAATCAGCAATGCCAGAATCGGTCCCACAAACGCCACGGTCAGGGAAATGCGTGAGCCGTAAATGAGGCGGCTCAACACATCGCGCCCCAAATCGTCCGCGCCGAGCAAATAGTTATTGTTGATTTTAGCATAGCCCGCCGTGCTGGGAAACAGCGTGACCAGCCATTGCGGCACGGCGTTGTTATCCTGCGACACTTGGACATCGTACGGTTTGGGCGCAATCACTGGCGCAAAGATGTACATCAACACCAAAAGCAAAATGATGATCCCGCCGATCATCGCGGCGCGATTGCGAATCAAACGGGAAAAGGCATCTTGCCACAAGTTTGTTTCGCGGCGCGTGATGGTTTGCGCGCCGAGCGGTTGTGCAGAAGCACTGGTTGTCATAGCGTTCCTCGTTTCTATTGAACCCGGATGCGGGGATCCAAAAAGGCGTACACGATATCGACGATGACGTTGGCGATGACCAACACCACCGCGTACAGCAAAATCGTCCCCATAATCACCGGATAATCGCGATTACTGATGCTCGTGACAAAATATTTGCCCAAGCCGGGAATACCAAAGATCAGTTCGACGACGAAGGTGCCGGTCACGATGGCGGCAAAGTACGGACCCAGCACGGTTGCCACCGGAATCAATGAATTGCGCAACGCGTGCTTGACGATGACGACGCGCTCGGCGAGACCTTTGGCGCGCGCGGTGCGAATGTAATCTTCGCGAATCACTTGAAGCAAACTTGCCCGCGTGAGCCGCGCCAACAACGCCGAACCGCCCATCCCCAGCGCAACTGCCGGCATCAAGGCATATTTAAAGTAATCAATCGAAATGTCGCTGGGGAGAATGCCCAAAAAGTACGGCGGCTTGGCACCCCAGCCGGTTGGCGGCAACCATTTGAGGGTCACCCCAAATATCCATACGAGCAGAGGTCCCATTACAATCGCCGGCACCGAGACGCCGAGGATGGCAATGCCCATGCCCAAATAATCAAAAATGGTATTTTGTTTCAGCGCGGCAATGACGCCGAGCGGAATGCCAATTGACATTGCGAAGAGGACCGCCATGACGCCCAGTTGAAACGAGACCGGCAATTGGTCTCGAAAAATGTCATTCACACTGCGGCTCTTACTTGTATAAGACGGTCCAAAATTCATCCAGCGAAAATAATAATCGCCAACTTGCGCATCGATCAAGAACGAATCGAGTACCGAGCCGGTCGGTTTTTCCGTCGTTACGCGCGGGACGAGCACATCGTACACGTATTGCACGTACTGTTGCCAGAGGGGCCAATCGAGGTGATAGCGTGCGCGCATATTTGCCAAGATTTCCGCCGGTAGCGCTTTTTCCGAATCGAACGGACCGCCCGGTACTTGGTGCATCAGAAAAAAGGTTACAAATGAAACCACAAGTAGAACGAGAAACATCCACAAGAGACGACGAATAATGAAACGCCCCATAGCGTCCTCCAAAAACTAGACCCAATTGCCCTCGCCGTTGAGTGCCGTACGCTTGCCTCGCTTGGCAGAGCAGACAAAAATATTTCCCGGCGTGTCCCCGTTGGCGATGCCGGGCTAGATTGAATGGGATGGCGCTGGTCAGCGCCATCCCATCGACAATGCGCGATTTACTGTGTAACTTCCCAGTTGTAGAAGATTTCGTGACCGCCCACGGAGAACGTGCGCTTGATCCACGGTTGTGTCACGGTTACACGAGTGTACCAATACAGCGGAATCATGACCGGATCGTCAACGGTGATGATTTGTTCGGCTTGCTTGTAGAGGTCGAGACGTTTCTTGGGATCCTTCTCGACTGCCGCATCCTTCACCAGTTTTTCGAACTTGTCGTTCTTCCACATGAACCCACCGGTCGGCACGCCGCCCTTGGCGGGATTCTGCGAACCACCGACCGCCACAACTTCGTTGATAAAGTTGTTTTCATCCGGATAGTCCATGCACCAACCCATGCGGAAGATTTGCGGGGTGTCCGCGCTCTTGGTGGTGACCAAGTAGACTTTCCATTCCTGGTTGGTCAACTTGACGTTCAAGCCAAGATTGTCTTTCCACTGTTGTTGCACGAACTCGGCGATCTTTTGGTGACCAGACGACGTGTTGAACATGTAGGTCAAGTCCAACTTGTCGGCGGTGGTGTTGAGTTCTTTCAACGCGGTGGCGAGATATTCCTTGGCTTTGGCAACGTTGAATTTGACGCCGAGGTCCGGGCTGTCTTTCATCGTCGGCGCGGCGGCGATGCCGGGGCGACCAAACCATTGTGCAGGTTCCTGACCACCCTTGAGCACCGTGTCGATCAGTTTCTGGCGATCCACCGCGAACGACAAGGCGCGGCGCAAGTTCGCGTTTTGGATGAACTTGGATTGGGTATTGAAACCCAGATAGTACGTGCAGGCGCTCGGTGCAATCGTCAACAGCTTGGACAGTTTCGGATCGGCTTTCACGCGATCCATGTCGGCGGAGGGCACAGCGGCGGCGTCCAAGTTGCCGGCTTCAAATTCCGCCATCGCGGGCGCTTCGTCCAACATGCTAAAGACCACGTCTTGCACTTTGGCTTGCGGGATGTTGGCTTGACCGGGCCAGAAGGGATTCTTGGTGATGGTCAAGGTCGAATCGTGCACCCATTCTTTAAGCGTGTACGGACCGTACGATTGGAAGAAACCAGGTTCAGTCCAGCGTTCGGCGCGCGCGGTGTTGCAGTCATCGCCTTCGATCACCCACTTGGGCGTCGCATACGCGGTCCAGAGACCGGCGATGTTGAGGTTGTACGCGGCGTCGCTGATGAACTTGACTTGCAGGGTCGTGTCGTTGACCGCTTTCACGCCCACTTTAGCCGTGTCGGTGATAGTGCCGGAATTGTACGCGTCCGCGCCATCAACGACAAAGCCCAACACGTAGGCGTAGGGCGAGGCGGTCTTGGGATTCAACGCGCGCAGGATACCATATTCAAAGTCCTTGGCAGTCACCACGCGGTCTTTGGTCTTGCCGTCTTTGTCCGGGCAAGTTTGGACTTTGACGACCTGCTTCTTCGCGCCATCGTACTTGACCCAGGGCACGTCATTGCGGAGCGTGAACGTGTAGGTCTTGCCGTCCGGCGAAATGTCCCACTTGGTCGCCATACCCGGTCCTAACGAGCTGTCCACTTCGTTCAAGCGGGTCAAGCCGATGAACGAGTTTTCGATCACGGTGATCGACGAGGTGTCTTCGGCGACGTTGGGATCGAGCGACGGAATATCGCCGCTACCGCCGGAGTTCACGCGCACCACATTCGCGCGCTTGGGCGCTTCGGTTGGCTTCGGTGCGGCGGTCGGTCCGGGAGTCGCGGTAATCACTTTTTCCACGACCTGCGGCGTGCCGGCGACGATGACGGTTTCCTTGACTGTCACTTTTTCGGGCGCGGGCGCTGTAGCGGGCGCGGCGCAAGCCACCGCGAAAGACGCGATGACCAAAGCGAGCAGTCCGAACAGTACGAGCTTTTTCATCTTCTCCTCCTGAGAGATTTGAACAATCAGAATCGATGAACTCTTTCAAATTACATTTGAGCTAGGCATCACCCCCTTGCATATTCACTCGATCAGTCAAAAACGTGCTCGCGCCAAAACTATATCACAACCGTTTCAGAGTGTCAATTTATTGACGCGGATGCATCGAATTTGTCCGGCGCATCCGCGCCGCTGGTCGAACAAACTTGCGCGCAAGTACTTGCGGCTGGCATTACGCCAAGTGGCACGCCACCCAATGCTCGTTGCCGGCATCGCGCCATTCCGGATCGACGGTCTTGCATTTTTCAATCGCGATGGGACAGCGCGTGTGGAAACGACAGCCGCTGGGTGGATTGACGGGACTAGGCACAT
>JBBITT010000089.1:0-4989 GCA_037440625.1 Chloroflexota bacterium
AATCGTACCCACGTTCACATGTGGTTTGGTGCGTTCAAATTTTGCTTTTGCCATTTTAACTCCCTTTTGCTGAACAGTAGTTAAGCGCCGGCTTTTCGTCCGCCGATGATTGTTTCGGCGATATTTGCCGGAAGTTGATCATAGTGATCGAATTCCATCGTAAATGTTCCACGACCTTGCGTGATGGAGCGCAGATCGGTGGCATAACCAAACATCGTGGCTAAGGGCACAAAGGCACGGATGGCGGTTACTCCGCCCGCGCGCGATTCCATTCCTTCCACGTGGGCGCGGCGCGATGATAAATCGCCGATAATGTCACCCATAAAGTTTTCCGGGATGACCACTTCGACTTTCATAATCGGTTCAAGCAGAACCGGGCTGGCTTTTTGTACGCCGGCTTTGAGTGCCATTGAGCCAGCAATCTTGAATGCCATTTCTGACGAGTCCACTTCGTGATACGAGCCATCCACCAAGCGCGCCTTGATATCTACGACCGGATAACCGGCAATGACACCGCTATCGAGTGCCTCGCGCACCCCTTTTTCGATGGCAGGGATATATTCTTTGGGAATCGCACCACCACGAATTGCATCTTCGAATTCAAAGCCTTTGCCTTTTTCCAACGGCTCGAGTTCGAGCCAGCAATGACCGTACTGACCCCGCCCGCCGGTCTGGCGTACAAAGCGACCTTCGGTTTTGACGGGGCGCGTAATTGTTTCGCGATACGCCACTTGGGGCTTGCCCACATTCGCCCACACTTTGAACTCGCGAATCATACGATCCACGATGACGTCCAAATGCAATTCCCCCATTCCGCTGATGAGCGTTTGGCCCGTTTCTTCATCGGTGCGGACGCGGAAGGTGGGGTCTTCTTCTGCCAAGCGCCGCAGCGCCTCTGCCATTTTATCTTGATCGGCTTTGGTGCGTGGCTCAATCGCCACAGAAATGACCGGCTCTGGAAATTTGATCGGTTCGAGCAGAATCGGTTTTTCCGCGTCACACAGCGTATCGCCGGTAAAGGTATTCTTAGGTCCGATGATCGCGGCAATATCGCCCGCCAACACTTCGCTGATTTCTTCGCGTGAGTTGGCGTGCATCCGCACCAAGCGCCCGATCCGCTCGCGTTGATTGCGGCGCGTGGTGTTGACCAAGGCTTGACCGGTGGCAATCTTGCCAGAATAAACCCGAATGTATGCTAAACGACCCACATAGGGATCGGTTACAATTTTGAAGGCGAGCGCTGCCGCTGGTTCGTTATCATCCGCGTGTCGAATTTCCTCTTGTTCGGGATGATCGGGATGCGTACCTCGCACCGGCGGGATGTCTACGGGCGATGGCAGAAAATCTACGACGGCATCTAGGACGGCTTGCACGCCCTTGTTCTTGAGCGCGGCACCGCACAATACCGGCACAAGTTTCCCGGCAATCGTTGCGCGGCGTAACGCGGCGCGCAGTTCGGCTTCCGCGATGTCTTGCCCTTCCAAATATTTTTCGGTGAGGGTTTCATCAGTTTCCGCAATCGCTTCCACCATTTGCGCGCGCCGCTTGGCGGCTTCTTCTCGCAACGCCGGTCGCAGAGGGCGTGTTTCCGGCGGAACATCGGGATCTTCGGCGTAAACCACTTCTTGCATCGTCAACAAATCTACAAAACCTTCAAACGCCGATTCCGCGCCGATGGGCAATTGAATCGCGACCGGATGCGCACCCAGACGATCCACAATCATCTCAATCGTGCGAAAGAAATTTGCCCCGATGCGATCCATCTTGTTGACGAACGCCAATCGCGGCACGCCAAAGCGATCGGCTTGACGCCAGACGGTTTCGGATTGGGGTTGAACGCCGGCAACCGCATCGAATACGACGATTCCACCGTCCAGAACTCGCAACGAGCGTTGCACTTCGGCGGTAAAGTCAATATGACCGGGCGTATCAATCAGATTGATCTGATGATCGCGCCACGAAGCGGTCGTCGCGGCAGCGGTGATGGTGATGCCACGTTCGCGTTCTTGTTCCATCCAGTCCATCACCGCCGTGCCTTCGTGCACTTCGCCGATTTTATATGTTTTGCCGGTGTAGTACAGAATGCGCTCACTGACGGTCGTCTTGCCGGCGTCAATGTGCGCAATCACACCGATATTTCGAATTCTTTCGAGCGGAACTAGTCTTGCCACACTACTCTCAATCAATTTAACGGACGGAACACGTCCTACGCAACACGGGCTACGTGGCGTGTATGCCGTAGCGAACCATTACCCATTACCAACGATAATGCGCAAACGCGCGGTTGGCTTCTGCCATCTTGTGCGTTTCTTCTTTTTTCTTAATGGTCGAACCTTGGTTGGCGGCACAATCCAACAATTCAGCCGCCAATTTTTCGCTAAAGTTCTTGCCACTCCGTGCGCGCGCAAATTGAATAATCCAGCGCATCGCCAACGCGGTTCGGCGCGCGGCAGGCACTTCAACGGGAACTTGGAGCGTTGCCCCACCTACGCGGCGGGGCCGCACTTCGATGCTGGGACCGGCGTTGCGTAACGCCGTTTCAAAGACTTCGAGTGGATTCTTTTTGGTCTTGTCCGCCACAATATCCAAGGCACCGTACACCACACGCGCCGCCGTATTCTTTTTACCGCGTGTCATCGCACGATTGATAAACGATTGCAACATCACACTATTGTATTTGCTATCCGGAGCAACGGGATGGTGCTCAACTTTTCCACGTCGGGGCATTTGAAAAACTCCTCCAACAATCTAGTCGCTAGTTCCTAGACACTAGGTTAGGCGGCTGCCGCCGCTGATTCTTTCGGTCGCTTGGCACCGTACTTGCTGCGCCCCTTACGCCGCTTGTCGACGCCGGTCGTATCGAGCGCGCCGCGCACAATATGATAGCGCACGCCGGGCAAATCCTTAACACGACCGCCACGAATCAGCACGACCGAGTGCTCTTGCAATTGATGCCCTTCGCCCGGAATGTACGCGGTTACTTCGATGCCGTTCGTCAGGCGCACGCGCGCGATCTTGCGCAACGCCGAGTTCGGCTTCTTGGGCGTCATGGTACGCACAACTGTGCAGACACCGCGCTTGAGCGGCGAACCCTTGCCACGCTCCTGCTTGTTGCGCAAGGTATTCAACGTAAAGCGCAGCGCGGGCGATTTGGTCTTTTTGCTCTGCGGCTTGCGACCTTTGCGAACTAATTGATTGATGGTTGGCACCTAATCCTCCGTTACATTCTTGCCTGTTTTAGGCAACAAAATGCCCCTCCGCTTTTGGAGGTTCGCGTGGCGCGTCTTGCTGCTCCACGCGAAGGAAGGGGCATTTTTAACTTCCCAAGCGGACTTTGGGTTCACCGGCTTCCGCTCCCTCAATCGCGTCTCCGCGTTTTCTCTCACGGACAACGATTGTTTGCGGAATCCTTTTCCACCTTCCTCAAACTAGAGAAGGCGGGTGACCTCAGTAAACGTGAGCCGCCGTTTGCAGACAGCAAGTTCATCCTGTATGCGTGCGACATACTTGCTATCACGACTCACGGACGCGGATTATACGCAATTACCTGATTCGTGTCAAATTACGCCGCCAGTTCGCTGGCTTCGTCCGTAATGTCATCTACGGTTACAGTGGGCGCGGGTCCCAGATCAATCAAGGTCGTGGACATGGGTTTGAACCCGGTCCCCACCGGAATCAACTTGCCCAAGATGACATTTTCCTTCAAGCCGCGCAACTGGTCCACGCGACCCCGTACCGCCGCATCGGTCAAGACACGCGACGTTTCTTGGAACGAAGCCGCCGCCAAGAACGATTCGGTGGCGAGTGCGGCGCGCGTCAAGCCAAGCAAAATCGGTTGCGAGGTTGCCGGATTACCGCCGGCTTCGATCACGCGCGCATTCCGTTCTTCGAATGCCTTGCGATCCAAGATTTCGCCGGGCAACAAGTCGGTATCGCCGGAGGAGCGCACCCGCACGCGGCGCAACATTTGGCTGACAATCACTTCGATATGTTTGTCGTGAATATTCACACCTTGCGAGCGGTACACGCGTTGCACCTCTTCGACAAGGTACATCTCGCAGGCTTCCTTGCCCAAGATGCGCAGAATCTCGCGCGGATTCTTGGAACCATCGGTCAACTGATCACCCGCTTTGACCGCTTGACCCTCTTCCACACGCAACCGCGCCGATGCCGGCACATCCAGCACCACTTCGTCACGAATTTCACGGCGTACCACAATGCGATCTTTTTCGATGAATGCTTTGCCCTCGGCTTTGGCAACAATGTCTTGATCACCTTGGGCAATGACTTGATCTTTTTCGATCTCGTCGCCATCCTCGATCGTTGGCTTGGTGCCTTTGGGCAACGGGTATTCATCTTCTTCGATACGTGAGTTGACGATACGCAGTTTGCGTTCGTCATCTTCGTTGTAGAGTTCCACGACGCCATCTATTTCTGCCATCAACGCTTCGCCTTTGGGATCGCGCGCCTCAAACAATTCTTCGATGCGCGGCAAACCGCTGGTGATGTCTTCTGCGCCCGCCACACCGCCGGTATGGAAGGTGCGCAATGTCAACTGCGTGCCCGGCTCGCCGATAGACTGTGCAGCGATAATGCCTACCGCTTCACCCTTGGCAATGAGACCGCCGCGCGCCAGATCGCTACCGTAACATTTGGCGCAAACGCCGTACCGCGCTTGGCAGGTCAACGGGCTGCGCACATACACACGCTCCACCTTGGCTTTTTCGACCGCATTCCAATTGTGTTCGGTGATCATTTCGCCGGCGGGAATGATGATTTCGCCGGTCTTGGGATCTGCGATAGATTGCGCCGCTACACGCCCCATCACCCGTTCGGCAAAACTTTCGCCGGTGCGTTCTTTGGAGCCGGCGTCAATCCAAATCCCGGCATTCGTCCCGCAATCATCTTCGTAGATGATGACTTCTTGCGCCACATCCACCAAGCGGCGCGTGAGATAACCGGCATCCGCAGTGCGCAACGCCGTATCCG
>JBBITT010000090.1:0-4903 GCA_037440625.1 Chloroflexota bacterium
GCTTGTGCAACAACAACTCGACGAACAAGTGAACGCGAAAATTTTCTTCGACCGCATAGCGTGTACAGGCGTGCACCGGATATACTACCTCGGGGCGTACGGGGGTGAATGGATCAAGATGGATTGGATACTTGGCGATGAAATCAGTCCCAAGCATTTGCTCCGGCAATCGGGTTTCGTACTTGGCGCGATACGTTGCCAGATCGAGATTGGCGAGATAACCCTTCCAGTGCGGATCGGTGTACCGCGGCAACGCTCCGGTATCATCGTACGTTGGCGACAAATTTTCCCAATCGCAGAGTAAGCGATATCCTATAAACGTTGCCGCGCGCGCGACTTCGTACGCGATGCCAGCAACAGAATGACGCACACCCGAATCCACACCCCAGATGCGCATCGGCGCCGGCAGTTTGACGAGCGGTTCCGGCAAGCACGGTTGGCACACCAGCGGAACGAAATGATCTTGATCACCCAGCACAACGGTGATTTGATCCATCACACCACTCGCTGATTGTGCGATGGCGTTCTCAACCCATTGCGTCCACAGTGCCAATTGCACTCCTTCGATCCGAATCCCAAACGCTGCTCCGATCGCTTTCATGGCGGCAACTTCAAGAGCAGCCGATGAACTTACCCCTTTGCCCAGCGGCACATCCGATTCGAGAAAGACGGAAACGCCACGCATGATACGTGCTGGGAATTCTTTTTTCAAAAGGTACAATGCACCAATGACGTACGCGATCCATTGTTGCCTTGGGTCGGCGTTGATGAACGCACGCACTTTATCCAACGGACGCATCCCGGCATCCGTTGCCAAGTCCGTCAACGAACACTCGACGAGTTCATGCCAACCCTGGGCACGCATCTGGGGATTGAGTAAGCAAATTCTGGTGTCGTCGCGCAACTGGACGGCAACGCGCGTGGCTTCACGAATCGTCGTCTCAAAAACCAAGCCGCCGGTATAATCATCGTTACCGCCCATCAGATCGAGTCGTCCGGGCGCGCGGCTGAGGTAAATAGTTCTATCTGGTTGAAAAAATTTGCCTGCCCCAGTATGAGCGCGGATCGTTTCGATAAATTGTGTAACGTCAGCCAGTTGGGTCACAATGGATTCTCCCAAATAGAAATAGCGCTGACAGGTTTCCGAAATCTGTCAGCGCTTGGTTTACACCACAATCACTTCTATCCCTGTCGCGCGGATTTCATCGAGTAGAGTTGTTGAAGCCCCTGAATCAGTAATCAATTTTTGAACCTGGTTCAGTGGCACAATCGGTGTAAAGCCCACGCGCCCCAGTTTACTTGAATCAGCCACGGCAATTACTTCGCGCGCAACCTCCGCCATCACGCGTCCTACTTCGGCGATAAGCATATGCGGCGTGGTCAAGCCATGCGACAGCGACAATCCATCGCACCCGATGAACGCCTTATCCACTTGAATGCGACGCAGGTTGGCAATCGTTTGTGGTCCAACGGTCGCTTGAAAATCGGGAAGCAAAATACCCCCCAGCAAATTCAAGTGAATTGAATTCCAGTTTTGCAATTCGACGGTAACGGGCAACGAGTTGGTGACAATGGTCAATGGGGTTGGCCCCGTGTGGTTCTTAGGCAAATGCAAAGCCACTTCGAGGACGGTCGTACCTGAATCGAGGATAATGCTTTCCCCGGCTTGCACAAGTCGCGCCGCCGCCGCGCCGATGCGTGCCTTTTCCTGTGGATGCTCGCGCAATTTGACTTGAAATGATTGCGGGGCTTGCGACCGCCCAATCGCTACGGCGCCACCGTGGATCCGCCGCAGACGCCCCTGCGACTCGAGGATTTCCAAATCTCGGCGGATTGAGGTATCCGTCACGCGAAACACACGCATCAATTCGGCAACGCGCACTGATCCCTGATTCTGAACTTGTTGTGCAATTTCCAATCGGCGTTGGTGGGCAATCCGATGCATTTTTTTCGACCATCCGCGCTAAATGTTCTGATTTGTATTATATCATTCACCTTTTTCTCTGTCAACAAACAGAATCATAACAAAAACAGTTGACATTCAGAATATTTCGTGTGATAATTAAATTCGAGGAGATCAATGCGGATGTCCTTTTCGCACCACCCACGCAAACAACTAACCGCCTGGGCAGGCGTTGTCCCCTTCCTAGTCTTCTGCCTTGTCTTTGAAATTGTTCCGGTCTTGTTGCTGTTGCTCGGAAGTTTTACCGACAAGGCTGGCGCGTTCTCGTTGAGCAACTATGAAAAGATTAGCGCGCCGATTTACGTCCGTTCGTTTTGGAACAGCATCCAGATTTCTGCGATTACTGCGCTCCTCGGTGCGATCCTAGGCCTCCTGATCGGATACGCCATTTTTCGATTGCCTTCTGTGCGCCTCCGCGAAATTCTGCTTGCGCTTTCTGACGTTACCACAAATTTTGCGGGAGCACCGCTGGCGTTTGCCTTCATCGTGATTCTGGGATCGAGCGGGGTGGTCACACTCGCGTTTGAGAAATACTTGGGGCTCAAACTCTATCCGACGTTCAGCATCTACTCGTACTCGGGACTGATTCTGGCGTATCTCTACTTTCAACTTCCCTTGATGATTCTGTTGATCATCCCGGCATTCGCCGGCTTGCGACGCGAGTGGTGGGAATCTGCACACAATCTCGGTGCAAATTCGTTGCAGTACTGGCGGCGGATCGGTCTGCCCATTCTCACGCCTTCGCTGATCGCCGGCGTCGTATTGCTCTTTGCGAATGCGTTTGGCGCGTATGCCACCGCGTGGACCTTGGGTGGATCAAACATTACCCTGATCACAATTCAAATTGCGTTCACCGTCACCGGCGAAGTACTCCACGATCCCGGCGCCGGCGATGCGATGGCAGTGGTCTCCCTGCTCATTATGGGTGTGTGCATGGCAATTTATCACGTTGCAAACAATCGGGCGCGGCGCTGGGCCAAGTGATGGAGGTGAATTGCAGATGAGGCAACGCAATTCTATTTTCCAGCTCTTGCTTATTGGATTCTTCGTCGCCTATATGCTGATCCCGATTATCGCGACATACGTTTTTTCGCTGGCAACCAAATGGGACGTTTCGATTCTGCCGGAAGGGTACACGCTCGAATGGTATCAGACCGCGTTTGACCATCCGTACTTTAGCATCACGCTCACTAATTCGTTCATCGTTTCATTCTCCGCGGTGATTATCGATGTGTTGTTTATCGTGCCAACCACGTACTGGGTGCATGTGCGCCTACCTTCGGCAAAACCTCTGCTCGATCTGTTGATGATTCTGCCCTTTGGAATCCCGGCTGTCGTTTTAGCCCTTGCTTTGATTCGGGTGTATAACTTTGCGCCACTTGCGCGCTCACCCTTTCTACTCATCAGCGGCTGTGTGATTTTCTCAATGCCGTTCATGTATCGCCCGGTGTCGAATAGTTTGATGGCTATTGATGTGCATACGTTGACCGAAGCGGCATTGAATCTGGGAGCCAACACCCTTCAAATTCTAATGCGCGTGATCGCGCCCAATATCTTGCCCGGCATTCTCAGTGGTGCGCTTCTCGTCTTTGCAACGGTCTTTGCCGAATTCACCTTGGCGAACCTAATCACCGGTGCGAGTTTCAAGACCTTTCCCGTGTTGCTCGTCGAGTTTACCAAACGCGATGGACGGGTCGCGGCAGCCCTTTCCGTCATTTCGTTTACCGTTGCGTGGATCGCCTCGCTTGCAATTCTGTGGGTGAGTGGACGTGGACGCAAACCAATGGAAGAAGCTCTCGGTGCACGTTAAAGAGGAATTGGTATGGCTTATCTCGAAGTGAGAAATGTTTCCAAATTCTTTGGTGCGGTTGCCGCTGTCAAGGATTTTAATCTCGCCGTAGAAAAAGGCGAATTCGTTTCTCTATTGGGTCCTTCGGGTTGCGGCAAAACAACAACGCTCCGGATGATCGCCGGTTTTGAAACGCCGGACACGGGGACGATTACGCTCGATGGGGAAGACATCACGGCTGTCCCGCCGAACAAACGCGGCACCGGGATGGTTTTTCAGGCGTATGCACTTTTCCCCAATATGACTGTACGCGATAATGTGGCTTTTGGACTCGAGGTAACGGGTCATCCTAAAGCGGAAATCGAAGAACGCGTGCAGGAGATGTTAGCGTTAGTGCGACTCGCGGACGCTGGCAAACGGTATCCGCATCAACTTTCCGGGGGACAGCAGCAGCGCATCGCACTTGCGCGTGCCTTGGCGATTCGTCCGCGCGTCTTGTTGCTCGACGAACCTTTATCTGCCCTTGATGCGGTAGTACGCGTAGCGTTGCGGGGCGAGATTCGCAAGATTCAACTTGATTTAGGTATCACGACGGTTTACGTCACCCATGATCAAGAAGAAGCTCTTTCTATTTCTGACCACGTGGTCGTTATGAATCAAGGTCTGATCGAGCAACTGGAGAGACCGGAAGAAATCTATCGCCAACCCAAGACACGGTTTGTTGCTGCATTCATCGGCACAGCGAATCAGTTAAATGGTGATGTTGTTGACCGCACCCAGGTTCGCTTTGGCGAAACTTTGTTGTGCGTACCGGTTCCTTCAAATCTAGGCGATTCACGTAAGGTGGTTGTGTTAGTGCGACCCGAGAACATCGCACTTCACACAACCGCGCCGGATGCAGATCAGCCCAATGTTCTGGAAGGCACCATACAAACGATCACATTCCTCGGACCGATCACGCGGATCGCGGTTGATGTGAACGGCATGCGCGTCGTTGCCGATGTGGTCGCGGCAAATCGTGCCGCGTTAGCGCACCATCAACGCGTCTGGTTGTCCTTCGCGCCGGAAGTATGTCAGGTGATGGAAAACCCGTAAGGTGGAGGCATTGGTGATCGGCGAACAAATTCGACTCAAGCGCTTGTTCTCTTCAG
>JBBITT010000091.1:0-1938 GCA_037440625.1 Chloroflexota bacterium
CCCGCGCTCGTCTTTGCGCCCGCGCCCAGTTCGGTCAAGCCGCCAATTAACCAATCCTGCGCCTTCTTTTGCAAGTCTTGGTTTGGCGCACCACGCCAACCAACCGCAAACCAAAATTCTGTTTGCGGCGCGACGGTGAGAAAGAAAACTGGAATCGGGCTTTGCCAGTCGGTTGGAAATTCATCGCCCGAATAATACTTGGGGAAGTGCGGATTCATAATGTCTATCTGCAATACGGGTCTGCTCGCTGGAATCGCATCAAAGAAAACCGCACATCCCGCGTTGCTAGTTGTGCCGAAGATGATGCGGAATTGATCAGCTTGCGTGATCGCTTCTTGCGTTGCGGCACTGAATTGCTCTGCAAATGCCTTGTCGTACTTTTCCGCATCATCTTCGCTCAAGAGTTTGTCCAGCGCATTCAAGTCTTTGGCTTGCAATATTTCCGCCAACTTGAAAAACGCATACGCGCGCGCAATTCCTTTCACGCTGCTACCCGGCAAAATGGGAAAGCCGTAGCGATTGAATGTGAATCCGGCTTCGAGCGGTCCCTTGCGCCCCAAGCCCGTGATGAACCGCCAATCGGTTTGGCATTTGAACGGCTCTCCGTTCACTGATTTGGCGCCAAGTGTCCAGCGCGCGTTGAGCGCGGCGAGCAGTTGCGTGTCCGCTCTTTGCTCCGCGTCCACAACTTGCCGCAAGCCATCCTTCTTCGCCTCGTTGCTGTCCCGCGTGTCCGGCGCAAAGCGATCAAAGATCAAGCCGGCGTTTTGCGGCGATTTGCCTTTGTGCGCTTGAAACGCATCAGCCGCGCCGCGCGGAATCGGATAACTCGGTGCTGGTTTGGCACGCGGCGGCGACGACGAATGTTGCTTTTGTTGTGGCATAGTTATTTCTCCTCGCCCAGTTCCGCTTCCGCGAAACGTTTGAGCCACTGCAAGAATGCCATCGCTTCGGCGGTCGCTTGGCGGTACTGATCAGTGCTTGCTTGGCTCATCACCCAGGCCAGCAAATCTGGTTGAGTCACGTTCATTTGTTTTTTGACCCAATCCGTTACGTGGGCATAAATCGCCTTGTGTTCTTCTTTGCCTTTTGCGCGCCAAAAAGCGAGTGTCTGCCCCAAGCCATTGCTTTGAATATCTGCCGGCGCACTGCGTGCAAGCGAGCCATAATCTTTCCGGAATGCTTTGTGATTATCGCGAACATCGGTAACACACTCCCACGCTCTTGCCGCGCGTTTCTGTTCGAGTGATTGTTGTTGACTCATTTCGCACCTCCATTGCTAAAGCGCAATGCCACGAATCCTTGCCCTGTCGTTTCGTCGCCGCCCAACTGCGTGCGGTCAATCCGCAAATCAACAACTCGTTGCAGTACTTGGTCTGCTTTCATGCCATTGCCATTCACTTTGGTTCGCGCATCCGTCGCCATTACTGGCGCATACAGCAGCGTATCCATCGGCAAACTTTCACTTGTCCACAACGCGCCGCCTGCTACGGTCTTTTTGTCGGGATCAATTTTGATGTGCGTTTGCACTTCGGTGCCGTATTGCACGAAATCGCGGAACGCATCGTCGGGTAGGATGCACAGTTTGTGCGGCAATTGATCGCCCCAGTATTTGTACTCGTCCGTTTGCGGCAGCGCATGTTGTGCCAGCCAGGAGCCAATCGCTTGAATCGTCGCGGCATGGGTTATATCGGGCGTGAAACTAAATTCCTCCAGCACAACGCTGTCACCCGCTTTCAATACATCGCCGTTCACCCAAGCCGTGTTTTCGTTCGACGGTTCCGGCGGAATTGCAACGTTCAAATCGAGTTTCGCAATCTGCGCCGCGCGTTTGAATCGCTCCAGCGCGTCCACACTCGTCGTCCAGGCGAACACTCCCGCGAGGGAACGCACGGGAAAAAGCAGAATGCGCGCGTCGCCAAACGAGATTGCGCCGGC
>JBBITT010000091.1:2038-4888 GCA_037440625.1 Chloroflexota bacterium
GAACCGACGTGCAAGGGTGTTTCAACGTAGATGAATAACATTCGGGTTGCGTTAAACATTTTTATTCTCCTTCGATAAAGATTTGACCAAAGCCGATCTCGGCTCCGAAATCAGTAATGGCATTGGTTTTGAGTTGCGCTGTTCCGTTTCCGTTCACTTGGAAATAGTACACGCTGCCCGCTGGCACATAACGCCGCGCCGCTTTGTGATCGTTCTTCGCCCAATCGAATCCGCCAATACTTTCATAGCGGTTGAGCGCGGCAGCGACGAGTCCCACATCGCCCTCGAAAAACTTGTGCCAATCTTTCGGTACCCAGCCGTTTTCAAAATACGTTGGCGTGGCGAAATAGATTTTGAACTGACCGCGCAATTCTTTTTTCGGTTCGGGCAATTTAGGCGCGGTGATTATTTCGTACCGCGCCCCGCGTCCTTCGCCGCCGATTCGCAAAACGCCCGGCGATTTCCAATCGTCGTAGCCATCCACTTCGAGATACAAGCCGATGTTTTTGCACGGACGAATGAACTCGGCTTCGTACAACGCGCCTTCTTTCGTTGTGCGCGTGGCATCATCGCGCCCAATGCCAAAGCGGGTTTCACGCGCGAACAAATCGCTGGTCTTGGTCGCAGAAACTGGCTTGCCTTTCAAGCAATTGATCAATTCCGTTTCTGTTAGCCATTCACCCGGCGATTCTTTGGTCGGTTTGGTTTCGGGATCGACACAGAGCAACTTGGGTGTTTGTGCGCTGGTGACAAACTTGGTGGGATCGAGTTGCTCAAGCTTCAATGGCGTAAACATTTTATCTTTCACCGCGACGTCCATTGGCACCGGAAAGTAGCGCGTCAGTTCCCACTTGTCATTCTTCTTTTCCCATTTGGCAAGAAACGGACCGCGCATTCGCAGACTGCCGTAATCGTCCACTGTGCCAACGTATCTCTTGATTTCTTCGGAATCGTGCAGAGTAGCACCTTTGACGACAAGTTGATGCGAGCGAATCACGCCTTGCATCACGCTCGGATACGGCGGGAACAAACTCGCGGCGCGATGATCGCTTTGTGCATCGAACGGGCGACCGTCGCGGAACAGCCACACATCCGCCGGCGAGAGAAACAACTGCATCATTCACCACCTCCCTGTGCGATAAAGCGCGCAATGGCGAGCCACTTGGCGAGTTCTTCCGATTGGTTGGGTAGTTGCTTTGCCCATTGCGTCAATCGCTCCGCCCATTCTTTGGCTTGCGGCGCGTTCGGATGTTTGGAATTGCGGTGTCGCGTCAGCAAGCGATACAATTCGCTTTGGAAACTTTCATCCGCTTGCGTCAGCGCGTATGCCGAGCGAATTACATCATACACCAATCGTGACGACAACGCGCTGGTGTGCGTTGCGTTGTCTTCGATGAAGAACGAAACCACTTTTTCAAAGTTATCGGCAAGGGCTGTCCACGAACTCCGCGCCTCTAGCGTTTCACCGCTTCGCTTGAGCGCGCGCACGCACACCGCGTTTTTGCCGTCTATACCTTTTGCTTGCTTCTCTGCACTGCGCGCCGCCGCGAGCGCAACATCCAGCGGAGACAAGTGATGGGCGATCGCAATGCCGGCGGAAGCGTGGCACCCCGTAACCGTTTTGCTGAACGCATCCCCTAACGCGCGCGCGAGCGGCAACGCTTGCGATAACGGCGCGAGCGCAAGCACATCATCGCCGCCGTTGTAGATGAGCGTGCCGTGATGTTTTTCAACAATATCATCGCGGACTTGCTTTGCAAAATCTGCGAGTGATTCGCTAAACGCTTGGTGTTGTTCAGCGTCCTCACACCGATCAATCGCTTCACCCATACTGTCGCCGTCGAGTTGGATGATGGCATAGTACGGCGAGGGCGTACCGATCTCGTCGTGCAATTTTTTAAGCGCGCGTTGCGCTTGTTCCAATTGGTGCGGATCTGGCTTTTGTAAACCATAACTGTCTTTCAATCGTTCTGCCGTCAGCGTTTCGCTGAAGAACAAATCGCCATCGTAGGGCCATAGCACATCGTTGCGGACACGATAAATTTCTTCGCGGAGTAATTGCTCAACCGCTGTTCTGAATGGTGGGAACGCCAATGCGCTAGTCGCTTTTTCCACATACTCTTTCGTAGCAACCATACTGACGGACGCAAAATTTTCCGCGTCGGCGATTTTGCAAAACCGCTTGACCGCGCCGAGTGTGTCCAATCGTTCTTTGCCGTCAGGACGTAGCAGGGATGGATTCTCAAGTTGTCTATGAATTCGCCGCCAATACTCTTTACAAATCTTCGTGAGCGTTTTCTCTTTTGCCGGTAAATCCTCAATGTCTGCAACCCGCAACGCGGAACGCCGTCCGCTCAACGTATCCTTGAGTCCATCTTCTTCCGCCGCGTCAAATGTGCGCGTGCGTTTGACTGCATCGAGCGCGCGCCCGGCTTGTTTGTACGCGGCGCTGTAATCGTCACCTTCAATCATGCACGCCGCCCAGTAGATTTCCCAAACGCGATCTACTTGACGATTCCAAATCGCGTCCCAGGTTTCATCAGGCTTGGGATCGTATTTGGCTAATTCATCACGCGCTGATTTTGCAATGTCATCTTTCCATTTCTTGAGCAACGCTTCCTTCGCACGTTCCGCGATTGTGGAAGCATTGTCAAACGGCACACGCGCGACCAGTTTGTTGGGCGTGTCGCTCGCGTCCAAGTTTGCGGGAAAGATCAAGTTGGTTTCGCCAATCGCTTTGCCCGCCGCGCTCGCTAACTGCGATAGAATCTTGCTTCCCGCGTACAAATCCGCCGCACGCCGCGCCTCGCTGATGAAGGATTGCACCGGGCTGAAGGTGAAGATGAGGAT
>JBBITT010000092.1:0-4699 GCA_037440625.1 Chloroflexota bacterium
CCACGACCGGGGTCCAATAAAAATTTCCCGGCAAAATGGCTCTGAGTTGGCTGAGTAGTCCGCGCGCCGATAACGTTGCTACCACCCCACTTGAATCTGCCTGCAAAATGACAAACCACACCAAGTCCGCTAGATAGACTCCGAGCACCACCAACCCACCGAGCAAAAGCGCAGCGCGGGTTGAATGCGCTTCCCACGCGCGCCACGCCCACTTGAAACCCAGCAGCCAAATGGGAATCGCAAAGATCAGGTTGTACGGATGCGTGGGAAAAACGAACACTTGGACTAGCATTGCGGTGGCCAGCGTGATGAGATGCCCTTCCTGCCATTCAGGGTGGCGAAGCAGATCAATCGTTTGGGTGAGCCACAGGAGCAAACTGACGATTGCCGCGCCCCACGCGATGGGGGTGCCAACACCAAACAAGTTTTCCGCACCGGTTGCGCCGGCATAGCCGCGATATTCGCGGAGGGCATTCCAGAATTCAAACAGCCAGCCGGGCAAGAGAGCGTGCGTTACGCCAAGCAAGAGCAAGCCAGTGCCAAAGAACCCCGCGAGAAAGGGAAGTGATTTCTGCCAACCGCGTCGCCAGAGATAGTAAACCAACACGATATAGAGAATGACCAAGATTGAACTTTGTGGTTTGATGGTTGACCACGCCAGCAAGAATCCGGCAAGTAGATCGGCGCGCCGATGATTCAACCGCATGAGATAGAGGGTGGCTGTCAGAAAAAAGAAAACCCACAATGCTGGCTGTCTGCCTTGGAAATTACTGTACGTTGCCGGCAAAGTGAGCAAGCCAGCGATGAGCAAGACGCGCACAAAGGGGTCGCGCGGGAAATCGAGCAAACGAAACCACAGCCACACCGCGCCTAGAAAACTGGCGTAAAATAAAAATGCCAAGACGACGAGTGCGTCGGAAAAATTCAAGCCGATCGTTGGCAAGTAGAGCAAGGCAATATGGAGCGGGTACGCAAAGCGTTGTTCATCCTTGACGTACTTTTCATCACCGGGTTGGAGCGGTCGTCCAAAGTTCAGCGTTTGGACGATAGCGTCGCCGGCGGGCGAGTACGGACTGATGCCTTGCAAAAATAATGCGCGCGTCCCTGCCCACATAATCGTTGAATCGAATGGCTGAACGCGATAGCCCGGTAATGCCGAGGGATACAACCGATACGAACTGACAATACCTTGCCACACCGTCGCGCCGAACAGGACGAGAAACACGAGCATTGCACCGAGTTTGAACCAGCGCTGCTGCGACATCGAACGCAGGAAATTGGGTGTCATGGTGTTGTCTCCAGAATCCGATGAACATTATGCCAGTAAAGCGTGCCAAGCGGGCAGCGAAGACGGCGAGGTTATTGCATCTGGCACGCTTGCCATCGAATCGGCAAAACGAATATAACCGCCGTCCATCATTGCTTGACGCCACATGAAATCGTACCAGCCCATCCCCACCACCGGAATGCCGCTCGCCAAGCAATTCAGAAACACGGTCGAGAATGCCATCAACGCCACATCGGTTTGGGCAAGCACCGGCTCCAGCGAGCCGCCTTTATTAAACCCGACGCGCGCGGGGATAGGTCCACAATGCTTGCGCCACGCTCGTTGATACAGTTCGATGCGATCCGCCGGATGCACGCGCACGGTAATCGAATGTCCACGCGCGCTCAACGCATCGAGCAAGGTTACCGTCTCCCACACTGCCACCGAAGGATTCCAAAAGAGCGCGACGTGGGCGGGCGCGGTAAAGAAGGTAACGCGCGCTTGCGTTGCGTCTGATCGAGCATGTGCCGATGGACGCACCTCAAAGCCGGGATTCATAACCGCCACCTTGCTCTGTTCAGCCGGGTTGACCGCGCGCTTCCAAAACTCGCCCCACACCCAGAAATGCTCCGAATAAATCGGCGCGTAGTGATAATACTGTTCCAGCACGCCGTGTTGCACTTGAGTAACAGGAATTTTTTTCGCGCGGGCTAACTGAATCAACGCGGCTTCGCTGCCCCATTGATTGGCAACCCACACCGCGTCCGGCACTGTCTCGTCGAGTAGGGCGTTCATCAAATCAATCTCGGCGAGCGTCAGCGGCAGAACCTTATCGAACACATCGCGCACTTGGCTGTCCGATTCGAGGATCGCGCGCAAAGGCAAGCCATCGCTGTCTGGCGCGTGGGCAAGCGCGGTGCGCGCCTCGCGGACGATCATCGAACTATCGTGACGGATCGCGCCGAATTGCCACAACCATTGCGCCCGGGTGTTTGCCGGCAAGCCGATCTGAGCGGAATGATTGTTGATGACCCAGTGCGGCGGCGTGTTGAAATGCGCGACGTGCTTGGCGAGCGTGCGTGAATAATTCACGTAACTGCTATAGCACAGATTGCCGCCGCGTTCGATCGCCGCCCGCTGCCACACGCGTTGCCGCGCGGTATATCGCCGATCCAGCACCGCGATGGGTGTCCAGAACACTTGCCCCCAATCCCGGTCGCGGCGCGCTTCCCGCACGAGATTGAAGAATGCGCCCAAGCGTCCGCCAGCGTGATGACGTTTGGTGGCTTCTGTGTTACTCAACACGCGCGTGGAGGTCAGCCACGCAAACGCGCGTTGCGAATCGCTTGGCGAAAGGAAAACGAGCGTGTCCGCTTGACCGCGTTCGCGGATGCCACGCACAATCTCGGCGGCGATGAGCGGCGTGAGCAAGGCATTGGCGATGGTGTTTTCGGAACCGAGCAAGGGATTGACGTTGCGATAAGCGGGGACGCGCAAAATAAAATCGTGCGCCAAACGATACGCGCGCCCAACGAGCGTGGCATAGTCCGTAACCAATTCGTTGAGTCGCCAACATTCCTTGGCGCCAGCGTGCTTGACGCGCGCGGCAAATTCCGGCGACGCCCAGAAGGCAAGGATAACGGCGGCGTAGTCGGTCAACGGCAGCCGCGTCAGATCGGTGCAATCATCGTGTTCGGTGAGGACGAGGATGCGTTTCATTGCGGACATTGGATAGTTTGGAACACTTGAAGATATTTCTGGACGGCGTGATCCCACGTGAAATTGTCGGCGTGGGCTTGCGCCCGGCGTCCCATGGCTTGGGCTTGGTTGGGATGCGTGAGTAGAAATTCTAACGCATTCGCCAGTGCATCAACGTCTTGAGGTGGAACGAGCAAGCCGGTCTCGCCATCGCGAATGATCAATTCCGCGCCATTCTCCCAACAACCAATTGCCGGGATGCCACAGGTAGCTGCTTCGACGTACACTTGGCCAAAGGCTTCCATCCAACTGGGCATACAAAAAATATCGCTCGCGGACATTGACTGGATGGCTTGAGCGTACGGTTGTTTGCCAGCAAAGGTTACGTGCGCGGACAATCCTAGTTTGCGGGCAAGCGCTTCGAGTTCGGCGCGGTAGGGTCCATCTCCCACGATGGTATAGTGCCACTGTGAGATACCGCGCTCGCGCAGGAATGCCATCGCTTGGAGATTTTCGTGGATGCCTTTGAAACGAACAAGATTGCTCACGCTAATGACCTTGCCGGCAAATTCCTTCGCGCGAGGTTCCTTTGGAATCAGGGCGCGCACTTGGGCAACCTCAATACCATTCGGCGCAAGCACCACCTTGCTTTGAGCGGCGGCTGGCAGATAACGCGGTGCTTGACGCACTTGGCCTGGCCCGACCATAAAAATCGCGCTTGCCTGTAAAAACGCTTGCCGATGCAAAGGTTGGAGCGAATGGGTACGTGGATTGGCAAGGTGGCGCAAATCGTCGCGCAACACGATGACAAAAGGTACGTGTAACTGCGCGGCAAGGTCTGGCGCAGTACAGGCAGCGGTAATTCCTTGAGCCATCACAAGATCACAAGGCAAGCCGGTTTGGCGGTACAGCCGAGCCGCTTGCCATGCCATCAAACGCACATTAAGTAGCAACCGCCAATCGTCAAAGAACCAAGGTACGTGGGGATAATGTCGAAAAATGACGCGGACCCCTTGATCGTTTTGGCTAGCATCCGGCACCGCCAGATGACGATAGGCGGGGATGCGGCGGGCGAGCCACAGGGGCGCCCAGGGACGCAAGACCAAGGTGGTTACGGAATGCCCGGCACGGACCAGCGCTCGATCGAGTCCTTGCACCGTTCTGCCTTCGGAATCAACGACTGGGTTGGGGTAGATGGTCGTTAAATCAAGGATGCGCATCACACTTTCCGAGTTGAGATAACTCGATGCCATACTGCTCTGCACATTCTCTAGGAAAAGCCAACAAATTCTGCAAAGGTCGAACTGTTTTAGAAATAACCACCGGGTTCGGCTTGAGTTCACAGATCACATAATCAGCGTGTTGAAAAAGATTGCGTGTTTCTTCAAGGTTCGTACGCGCCAGATATTCGAACATGACCATTGGACGCCGAATGGCGAGGCAATTTTGCATCCCTCGCAATACCGCATTTTCATGACCTTCCACATCAATTTTGACCAATGAGATTGGTTTGTCAATGCGTTGACTATGCAAGAAATAGTCAACGGTAGTACTAGGCACGCTCCGTGTTGGGAAGGATGTTCTCATACCGGCAATAATGGTGCGGTTGCGTGTATCTGTGCCTCCCCGATCTTCCAATTCTATGTGTCCTACATGATCCGAAATGCCTTGAACCACCACTTGGAACCCCAGTCGATTGAGTGCGATATTCTCTTGGGCTCGCTCTGCGGCAAG
>JBBITT010000093.1:0-3582 GCA_037440625.1 Chloroflexota bacterium
GTGATGAGCGGCTCGCTCTTGCGCTACAATGCATACACCGGTATTCGTGATGCCGGCATCATTCGCGTGCGCTCGGTCGAAAACACCTTTGCGATTTCCAAACTGCAAGTAATGACCGATTTTTTGCGCGCGCGTATCGCCGGATTGAGAACATCAGACACAAACGACGGTGTGGTGATGCCGCACCAAGTCCAAAACGAATTTGCGAAAATGATTGCGGTCAAAGTGCTCGCGTGGCTGGGGGAGGATGGTTATCCGATTGTAGTGCCGGCGCTTTCGATGCAACCGGCCGGCGCACAACATTTGATTTGCCACACTTTGTCGAAACTGCCGCGACCACCCGCTGGCGTCCAAGTGGCAACGAACATTCTCACCTTCGAGGCGATTTCATATCAGGTGAAAGGCACGTGGGAGGCGCAAGGCAAAATCCGCGTGCAAGAGGTGTACGCCGGCGGACCGCCGTTGCCGGGTGAACGAGTCGCGTAACTCAACCAATGAGCCACATTTCCGCTTGAGGCGATTGTTTGGCTCATTGAACCTCCGGCTCACGGCTCCCCGTCAATCCACTGGGCGGCAAACTGGGGCAACTCTTTGAGCGGTCCTTGATATTTGGAGACCGGCGGCAACGACTCGATGAACATCCGCCCGTACGACTTCGACAGCACGCGCTTGTCCAACACCACGACAATGCCGCGATCATTCTTGCTGCGAATCAAGCGTCCGAATCCTTGCCGAAAACGAAGCACTGCTTCTGGCACGGCATACTTGCTGAACGAATCCTCGAACGTTTCACTGCGCGCGGCGAAAATGGGATCGCTCGGTACCGAAAATGGCAAACGGGCAATCACCAAACACGATAACGCCTCGCCTACCACGTCCACGCCTTCCCAAAATGATTTTGTGCCGAGCAAGACAGTTTTCTCCTGCGTCTTGAACGTCTCCAAAACCTGGCGGCGCGAGCCATCCAGATTCTGTGCGATGACCACAATGCCATCTTCTTCAAGGGGGCGCGTGATCGCGCGGTAGGTGGCATTGAGTTGCGCGATGGAAGTGAACAGTACAAGGGCGCGGCCCTGCGTCGCGCGCAACAAGTCAATCAGCGCGGCTTCGACGGCTTTTTGATAGCCGGGTTGCCCGGGTTCCGGCATATCAGTGGGAACGTACACCATCGCCGCGTTCGCATAATCGAAGGGCGAGCCGACGGCGAGTTCATCTGCCCAATCGCCAATGCCCAAACGCGATTTGATGTGCGCAAAACTCTTGTCCACACACAACGTCGCCGATGTGAGAATCGTCGCGCTCTTGTCCGCGAATAATTTCTTTTGCAGTAACTCACCTACGTACAGCGGTGCGGCGTGCAACGAGATGTTGCGATTATTCTTGTTGATCTCTGCCCAATAAATGCCGTTCGCTTGCGGCTTGGTTACAAGTGCTTCTAATTGCGCGCGCGTTTCACTCACGCGTCGCATCGCCGCGGCGAGTTCTTGCAAGAGATCGTAATGGCTGGGCACCGCGTCCTCATCCAGATCGTTCCACGCTTTGTAAATTTTTTCCATTCCCTCGCGCACCTTGCGCAGGCGCGCGCCAAAATCGTCCCAAGCAATCTCAATATTACTCCACGCCGGTTGCGCACGACGCGTCGGCGTCAAACGAATCTGCCGATCATAGGCGTTGTCGTTTTCGCCGGGCAATTGCTCTTGCAGGTTCAAGAAATTTTCCAACGCGACAAAGAAATCGTACACGCCGCGCAGCGCGCGCTCCACGTCATCCGCCACATCGTTAAAGAGGTTCTGCACCTCGCTTTTGAGTCGGGGCTGCAGATCGGAATGGCGCAACGCGCCTGCCAGATTGCCAATCACTCCGCCGCGCTCGTTCGCTAATCCTCGCAACAACAATTCTAAACTCGAACTCGAGGCTTCGAACGACAATGCATCGGTCGCGCGTGCCTCCAAGTGATGCGCTTCGTCCACGACCAAATACTTGTATTCCGGCAACACGTGATTTTCGGTTGCCACATCGGAGAGCAGGAGCGCGTGATTGACAATGATGAGGTGCGCACTCTCGGCGCGTTCGCGCGCGCGATAAAAAAAGCATTTGCCTTCTTGTTGGAATTGGCAACGCTCCGCCGAGCAATGATCGGCATCGCTGGCGATGCGCGACCACACCGCATTTTCGGCGGGCCCCATCAAGATCAATTCTGCGCTGTCGCCGGTGGCGGTGGAGGGCAACCACGCCAACACTTTGGCGAGCACGCGAACTTGATCGTTGTCTAGTTTCTCACTTTTGCGCAACGACTCGAACCGATTGCGGCACAGATAATTCGAGCGACCTTTGAGCAAGGCGGCTTTGAATTCAAAGGGCAAGACCTTGCGCAAATCAGGAATATCTTTGAGATAGAGTTGATCTTGCAAGTTGATCGTGTTCGTCGAGATGACGACGCGCTGATTATTCTGCACCGCCCAATAAATTGCCGGAATCAAGTACGCGAGTGATTTGCCGGTGCCGGTGCCGGCTTCGACCAAGAGTGTTGCGCCGTCGTTGAAGGCGTTGGCCACCGCGCGCAACATTTCGATTTGTTGCGGACGATGCTCGTACCCCTCGAACGCTTGAGCGAACAAGCCAGCGGGTCCCAACAAATGTGCCAGCGCGTCCACATCGAGTGGGTCGTTATGCGCTTTGGGTTTGAGTGGACGTTCGTCGCGATCGCGCGAGAAAAGTAAGCCCAGTGTTTCCGCGCTGGTCGTTGTGCCCTTTGCCGCCAGTTGCGCGCCAATCGTGCCGGGCGCAAACGCGGTGCGCGCGCGGTCACGCAAAATATCTTGGAACGCAAACTTGAGCGCCCAGTTCGACTTGTCGCTGAGCTTGGCAATTTCCTCGATCACTTGGCTATCCAAATCGCGCGCGCGTTCGAGGAGGGCGCAGAATAATGCTTGCACGGCGCGGGCGTCATCCAGTGCCCGATGGCGGGTTGGAAATTCGATGCCGAGTTCATCCATCAACTTGCCCAGCGAGTAACGCGAGGCGTACGGCATCAAGATGCACGCTAGTTCAAACGTATCGAGCGCGGGCGCGGAAAACGAAATGCCGCCGCGTTGAAGAAACGCAAGATCGAATTGGATGTTGTGACCTACAATCGGATTTTCGCCGATAAAGCGCGAAAGTTGCGGGGCAACCTGGGAGAGCAATGGCGCGTTGGCAACTTCGCGTGAGGTGATGCCGGTCAATCGTTCGATTTTGTGAGGCAGGGCGCGGCCCGGGTTGACGAGCGCTGACCATTCGCCCAAGATTTCATCGCCGCGAAATTTGATCGCGCCGATTTCAATGATCGCGTCGCGGTCGGCTTGCAAGCCGGTCGTTTCGGTGTCGAGCGCAACATAGATGCGAGGCATGGTGGGGCTTTCTAGGGTTCGAGTTTAGCGTATAGAGTGTCTAGGGTTCAATTCCATTCTATCACGATTGCAGAGAAACGCAACTTGGTTGAAACTTTTTGCCGAAAATTGCATCAAATAAAGCAATATTATTCTTTGAAGGAGTTGTTCATTCGCCGTTGGCGCACCAGCGGTCGGATGAAAATGGACTACG
>JBBITT010000094.1:0-3517 GCA_037440625.1 Chloroflexota bacterium
TCACCGCAGAGGCGCAGAGAACGCCGAGTTTCATTTTGTTTTTTTCTCCGCGCCTTCGGCGTCTCTGCGGTAATTTGAGAAGGGCTGAGCAGTTACAAAAAACCGCAGTATAAACCACTGCGGTTTTAAGACAAAGGCGGATTTGTGAGCCGCCAGGGACTTGAACCCTGAACCTAATGATTAAGAGTCATTTGCTCTGCCAGTTGAGCTAGCGGCCCCTGCGTTCAACGCCGACAAATATAGCACGATTAGCGCAGATTGGCAAATTTGAGCCGCCATTTATTTGCACGAACATTTCATCTATGCTATACTTTGATCGCTTGCCCCTGTAGCTCAACTGGATAGAGCGAAGCACTCCTAACGCTGAGGTTGTGGGTTCAAGTCCCGCCAGGGGCATTGAACTTGGTCTTCAAAACGATGCCACAGCCGCCGCCAAGTCTTTGAACACGGGTAGAAAAGTTTTCATCCCCGCGATCTCCAACACCCGGCTCACCTTCGGTTGCGGATTCAACAACTTGACATGTCCCTCTTCGTGGGTGGTTTCTTCGCGTTCAATCGCGTGCAGCGCTTCCCAGCCGTTACCCGAATCCGTCCTCTGCACACCGCGCGCCAAGTTGACGATGGTATGCAACGCCACCAGCCCAGCACTGCTGATGTACGATGTCTCGCCGAGATCAATCAGAAAAGCGCGCGCGCCGGCCGCATATTCTTGTTCGGCAACTTGAATCAATTGTTCGTAATTTGATCCATCCAAATCGCCAATGACGTGAAGCACCGTGATCGGTACGCGCCCTTGAACTCGCTCAACCGACACCTCCATATCCTCCCTCCTTGATTTAAATCAAACTCCAACAACCTTGTTCCGAATCACGCCGATTTTTTCAACCTCGCTTTCCAGCACATCGCCCGGTTTCAAAAATTCAGGCGGCTTGCGTGCAAAACCCACACCCGCCGGCGTCCCGGTCGTGATAATATCGCCGGGCTCTAGCGTCATCAAGCGCGATAAATCTTCGATGATGTACGCGACCGGGTACAACATATCGCGCGTGTTGCCTGCTTGTTTAACGATGCCATTGACACGACACCACACATTCAAATTCTGCGGCTCTGGAATCTCGTCCGCCGTTACGATCCAAGGACCCATCGGCGCATAACCATCCATAGACTTGCCCACAAAGAATTGCGAGGTCCGATTCTGCAAATCGCGCGCGGTTACATCGTTCAACACGGTATAGCCAAACACATAGTTCAGTGCATCGTGTTGCGCTACCTTGCGTGCACGTCTGCCGATAATCACCGCGAGTTCCGCTTCCCAATCCACTTGGACCGATACCTCGGGATCAATCACAATTTCGCCGAACGGTGCGTTGACGGTGGTGGGGGCTTTGGTAAAAATGACCGGCGGACTCGGCTTTTCACCGCGCGCCGCCGCCGATTCCTTCGCGTGCTCGGCATAGTTGCGTCCAATCGCAAAAATATTCTTGCGCGGGCGCGGAATCGGCGCCAGCAAGCGAACCCGAGCAAGCGGAATCGTTTCGCCCACCGTGCGCAACTGCTCCATCCCTTGTTCAATCAAGGCGAGCATATCTGGCACGGCAATTTGCGTGATTGCATCGTCGCGCACCGCACCCACACTCACCTTGCCTTGATACTCGTACGTTGCCAGTCTCATCCTTGTCTCCTCGCTAGTCGTTCGTCGTTCGTCATTTGTCATTCATCATTGACTTGCCTTGCTTCTCAAACATCCGCAAAATCTCTCTCACGGTTGTGGCATCTTCCGGCTTTTTGTCCGTGCGAATAAATCCTTTCACGCGTGGAAAGCGCAACGCATAACCCGGCTCATCCTCCACTCTGCCGGCGGTGTGCACCGGCGAGCGCGTGATTTCATCCGCCTGCATCTCAATCACATACTTGGGTTCCACCCAGACATCCGGCTCCAAAAGCGCTTCCACCCGCGCGGGCTTTTGTTCCACCTTGATCTGATCGAGCAAGGCACGCATCTGGGGCCATTCCGTATCCGAGAATCCCGTACCAATCTTGGCAATCGTTACAAACTTGTCTTGCGTATCATCATACACCGCAACGAGCAAGGCGCCGATCCCAAACCGCGCCCGCATTCCACGTCCGCGCAAGTATCCCACCACCACGCCATCCACCGTGTCCGATAAATGTCCCTGATACGATCGCTTGAGTTTGATCCAATTAAAGTTACGCGCACCGGCTTGGTACTTGGAGTCCAGCCGCTTTGCCATAATGCCTTCCAAGCCACTTGTGATTGCCTCGAAAAAATATTTTTCGATCTCTTTGGCGTCCTGAGTGATGATATGTTTGGAAATTTCTACGCGGTCGCCTGGCGCGATAAGCGAAGCGAGCGTATCATAGCGTTGTGAGTACGGTTGCCCGGTATAATCCTTGCCGTTGAGATAAAGCAGATCAAATGCGATGAGTCGCAAGGGGTACTTGAGCGTCATTTCTTCCAAATCGTACTTGCGTTTGCGTTGCATCGTAACTTGAAACGGATGAAACTCGCCGGTCTCTGGATCGTATGATAACGCTTCGCCTTCCAGAATCACCGATTGCGCTTGGATTTGCTTACGAATGCCATCGGCAATGTCGGTGAACATTGCCGTCGTCTCTTCCAGATTGCGCGAAAAGATGCGGACGGTATCGCCTTGCTTGTGGACTTGGCAACGAAAGCCATCATACTTGCTTTCCACCGAACAGCGGCCCAGCCGGGTAATGATGTCTTCCGGACTCTTGGCGCGTTCGGCAAGCGCCATGCGCACCGGCTTGCCCACTTGAACTTGAATCTGGTCCAGTGCCTCGACGCCTTCCGCTTTGAACACGCGCGCCACTTGACCCAGATCGGAACACACGTTGTACGCCCGCTCGATTTGGGGGCGCAAACTTTTATCGCCTGCTTTGGACCACGAGAGACCTTCCATCACCGTGGGATCGCCGATCCCCAAGCGCAGACGACCCAGCGGAATGCGCAGAACGTAGCGCGCTTCGCGTCCCGTGAGTTTCTGCAAGAGATCGGCGAGCAAATCGGTTTTCTTTTCCACCGTGCCTTCGCCGCTCGTCATCGCAATTTCTTTCAAACGATCAAATACTTGGGTTACCGTCAGTTTCTTGGCTTCGTCGCTAATCAACTTTTCGGCAACCAGTCCATAATCGCCCAATTGTTTGTATAATTTCTTGATCGCGTCCTTGTCTTTGCCAGTCGCTTTTGCCAACGCTTCCGCTGCCAACGCTTCGCCAATCCCAAAATCAATCGGCTCGAATGGAGGACCCAAGCGTTCTTGCGTGAGATAAATAATCGCCGCAATTTCATCTTCGCCAGCTTCTTTGAACAAGTCAGCGAGAATGGCGGTCATTTCCAAACGTTTGGTGGTGGCTTCCAACCTTGCCAAATAGTCAACTAATTTTGAGAACCGCATATCGCCCTCCCCAATCACACTTTTGCCGACGTTCCTCCGTCGTCATTATAGCACGCCTTGCAAATCCATGACAAACG
>JBBITT010000095.1:0-3024 GCA_037440625.1 Chloroflexota bacterium
AAAAACAAAATGAAACTCGGCGTTCTCTGCGCCTCTGCGGTGAGTAGTTACAAAATTTCTATTTTCAACTAAACTTGATGTGAAATAAAAAAATCCAAGTTTGAAGAGAGACCAGAAAGTTGGGCGGCTCTCTCTACGTGTCTCTCCATCCGAAAGGGAGTTCGCGGGGCGCCCTCACTTACTCCTTGGGATGGTATTCATATCGCATCTTCGCCATCTTTTGCCCCACCATTCCACCAGCGCCACTTGCGAATCCAGCCATGTCGCCGCGCCATTCTGCGCGAGCGCGTACCGCCCTCGTTTGACGGAGGCGTTCCATCCCCGCGCGATATGCCTCGTCCGAAATGTGTTGCAACACCGTTGGGCGTGCGTGAGCGATTTCCGCCATCATTTGCAGTGACACGGGTTGATAGAACACGTGACGTTTCGCTTCGACGGAAAAACCGTGCGCCTGAAAATGGTTGTAGAGCGTGAACGTGTTAGCCATGTGACGTTCGATCCACGCACGCGTTTCAGGAAAGAAGGGATAGACCCAGTGGGCAGGTGTGGCGGCGGGATCGAGTTCAAGAGCATACCAGACGCCGTGTGGGGTCAACCCCTCGCGTCCGCGTGCGATCACGTCGAGCAGGTCGAAGGATTCCGTTTGCGTTACGCCAGCCCCCAGTGCCAGCGTGGTCACCAACACATCCACCGTTGCCGCGTCGGCGCGCCACACGTGCCAAGTGGCAGGGGGCGTATCTTCATTCCCTGCCAGCGGCGCACATCGGCGGGCAGGGGAGGGAGATCGGGCGATTCGATCTGAAGCAAGGTGTGCAGCCCGCGTCCAATGTTCACGCCAAGCCCGCACCGTGTCTGACCCGTGGGTTTGGGTATGGGTTTCGATAAACTATTATTCGAGATCGGCTTGGCGAATGCGAATGAGCCGCTGCTGAGAAGGGGCGTGGGTGGATGGCTGGCGCAAGCCGCTGCGGTATACGGAGATGCTTACCCTTGGAGGAGGTTTAGAGTTGCATCGGTCAACACACGTTCGCCCTTGAACTTTTTCTTCTCCGGGTCCCACGGGAAAAAGATCGCCACGTTGAACTCGACGGGTTTGCCAGTCGCTGGAAAGCCGTGCCAATCGCGCTGAAAGGTGCCGGTGACATGCGCTTCTTCAAACACGCCTTGGGGACCGATCACGATATTTTGCAGATGGAACTTGATGTCCGGAAACGCGGTCAGCAATTCGGTGTAAAAGCGCGTGGCGCCTTCTTTGCCATGCCACGTTGTCCCGTCGTTGATCAGTGTGTACACGCAATCATCGGTCAGCGTGGACATCAAGCCGGGCAAATCACGCTTGTCCTCCGCAATCGAATGGGTTTTCCACTCATAACGGATGAGGTCGTATTCGATTTGATCCAGTTGTTGGTGTAACTGGTGCAGAACATTTTCGTGACTCATAGGTTCCCTCCTTGGGGCTGTATTATATTCAAGTCGGATGATTTGTCATGGGGTAGTCGGCGGCAATCAATTTTCTTTTTCGACGAAATCGCCGCCTCGTGGTAAAATAGATTTTGTAGTCAGAACTATTTCAGATGCATGAAAGGGATTAAGATGAGCAAGGCAGACATTGGACTCACCGGCTTGGCGGTGATGGGAATGAATCTCGTCCTGAACATGGAACGTAACGGCTTTACCGTTGCCGTCCACAATCGCACAACCAAGACCATGCGCGATTTTGTGGCGGCGCATCCCGGCAAAAAACTGATTGGCTGTGAGACGATGCAGGATTTCGTCAATGCCTTGAGCAAGCCGCGCAAAATTATGGTGATGGTCAAAGCCGGCGCGCCAGTGGATGCGGTGATCGAGCAACTGGTTCCGCTGTTGGAGCCGGGCGATCTCATCATTGATGGCGGCAACTCGTACTTTATGGACACGGAGCGCCGCTCAAAAGAACTCGAGGCGAAAGGATTGCGTTTCATCGGCACCGGTGTTTCCGGCGGTGAGGAAGGCGCGCTCAAGGGTCCCAGCATCATGCCGGGCGGTCAGCGCGAAGCGTACGAGCTCGTCAAAGATATTTTTATTGCGATTTCGGCTAAAGTAGAGGGAGAGCCGTGCGTGACGTACATCGGTCCGCGCGGCGCGGGGCATTACGTCAAAACAGTCCACAATGGTATCGAGTATGGCGATATGCAACTCATCGCCGAAGCGTACGATATTCTGCATCGTGCCCTCAATTTATCGAATCAGGAGTTAGCGGACATTTTCGCCGAATGGAATCAAGGCGAATTGCAATCGTACCTCATTGAAATCACGGCGGCGATTTTCAAACGGATTGATCCGGAAACCGGCAAGTACCTCGTGGATTTGATTCTCGATGAGGCACAACAAAAAGGCACCGGCAAGTGGACCAGCCAGAACGCGTTCGATCTGGGTATTCCGATTCCCACGATCAATGCGGCGGTCGAATCGCGTTGTATGTCAGCCCTCAAGGCGGAACGGGTGGCGGCAAGCAAGGTGTTGACCGGACCCGCGACGAAATTTACCGGCGACCACAAACGATTGATTCGCGCCGTGCGCGAGGCGTTGTATATGGCAAAGATTTGTTCGTATGCCCAAGGGATGGCACTCTTGCGCGCGGCAAGCAAAGAGTATGACTATAACTTGCCGTACGGCGAAATCGCGGCGATTTGGCGCGGGGGTTGCATCATTCGCGCGCGTTTCTTGAATCGCATCACCGACGCCTTCCGTCGCAATCCCGATTTGCCGAACTTGATGCTCGATGCGAGTTTCCGTGAGGATGTGACGAAACGCCAGGATTCGTTGCGCCACGTTGTGCAAACGGCGATCAGTCTTGGTATCCCGGCGCTTGCCTTCTCCAGCGCACTGGCGTACTATGATGCCTATCGCACCGAGCGTCTGCCGGCGAATCTCACCCAAGCCCAGCGGGATTTCTTTGGCGCGCATACGTATCGCCGCCTTGACAAGCCGGGCGATTTCCATACCGAGTGGGGCGAAAGTTAAAGTATGACATAGGAAGGCAGA
>JBBITT010000096.1:0-2980 GCA_037440625.1 Chloroflexota bacterium
GACGCCACGCGCCACCGCCCGCCGTTCATCGTGGCGCAGGTGGTGGAAAAAGAGCCACCACGGGGTGAGTATGGCACAAACAACTAATTCGCTTGGCGAGTTGCGCGAA
Organism: Chloroflexota bacterium; assembly: GCA_037440625.1. Lineage (GTDB taxonomy): Bacteria > Chloroflexota > Anaerolineae > UBA4142 > UBA4142 > DAOTXS01. The sequence goes on from JBBITT010000096.1 coordinate 110, forward strand.
CAACTGGTACCAGTTTTGCAACGTTATCAAATTCTCCGCGCCATGTGAACTATGCAACCACACATCCTGGCAATCATCCCCGCGCGCGGCGGCTCAAAAGGAATCCCGCGCAAGAACATTCGCATGCTTGCCGGCAAACCGCTGTTGGTATGGTCCATCGAAGCGGCGCGCGCAACGCCCGCCATCGAACGGGTGGTCGTTTCGACGGACGATGCTGAAATCGGTGCCATCGCCCAACAGTACGGCGCTGAGGTCATTTGGCGTCCCGCCGAGATCAGCGGCGATACCGCCACTTCGGAATCAGCCTTGGTACACGCGCTCGACTATTTGCGCGCCACAGAGCAGTACGAACCCGATTTGGTTGTGTTTTTGCAAGCCACCTCGCCGCTCCGCGAACCGGACGATCTTCAAAATGCGATTGACACCTTGCAACACGAGCAAGCCGATTCGCTTTTCTCTGCGTGTTCGGTTCACGGCTTTGTTTGGCGTCGCGATCGCAATGGACTCTTCTCTTTGACGTACGATTATCGCCATCGTCAACGTCGGCAAGATGCGCCCGAAGATTTGATGGAGAATGGTTCGATTTACGTATTCAAACCCTGGGTGTTGCGTGAATTGAATAATCGGCTGGGCGGCAAAATTGCGGTGTACCGTATGAGTGTCCGCAATTCATTCCAGGTGGACGAACTAGATGATTTGGTGTTGATGGAACAATTGATGTCTGCACGTACTAAATCGAATGTTCCCGATCTCACCAAAATCAAACTCTTGGCGTTAGATTTCGATGGTGTGCTGACGGACAATCGGGTGTTAGTGGATCAAGAAGGAAAAGAAGCCGTGTGGTGTGATCGCGGTGATGGCTGGGGCATTGCACGCTTGAAAGCGCATGGCGTGCGAGTGGTGATCCTCTCCACTGAGACGAATCCCGTAGTGGCGGCGCGGGCGCGCAAATTAGAGGTGGAATGCTGGCAAGGATTGCCAGACAAGTTGAGTCTGCTCAAAGAGATTGCGAACAAGTACTCACTCCATCCAGACCAAGTTGCTTTTGTGGGCAATGATGTGAACGATCTTGAATGTCTGCGCTGGGCTGGCGTGGCGATCGCGGTGGCGGATGCACATCCGACCGTTTTAGCGACGGCACAAATCGTGCTGACCAAACCGGGCGGACGAGGGGCGGTGCGGGAGGTCGCCGATTGGATTCTACAAGAAGGGCAAGATGAGTGATCTAAGACAAACGTACGATCGCTGGTATGCGGCTGGCAGCGCCCATTGGGAAAACGCGCCGGGGAAGACTGTCTTGGTAAAAGCACTCGAACACTGCTGTGAGTCTACCAGACCTTTGCGTCTTTTAGATATTGGTTGTGGCAGTGGTTCGTTCTTGGCGCGCATTCAAGAACAGGTTTCCAAGAATTGGAAACTCTACGGTGTAGATTTCTCAGCGGTTGCGATAGAACAGGCAAGACAAGAGCATCCCGATTTTCACTTCCTTTGCGCGGATGCTTCTGTTCTCGAGTATGCATCAAACAGTTTCGACATTGTTACTTGTTATGGATCATGGGAACACTTTCAGAATCCGGCACAGGCGATTAGTGAGGCAGCGCGCATTCTGACGCCCGGCGGTTGGATTTTTGCCATGATTCCGGCGTTGGGAGTACATCGTACGGATCGTACCGACGAGGGATGGTACGAGGATATAGAGATACCTGGCTCAATGGAACAGCAGATGCAATGGAACTTGAGAAGAGAAACATGGGAAACGATGTTCGTTAAGGCAGGCATTCAATTAGCAGATAATTCTCTTGCTCGAAGATGTGGCGCAATCAAGCCGGGAGTATTCTTCTTTGGTATCAAACTAGCCCGCATATTCGAAAGTGCCGGCGAATAATTCCATCCCAGATAGTATCCTTAGGAGCACAGCCATGCAATCGAAGGTAATGATTAACAATCGTTGGGTAGGAGATGGCGAACCCTGTTTCGTGTGTGCTGAAATTGGCATTAACCACAACGGCGATCTTGATCTTGCACGCAAATTGATTTCTGCGGCACTCTTGGCAGGGTGTGATGCTGTCAAATTTCAAAAGCGTACCATTGATGTGGTCTATACGCCAGAAGAACTTGCCAGACCACGCGAGAGCCCGTTCGGCACAACGAATGGCGACCTCAAACGTGGCTTGGAGTTTGGGTACGAGCAGTACCGTGCCATTGACGAATATTGTCGCCTGCACGCTATTCTCTGGTTTGCTTCCTGTTGGGACGAAGCGTCCGTAGATTTTATTGCGCAGTTTGATCCGCCGTGTTATAAAATTGCTTCGGCTTCGCTCACAGATCATAACCTTCTCCGTCACACCCGCCAATACAAAAAACCAATCATTCTTTCCACCGGCATGAGTACGCTTGAGCAGATTGATCGCGCCGTTGAGATTCTGGGTACGCAAGACCTGATTCTGATGCATTGCACGAGTACTTATCCTTCTGCGCCGGAAGAATTGAATCTTCGAGCAATCCAAACACTGAAGGAACGATATGGTGTCCCGGTGGGTTACTCGGGGCACGAAGTTGGGTTAGCCACCTCGGTTGCCGCCGCAGTCTTGGGCGCGTGCATGATCGAACGACACATCACGTTGGATCGCGCCATGTGGGGCAGCGATCAAGCCGCCTCCGTTGAGCCGCACGGTTTTGCGCGGCTGGTGCGCGACATTCGCGTCATCGAAAAAGCCATGGGCGATGGCGTCAAGCGCGTGTACGACAGTGAATTACCGATTATGAACAAACTGCGTCGGGTTTCGGCATCGTAATGGAAATTCCAGCAAACACCGCTCGCTCCCAAACATTTGCCGGCAGTCTTGGGCAAACGTGCCGCACGCGACATCG
>JBBITT010000097.1:0-2923 GCA_037440625.1 Chloroflexota bacterium
TGATATAACCAAATTGTATCCTAAACGTGGGATGTTGTCAAACGACTCGGCAATCTTGATTTTCCCCCTCGGCGAATGGCTCACCAACCCTACACGAGTTCATCGCCGAAAATTCAAGTTCGCCGACCCCCATTTGACGCAGAAATACGATTGCGGTATGATAATTGCGCAACCCGGCAAGTCATCAGTTCCACCTTATGAAAGGTTCATCGGATGTCTCGCTTGCCCAATCAAGTATTTCTGATCGTCGTCTTTGCGCTGACGCTCTTTTTCATTTTCGACTTTAGCCAACGAATGCTGGTGAACATTCGTTTGGAGCAAACTGCTCAACAACTTGAGCGTCAAGTAGCGCAAGCCCAACAAATCCGCGATGCATTGGCATCCCAACGAGACCTAGTCTCTAGCCCGGAATACGCCGAGTCCTATGCGCGAAAGCAATGGCATTGGGTGCGCGACGGTGAGACGCTGGTTCTGACTCAAGTTACGCCGGGGGCTGCGCCCCCGGCTTTGCCGGTTCCAGCACCCACACCGATGCCCGAAATTCCGTGGTGGCAAAAACTCATCGAGTTTCTATTCGGTCCCTAAATGAACATTCGCTCCGTTACCGGCTTTATCAATCTCAGCGACCCGCTCAACAAATCCGCTCTTGATCCGTTCCGCGAACTCGTTCACCTGGCACGCCAAGAATTTGCCAATGCCGGTTTCCCAGTGCAAACCACGCGCGTTGCCACCCAATCACTTGCACACATTGCTCCACGTGATCTCAGTCAGTTTGCGCGCACTCTCGAAAACATTGCTACGTCGAACGAAGCCAATTACGTTGCATTGGGCGCGCTCCCCGGCAATCATCCATTGATGTCTGCTCTCCCGGCGATCCTCTCTGCCACTCAGACTATTTTCGCTTCCGCTCATATCGCCTCACGCACGGAGGGCATCAACCTTGTGGCAATTGCGAACGCCGCCCAAGTGATCCGTGCGCTTGCGGAATCAACACCGGCTGGCTTTGGCAATCTGCGCTTTGCCGCGCTTGCAAACTGTCCGCCGCATTCGCCTTTTTTCCCTGCCGCCTATCACGACGGCGGCGCACCGGCATTTGCGATTGCAACCGAAGCCGCGCCACTGGCGGTTCAAGTGTTCGATCAAGCCGATTCGCTTGAGCAAGCGCGCGCCCATCTGGTCAGCGCCATCGAAGCTGCCGGCAAAACGATTCAACGCATCGCCACTGATCTTGCCGCGCACTTTGCCTTTCGATTCGTGGGCATTGATTTTTCGCTGGCGCCGTACCCGCGCGAATCGCACAGCATTGGTGCCGCAATCGAAAAATTGACTGGCGCAACCTTTGGTGAACACGGGACGCTTTTTGCGGCGGCTTTCCTCACCGATTGCATCAACCGCGCCCAATTTCCACGCACCGGGTTTTCCGGTTTGATGTTCCCCGTGTTGGAAGATTCAATCCTCGCGGCGAACTCGGCGCGTTATTCCCTCGATTCGTTGCTCTTGTACTCAACCGTGTGTGGCACCGGGTTGGACACCATTCCACTGCCGGGCGATATCTCCCCTGACGCCTTGGCAGCGATTCTGCTGGATTTGGCAACCTTGGCGGTGAAACACAACAAGCCACTCACCGCACGGTTGATGCCGATTCCCGGCTTGCATGCGGGTGATGCCACGCCTTTCGATTTCGAATACTTTGCCCATGCGCGGGTTATGGAGCCCAACGCTCGTGCGCTCAAATTCTTTGCCTCTGATCAACAGATCAAACTGGAGACCTCAAAATGAAAATTGATGTGGCTATGATGGCACCCACCTTGCGTAGTGTGCCGTACATCGCTCAGACTGCTGAAGCGACCGGCTTTGATTGTTTGTGGACCAGCGAAACCCAACACGATCCTTTTTTGCCGCTCGCGCTCGTTGCAGAACATACTTCACGGATGGAGTTTGGCACTTCGATTGCGGTTGCCTTTGCCCGCAGTCCAACAACGCTGGCGCATATCGCGTGGGATTTGAGCAAGGCATCGCGTGGACGCTTTATTTTAGGATTGGGCACGCAAGTCAAAGCACACATCGAACGGCGCTTTGCAATGACGTGGGAATCACCGGCACCCAAATTGCGCGAAATGATTCTGGCGATTCGCGCGCTGTGGCAAGCGTGGCAAGGCGATGGCAAGATCAATTTTCGCGGCGAGTTTTACAAGATTACCTTAATGACCCCGTTTTTCAACCCGGGTCCGATTGATCATCCCGATATTCCTATCTACATCGCCGGCGTGAATGAACATCTCTGTCGGGTGGCGGGCGAACTGTGCCAAGGGTTTCACGTGCATCCTTTTCATACTCCCGAATACATTCGGCAAGTGGTTCTGCCGAACATTCAACACGGCGCGGAAAAAGCCGGTCGTACGCGCGCCGATCTTCAACTTGCCAGTTCGATTTTTGTCGCCACAAATGAAGCAGAACGCGAGATGGCGCGCCAACAAATTTCGTTCTATGCGTCCACGCCCACGTACAAGTCAGTGTTAGACGTGCACGGCTGGGGCGAGCTCAGCCAGAAATTAGGTTCGCTGGCGGTGCGGGGCAAGTGGGACGAAATGTCTGCGCTCATCACCGATGACATCTTGAATGAGGTTGCGATTGTTGCGCCGCGCGAAGAGGTGGTGGCGCGCATCAAACAAAAGTACGCTGGCTTGCTCGATCGCGTAACTTTTTATGCGCCTTTCGATCCGATGGATGCCCCCAAGTGGCGCGAGATTGTGCAAGCGTTCCAATCTTGAGGCATTGCGCTCTTAAAATCAATCCGGGAAAATCCAATTGTGCTTGGCATAATCGTTTGAGAGGTCTCACGCCAAGCCGTAAAGAATGCAATTATTGTTCTCTGTGACTTGGTGAAAAGCGAGTAACTGAGAATTTGTACATTTCTAATTCG
>JBBITT010000098.1:0-32863 GCA_037440625.1 Chloroflexota bacterium
CTAACATGCAGCCCTGTCAAGGCTGAGATCGCGGGTTCGAATCCCGTCGCTCCCGAGCCAAGTATATTTGGGGGGACAGACTTTCCCCCATCCTCAAACGCCCCAGAAGATAGCATAGTTCCGCTATCTTCTGGGGCGTTTTTTGTTTGCGTCCCGCGTGCGCCTGCCCTCTGTGCATGGGTTTTTCGCAGGTCATTCCATCGTCAAGGAGCCACGATGTCACAGAAGCATCACGACGCATCCCACCATTTGCAGCGGCTAACCAACTTGCAATTCTTTTCCATCGCCGAGGTCGCAGCCATCCTCGGCGTCAGCCGCAAACTGGTGCGCCAATGGATTCACGCCGGCCGCCTGCCCGTCTTTCGCCTTGGCTCTCAGCAGCGGCTCATTCGCATTTTGCATACGCGCTGCCCAGAGGGCACTTGCATCGCCGTGAGGCGGTTTGGCACCGCGTACGCCTTGGCGTACAATCCGCCAACGTGTCTTGCCATCGCCGCGCCTTGCGCACAGAATGATTTTTGCTATAATCGAGTTGTCTGTCCGGATTACGTGGTACAGCGTCGTGCCCATCGGGGTATTCCGATGGGCGTTTTCATTGACACAATTATGCCGAACACTCAATCGGTTACACTGCAGGAACTGGTCTCCTTAGCGTTGCCCAACGGGACACGCGTGGTTGCCGGGCGCGGTGGATTGAATCGCGCGGTAACCTGGGTCGTCATCACGCCAGTGATGGCTCCTTCTCCCCGGTTTGCGTCGAGCGATTTAGTTATCCTCTTGCCGCCGTATACCGCTGACCTTGAGCCACAACTCGCGGCCTTGGTTCAAATTGGCGTGGCGGGCGTTGCGCTAATCGGCGAACCGGCGCGGACCTTGATGGATTGGGCGGAGCAAGCCGGCTTGCCGCTCATTGCGCTGCCAACGGCAACCGATCTCCGCCTTGTCGAACGGGCGGCTATGGCGCTGCTGCTGGATCGTTCTGGAAACATCGAACGCCGCACCGCCCAACTGTATCAGCAACTGACGATGCTCTCTGCGGAAGAAGCCGGGCTTGAAGCGATGGCGGCGTTGATCGGTCAGACGACCGGCAAGAGCGTGTTGATTCAGGACAAGCGATTGAAGACGCTTGCCGCGTGGTTCACCCCCGAGTTGGCGCCCTTGCGTCCCTCGATTGAATCTTGGGTTGGTCTTGTGAACAACCTGCCCGAGTCCCTGCGGGATCGCAGATTTGCGGCGCAGGCGCAAGCCAGTGTCCAGCAATTGATTGACATTGACTCCTTGTCGCGCTTGGTCGCACCGATCGTCTCAAAAGGGATGGCGCGCGGCTTTCTCTCGCTGGTTGCCGCAACCGAGTCGTGGAGCATGTTCGAGCGGCGCGCGGCAGAACAAAGCGCATCGGCGTGCGCGCTGGAAATGGCCAAAGCCAAAGCGGTCAGCGAGGCGGAGAAACGCGTGCGCGGCAGTTTTGTTGATGCCATGCTGAGCGGCAGTCTGGTGCCACTCGAAGCAGAGCGATGGGCAAGACGGAACAAGTATGAGCCGGCGGGGCCGCATGCCGCCATCGTCGTGGATTGGGCAAACAAACAGCATCCGTCATATCGCCGTTTGGAAACGCTGGTGCACGGCTGTGTCGGTGGAACGCGGAGCGGCGTGTTGACTCAGGCACGCGAAAATGAAATTGTCCTCTTTTGCCGGCTGGAATCCAAACCGGGAATCGAAACCGCGCGCCGGATCGCCGAAAGCATTCGGCATCAAGCGGTCAAAGAATTTCCTAACGATCCGCTTGCCATTGGCGTGGGCAGAGCCGTGGAGGGGCTGAGCGGCTTGCGCGACTCGTACCGCGAGGCGCGGCAGGCATTGATGATGGCGCGGCGGCTTGCCGAACCCAACCCGCTCTACTTTGGCGAGTTAAAAGTTTACCGGTTGCTCTTTCAACTGGAGCACAGCCCAGAGTTGGAAGCATTCTGCCACGAAATGATCGGCACGCTGATCGCGTACGACCGCGCGCAAGGCACCGATCTGGTCGAAACATTGTCGGCATATTTTGCGCACAAAGGCAATCTGAGCCAGACCGCCGAGGCATTGTTCGTGCATCGCAACACGCTACTGTATCGGATGGAACGGATTCGCGAAATCAGCGGACTCGACCTTGACAATCCGGAGACGCGGCTGAGCATTCAACTCGCCTTGCGCGCGTGGCGATTACTCACGGCGCGCGAAGAGTGACAAGCGCGCGCCGCCCCCTTGCGCGGCGTCGCCACTCGGTTACTCGCGTACTTGTGCAACCTGTACAAACAGACCGCCTCTCTTTTGGGGCGACTTGAACGTAGACGGCGTTTCCCTTTTATGCTATCTTGGGCGCGTAGTTGTTTAACCCCGCGCACTTCGGTGCAGAACTATCGCGGGGATTTTTTGCATCTCACCAAGACCGCGATGTCTATGTCCATCATTTCGCTCTCGATTTTGGTCGTCCTTATTACGCTTGGGGTCCTTATTTTGGGCAACACGCGTTATTGGGTTTGGGCGACCGTCGAGCGACGCAACCGAGACTAGTCGAGTAACCACTGACCAGTTCATCACCGCCTGAACCCTCAGGCGGTTTTTTATTGGACGGTGTGCCATTTGTTCAACGCTAGGAGGACCCTATGCCTCAAAATTCTTTTGAGGTCGCCGAAGCCATCAACCGCTCGTTCGAACCGGACGATGCCCCGCCACCCGATGACGATGCGGCCGAAAGTATCGCCTGGGTCAATGACTGCATGAACGATTGGTTGAATGCCTGATGCGATCCGATACCATCAAGCGCGGCATCGTCCGCGCGCCGCACCGCAGTTTGCTTAAAGCCACCGGCGTCCGCGACGATGATTTCGACAAACCGTTTGTCGCCATCGTCAACTCGTACGTGGACATTGTCCCGGGACACGTGCACCTGCAAAAATTCGGTGCGCTCGTCAAACAAGCCGTGCGTGACGCCGGCGGCGTGCCGTTTGAATTCAACACGATCGGCGTTGACGACGGAATCGCGATGGGGCATGCCGGGATGAATTTCTCGCTGCCGTCGCGTGAACTCATCGCCGACTGCGTCGAGACGATGATGGCAGCGCACGCGTTCGATGCAATGGTGTGCATTCCCAACTGTGACAAAATCGTGCCGGGTATGTTGATGGCGGCCATGCGGCTCGACCTCCCAACCATTTTCGTTTCCGGCGGACCGATGCGCGCCGGGAAAACGGCGGACGGCAAGACCGTGGATCTCATCAGCGTCTTTGAGGGCGTGGGAGCGTACCAAGCCGGGAAGATGGAGGCAGCACGCCTCAAACAAATCGAAGACGCGGCATGTCCATCGTGCGGGTCGTGTTCCGGCTTGTTCACCGCCAATTCGATGAACTGTTTGATGGAGGCGCTGGGAATCGCCTTGCCGTACAACGGCACCGCGCTTGCCGAATCACCGGAGCGCCATGCGCTCGCGCGCGCGGCGGCGGCGCAAGTGATGCAATTGATTGAGCGGAATATCACGCCGCGCCAAATCGTCACCCGCGATGCGATGGACGATGCCTTTGCGCTCGACATGGCGATGGGGGGCTCAACGAACACGGTCTTGCACGCCCTCGCCATCGCGCACGAAGCCGGGCTAGACTATTCGCTCGAACGCATCAACGCCTTGGCGGCGAAGGTTCCCCACCTCTGCCAAGTATCGCCTGCCGGGCCGTGGCACATGGAAGATGTGCATCGCGCCGGCGGCATCCCGGCAATTCTCGCCGAAATTTCTTCGCACAGCAACACCCTGCACCTCGATCGCATCACGGTCACCGGTAAAACGATGCGCGAAAATTTGGCCAACGCGCGCGTGACCGATCCGCAGGTGATTCGCCCGTACGACCATCCGCATTCCAAAACCGGCGGGCTCGCCATTCTGTTCGGTAATCTTGCGCCGGAGGGCGCCGTCGTCAAAACCGGCGGCGTCGCCGAAACGATGAAAAAGTTTCGCGGAGCGGCGCACATTTTCGAATCGGAAGAGGACGCGATGCGCGGCATTCTCGCGGGCCACGTGCACGCCGGGGAGGTGGTCGTCGTGCGATACGAAGGACCCCGGGGTGGACCGGGAATGCAAGAGATGCTCTCGCCCACGTCGGCGATTATGGGGATGGGCTTGGGCGAACAGGTCGCGCTCATCACCGATGGACGATTCAGCGGCGGCACGCGCGGAGCGTGCATCGGACACGTGTCGCCAGAAGCGGCGGCGGGCGGACCGATTGCCGCGTTGCGTGACGGCGATATGATCGTGATTGATCTGCCAAACTATCGGTTGGATGTGGAGTTGAGCGATGCGGAAATTCGCGCGCGCCTCGCGGCACTCCCGCCGCGCCCAACCGAAATTCCAAGCAAGTGGCTGCGGCGTTACGCCAGTATGGTGACGAGCGCGAGCAGGGGCGCGGTGTTGCGCGACCCGTAAAGAAAAAACGTAAAACGAAAAAAGGCATTGACGCGTGACGTTATTGGCAAGGAGTTGCTCATTCGCCGTTGGCGCACCAGCGGTCGAATGAAAATGGACCACGCGTAGGACAAATTTCAAATTTGTCGTAACTACTCACCGCAGAGGCGCAGAGAACGCCGAGTTTCATTTTGTTTTTTTCTCCGCGCCCTCGGCGTCTCTGCGGTAATTTGAGAAGGGCTGAGCAGTTACAATTTGTCCCACATTTTCAAGGGAGACCCTATGGCAATGAAAACCGGCGCGCAAATCATTTGGGAATCGTTGGTCAAAGAAGGCGTCGAGGTCGTGTTCGGTTATCCGGGCGGAGCAATTCTCCCGGCGTACGATGCGATGCTCGATTATCCGATTCATCATGTCTTGACCCGGCACGAACAAGGCGCGGCGCATGCTGCCGATGGTTACGCGCGCGCGTCCGGCAAAGTCGGCGTCGCCATCGCGACAAGCGGACCGGGCGCGACAAATCTTGTCACCGGCATTGCCACGGCGATGCTCGATTCGTCGCCGATCGTCTGCATCACCGGGCAAGTCGGCACGTCGGTGATCGGCAGCGACGCGTTTCAAGAAGTTGACATTACCGGCGTGACACTTCCGATCACCAAGCACAATTATTTGGTCACGCACGTCGGCGATCTGGCACAGACGATTCGCGAAGCGTTTCACATCGCGCGCACCGGTCGGCCCGGTCCGGTACTGATTGATATTCCCAAAGATGTGCAGAACAGCAAGTGCGAATTTGTCTATCCATCCGATCCGATGCTATATCCGCGCCGCCCGCTTCCCTCCCGGGTTCCAAACGCCACGCTCGAATACGCGGCGGAGTTGATCAACCAATCCGAGCGCCCGGTCATTCTCGCCGGCCATGGGGTTCTCATCAGCGGGGCCATGCAACGGTTGATCGAATTTGCGGACAAGACGCAAATCCCGGTCGCGTTGACCTTGCTCGGGTTGGGCGTGTTCCCTCGCCAGCATCCGTTGTGCCTAGGGATGATGGGTATGCACGGCGAAGCGTACGCGAATCGCGCGGTGCAGAACGCAGATTTGCTCATCGCGTTTGGTATGCGCTTTGACGACCGCGTGACGGGGAATTTGAAAACGTACGCCAAGCACGCCAAAAAGATTCACGTCGAAATTGATCCCGCCGAGATTTCCAAGAACGTGCACGTTGACTTGCCGATTCAAGGCGATGCGCGCGCGGTGCTCGAGCAATTGATCCCCCTGGTCACGACCAAACCGCGGCGGGCATGGCACGAACAAATCCGCGAATGGCGCATGGAAACCGAAGCGCGCGACATTCTGCGGCAAGAGGAATCGGACACGCTGGTGCCGGCGCATGTGATGCACGATTTGTGGCAAGCGACCGAAGGTCAAGCCCTCATCGTGAGCGATGTGGGACAAAATCAAATGTGGGAAGCGCAGTACTATCGGCACGATCTTCCGCGCGGCTTGGTCACCTCCGGTGGATTAGGCACGATGGGTTTTGCGCTGCCAGCGGCGATTGGGGCTAAACTGGCGCGGCCCGATGCCGAGGTCTGGGTCGTTGTCGGCGACGGGGGATTTCAAATGACAATGCCGGAACTGGCGACGATGGTGCAGGAGCATCTCAAACTCAACATTGCGATCATCAACAACGGCTATCTCGGCATGGTGCGCCAGTGGCAGCAAATGTTCTACGAACGTCGTTACGCTGCGACGCCGATTCTGAGCCCGGATTTTTGCAAACTCGCCGCCGCGTACGGCATCACCGCGCTGTCCGTAACCCAGCGCGATGAGGTAATCCCAGCGGTTCAAGCCGCGCGTGCGCACCCGGGACCGGTGCTGATTGATTTCCGCGTGGAGCAAGAACACTGCGTGTATCCCATGGTGCCGGCAGGGGCAGACTTGCAAGCGATGATTCGCCGACCGGTGCAAGCCCAATAAAACGTATGGCGTTGTGCGTGTTATATCATCACCCACGACGAAAAACGGAGGAAATATGAAGCATACCCTAGTCGCCCTCGTCGAAGATAAACCCGGCGTGTTGAATCGTGTGGCGAGTCTCTTTCGCCGTCGCGCGTTCAACATCGAAAGTCTGACGGTGGGACGCACTCACGAACCGAACGTCTCACGTATGACGATTCTCGTTGATACGGAGCAGACCGCGCCGCACCTCGTCGAAGCGAATCTGTCGAAACTCATCAATGTGATTGACGTGCGCGATGTGACCCACACGCCAACGGTGATGCGCGACCTCGCGCTGATCAAGGTGCGCGCCCATGCCGGCGAACTGGCAGAGATCAAGCAACTCGCGGAAATCTTTCGCGGCAGCATCGTTGACGTCGCCAGCGATTCTGTCATCGTCGAAATTACCGGCGCAGAAGAGAAAATCAGCGGACTGATCGAACTATTGCGTCCACGCGGCATCATCGAAATGGTGCGCACTGGTCAAGTCGCGATGGTGCGGGGCCATGGACACCCGTCGAATGGAAACGGCAATGGAAATGGGAATCCCCTGATTGCCTGATGGCTCGCCTGCCCTTTCCAAACGGAAATCGAGTGAACGGAAGCAAACGATAGAAACCACAAAACGATCGGAGGAGCTAGGAGATGGCAAAAATCAATTTCGGCGGTGTGATCGAAGAGGTCGTTACGCGTGATGAATTTCCGCTTGAGAAAGCGCGTGCCGTTTTGAAGGACGAAGTCGTCGCGGTTCTGGGTTACGGCGTGCAAGGTCCCGCGCAGGCGTTGAATATGCGCGACAATGGCATCCGTGTCATCGTGGGGCAAAAAGCCGGCAGCGCCTCGTGGACCAAGGCACTTCAGGACGGTTGGATTCCCGGCGAAACACTCTTTTCGCTCGAAGAAGCCACCCGACGCGGCACGGTGATTCAATATCTTGTCTCGGATGCCGGGCAGATGCTGACGTGGCAGTGCATCAAGCCGCACCTCAAGCCGGGCGACGCACTCTATTTTTCACACGGCTTTGGCGTGGTCTACAAAGATCAGACCGGCCTTGTGCCGCCACCTTTCGTGGATGTGATTCTAGTCGCGCCGAAAGGATCCGGCACGAGTGTGCGGGCGAATTTTCTGAACGGGAGCGGCATCAACGCCAGTTACGCCGTCTTTCAGGATGCGACCGGCCGCGCCACGGAACGAACGCTCGCACTCGGCATTGCCATCGGCGCAGGCTACCTCTTCCCCACGACGTTTCAGCACGAAGTGTACAGCGATCTCACCGGCGAACGCGGCATCTTGATGGGCGCACTCGCCGGCGTGATGGAAGCGCAATACAACGAACTGCGGAAGCACGGCCACTCACCCAGCGAAGCGTTCAACGAGACCGTCGAAGAGTTGACCCAGAGTCTGATTCGCTTGGTTGCGCAAAATGGTATGGATTGGATGTACGCCAATTGCAGTACAACGGCACAACGCGGTGCGCTGGACTGGCGGCACGAGTTTCGCCGAGTCACCGAGCCGGTATTTGAACGATTGTATCAAAGCGTCGTCTCCGGGGAGCAGACACGCATTGTCCTGGCGGCGAACAGCGCGCCCGATTACAAAGAGAAACTCGACGCTGAATTGCGCGAGATGCGCGAATCGGAAATGTGGCAGACCGGCGCAGCCGTGCGTGCGCTGAGACCGGAAAATTGGAAGAAATAGTGCCCTCGGGTATCGGGCGCTATCGAACTAGAAAATGAACAGTATGGACAACTACATTTACCTCTTCGATACAACGTTGCGCGATGGCGAGCAATCACCGGGCGCGAGCATGACCAGCGTGGAAAAACTCGAGGTTGCGCGGCAACTCGCGCGGCTTGGCGTGGATGTGATCGAAGCCGGGTTTCCCGCCGCCTCGCCCGATGATTTGGAAGCGGTGCGCCGCATCGCCATCGAAGTGGGCAATTCACGCGAGGGCACGCGCGTGCCGATCATCGCTGGGCTCGCGCGTGCGAACCGGGACGACATTGACAAATGCTGGCAAGCCGTTCAGCACGCGGCGCATCCGCGCATCCACACCTTTCTGGCAACGAGCGACATTCATCTAGAATACAAACTCAAGATGACACGCGCGCAGGTCGTCGAGCGCGTGCGCGAAATGGTCACGTATGCCAAAGCGTACTGCGCCGATGTCGAGTTCTCGCCCGAAGACGCCGGGCGTTCCGATCCGGAATTTCTGACCCAGGTTCTCGCCGTCGCCATTGCTTGCGGCGCGACGACGGTGAACATTCCAGACACGGTCGGCTACACCACGCCAGATGAGTTCGGGCATTTGATAGCCACACTGATCCGGCAAACCCCCGGCAGTGATCGCGCGGTGTGGTCGGTGCATTGCCACGACGACCTGGGACTTGCCACGGCGAACACGCTTGCCGGGTTGCGTGCCGGCGCACGCCAAGCCGAAGTCACGGTCAATGGCATTGGCGAGCGCGCGGGAAACACCTCGCTGGAAGAAGTGGTGATGGCGTTGCGGACGCGTTCATCGTTCTACCATTTGCAGACCGGCATTGACACAACGCAGATCGCGCGCACCTCGCGGATGGTGGCCAATTACACAAGTATCCCGGTTCAGCCCAACAAAGCCATCGTCGGCGCGAACGCGTTCGCGCACGAAGCCGGGATTCATCAAGACGGGATGCTCAAGCATCATTTGACGTACGAGATCATGCGGCCGGAAACCGTCGGCGTCTCGGCGTCGCAACTCGTGTTGGGTAAACATTCGGGTCGGCATGCGTTCCGCGCGCGCGTCGCCGAACTGGGATACACGCTGAACGATCAAGACCTCGATCAGGCGTTCAAGCGCTTCAAGGAACTGGCTGACAAGAAAAAATATGTTGCCGATGCTGACATTGAAGCGCTCATCGCCGACGAATTCTATCAGCCGATGGAAATTTACGCGCTCGACGATCTCCAAGTTGTCTGCGGACGACACGGCATGCCGACAGCGACCGTACGCTTGCGGGGACCCGATGGGGCGTTGCAAGTGCGGGCAGCCATCGGCACCGGCCCCGTGGATGCGATGTACAAAGCGATTGATCAAATTGTCGGCGCACCGAACACGCTACTCGAGTTCAGCATTCACGCTGTCACCGAAGGCATTGATGCGCTGGCAGAAGTAACCGTGCGGTTGCAAGCCGGCTCACGCACATTCGGCGGGCACGGCGCGGACACCGATATTATCGTCGCCAGCGGCAAAGCGTACCTTGCCGCGTTGAACAAGATGCTTGTAGCGCAGAAACATGCCGAGCCGTTGCATGCGCAACATTCTGAATTGGATGCCGTTGCAAATTGATCCAGCCATAGAGCGTGTTTGAAAAATTCAAAGCAGGAGGATTCCCATGTCTCCGACCACCCCCCAGGCCGAGGAATGGACAGACCAATCGCCACGCTATCTCGATCAGTATTTCGAATCGCGCGATCACGCGAACCAATGGGATGTCTCTACCCTATGGTCTGAACCGCCATCCCAGCCGCGCGACCCTGAGGCAGAATGACCCCGCGCACGCTGTTTGAAAAAATCTGGGACGCCCACGTCGTGGCGCAAGAACCGAACAGCCCGGCAATTCTCTACGTTGATCTGCATCTGGTTCACGAAGTCACCTCGCCCCAGGCATTCGACGGCTTGCGCGCGCGCGGACTCCGAGTGCGCCGCCCGGATAAAACTGTCGCAACGATTGACCACGCGGTGCCGACAACGTGCGACTTGACCGGTCTCGACGCGCTGGGCGCGAAACAAATCGCGCAAATGGAAACGAACGCGCGCGAGTTTGGTATTCGCTTGTGCGGCATCGCCAGCCCCCAGCGCGGCATTGTCCACGTTATCGGTCCTGAACAAGGACTCACGCAACCGGGGATGACGATTGTCTGTGGCGATAGCCACACGGCAACGCACGGCGCGTTTGGCGCGCTGGCGTTTGGCATCGGCACGAGCGAGGTGGCGCACGTGCTGGCGACGCAGTGCTTGTTGCAGTCCAAGCCGCGCACGATGCAAGTGCGTTTCGATGGCACGTTGCCGCGCGGCGTGGTCTCGAAAGATATGATCCTTGCCTTGATCGCCAAAATCGGCATCGGCGGCGGGACCGGGCACGTCATCGAGTACACCGGCTCGGCGATTCGCGCCTTGTCAATGGAAGCACGCATGACGATTTGCAATATGAGCATCGAAGCCGGGGCGCGCGCCGGAATGATCGCCCCGGACGATACAACGTTCGAATACCTAGCGGGACGCGAGTACGCGCCGAAAGGGGCGGCGTGGGAAACGGCGCTGGCGCGCTGGAAGACATTACCCACCGACGACGGCGCAACGTTCGATCAAGCGGTTGCCCTCGATGTTACCGCGCTTGAGCCGATGGTCACCTTCGGCACGAATCCCGGGATGGGCATTCCCGTGACCGGTAGCATCCCGGATCCAGCGACGATGGTTGACCCCCATCAACGCAACGCGCTGATCAAAGCGTTGGCGTATATGGATTTGCAACCGGGACAACCGTTGCTGGGACATCGCCTTGACGTGGTGTTCATCGGGAGTTGCACCAACGGTCGCCTCGCCGATTTGCGCGCGGCGGCAGCGCTGCTCCAAGGCAAAAAAGTCTCGCCACGAGTGCGCGTGCTGGTTGTCCCGGGATCGCAAGCGGTCAAGCGCCAAGCCGAAGCCGAAGGACTCGACAAAATTTTTCGCGCCGCCGGGTGCGAATGGCGCGAACCGGGATGCTCGATGTGCATTGCAATGAATGGCGATGCGCTGCAACCGGGTCAATACAGCATCAGCACGAGCAATCGCAACTTTGAGGGTCGCCAAGGCAAAGGCGGGCGCACCTTCCTGGCATCGCCATTGACGGCGGCAGCCAGTGCGCTGGCTGGCGCGGTTGCCGATCCAAGAACAATCATGCGTGATGAATGAATCACGGCGCATGGAAAAACTGATGGAGAAACTCACCACTCTTAAATCGCGCGTCGTCGTGTTGCCTAACGAAAACGTGGATACCGATCAAATTACGCCGGCGCGATACTTGAAAGTGACCGACAAAGCCGGGCTGGGCGAGGCACTGTTTGCCGATTGGCGTGCGGCGGATCCCACTTTTATTCTGAATCGCCCCGCCGCGCAGGGTGCCCAAATTCTGCTCGTGGGCGATAACTTTGGCTGCGGCAGTTCGCGCGAGCACGCGGTGTGGGCACTGACCGCCTTTGGTTTTCGTGCGGTCATCAGCACATCGTTCGCCGATATTTTTCGCAACAACGCCCAGAAGAACGGCTTGCTCACCATTGTCGTCACGCCGGCACTGCACCGCGATTTGTTCGACCTGGTGCAAGAAATGCCGGACGTCGAGTTGACGATTGACGTGGCGACGCAAACCTTGACCCTGCCAGCTGGTCGTGCCGTGCCGTTTGACCTCGATCCGTTTGCCAAGACGTGCCTGCTGGAAGGCGTGGATGAGATGGGATACTTGCTCGCACGCCGCGCGACAATTGCCCAATTTGAGCAAACCCGAGACTGGTGAGATCATGACGTTTGACGCTTTACATTGTTGGATGTGCGGAAAGTAAAAACGCAAGGCATAAGGGTGCTATGGAAGTTCTAATCTACGACACCACGCTGCGCGATGGCTCGCAACGCGAAGGAATCTCGTTTACCGTCAACGATAAACTCCGCATCGCGCGTCTGCTCGATGAGTTGGGCGTTGCCTACATTGAAGGCGGATGGCCCGGCTCGAATCCTAAGGACGCAGAATTTTTCGAACGCGCCAAAGCGCTCACCCTAAAGAACGCGAAACTGGCTGCGTTTGGTATGACCGCGCGCCCCGGCACGGCGCCGGCATCGGATGCGAATTTGCGCGCGATGCTCGATGCGGCGACGCCGGTCGTCACGATTGTCGGCAAGAGCTGGACGCTGCACGTCACCGATGTTCTGCAAACGACGCTCGACGAAAATCTGCGTCTCATTCGCGCGTCGGTTGCGTTCATCAAGGCGAACGGGCGTGAGGTGATTTACGACGCGGAGCATTTCTTTGACGGCTATCGTGCCAATGCGGCGTACGCGCTGGCGACGTTACGCGCGGCAATCGCGGGTGGCGCGGATTCCATCACCTTGTGCGATACCAATGGCGGCAGCATGCCCTGGCAAATTGCTGAGACGGTGCGCGCGGTGCAAGCCGCGTTGCCCAATCTGGGGTTGGGCATTCACGCGCACAACGATAGCGAACTCGCCGTCGCCAACTCACTCGCGGCAGTGCGTGCCGGTTGCACGTTGGTGCAAGGCACGCTCAACGGTTACGGCGAACGCTGTGGCAATGCCAACCTCTGTGCCATCATCCCCAACCTCGAATTGAAAATGAATGTGCGTTGTGTCCCGGCGGACAGACTCGCCCGGCTGACCACTCTGGCGCACACGGTGGCAGAAATCGCCAACCTGGCACCGGACGATCACATGGCGTTTGTCGGTCGGTCGGCGTTCGCCCACAAAGGCGGCCTTCACGTGGCTGCCCAACGGCGCAACGCGATGAGTTATCAACACATTGATCCGGCATCCGTCGGCAACACGGCGCGCGTGCTTGTTTCGGAATTGTCGGGCAAGGGGAACGTGTTGAGCAAGGCGGAAGAACTGAACCTGGGCAGCGTAGCGCACGCCGGCGAGGTGTTACAACAGATCAAGGAATTGGAGGCGCGCGGGTATCATTTCGAAGGAGCAGAGGCGTCCATCGCGTTGATGCTGCGTCGTCAGCAACCGGGCTATTGTCCGCCGTTCGAGATGCTGGACTTTATGGCTGTCGTCGAGCATCGCGAGGGACGTGGAATGTTCGCCGAAAGCAGTATCAAACTGCGTGTCAACGGCGAGATCATTCATACGGTTGCCGAAGGGAACGGACCGGTCAACGCGCTCGACCACGCGCTGCGCAAAGCGTTGCGCCCGATTTACCCGGCGATTGATCATTTTCAACTTGCCGATTATAAAGTGCGTATTCTCGACAGCAATGCCGGCACCGGCGCGACCACGCGCGTACTGATCGAAACGGCGAATCACACCCAACGCTGGAGCACCGTCGGCGCGGGGACGAACATCATCGAAGCATCCTGGCTCGCGTTGGCGGATGCGGTGGAGTACGGGTTGACGGTGGCGAAATGATTTTAGATTTCTGGTGGGCCATCTGCAATCTGAAATGGAGTTGAATGCGCGCAAAAATCATCACCCTCCCCGGCGACGGCATTGGACCGGAAGTGACCGGCGAAGCCGTGCGTGTTTTGAAAACCATCGCCGAACGATCTCAGCATCGGTTCGAATTCGAAGAACATCTCATTGGTGGGTGTGCGATGGAGGCGGAAGGAACGCCGCTCTCGAACGCGACGCTCGAAGCGTGTCGCCATGCCGATGCGGTGTTGCTCGGCGCTGTGGGCGGACCCCAGTGGGACGATCCGCGCGCGGCAATGCGACCCGAACAGGGCTTGCTCGCCCTGCGCAAGGGCTTGGCACTCTACGCCAACTTGCGCCCGGTAAAAGTGCATCCCGCGTTGACCGATGCCTCGCCGCTTCGCCCCGAAAAACTCGTAGGTGTTGATTTTCTCGTCGTGCGCGAATTGACCGGCGGGTTGTACTTTGGCAAGCCGCACGGACGCTTTGACGACCACGACGGCGTGCGCGCTGTTGACACGCTGGAGTATCACGATTTCGAAATCCGCCGCGTCGTCAATCTTGCGTTTCGTTTGGCGATGACGCGCCGGGGCCATGTGACGTCGGTGGACAAGGCGAACATCCTCGCCAGTTCGCAATTGTGGCGCGAAATCGCTCTGCAGACCGCCGCCAACTATCCGCAAGTGAAACTCACGCCTTTGCTCGTTGACACCTGCGCGATGCGGCTCATCGCCGCGCCGGCCTCGTTTGACGTGATCGTGACTGAAAATATGTTTGGCGATATTTTGACAGACGAAGCCGCCGTGCTCGCCGGGTCAATGGGCATGTTGCCGTCGGCTTCGCTGGGCGATGGGACGCTGGGAGTCTACGAACCCATTCACGGTTCCGCGCCGGACATTGCGGGCAAGGGCATGGCCAATCCGCTCGGGAGTATCCTCAGCGCGGCGATGTTGTTGCGTCATTCGCTCAATTTGCCGCATGAAGCCAAAGTGATCGAGCGCGCGGTGGAGCGGGTGTTGAGCGAGGGGTGTCGTACCGCTGACCTGGTTCAGCCGGGCGAACGCGCGCTGAGTACACGCGCGATGACCGACGCCGTCATTCAGCGCCTCGGTTAGCGCGCTAATGTTCTTCGATATTTTGAGCGCCGAATTGCTCGGCAACGCAGCAACCAGACCGCACTCACTAGCACGCCGGGGCATTGGGCATGAGCGATTAGGCAACCTACACAAATGCAAGCAGTTGCAATTTAAATATCTTGTCCATAGACAGCCGGACAGATTTGGCATACACTGCATTATGCTAAAAAAGGTTTAGGCAGATTCCACATTTCCAGTTTTGCCAGTAGGGGGACAGAACCGCCTGAACCTCAAAGGGCATTCGAAAATTCAAAAATGCCTTGACTTCTCGTTGGGCAAATTTGCAAATTGGCCCTCCCATAACCCAATATTCAAATGCGCTCTCAGGCGGTTGTGGTTTTCCTTGGCTCACCCAGTCACGAATACTTACCCGCGCACGAGTAGATTGGTCATGAATCGTTGCCAGTTTTCGATTCGTGTTTTGTGACGACGATTCGCGGGTAGTCCATCACCGGTGCAGTTCGGCAGTGTCGCCCCTGTTCGCCCGTGACCGCGCCATCGCATCATGAACCAACCTCCCGTGCCGTTGGGGTGAGGAGTGGTGTTAATGCCTTCTGGTGAATCTTTTGCTCTGCGCGAGCGTGCCAACTGCGGGACCGGTTTCATCGCCCAATTAAACGGGCAACCTTCACACGCCATTTTGCGCGACGCCCTTGCCACGCTTAATCGGCTGGCGCATCGCGGTGCGATCGCCGCAGATGCGCGCACCGGCGACGGGGCGGGCGTCCTCACTCAAATTCCGCACCGTTTCTTTGCACACGAACTGGAATGCCTCGGCTTGGTCGCGCCAGCGCGCGGCGATCTGGCTGTGGGCGTGTTCTTTTTACCGCGCACCAATGTGACGGCGCGCGTCCAAGCCAAACAAATCATCCAAGCCGTTTTCGAAACGCACCATCTGCCGATTCTCGCGTGGCGGCCCGTGCCCATTGACCTCGATGTGCTAGGCGACCACGCCCGCTCGATTTGTCCGCACATCGAGCAAGTGTTGTTGGCACGACCACCCCACCTCGCCGCTGGGCTGGCATTCGAACGTGCCCTCGTCGTCGCGCGCAAAGAAATCGAACGACGCGCGCGCGTCGCGGAACTGGAACCGTTCTACATCCCGTCGCTTTCGTCGCGCACGATTGTGTACAAGGGCTTGCTTATCTCATTTCAACTCGCCAACTTTTATGCCGACCTGCGCGACCCGGCATACGAAACCGCCATCGCGCTCTTTCACCAGCGCTACAGCACCAACACATTTCCCAACTGGGAACGCGCTCAACCGTTTCGCTTCCTCTGCCACAATGGCGAGATCAACACCTTGCAAGGCAACATCACCTGGATGCGCGCGCGCGAACCGTACCTCGCGTCGAATCTCTTTGACGATGCCCAGTCGCTCTTGCCCGTGATTGATCCGACCGGCAGCGATTCGGCAATGCTCGACAACGCGCTTGAATTGCTCGCGCTCGCCGGACGCGACCTGGTGCACGCGCAATTGATGCTGATGCCGGAAGCGTGGGAACAAATTGACGATTTGCCGGAAGCGTGGAAAGCATTCTATCGCTATCACTCGACCTTGATGGAACCTTGGGACGGTCCCGCCGCCGTCGCCTACTCCGACGGACAAATCGCTGGCATTGCCCTCGATCGCAATGGCTTGCGTCCGGTGCGCTACCTGGTTACCGACGAGGGATTGATCGTCGCGGCGTCCGAAGCCGGCGCCTTGGAAGTTGATCCGGCGCGCATCGTCGAAAAAGGGAAACTGGGGCCCGGGCAGTGCCTCGTCGTTGATGTAACGCACGGTAAACTCTGGCACGATGCCGACATCAAGAATCATTACGCAACGCGCCAGCCCTACCAGCAATGGCTCGACGCGCAGATGAAACGCTTGCCGGTTACGTCGAGCGCGCCGCGCAAAGGCGAAGGCGTTTCGGTTACGCGCCAGCAAGCGCTCTTTGGTTACACCGACGAGGAACTGGTGGTCGTGCTGCGCCCAATGGCTATCGGAGCCACCGAACCGACCGGGTCTATGGGCGACGATACGCCGCTGGCAGTTCTTTCGGAATTTGAGCGGCCGTTGTATCACTATTTCAAACAACGCTTTGCCGAGGTGACCAATCCACCGCTCGACTCGTTGCGCGAAACGTTGGTGATGTCTTTGCGCGTACTACTGGGCGCACGCGGCAACCTGCTCGACGAATCCCCCACACACGCGCATCTGATCGAACTCGACAGTCCCTTTCTCACCCGCTCGCAACTCGATGCCATTCGCGCGATGGACGACGAATTTCCGCACGCCTTGCTCAGCGCAACCTTTGCGGTGAGCGATGATTTGGGCGCGCTCGAACGTGCGGTAGAAAACTTGGGCACGCAAGCCGAACGCGCGGTCAATGCCGGGAACGTCATCTTGATTTTGAGCGACCGCGTGACCGAAGCCACCCGTGCGCCGATTCCCATGCTGCTCGCCGTCAGCGCGGTGCATCATCATCTCTTGCGCGTGGGCAAACGCTGGCGCACCAGTCTCATCGCCGAAGTAGGGGATGCGCGCGACGTGCATCAATTTGCGTGCCTCCTCGGTTACGGCGCGGACGCGATCAATCCCTATCTCGCGCTGGCGAGTGTGCGCACCTTGGCGGCATTTCGCCCGGGTCGCCCCTCACCGCTAGGCGAAGGTGACGAAAAGGCACTTTCGCCAGCGCGCGCCGAAGAAAATTTTGTGCACGCCGCGGAAAAGGGCTTGCTCAAAATTATGGCGAAGATGGGCATCGCCACGCTCGATGCCTATCACGGCGCGCAGATTTTCGAAATCATCGGGCTGGCGGATGAGGTGGTGAATCGCTATTTCACCGGCACGCCGAATCACATCAGCGGCATTGCGTTGCGCGATTTGGCGCGCATTGTCCTCGCGCATCACGCGTACGCCTTTCATCGCGAAGACGAAGCGCAATTGCATCTCAAGAACTATGGCTTTTACAAATACAAAAAGGAAGGCGAGTATCACAGTTACAACCCGGCCGTCGTCAAAGCCTTGCACAGCGCCGTGACCGCGCCCGGCGCCTTGAACGGCAATTTCCAAAACGCGTACGACAAGTATCGCCAATTCACCATTGAAGCGCACGACTATTCGTCCGGCGATTTGTCCGACCATCTCGACATCTTGTTCGGCAATCCGATTCCGCTCTCCGAAGTCGAGCCCGCCTCGGCGATTCTCAAACGCTTTTCGGCTGCCGCCATGTCGCACGGCGCACTCTCGCTCGAAGCGCACCAAGCCATTGCGATTGCGATGAATCGCTTGGGCGCGATGAGCAATGCCGGGGAAGGCGGCGAAGATCGTTCGCGCTACCAAACCGAAAGCAACAGCCGCATCAAGCAAGTTGCCTCGGCGCGGTTCGGCGTGACGCCCGCCTATTTGACCTGGGTTGACGAACTGCAAATCAAAATCGCGCAGGGCGCGAAACCCGGGGAAGGCGGGCAACTGCCGGGCACCAAAGTGTCGGCGGAGATTGCGGCGATTCGCCACACGACGCCGGGCACGGCGCAGATTTCGCCGCCGCCACACCACGACATTTACAGCATCGAAGACTTGGCGCAGTTGGTGTACGATTTGAAACGCATCAATCCGCGCGCCAAGGTTTCGGTCAAGTTGGTCGCGCAAGCCGGCGTCGGCACCATTGCCGCGGGCGTCGTCAAAGCGTTCGCCGACATTGTGCACATCAGTGGTCATTCCGGCGGCACCGGCGCCTCGCCGCTCAGTTCGATGAAGCATGCCGGGATCGCATGGGAACTGGGGCTCGCCGAGACGCAGCAAGTTCTCATCGCCAACGATTTGCGCGGGCGGGTGCGGCTTCGCGTTGACGGGGGATTCAAAACGGCGCGCCACGTCATCGTTGCCGCGCTGCTTGGCGCCGACGAGGTGTCATTTGGCACGGCGGTGCTGGTGGCGGCTGGCTGCATCATGGCGCGCGTGTGCCACACCAACACCTGCCCGACCGGCATCGCCACCCAGCGCGAAGACTTGCGCAAAAAGTTTCCAAACGATCCCGGGCGCATCATGGCCTATTTTCAATTCATCGCTGAAGAGACGCGCGAGTATCTCGCTGCGCTAGGGATGCGCTCGTTCGATGAAGCGATTGGTCACGTCGAGCGATTGAAATTTAGCCCGCGCCCCAAAGGCGAACGCGGTATCATTTCGCGCGCCATGCAAGACGTCAAATGGTCGGTCCTCAACAGTGCGTTGCTGACAGACTAGGTTCGGCGGGTGCTATGCATGGCGCCCCACCCCCAGGGAGATGATTCGTGCTCAACCAATCCTGCCAAGTTCCACACATCGAATTAGGGCAAATGCTGCTTGATCCCGATCCCACGTGGACTCGACCGCGGCGTAACGTTCAAGCGCGTAACGATCCCTTGCCCGCCGAGACGCTCGATGATTGGCTTTACGCGGCTGCCTTGCCGGCCGTTGCATCGCGCACACCGATTGCGCTCGAGCATGAGATTCACAACACCGACCGTACGGTGGGCGCGCGACTCGCCGGCGAAATCGCACGGCGCTACGGCGATGCCGGGTTGCCGCCGGGCACCCTTCGCGTGACGTTCCGCGGCAGTGCGGGACAGAGTTTCGGCGCGTTCTGCATCAACGGCATGTATCTCACCCTCATCGGCGAGGCGAATGATTATGTGGGCAAGGGCATGGCGGGCGGCGAAATTGTTTTGCGTCCGCCGGCGCAGGCGCGCTGGGCGACGAACGAGAATTTCATCGCGGGCAATACCCTGTTGTATGGCGCGACCGGGGGAATGCTTTTTGCCGCTGGGCGTGTCGGCGAACGCTTTGCCGTACGCAACTGTGGTTCGCTTTCTGTCGTCGAAGGCGTGGGCGATCACGGGTGCGAGTACATGACGGGCGGCACCGTCGTTATCCTGGGAACCGTCGGGCGAAATTTTGGCGCGGGCATGACCGGCGGGGAGGCATTCGTTTACGACCGTGAAAACATTTTCGCCAAGCGCATGAATGCGCAACTCGTGCGCGCACAACGCCTTGACCACCCGGCGACCGAGTCCCGCTTGTATTCACTCGTGCAACGGCACGCCGAGGTGACCGGCAGTGAGTGGGCACGCGCGCTGATCAACCGATGGGAACAGACACGGCAGATGTTTTGGCATGTGGTCCCTCAATGAGCCGGTTGCTTTATTTTACCGGCAAATAGACGGTGAACACACTTCCTGCGTTGACCCGGCTTTGCACCGTAACGCGCCCTCCATGCGCCTCCGCAATTGCGCGCACGAGCGAAAGCCCAATGCCAGCCCCACCCCCGGCGTGGGTCGAAAGGTCGCGCGAGCGCGCGCCGTCAACGCGGTAGAATCGGTCAAAAACGTGCGGCAGTGCCTCCGCCGGGATGCCAACCCCGGTATCGCTCACGCTGATTGCAATTTCCGCGCCCGTCGTCTGGGCTCCGAGTGTGATTGTCCCGCCGTGCGGCGAATACTTGATCGCGTTGTCAATGAGGTTGCGAATCAAGATGTTCATCTGCTCCGCGTTCGCTAAAACACACGGCAGATGATCGGGGATGTTGGTCTGCCAAGCGATCCCGGCATTGTGCACGACCGGCTCAACGCTGTCCGCGATTTCGTACAACAACGGCGCCAGATCAAGCGGCGTGCGCGCCGTGTTTTCACTGCCCTCGACTGAGGCGAGTGCGAGCAGATGATCCACCAAGCGTTGCAGAAATTCCACCTCGCGCGCCATTTGTCCCAGGTACCGCTCGCGCAGTTCCGGATTCTTTTCTCCGTGCGACTGCAACATTTCGATCCGCAAGCGTAGACTCGTGAGTGGCGAACGGAATTCGTGCGCGGCATTGTCCACAAACTCGCGCTGTTGGGCGAGCATCGCTTGCACGCGTTCCGCCATGCGGTTGAACGCAACGCCCAAGCGGCGGATTTCGTCGGGACCTTGCGGCGCGACGCGCACGTTCAGCTTGCCGGCGGCGATTGCTTCGCTCGTCGTTGTCAGATGTTGGACGGGTACGACAATTTGACGTGCCAGCAGGATGCTGGCGAGGATTGTTGCCAAGAGGACGCCACCGCCAATCCCATTCAGCAAGAGCCAGGTTCTCGCAATCGTCGCGTAGATCGGCGCGGTTGGCACGGAAAGTTGGACATAGCCCACGAGCGCCGCATGTTCGTCCACGACCGGCGCGGCGACGAAGAGTCGTTGTTCACGGCTGGCGTCGTCCCAGCGAATATCGGATTGCACTTTGCCTTGCTGCGCGGCGGTCAGTTCGGCGTGGTTCGACTTGGGCAGGCGGCGCACGCGGGTATCGGAACTGGCAATGAGGTTGAACTGGGGATCGAGAATCGTTACGCGGCCATCAACGTTTTGCGCGAACGATGTAGTCAAATCGCTCAGCGAGCGTCCGGTGTGCGCGGGTTCGTCATTCGAATCCAATTTTTCGAGAGGTTCGCGGATAGCGTTGGCGATGAGTTGCACCTGTAACTGCAATTCGTTCGCGTGTTGTTCGACGGCCTGCGCGGTGATTTGCCAACCCGCCAGCACAATCAAACTACCCACCCCAGCCAGCATCAGAGTGGCGTAGGTGAGTAAAAGTCGAACGGACAGTCGCTGAAACATTTTATCGCGCTCCGCTCGTCGGATCAACGAAGCGATAGCCAAAGCCGCGCACAGTTTCGATGTACCGCGGCGTGGTTGAATCCTCCTCGATTTTTTCGCGCAACCAGCGAATGTGCACATCGAGTGTGCGTGGACTGCCGATCCACTCGGCGCCCCAGACGAGGTCGAGTAATTCTTGACGCGACAATGCCTGACCGAGGTGGGCGATCAACGTGGCGAGCAGATCAAATTCACGGGGCGAGAGTTCGACGAGTTGATTGCGCCGCCAGACTTGACGCGCGGTGCGATCCAAAACGATCTCGCCGACGGTCACGCGCTCACTGGGGGTCGCCTTGCCGCGGTCCAATTCGCGTCGCCGCAGAGCCGCTCGGATGCGCGCGAGGAGTTCGCGGAAACTGAACGGCTTGACGATGTAATCATCCGCGCCAAGTTCCAACCCCCTCACGCGATCCAATTCTTGTCCGCGCGCGGTGAGCATCAAAATCGGCGTGGTGGATTCGGCGCGCAGCGTGCGGCAAAGCGTAAAGCCGTCGGTGTCCGGCAGCATCGCATCGAGCAACACGACATCCGGTGGGTCTGTACGCGCCCAAGCCAGCCCCTGCGTGCCAGTCGGCGCGTGCAAAACGCGCAGCCCTTCGTGCTGCAATCCAAAAATCAACGGTTCGGCAATCGCCCAATCGTCTTCGATAAGCAAAATCGTGGTTGGTTTCACTGCTTCAGAGTATAACGCAGAGAGCATCGGAATGCAAAAATCCTGGTGTCATTACCAAACGCGCCAAAGCGAGCGCAACGATGCCATGCCCCCTTATCCTTGGCGCGGGGTTGCGATCATCGCGAGGCGGTAAATCGTCAGAAGGAAAACGATTGCGCTGGTGCCCGCATACATCCCCAACATCACCGGTGTTTTGGTGTCCGAACCCGCGAGCAGACTGTGCAGCGTCACCAGCGAGTACGTCACGAACGATCCGAAATGAATCCACCGAAACGCAGTGTACCCAATCCGCTTGCGAAGGTAGAACGTGAACGTGACCGGGATCAAGACGTAGAACGCAATCTGTCCCAAGCCAACCCACACCGGTTCATAATTGACCGACGCAAAGGGAATTAGGATTTGCAGAGACGTATAGTGGATGTATTGATCGCCGAACAAAACCGCGACGTGCAAGGACGCAAACGCCAAACCCAGCAGACTGAAGAATTCGTGCAAGTCGGCAACAGCCAACGCGCCGATTGTTTGCGACATTTTGTTGGTGATGAGCAAGCCCCACACCATTGACGCCCACAAGAGCAGATAGCCGACGATAGCGGCGGCACGCGAAATATCCCAGAATGCTTGGGGTTGCGCACCGGCGAGCGATTGCGTGATCGTGGGCAACCACAAGACCGCGAGGAGCAACATACCACCGCCCAGGACGAGTGCGGAAAGAATGGCGAGCACATTGATCGCCCAAGAAAAGAACAAAAGATCATTGGGTTGGTTAGGTTCGATATTGGCAGACATGTGCCACTCCTTTTCCAGTACGGTTGCCGGCGCAAACTGCCGACCACCAAGATTTTTTATCCGAATGTTAGCGACCGAATCGCATCTGGTTCGGCGATAAATGTTTCGCGCCAGACATACTGATCGAATCGTGTGCTTGGCATCATCGTGCCATCCTCAAGTACGAGTAAAGCGGCGAGTTCCGAACGTGCTTCGATCCACGCTAACCCGGCGCGGCTGCCGAGAATCAGCGCAACTTTGGCAGCGACTTCGGCTTGGCTCGTCGTCGGTGCGATCACCGTCACGGACAAAACGTCGGTTATGGCAGGACGGTTGGTGCGCGGATCAATGATGTGATGTTGTGGCTTGCCATCCTGCTCCCAGCGCCGATAATCGCGCCCCGACGTTGCGACGCCGCCCGCCCGAAGGACAAGTCGTTCGAGGTCGCGCGTGGCTTCAAAGGGATCGGCAATCGCAATTTGCCAGCGAGCGCCGTTGGCGAGCGCGCCACTGATGGCAAGGTCGCCGCCGGCATCAACCAGCGCGGGACCAACCTGGGACAAACGCTGTGCGGCTTGATCGGCTGACCAACCCTTGGCGATTCCGCCCAAGTCGAGTCGCATACCAGGCGGTAAGCGGACGGTGCGAGTGGTCGCGTCGAGTTCGATGAAGTTGGTCGCGCGCGGATTCGGCGCCAGCAAGCTATGGCGCTCTGGGCGTGATGAATCGCGCCCGATGCGCTCAAAACTTTTGTCATACCCTGCCGTTTCGAGCGCATCCAGCACAGCGGGGGTGACAAGCCCGTTGCTGGCATTCGCAGCCTCGAGCGATTTTTCAAGCACCTGCCACAACGTCTCGCTCACACGAACTGGGCGACCGGCGCTGGCGTTCAAGCGATTCAGTTCACTGTCCGCGCGAAATCGGCTAAGCACGTTTTCCCATTCTGCGAACCACCTGGGAACGTGCGCCAGGACATTTGCAGCGCGCGCCTCGTCCGCCTCAACGATGGCGAGCATTTGGCAACCCATCGCGCGAAATTCGATCTGCGGCATGGTTAATCCCTACCGCGACGAGCGGGTGCGTGCGCGCGGTTGAAAGTTCCCCGTCACTGAGCGCAGTGCCGGCGATTGCGGCTGTTGCACACTCGGCGTCTGACGGGGCGCCGTGACGCTCGATGGCACGTTGGTGGTGGGTACCGGTTGGTTCCAGACAGCGTCGCGAACTTGACCGGCAGCCAGCACAACCCAGCCGAACAACGTGCCCGCCAGCGACAGGGTCATAATCAAGACTTTGATCCCGATCAGCGATTGCGAGGCAGATTTGTGGGTGGTGTTAGTCATCTGCATCCTCCTCGTGTTCATATTCAATATGTTTTTCTTCACGCCGGCGATTGGGCACAGAGTCCTGCGTTGTTGGGCTGTTGGCGAGAATCGCGCCGGAGTTGGCGTCAACATACCACACGCCGCGATCCAAGACGACTTCGTATGCCACGATGCCTTGATAATTCACCAACTCGGGTGGGCGGACGAGCGTCGCGCCCGGGACGGCGTGGAGGGCAATCTGGGATGCGCGGTCGGCGCTGAGTTGTGTGATGAGCGAGTTCGTCGCGTTCGGCGAGACGGGGCCGGCGTTTTGCGGCTGGGCATTGCTGGGTACGACAAGGAGTGCCGCAATGGTCATGGCGGCGGCTGATCCTACAAGAATCAAAAAGAAAATGGTCAATCCACCAGCCAAGACGAATGCAAATTTCTGGTTCATAGTTTTTCTCCTTTCAAAATTGTTGGACAGGTCTCCCTGACTACTTGGCATCATCATACCCGATGAATTGATGCTTGTGGTTAATTTTGATTTAGCATTCTGTTATGATTTGGTTAAGACCTGCGCCCGGGCCAAGAAATCGGCGTCGGGCAGTACGCCACAGAGGGGCGGGGCTTTTTGGGCTGCCTCCCAATCTCACTTTGCCCTTCCTAGGCCGCGATCCAGTTGTGTCAAATCAACGAGCATCATCTTGGTTGCTATAGCCAATTCTTGGGCGGCGGAAAATGTTTGAGCATGTTGGACGCGCGCGTTTGTCCGAGTACTTTGGGCAAGCCTATCGGCTGCTCAAACCGCGTGGCGTCTTTCTCAATCATGGCATCGCCGCGAATGCTACGAGCGCGCCATCGAACTGGGTCACGCGCCTCGCCGCGCCCAAGTCGTTTGTGTGGCAGTACGTTTTTCCCGACGGCGAACTCGTGCCGATTCACGATGCACTGACATTCGCCGAGTGCGCGGGGTTTAAAGTCCGCGATGTGGAAAGTTGGCGCGAGCATTACGCGCGTACACTTCGACATTGGGTCGCGCAGCTCGAAGCACGCCGGCTTGTGGATGAGCGCACGTATCGCGTGTGGCGCTTGTACATGGCAGCAGCCGCGCACGCGTTCGACACGGGGTTGGTCAATGTGGATCAAACTCTGTTGGCGAAACCCGACGCGCAAGGTATCAGCGGTTTGCCTTTGACGCGCGAGGATTGGTACGCGTGAGCGCTGAAACTGAATGACCTTGAATTTGCTAGGACAAATGGCTTACTCGTCAATCCGCCAATTGGCGGTGGTCAGTCGAGCAACAGTGTAGTAATCTGAACCAGGAATCTTTTGCCTGCGGAGGTTCACGTGCTGAATCGTTCGCTCCAACATTTGATCGCGCTGGCGCTGTTTGCCCTCGCACTCGTCTTCATTCTTATTGACGTAATGATCGTGCCGCAATGGTTCGGCTCTGCGCCAGCAGCCCAAGTCGTGAGTGTTACGCCTGCCCCCACCCTGACGCCGAGTACCGCGCTCCTGCAAGCGCGTGCGGTACTGGCACGTGTACGCGATGAAATCGTTCCACGCGAAGGCACGACGACAAAATATGGTGTGACGTTCAGTGATGCGGGTTACCAAACCTTGATCCAGTGGAATGAAGATTACAAGGTCGAGCCGCGCTATGCGGATGCGTTCGAGTCGCTGGATATGCTGATGCCGTGCTGTGATTGGCGCAACCCAAGTCGCAACGAGGAAAAGAATTGCGCGTGCGGACATCATCAAGCGATTGAAGGGCTGAGCAAGAAACTGTTGAGCGACGGCTGGGATAGTCGCATCGTGCAAACAGAGGTAACGCAATGGACGCGTTATCTCTTCCCCAAAGAAACCGTCCGCGCGGAAATGGAAAACCGCGCCCAGTTGGATGCCGAAATGAAAGCCGCGTTGGATGAATTGAAAGCACACGGCGAGTGCTGAACGGAACAAATGTTGTCGCTCATTCACAAGCAATGGCTCGCTGCCATTGGTATTGGCTTGACGATAGGCATCGTGGCAAGCTTAGTTGTCCTCACTAGCTTGGCGGCGTTGATCTCTAAATCGTATATCGCTGTCGCTTCGTCATTGCCCACAGAAACACTTACGCCAACGTTCACGCCAACAGTAACCTCGACTACAACACCATTGCCGACACCAACGAGTACTGCAACTCCGCGCCCGAACCCTACGCGTTCGTCCCAGTCCCCTCAGACACCGCGTCCGGTCACCGAGCATTTTTTGTTCGGACGACCACTTGCGCTTGATGCGCCCGGCGCTACGCCAAGCTGGGTCTATTTGTATGGGACGACGGAACTCGGCACGTACGAAGTGCATCACGGTGTTGACTTTGATCGTAATCCAATCGGCACGCCGGTCTATGCCGTGGGCGATGGCGTGGTCGTGAGTGCCGGCAACGACCGTGAATCGTTGTGCGGCGATGACGGCAAACAGGTGTGCGGTCGTTCGCTGAATTTCTACGGCTTGGTTACCGCGATTCGCCTCGATCAAAAATATCGCGGACAAACTCTATTCGCGGTGTACGCGCATCAAGATCGCATTGACATGAAACTGGGTCAGCGTGTCAAACGCGGCGATGCGATCGGTACCGTCGGCATGACCGGCATTGCGATCGGTCCGCCCATTCAGTTCGAAATACGCGTGGGCGCAAACGATTACGTCGGCACGCGCAATCCGATGTTGTGGATCGCGCCGCTCCCGGGACGCGGCGTGATCGCAGGACGTTACACCGACAAGGACGGCAATCCAATTCGTGGCGCGATGGTGGACATTTACCGCGCTGAAGAACCCTCCAAGTTTTATCGTGAGACCGAAACGTACGGTACAGACGAGCAGCCCGCTGTGAACTCGGATGTCGAAGTCGGTGAGAATTTTCTGATGAACGATTTGCCGGCGGGCGATTACATCGTTCGGGTGTTCGGCACATCATTTGCACAACGCGTCACGGTGAACGCGGGCAAGTTGGCGTGGGTGGAAATGAGGGAGTGACGAGTGGCGCGTGACGTGGGGAAACGGACTAGGTTGAATCACACAAAAAGGACACGTGCTCTTCACACAATCTTCACAACAATTCGATAGCATATCTGCAAACAGACATTTAAGAGCACAGCGAGAATTGATTCTCGTTGTGCTCTTTTTGCGTGAGACGTATGCGCGGAAATGTCAACCAGACTTTGACTACCAGACCTCCCAATGAACGAAGGCAAATGCGAGGGACAATAAGGATGGAAGGGCGATAGGTTTCGCAAATGCTAATCCGAGTTCTTTGGCGCTCGTTCGAGCGACGCCGCGGACGCCGCAGGCTTGCCGTACTGCATGTGGTTGCGGACTGAACGGCGAAGGTGGTTCGCCCCAAACTTTGGGATCCGCTACAGCACCAGCAGACGGATGCCAATTGAATCATTGATCGAATGGGAGCGACCGCCGGCTGGGCGGTTGTTCGATTTTTCACTGCCGTGCCCAATCACCAAATCACAACCGCGCCATTTGGCGTACTCGAGTACCAGGCAAATGACCTACTCCAAAACTAGCCGCGAGACGGTAGTCAAGTAAGGAAATTGCTTTTAGAATGGTGGCAAAATGTGACACGTAAAACGTAAATGGAATTTCCATGTCTACTGTATCATTGACGGCTGTTGCACCGCGCGCGCGGTTGAACAAAAATTATGTGTTACCGATTCTTGCCGGCATCCTCGCGGCATTTGGAATGTTCGCGCTGTACATTCTCATCCTGACCGTCTTCCAAGATTTTTCACACGCGATGCAGCAAGCCGGGCAAGATTGGCTGTGGGTGGGCTTGGTCGCTTTTGGATTCGGCATGCAGATTGGATTGTACACGCATTTGCGTTTGCTCGTCAACGCAGCAAAAGCCATTGGCGCAACGGCTGCGACCGGCGCAGGCACCGGCACATCGACCTTGGGCATGGTTGCGTGCTGCGCGCATCACCTCACCGACCTTGCGCCTCTCGTTGCGTTGACGGGTGCGAGTGGTTTGTCGGGTGCGATTTCGTTTCTCAATGAATGGAAGTACGCCTTCATCGCCCTGGGTCTCGTCGTCAACGCGATTGGCATCGTCATCACGTTTCGCACGATTCGCCAATCGCGCGCGCATCTGAACGCAATGGCGGCGACCGCAGTGACGGAAACAAAGCCAGCGTGCCATTGAATTCAATCACGTATCACGCATCACGAATCACGTGTTGCGTGATACGTGATACGTGAAAATTGGAGTATCGAATGTCTACCAAACAAATCACCCTCCCCATCGTCGGCATGACGTGCGCGAGTTGCGTGGCGCATGTCGAAGGGGCGTTGAATAATTTGAGCGGCGTCGAAAAAGCAGTCGTCAATCTCGGCGCAGCAAAAGCAATTGTCACATACGATCCCGCACACGTCTCGCTTGCACAGCTGGTTGCGGCTGTCGCGGAGGTGGGCTATGAAGTTGGCACCGCGCAAGTGACGCTCAACGTAATTGGCATGACGTGCGCGAGTTGCGTCGCGCATGTCGAAGGTTCGCTGAACGAACTGGACGGCGTGACGAAGGCGACGGTCAATCTTGCGCTGAACACCGCCAAGGTCGAATACGTGCCGACGCTTGTCACTGTCGCGCAAATGAAAAAGGCGATTCAAGAGGTCGGCTACGAAGCGGAACAAAAGAACGACCAGGTTTCGGCGATGGACCGCGAGCGCGAGACGCGGCAAAAAGAAATTCGGCGGCAGGGCACATACCTCGCCGTGGCAACACCGATTGCACTCATCATCATGATTGGCACGTTCCGCGAGATGCTGCCCGCCGCGCTGATGGCGCTGATTCCCGAACTGTTCGGCGAGAAATGGTTCTTGGGTCTGCTCACCACGCCGATTGTGTTCGGACCAGGGCGCCAATTTTTCGTCAACAGTTTTCGCGGACTCAAGCATGGCGTCACCGACATGAACTTGCTGTATGCGACCGGCATCGGCGCGGCGTACTTCATCGCCGTTATCAACACGCTGTTCCCCGATGCAGGATTTGGCGGCAAAGGTGCGACGTTCTTTGAATCGGCGGCGCTGTTGACCTGGTTCATCGTCCTGGGTCGCTTCCTCGAAGCGTTGACACGCGGACGCACCTCCGAAGCGATTCGCAAGTTGATGAGCTTGCAGCCGAAAATCGCGCGTGTTGTGCGCGACGGCAAAGAAATCGAAATTCCGGCCGACGAAGTCATCGCCGAAGACATCGTGCTCGTGCG
This sequence comes from Chloroflexota bacterium, assembly GCA_037440625.1. Classification (GTDB taxonomy): domain Bacteria; phylum Chloroflexota; class Anaerolineae; order UBA4142; family UBA4142; genus DAOTXS01. The sequence continues at coordinate 29,372 of JBBITT010000098.1, forward strand.
CCCCGGCGAACGTGTCCCAGTGGATGGCATCGTCAAAGAGGGCTACAGCGCGGTGGACGAATCCATGCTCACTGGGGAATCACTCCCGGTCGAGAAAAAAGTCGGCGATAACGTCATCGGCGGAACGATGAACAAAACCGGCGCGTTCAAATTCATCGCGACCAAGGTCGGCGCAGAGACCGCGCTCGCGCAAATCATCAAGCTCGTCGAAGACGCGCAGGCGTCGAAAGCGCCGATTCAAAAGTTGGCGGACTGGGTCGCGGGTCACTTTATCCTGGGCGTGCACGTCCTCGCGCTCGTCGTGTTTATGTTTTGGTTCTTTATCGGTTATCAACGCTTCTTCGACCCCAACACGAGTTTTATCATGTCGCCGCACTCGCTCGGCGAAATCGGCGTGTTTGGTTTTGCGCTGCTCTTGAGTGTGACGGTGCTTGTGATTTCGTGCCCGTGCGCGGTGGGTCTCGCGACGCCCAGCGCGATGATGGCAGGCACCGGCAAAGCCGCCGAGCATGGCGTGCTGTTCAAAAACGCGGAAGCGATTGAGAACACCTCGAAATTGCAAACGATTGTGTTTGACAAGACGGGGACGTTGACGAAGGGTGAACCCTCGGTCACCGACGTGCTGACTGCTGACGGCCAAGCGCAGACCGCCGCAGAGATTTTGAAACTTGCGGCAATCGCAGAAAAGAACAGCGAGCATCCGTTGGGCGAGGCGATTGTGCGCGGCGCGAAGGAACGCGGCTTGGAGGTGCGCGATGCTGAATCGTTCAACGCGATCCCCGGTCACGGCATTGAAGCGCGGGTGGATGGGCACGAGATTCTGCTCGGCAATCGCAAGTTGATGCAAGAACGCAAGGTAGATTTTTCAGTGCTGCTTGCTCAAGCCGAAGCATGGGAAAGGGATGGCAAGACGGTGATGTTCGTCGCGGTGAACCATGTGGCTGCCGGCATCATCGCGGTGGCGGATACCCTCAAAGAATATTCTGTGGACGCGATTCGCGCACTGCATCATCTAGGGATCGAAACCGTGATGATTACGGGCGACAATCGCCGCACAGCCGAAGCGATTGCGAAACACGTGGGCATTGATCGTGTGCTCGCCGAAGTGCTGCCGCAAGACAAAGCCGAGGAAGTGAAAAAGTTGCAAACCCTCGGCAAGCGCATCGCGATGGTCGGCGATGGTGTGAACGATGCACCCGCGCTCGCCCAAGCCGATGTTGGCATGGCGATTGGCTCGGGCACGGATGTCGCGAAAGAAACCGGACACGTCATCCTCATCAAAGATGATTTGCGCGATGTCGTCGTCGCTATCGAAGTGGCGAAAGCGACGATGCGCAAAGTGAAACAAAATTTGTTCTGGGCGTTCATCTACAACACGCTTGGCATTCCGCTCGCGGCGGGCTTGTTCTATCCGGCGTTTCGCTTGGTCGTCAGTCCTGAGTTAGCGGGGTTTATGATGGCAATCAGTTCGCTGACGGTGACGTTGAACACGTTGTTGTTGCGCGGCTTTGTGCCATCACTCACGCGTGGAAGCGGCGGGACGAGCGAACGCGAGTTTAAGCCGGCACCGCGCCAAGTTGCGACGGCACCGACGGAATAAAACGTGATGCGTGAATGCTGTATGGAAATGTGCGCGATGAAAGCAAGTCAGTCTACAAAACGCTGTGCGTTCTGTGGCGACGAAATTCGTGGGGTGGGCGTGCAGCGCAAGGGAAAATGGTTTTGCAATCCGTGGCACGCCGATCACGACCGCCCGCCGCCCCCGTGGTGGAAACGCCTCTTTGCGCAGCAGACTGGCGAAGTCGGCGGCAGCGGGAAATGCTGCGGGTGAGTTGTCACTCTGAGCAGAGCGAAGAGTCTCGTTCTCGCTAGAATGAGCTGTTTCGCTCCGCTCACCATGACAGGTGGAGAATTCAGATGGATATTGATCGGAAAATTGGATTGACGAGCGCGGCGATTTACAGCGCGATCTCGATCACGACGAGCGTCATATTTTTTATCGCGGCGACTATCGTTGGAAATTACACCGATGTCGCGCGCTTCGGCGGCGCGTTCTGGGTGTTGCTCTTATCGTTCATCGTGACGATGCCGCTCGTGACCTCAGCCGTGAAGCAACGATTGAAAGCGTGACACGTGACAAGGGTAGATCAATAAGGTAGGATTGCCTTGCCACTTTCCTCGTTACCTGTCAGCGGAGGTGCAAAATGCGCGCGCATATTCGCCGCATCCTAAATAGATTTCACGCGCCGACAATGCTCTTATCGCTAATGCTCTGGCTCTGCGTCGCTCCGTTTGTACTGTGGCTCACCCTTCCGTTCTTTGGATGGCAGGGTGGCATCACCGCGGTGGCGATTGCGCTGCTCCTCATCCTCGCGGCGTGCTGGGGTATTTGTCTGCTTCCCAAAATTCCTGAGGAGGCAAATCCGCATGCGACGCCGAAATAAAAATCTGCACGGAGTTGCTCATTCCGTTGGCGCACCAACAGAGCGATGAAGATAAGCGAGTGAGCTCGTCGTACGGCGATTTATCGTGCAACTACCATCCTATTTTTCAGAGGAGGAAAAAATGAATCACGACATCTCACAAGGTATGAGCAAGCACCTGCTCATCATGCTCGCGTGCTGTTTGATTCCGATTGCGTTGATTTTGGTGGTCAGCGTATTCGGACTTTCGCTTGGACCTTTACAAGCACTCTTACCGTACGCACTCGTTTTGCTCTGTCCCCTCATGATGATTTTCATGATGCGCGGCATGGGACACGAACACGGTGCGGCAGATGCACATCAACATCACGCGAGTACATCACGGATTGACCAATCTCCATCTGCCCAAGTGGCAGACGGGAATGCATCGGTTGAACAGAGCTGTCACTAGCCCAAAGACGTGGGAGGGCAGGATGAAGGCGCAAACGAATGGGCAGACCCTCAACGTTTCCCGCCGCGGATTCTTGCGGTGGCTGCTCGGTTTTTCGATCGTGAGCACGGTGGGAGGAATTTTGACGCCGGTGGTGGGCTATCTCTTGCCCCCCTCGCGCCGAGGGGTCGGCGATCAAGGACCGACAATCGTCGGTACGGTTGATGATTTTCCAGTGGGCACCGGCAAAGTCGTGGCAGTGAATGACAAACCCGTGATCCTCGTCAACACCCAAGCCGGGAACCTCAAAGCGTTCTCGGCGATCTGTACGCACCTCGGCTGCATTGTGTACTGGGATGCGAAAAAGAATGTCATCCATTCACCCTGCCACGATGGATTGTTCAATCCGGTGACGGGGGCAGTGGTTGGTGGGCCACCGCCGCGTCCGTTGCCGGCGTATGAACTCGCGATCAAAGAGGGCAAGGTGTACGTCGGCAAACCACTCGGAAAAATCTACGGAACGTAAATCAAATGGGATGGTGTATGCGCCATTCAACGTACTATGCAACTAGCCAAATGACGCTATCCATCCAATATCATTTCGTTTTAGAATTCAGAAAAATCTTGAACAAGGAGATA
>JBBITT010000099.1:0-11120 GCA_037440625.1 Chloroflexota bacterium
GTTCCGCCGACCGCCACGACAACCTCTACACCCCGACCAACCGTGACTCCGTTGCCTAGCCCCACCTCCGAGTTCCCTCCGATTCCGGCAGGGATGGGCGGCTTGATCGTGATCAATTGGTACGGACGCGAGATCAATTACGACATCGGCGGCAAATTGTACAAGATTCCCCCTAGCGGTGGTCGCGTCATTATTCACCTTGCGCCGGGTAAGCACAATTATTCTGCGGATATTGCCGGCTACGGCAGGGCAGGTGGAACTTTGGAAATTGTTGCGGGAAGATACATCATCCAGCCATGGGCGGATCGTTGATTATTTCGTGGCGCGGTACACCAACCACATCCGTTGCAAGGCAGTCAGGTTGGTGAACACGGCGAGAATGCCCAGCACGATGAGAAGGGGCAGATCGCCAAAGAACGCTGTCAGAATCAAACCGATGACCAAGAGGGCAATGCGCTCAAAGCGGGTCAGCATGCCCTCTTTCATTTCCACGCCAATGCCTTCGGCGCGGGCGCGCGCATAACTGACCATCAATGATCCCAGCAACGCAAAAAAGATGAGATACGCCACCCAATTCATCCCGCGTTGCATAAAGGCATAGAGGATCCCAAAATAGATTGCGCCTTCTGCCAAGCGATCAGTCGTCGAATCGAGAAACGCGCCAAACTTGCTCACCCGGTTTGTGAGCCGTGCCAACGAACCATCGAGCGCGTCCAACACGCCGGCAAAAATAATCAACACGCCGCCCAACGCCCAGTTGCCCAACGCCAGCACCACGCCGATGCCGCACATCGCGATGAATCCAATGACGGTCAATAGATTGGGCGTGAAACCCATTTTACCTAAACCACCGGCAACAAGATTGAGAATTGCCTGCGCACGCTGTCGAATCAGGTTGCTGAGCACCGTTTCTCCATTTTCAAGATTTAGGGAACTTGGGCGAGGAGGGCTTGCGTTGTCGCCAATCCAGCATTCGCCGAACGGTTGTGAATCGTTGTGAGGGAGTCGGCGCGATTTGTTTGGCGGCGATGAGTTGTTGATAGTACTCCAACACTCGCCGCGCAATGATACTCCAATCGTACTGCGCCGCCTTGCGTTTGCCGCACTCGCTCATTACCGCACGGCGTTGCGGATCGCGGAGCAAGGCGATGATGTTTTGCGCCAGAACTTGCTCATTCTCAGGCGGAACCAACACCCCTTCGCAACCGTTCTCCACCACTTGGCGGTAACCCGCAATATCGCTTGCCACGATCGGTACGCCGGCTGCCATCGCTTCGAGCAAGATGATGCCAAAACTTTCAAAGCCGGTCGAAGGCGCGCAAAAAATAGTGGCGGTGCGATAATAGCGCGGCAATTCTTCCGGCGAGACGTACCCCACAAAATGAACGCTCCGCAACTTGGTCGCCCGCGCATAACGCACAAAGGGGGCCTTGTCCTTGTCGCTGAATGCGCCGCAGACAATCAGCCGCGCCTCGGGCATGGCGGCTTTGATAGAATGAAACGCGCGGATCAAATGCCGAAAGCCCTTGCGCTTTTCCATTCGCCCCACGAACAAGATGTTGGGGCGACCATCGTGAAAGCGTTCAATCGGTTCAACGGTAGGCGAGGCAAAGCGGGTATAATCAATGCCGTTGGGAATGATGATGTAATCGCCGGGAAAATAGCGGGTAATGTACTCGCGTACGGCTTCGGATACAAAAATGCGCCCGTCCAACCGATTCATCACCTGGCGAAAGAGCGGTCGCATATATTCATAAAGCGGATTGGATTCCCGGTAAGCGTGGAACGTTCCAACATTGAGCGCGTGAGAATGGCGCAAGACCACCAGCGACAAGATCGGCACGGTCGGTTCGTGGACATGCACCACATCGAAACGCTCTTGTTTCAATATTTGCTTGACGCGGCGGTACACGGCTGGTGCAAGCGTAACGCGCGCCTTGGAGCCACTGAACGAGATCGGCGCGACCATCCCGCTGACTTTGATCACGTGTTCCCCTAACACTTCTTCGTTGGTTGAGGATGCGGCGATGATGCGCGTATCGTGTCCCAGCGCACGAAAATGTTTATCCAGTGCGGCGATGTGTTCTGTGACCCCGCCGGGATAAGGATAATCATACGGAGAAACGAGAGCGATTTTCACGTTAGCATCGTCTCCGGCATTTGCACGGCTACCACTTCACCGCGCGCGCACACCTCCCCCTTTGCGCTCAACGTCAACGTCATCACCACTTTGCGTCCCTTGATCTCTTTGACCCGCGCGCGCACTTCGAGTGTGGCGTCAATGGGGGTAGGACGCAAATAATCTACGTGCAATGAAGCGGTTACAAAACGATATGGCGGCTCGGTATCCATCGCCCGGTTTTCTGCCCGATACATTGCCGCGGCGGCAGTCCCGGTGCCGTGACAATCCATCAACGATGCGATGAGTCCGCCATACACATAGCCGGGAATTGCGGTGTGATATGGCTTGGGTTTGAAGCGACAAACCGATTCCTCGCCCTCCCAATAACTTTTGATTTGCAAACCATACTCGTTGAGACGACCGCACCCGTAGCAATGGGCTAGATGATCGGGATAATAATCTTGAAATGCTTTTGCGCTCATACAGACCTTCCTTTTCGATGACGTTTTCGATCCGGGTCGGGCAGTAAAGCAATAATCTCGCGTGCGACCTCTTCCACCGATTTGCCGGTGACATCAATGATACGCCAGTGGTGTTCGGCGCAGACACGATGCGCATAAAGTAATTCGTGGCGGATGTGTGAAGGCGATGCGTACGGCTCGAGTTCGATCTGGGTGGCAAGCGCGCGTGCAATCCGCAATTCCAAAAGCCGGTCGGCTTCCATATCGAGACAAAACACACGATTGGCTGGGAGTGCCAACAACGATGCAGGCATTGGAATCTCTGGAACGATGGGTACGTTGGCGGCAAACCAACCGTGATACGCCAAATACAGCATCGTGGGAGTTTTCATCGTGCGAGAAACGCCAACCAGAACCACTTCGGCAAGGCCCAGTTCTTCGGCGTGCATCCCATCATCGTGGTGGAAGGCAAACTCGACCGCTTCGATAGTGCGGGCTTTGGCGGCAACCAATTGTTTGAACAGCCCAGGTTTTTCTTGCGGCGTCAGTTTGAGATGGTACGCCAGCCGATCCAGCACAGGACCGAGCAAGTCCATCGAGTCCACGTTGTGCTGACGCGCTTCTGCTAGCATCACATCGCGCAATTCATCCGAGACGAGCGTGTGTAAAATGATTCCACCGCACGCGGCGGCTTGTTCAACAAGCGCGTGAACTTGGTGCGGCGTACGAATGTGTCCGCGTCGGATAATCTGTGTCTCGGCGTGTTCAAACTGAACGAGCGCGGCGCGCACCATCCGTTCCGCGGTTTCACCGGTTGCATCCGAGATCACAAAGATCGTCAGCATCGTTGTGGACTCGTTGGACTCAGCGCTTGGTTCTTGCCGCGCGCCGAATGTGTTTCATCGGCAACTTGACCAAACTTTGAAACAACTGCGCCGGTCCAATCTTGGCAAGATATTTTATTTCTTCCGCAGTCCAGTAATGTCCGTTGGCAATGGTTGTCTTTTCTTTTAACGCTCGCAATAAATCGTTGGCCGAGGTGCCGGGAAATTGGGTAACCGCACTGCCGATCGTGGGCAACACGTGTGAATCACTCCCGCCGGTTTCCGCCAGTTTCAAAATGCGCCGATTCAACTCTTGGGCTTGTTTCGCCGCCACTTTGCCGGCAATTGAAGGGTTGAGCGATTCAAAGCCATCAAAGTAAATCAAATCGTCCGGGTGTTGGTGGATGCGGAGCAAGCCGTTGCGTCCGATGGAGCGAATCATCCACGACATGGGGTGGGGCGCGATGACAATGCCCCCTTGCTCGTGCACGTGGGCGATGGTCTTGTCGAGTCTTTGCAACGAGCGCACCGGTTTGTCAATGCCCAGCACCAACAAATGTCCTTCGAGGGTGGTTACTTCCATCCCGGTCAACACTTGGAAACGATAATGACGCCGGGCAACAAGTTCGCGTGCTTCGTCCGCGCCATCGAACATATCGTGATCGGTGATGGCGATGAGATCAAGGTCAGTCTTGTGCTCAACGAAATCGAGGACCTGCGCCACCGTTGCCATTCCATCGCTGTGCGTGGTGTGGATGTGCAGATCGGCTTTACCCATCGTCATCGTCTTCCCAGATTTTCTGGAACATGAGCCATTGATCCGGATATTGGCGATAGTATTTTGCCAGAATGTCAGCCATCTTTTGCACGCCGGCTTGAATATCGTTTTGCAGGTTGCCATTGTTTTGAAATTCAAGCGGCGGCTCGATGTAAACCATACTACGATTATCCGGTTGGCGTACGGAAAAACCCATAATCACCGGCGCACCATATTTCAACGATAATTGCACCGCGCCGTCCGGCAGTTGGGTGGGTTTGCCCAAAAAGTTGACGACCGGTCCGGTCTTGGTAATATCGCGATCATACGCCAGCCCGGCGATTTGTTTTTCGCGCAGGGCTTTGATGAGCGCACGCGGCGCCAGATCGAGTGGCACCATATCAATCCCTTGGCTTGCGCGCAAGCGGAGGATGTACTGGAATAATTTTTCCGGCTTGAAGCGTTCGTTGGGGACGACGATGCGGGTGTTGAGATACACCGCAGCCAGTTGAATCACCATATCCCAGGACCCAAAGTGTCCCGAGCCAGCGATCACGCCTTTGCCGCGCTGCATGGCTTCTTCCAAATGTTCCATTCCTTGCACGCCAGCGAGTTGTTGAGCAATTTCCTCTTTGCTCATTCGATGCGCGCGAAACAGATCAAAGTAATTCTTGAGCAAGTTTTGGTACGCGCGGCGTGCGACGGCGCGCATCTGCGCCGGCGTTGCCTCTTCGCCCAAAAGCCGGCGCAAATTGTAGCGATACGTGGTTTGGCGTTCATAGGTGAGCCAAAACGCGAGATCGCCGAGCCGGGCAAAGAGCCAATAGCCCAAGCGGGTGGGCAAGAGTGGACAAATCAAACCAGCCAAACGATAAAAATAGTACCTCAGCATGTTCTTTAATCTCGAGAATGGGTTTTTATGCGATGAGACAAGTTGGGTTGACTCAGACTGGGGATTTTGCGGTGAGCAGTGGAAGCATCTTTCCACATAGGGCGAAAGATGTACCATTGCTCCGGTGAGAGACGAATAAATTCTTCCATCATGTTCGCAATCTTTTGCATCGTCACTTGCAGATCGTGATGCCGATGGCCGGTGCGTTCGACGAGGAGCGGCGGATAGGGATACACATCAATCTGCCCATCGCGCCCCAGCCGGGTATACCCGACGATGATCGCGGCATCGGTGAGTAACGCGAGTTGGGCGGGACCGGCGGGAAAATTGGTTTCTGTCCCAAAGAACCGGACCGGCACGGTGGTAAGATCGAAATGATGCGTAACGCCAAAATCGAGGAGCAGGGCGGTCATTTCGTTGCGCTTGATCGCTTCGATCATCTTGCGCGGCGCGCGATCGTACGGGTATGGGAGCACCTTATACTTGACGCGCGTACTGACCAACCATTCCATCAATTGGCGTGGGCGCAAACTTTCGGAGACGAGCGTCACCGGCGTATAGCGCATCCCCAAGACGGCGCCCGCCATATCCATATTTCCAAAGTGTGCGCTAACGAGGATGACTCCTTTACCGCGCGCTAGTGCTTCTTCCAAATGTTTTGTATCGTGGATAGTGACCCGCGCTTCGATCTCGGCGTACGACAGATGCGCATAAAGCATCGTATCGCGCAAAAGCCGGGCATAGTTTTGAAACGAAGCACGCGCCACGCGCGCCACCGCGGGATCGTTCGCGGGTTTGCCCAAGACGTGAGAAAAATTTTCACGCGCGATTTGGCGCCGCAAGGGCATTAGATAGTAACTGCTCCAACCGATCCAGCCGGCAAGCGCATAACTTAGCCGATGGGGGATCCAGCTAACGAGCAACGTGCCCAGTCGCCAAGCCCAGTAGAGCCAAATCACGAATTCCGTTACTCCTCGTCAGCGATCAACGAATCGAATTGTTTTTTGTATGCTTGGAGCCGCGCCAAGTCCAGCGAGCAATGTACCTCGCGCCCGTTGCGCTGCATGCGAATCAAGGCGATTTGTTTCAACCGATGCAAATGCCACGAGACCAAGGGTTGGCTCATCCGCAAATTGCGTGCAATCTCCATCACGGTCAACTCGCGGCGCGCCAATAGTTCGATGATGCGAAGCCGGGTGGTATCGCTGAGCACTCGGTAATAATTTCGTAATTCTTTTAACTCGCGTCCATCCATCTTGCCGCAGCCAGTTCAAATGTATAAATAACGGCTTATATGTTACGTAGAAATATTTTCTTGTCAAGCACTGTCGAACGCGGTATAATTGGATTACGATGAGTCGTTTAGCGCGAGGGCGTTGGGATGTTACGCCGCAAGAGGCAATGCGGATTCAGACCGAGCTGGCGGCGCGCGTGATTGAACAGGATCAACTGGGAGAGGTGCACCGCGTTGCCGGCGTGGATGTGGGATTTGAAGGCGAGAACAATTCGATTGGGCGCGCGGCGGTGGTGGTGCTCAAATTCCCGGAACTTGTCCCGCTCGATTATGCGGTGGCGCGGCTGCCGGTGACATTTCCCTATATCCCGGGTTTGCTTGCCTTCCGGGAAATCCCGGTGGTTTTGCACGCGTTGGAAAATTTGCGCACTCAACCCGATGTGATCATCGTAGATGGACATGGTCGCGCGCATCCCCGGCGTCTAGGCATCGCCAGTCACCTGGGTGTCCTGCTCGATTGCGTAACAATCGGCTGTGCCAAGTCCATCCTCTGTGGCGTGGCGCGTGATCCCGAAAATCGAATGGGGGCGTGGTCGCCACTGATGGATCGCGATGAAACCGTTGGGGCGGCGGTGCGGATGCGGGTGAACACCACGCCGGTGTATGTGAGTATCGGGCATCGGATCAGTTTGGCGCGCGCCATCGAAATGGTGCTTCAGTGCGGCAGAGGGTATCGTTTGCCGGAGACCACGCGGTACGCCCATCGCGTTGCCGGCGGCGAAAAGTTGAAATTGGATTCAATTCAAGCGAGTATGTTTTGAGGATGGACCATAAAAAAATTACTCAAGCGGCAGAACTCATCAAACATTCGTCTCATGCGGTGGCGCTGACTGGTGCAGGCGTGTCCACGCCTTCTGGGATTCCGGATTTTCGTAGCCCGGGCTCGGGCTTGTGGAAAAAGGTGGACCCATTTAGCGTGGCATCCATTTGGGGCTTTATCGAACAGCCGCAAAATTTTTACGATTGGGTCAAGCCGCTTGCCAAGTTGACGTTGACTGCCAAACCCAACCCCGCGCATTTTGCGTTGGCAGAACTCGAAGCGTTGGGCAAATTGCATGCGATCATCACGCAGAACATTGACGATCTGCATCAACGTGCCGGCAGTAAACGAGTCCTAGAACTTCACGGTCATTTGCGTCAAGCCACGTGTATGCGCTGTTATCATATGATTGACGCCGCGCCGCTGTTGACCAAGTTTATCAATGATGGCAAGGTGCCCACGTGTGAGGTGTGCGGCGGAGTGATGAAACCGAACGCGGTATTGTTCGGCGAGATGTTGCCAGTGGGCGTGATGTACGAAGCCGACCAAGAATCGCGCCAATGTGATGTAATGATTGTTGCCGGTTCGTCGCTTGAAGTTGCCCCCGCAGCGGATTTACCGGCGGTGGCAAAAAAGCATGGCGCCGAGATTATCATCATCAACAAAAGTTCAACGTATATGGATGGACAGGCGAAGGTGGTGTTGCGCGACGATGTGGCGGTGGCGTTGCCACGGATTGTTCAAGAGATCAAAAGGCAAGGGGCGATCTAATCTAGTTCAATGCCTTGCCCCAGCCGGTGTGCGCCAGAATTTCTCCGTCTTTGAAAGCCGGTTTGCCGCGCAAAAATACTTGGGCAATTTTTCCCCGCACCCGAGTCCCCTCGAACGGCGACCAATTGCATTTGGTCTGCCAAGGTTTTTGCAAAATAAATTCTTCCTCAAGCCGCACCAACACTAAATCGGCATCGAACCCCGTGGCGATTTCACCTTTGCGTGCCAATTTGAACACGCGCGCGGGATTGCGTGCGGTCATTTGCGCAATGTCTTGTAACGATAATCGTTTTTCATTCACCGCGTTCAACAACAAGGGAAGCATGGTCTCCAAGCCCGGCATCCCGGCGGGCGGCTGGCTTGATTGTTTTTCTTCGATCGTGTGCGGTGCGTGATCGGTGGCGATCAAATCAATGTGGGCGAGGTTATCCCACAGCGCGCACACATCGGCGGGTGAACGCAAAGGTGGATTGACGATGCCCAAGGCACCCAATCGTGCTTCGTCAGCGGTGCTGAGAAACAAATGATGCGGCGTAACCTCGCATGACACCTTGACGCCGCGCGCTCGCGCGTCCTGCACCCATTCGATTTCGCGTGCGGTGCTGAGATGCGCGATGTGGAGTTGTCGCCCGGTTTCTTGTGCCAGCGCGAGCGCGCGGCTGACGGCAAGCGATGCGCTCAGCGGTGGACGTTTGGCGCTGTGCGTGGTACGCTCGGCATCTTTGGCAAAAAATTGGAGTGATTCATTCTCCTCGGCGTGAACGACAATCGGCAAATGGTGCGGCGCGGAAAAATGCCGGTATAGCGAAGCAAAATCGCTCATCAACAAATCGCCGGTGGTGGCGCCCATATATACTTTGACCCCCACGGCTTCCCAATCGTTCAGATCAATGCCGGCGTTTGCCGTCGTTGCGCCAATCAAGAACCTCACATCGCACACGGCTTTTTCCTGCGCGATACGGTGTTTCTCTTCGATGGCTTGGCGCGTGGTGGTGGGCTGGGGATTGTTGGGCATATCGAGGACGGTGGTTACGCCGCCTGCCAGCGCCGCGCGCGTGCCGGTGGTCAAGTCTTCCTTGTGCGTTGCGCCAGGATCGCGCAAGTGAACGTGGGCATCAATCAAGCCGGGCAGAATGTAATAACCATTCGCCTCCACGATGGTGGCATCCGCGTCTTGAATCCAAGGCGAGACTTGGGCAATCGTTTCATTCACGATCAAAATATCGCCGCGAAAAATATCTTCCGGCGTAACGAGGATGCCATTGCGTACGAGTAATCGTTTGTCCATATTCGCTTAGCCTCGCTTTCGCACCCGCGCCTGACCAATAAGAAGGTGCGTATATTGAACGGCTGGACTAGCCCCGTTGTCTATTTGACAGCGCAGGTGCGAAATCTAGGCTTAGATTCTCCGCGCGCCACGTCCTTGAAAGAAATGGACGGTGCCGCTGGCATCGCGATACACGCGCCCAAATTCGGGCAGTTGAGCCAATTCTTTCGCCGTAAAGACGGGACCATCTTGGCACACCAATTTGCCGCTCAACACACATTGCCCGCAAATTCCAAAGCCGCATTTCATATAGCGTTCGACCGCGAGTTGCGCCGGAATATTTCTTTGCAACGCCTCGCGCATAATTGCCACGAGCATTGCTTCGGGTCCGCAGGCAAGGATGTTTGACACGCGATCGAAGTGTGGACGCGCGGCATCGGTCACCAATCCTTGGATGCCACGCGAGCCATCTTCGGTGGCAAGTTCGACGTGTGCGCCGGCTTGGCGCATTCGCTCTTCGAACAACAAGTCGTGTGCGGTGCGTCCACCGATTGCGGCAATCACCGGGCGCTTAGGCGCAGAACGCTGTAATTCGGTGGCGGCAAAGTAAAGCGCAGCAACGCCATAGCCGCCGCCAATCAACATCGTGGTGCCATCGTAATTCAAATCGAATCCGTGTCCAAAGGGTCCACGCCAACCCACCGGATCGCCAATCTTGCGTTCGTGTAACGCGCGCGAAAAAGGCCCGACCGCTGCAACGGTAATGGTCAACGGATCGCGCGCGACAATCGCAAATGGTTTCTCGTCAATGCCGGGAAGCCAAAGCATAATGAATTGTCCCGGCATCGCGCTGGGAATCGCATCATCGAGTACAAATGTTTTGGTGTACGTATTTTCCGAGGTAAGGTTTTGAATCGGAACGACGCGAGGAAGCATCATGCTTTCACCGATGGTGTGTCTATCACGCTCGCGCGGAAATCTTGGAGACGATTCAAGTGGTGTCGTCGCATATACTCGGCGATGCCGCGCGTGATCTCGTTGAACACCCCTAAGCCGCGCGCATAGATCGCACTACCGATCCCGACACCGTGCGCGCCGGCAATGATCATTTCAATCGCATCGCGCGCGGTGGTGTTCCCACCGATGCCGATGATTGGTACGCGCACGACGCGAGCAATATCGTACACGCATCGCACCGCGATTGGATGAATGGCGGGACCGCTAATGCCGCCCACGCGATTGGAAATGATGGGCGCGCGCGATTCGATGTCGAGTACCATCCCGGGACCCAGTGTGTTGATTGCGCTGATCGCGTCTGCGCCGGCACTCACCACGGCTTTGGCAATCTCGGCAATGTCGGCTTCGTTGGGGGACAGTTTGACGATGATGGGAATCTTGGTGCATTGTTTGACGCGACGCGTAACTTGCGCGGCGACGTACGGCGTGGCGCAAAAAAACTGCCCAAACTCGTGTTCGACGTTGGGGCAGGAGATGTTGACTTCGATCAAGTCTGGTTCCGCCTCAGAAATTTTTTCCGCCACGGTGCCAAAATCCCAAACTGATTCGGCAAAGATGCTGGCGATGACGGCGATGCCTTGGGGTTTGAGGACGCGTTTGGCAGTGCGAATTTCGGCGGCGGTGGCTTCGACACCGGGATTGGAGAGTCCTACCGCGTTGATCAGTCCCGCACCCCAATCGGCAATGGAAGGGTTGCGATAACCGGCGCGTGGTTTCAGCCCACACGATTTAGTCACCACCGCGCCGGCGCCGGCTTCGCCCACGCGAATGAGCAAATCTTCCGAGAGGCCCAGAATGCCGGAAGCGAGCACGGTGGGATTGCGCAAATGGATGCCGCACAGTTCGATGGATAAATCGGGTTCGGTCATTGCTTGCTCTCGACAAAACTAAGCGCTTCTTGGAATTGGGTTTCGCTGATGCGATCGGTGGTACGTAAGATACGCAAGACCTCGCG
>JBBITT010000099.1:11220-17779 GCA_037440625.1 Chloroflexota bacterium
TTGGCTTGGCGCGGATAAATGAGCGGACGATTCATTTCCAACGCTACCGCCGTTCCCAAGGGTAACGCGGCGTACGGAATCGCGGCGATGCGATCAAAGCGCAAGGTACTTAGGGTTTGGGCAAACGCGCGCGCTGTCTCGCGCATTACCTCAGGATGCGAGACAAGCAGGCGCAAATCGAGATAAAAGGGGGAAAGCGAACCGGATTTGAGTTTGAATTTGCCAAACTGAATCGCACCAACCGAGTAGAGATCGAGAATTAAATTGTCGTTCATCCTTGCCTCCCTACGAATGTTTTGTTCCGATCGCGTTGATCTCATCGCGCATTTGGACGGCGGCCGCGCGGGCGGCGGTGGCAAAATCGTCTTGGCGCGAGGCGTACAGAATCGAACGCGAGACGTTGATAAGCGGGCCAATCCCGGCATCGTTCTTGCCGAATGCCACCGCGTCTGCCACACGGCCGCCTTGCGCGCCGATGCCGGGAATCAGAAAGACTGCGCTGGGATTGGCTTGCCGAACCAGATTGAGTTGTGTGGGGAACGTTGCGCCCACCACCACTCCGATTTGTGAGGCGCGCGGCAACGCGGCGGCGTATTGCGCCACGCGAACGTAGAGTGGCACCGCGCCCAGCGGCTCATCTTGCAAATCGCGCGACGATGGATTGGAGGTGTGCGTGAGCAAGAAAATGGCGCGATCATTATATTCCAAAAACGGTGTGAGTGCATCCACGCCAAGATACGGATTCACCGTTACCGCATCTACGCCGAGCGTTTCAAAGGCAAAGCGCGCATAGCCGCGCGCCGAAGATTCAATGTCGCCAAACTTGGCATCGAGTACGATGGGAATGTCCGGCGGAATCGCGGCGATGGTTTGCTCCAGTTCATCAATGCCGCGCCCTCCGCGCATTAGATAAAAAGCCAGGTTTGGTTTGTACGCGCACACCACATCTTGCGTCGCCTCGATGATCGCGCGATTAAACGAAACGACATCGAGCGAGGAGGGAATCTGGGCGGGATCGGTATCGAGTCCGACGCAGAGCCAAGAGTTGTGGTGTTGTTGAACCGCCCATAATTTTTCGGCGAAAGTCATTCTATGATCCTTAAGGAACACGCACCACGTTCCACGTGATTCGTGTTCCGTGAATTTTTTATGCCCCCAGCACGGCGGCTAGCAACGCCATGCGAACATAGACGCCATTCCGCATTTGGCGAAAGTACGCGGCGTTGGGGAGCGCATCCACCTCGGTCGCGATTTCATCTACGCGCGGAAGCGGATGCATCACGACGAGTCCCGGCTTGGCTTGCTCAACGAGTTGGCGATTGAGGATGTAAAAGTCTTTGAGTTTCTCGTATTGCTTGACATCGCTAAAACGTTCCTTTTGCACGCGCGTCATATAAACCACGTCCGCTTTTTGCAGACTGCGCGCCAGATCGTTCGTTTCTTCGACAACAAAATCGCGTTCGCGGAGATAATCAGTTACTTCGACCGGCATCGAGAGCGCAGCGGGGGCAACGAAGGAAAATTCAACCTTGAAATTGCTGAGCGCGCGCGCGAGCGAATGCACCGTGCGTCCGTTTTTCAAATCACCCACCAAGGCAATGCGCAAACCATCAATCGTTCCCTTTTCCGCGCGAATCGTGTACAGATCGAGCAGGGCTTGGGTGGGATGTTCGCCGGTGCCATCGCCGGCGTTGAACACCGGCACGTGCGATGCTTCGGCGGCGACTTGCGCCGCGCCCTTTTCCGGATGCCGTAAAACGATGGCGTCTGCGTACTGCGCGATGGTGCGAATCGTATCGGGGAGTGACTCACCTTTGACCACGCTCGAGGCGGTTTTGGCTTCTGCCACAGAAATCACGCCACCGCCCAATCGCTGCATCGCTGCTTCAAACGATAGGCGCGTGCGCGTGCTGGGTTCGTAGAAAATCGTCGCCAAAAGTTTGCCATTGAGCAAGCGCAAGCGTTCCCCTTGCGTAAGATGCGCGGCGAAATCATCGGCGCGCGCAAACAGCGTTTCGATCTGATCGCGCGAGAATTGCGCGGCGGTCAAGATGTCGGTTCCTTTCATTAAGCCTCCCAAGATAAAAAACGACCTTTGAGATTTCTCAAAGGTCGTTTCTTTCAAAAATAGAATGCGCGCCACGAACTCGTTGCGTTCGCGCACGTCCAATTCGGTTGCAAGCCATTCGTCGCAAAGACACGCGGCACACTCTCCCGTGCCTAGCCTCGTCGCTGGGCGATTAATCGTGCGCCATTATACCGAGATTGTTTGATTTGTCAAAAGGATGACCTTGTTCCGATTGACATTTTAATATGAGCGTAGTACGCTCTGAGACAATGAACGCGACCGATTTTTTGTTGCACGTGCAAAATGCAGATGGCGGTTGGGGGTATCGTATCAATGGCGCATCGTACGTTGAACCGACCTCCGCCGTGTTGCTCGCCTTGAACAATCCGAACGCACGCACACGCGGTCGCGATTTTTTGTTGTCGCTCCAACACGCCGATGGCGGGTGGGGTATTGGGGCGATGGATGCCGAAAGTGGTTGGATGACCGCGTGGGCAGTGCGCGCGCTGGCAGAGTTTCCGGACACGCGCGATGCGATGAGACGTGGAGCCAATTGGTTGATCGAAAATGCGGGCTTGGTCGTGCGCGATGAAGCGGCGCGCGCCAAGATTGGCGAGTTGTTCAGAATAGATTCAACGTTGCGGGGCTGGGGGTGGCAACGCGGCGACGCCGCGTGGGTGCATCCAACGGCACTCGCCATTCTCGCGCTCGTTGCGGCGGGGCAGTCCAAGCATTGGCGTGTGCAAGAAGGCGTGCAATACTTGTTTGATCGCGCCACGCCGGACGGCGGGTGGAACATCGGCAATCCGTGGATGCTGGGCAAAAAAATTCCCGCGACGATTCAAGATACGGCGGTCGCGTTGCTCGCGCTGCGCGCGGCTGGCGAGGCGAGTAGCGATGAGCGCGTGGCGAAGGCAATCGAATATTTGCGCCGCGCAGTTGCACACGCGCGCACGCCTGCTGAACTTGCGTGGGGCATCTACGCGTTGCGCGATTGGCGCGTGGACATCGGCGATGCGCTCGCGCGTCTGGTTGCGCTGCAAAGTGCAGACGGAAGTTGGAATGGAAATCCATTCCTCACGGCAATCGCGCTGACAAGTGAAACGTGATGCATGACCAGAACCCAATCGAAAATCGAACACCGAAAGTCGAAAATGGTATCACGCGCCGCGCGTTCCTTCGTCTCGCGCTTCTCACTGGCATCGCGGCGGGCGCGAGCGTGATCTACAAGGCAACCGAACCCGTTGGTTTTGAGCGCTGGTTTCGCTGGATGCTGCGCGGCAACCTTGCGCGATTCTTCGCGCCACCCACGCGCGTCGCGCTTGCCGCGTGCGCGACGTACGATGCGGATGTGCTGGGCGCGGTGCGCGCGGCGTGGCAGCACGCGGCGATGCCGAACGTGGACGGCGCGCGCGTCGTCATCAAACCGAATCTCGTGGATGTGGTTGGCGATGCGCCGTGTTTTACGCATCCGCGCGTCGCGCAAGCAATGATTCAGCTTGCGCGCGAGCTGGGCGCGCGCGAAATCATCGTCGCCGAGGGCGCCACATTTCGTCGCGATGTTCAAGCGATTCTCGACGCGACCGGCTACGCCGATCTGCTCGCGCGCGAAAAGATCACGTTCGTTGACCTCAACTACGATGATGTGGTGGCAATGACGCTGCGCGGTGGTTACACAAGACTTAAAACGCTGTTCGTCGCCCAAACGATTCGCGACGCGGATGTTTTGATTTCGCTGCCGAAAATGAAGACGCATCACTGGACGCAGATTTCGGTCAGCATCAAGAATTTGTTTGGCATCGTGCCCGGCGTAAAATATGGTTGGCCCAAAAACACGCTGCACATTCAAGGCATCCCAGCATTCCTTGCTGAACTCGCCGATTCGCTCCCGACGCGCGCGTGCGCGGTGGTGGATGGCATCGTCGGCTTGGAAGGCGATGGTCCCTTGTTTGGCAGCGCGGTGCCCAGCGGCGTGATCGTTGCAGGCAACGATTTGCTCGCGGTGGACGCGACGTGCGCGCGCTTGATGGGATTCGATCCGGCACAGATTGATTATCTCGCGTTCGCGGCGTGGGCGGGCATCGGC
Organism: Chloroflexota bacterium; assembly: GCA_037440625.1. Lineage (GTDB taxonomy): Bacteria > Chloroflexota > Anaerolineae > UBA4142 > UBA4142 > DAOTXS01. The sequence goes on from JBBITT010000099.1 coordinate 15,375, forward strand.
GCGATTGATGAAGGCAAAATCGAATGGGTGGGCGAGCCGCGCGCGCGCTTCCAGCGACGGTACGAGCGACCATCGCAGATGGAGTGACGATGCGACGCGGGTTCGTGCTGATGTTGATCGGTGTGGGAATTTTGGTTTTGGTGATTGAACTTGTTCTCTTTTTGCCAAGCGTGTTGCAACGCTGGCAGCCGTACGATTATTGGCAGTATGTTCAAATGGGCGAGGCAGTTCGGCATGGAGACAGTCCGGTTGGTCCGGGACGTTTCTACCCTTTGCCAACCGTCCTTTGGGTTTTCGTTCCGCTCGCGCTCTTGCCCGATTGGTTTCGGATCGTTTGGGTCATCGCTCCATTCGTCTTTCTCGTCGTGTTGTTTCGGCGACAAGCCATTCCGCTCTTTGGTTTTGTGCCGTTGTGGTTCGTTGTCGGTGATGGAATGTTGGATGGCTGGCTGTTGCTGCCATTGGCGTGGTTGTTACAAAATCGAACGATCTGGGCGGGCTTGGGCGCAGCGCTGCTCTTGTTCAAACCACAGTTGGCGATGCTTGCCGTGTTGTACGCGTTCGCGCATTGGCTCGCGACGCGTGATTGGAAGAACTTGGGTGTGTTTGCATTGGCACTGTTGGTTTTCTACGTGCCGTCGTTCATCGTCAACCCGAACTGGATCGCACAAATGCTGGCGGTCTTGCCTGAGCGCGCGGGACAGACGACAAGGGTGCCTAGTATGGCGGTGTCCGTGTGGGCGTGGAAAGAGGTGGGCGTCCTTGGCTGGCTGATCGTTGGGACACTTTTGTTAGCAATCCTCGCTTTTTCTTGGCGTGCGTGGCGAGGGGTGGAAAATCGTGCGGCGATCTTTCAATTACTCAATCTGCTGCTCAATCCAATCCTATTCGCGTCTAATCTTGTTATGACTATTCCTGCTTTGCGCGGGCAGACTCAAATTCTCATTAGCGTGGTCGTGTCCTGGCTTGCTGTGGGACTTGACCGCGCGCTGGGCGGCTTTGGCGGCGGCTATGCGCTGATTCCACTTGCCGCGCTCTATTTTCTCGCGCGCGAGGTGCTGCAATGAAACGTGTGTGGTTGATGGCTATCGCGCTCGCGTGGATTTTTCTCGTCACGCTCAATTATTACATCGTCCACAAACCGTTCAGCATCGAGAACGCGCTGGCGATTCTGAACGCGCTTGGTGATGTGGCGATCGCGGGCGCGCTCGTCGCGCTTGCCGCCGCGATGGGGCATCGCGTTTTGCGCGCGCTGCAATTCGACGCGCCCCTCGACGCGCTGGTGTTTCAAGCGGGCGTGGGCTTGGGTTTGCTCGCGCTCGCGACATTTTTGCTGGGCCTCGCCATCGTCCATCCTCTCGTGTTCTGGATGTTGGGCGCGCTTGCCGCGTTCTGGTTGCGCGATGATCTGCGCGCGGTCTGGCGCGCGGTGCGTGCGCTTCGTCTGCCCATTGCTTCGCGATTCGAACGCGCGCTGGCGGCGTTCACGGCGTTCGCACTGGGGATCGCGGCTGTGATCGCGCTGCTGCCGCCAACGGCATGGGACGCGCAGACGTATCATCTCGTCATTCCGAAGGTCGCGTTGGCACAGGGGCGCATCACCGCGCCGCCTGACATCGTTTACTTTAGCTTTCCTTCGCTCGGCGAGATGTTGTTCCTCGCGGCAATGCTGTTGAAAGGCGATGTCGTCGCGCAACTGTTGCATCTGGCGTTCTTGTTGTTGACGCTGGGTGTGGCGTTCGCATTTGGCTCGCGCTATTTCAACGCGCGCGTCGCCTGGTTAGCGTGCGCGATTCTCGTTGCGGTGCCGTCGTTGGTCATTGTGGCAACGTGGGCGTATGTTGATCTGATGCTCGCGTTCTACACATTCACATCGTTTTATGCGATGATGCGCGCGCTCGAACAAAACCAAACGCGTTGGTTCGCGCTCGCGGGCGCGCTGGCGGGCTTTGCGATCAGCATCAAGTACACCGCCGTCATCGTTCCAATCGCTTTGCTGGTTGTATGGATCGCGCACAGTCTTTTTGAACGCCACACGGTTGATCGCCAACTGCCGACTGCCTCCCGCCTCCTGCCTTCTGCCTTCTGTCAACTGCTAACTGCCTACTGTCTACCGCTGACTAGCGTTGCCGCGCCGTACTACCTTCGCAACCTGATCTTCACAGGCAATCCGTTTTATCCCTTCGTTTTTGGTGGCACGTACTGGGACGCATTTCGCGCGGAATGGTTCAGCCGGTTTGGCACGGGGTTGTGGAACGATCCGCTCCAACTTGTTCTCGCGCCTTGGTTCGCGACGATCTATGGTGTTGAAGGCGCATTGGGTTTTGAAGCAACGATTGGACCGTTGTTGTTGATGTTGATACCGTTATGGATAGGAGTCAGGGGACAGGGGGCAGGAGGCGGTA
>JBBITT010000099.1:17879-25940 GCA_037440625.1 Chloroflexota bacterium
CTTTACCTTTTCTGGCTCGTGGGTGTGGCGCAATCGAAATTGTTGATGCAGACGCGTTTGTTGTTCCCGGCATTTCCCGCGTTCGCACTGTTGGCGGCGCTAGCGTACGAACGATTGAGCACGTTCGAGTTACCGCAATTTTCGTTGCAACGATTCACGCGCTGGGTGATGCTGTTGGTCTTGGGGCTGACCGCACTGAATTACGCGATTGGCTTTGCCTCGAGTGGCGCGCTCGCGTATCTGGTCGGTGCGGAATCGCGCGCGGCGTATCTGGCGCGTCACTTGGGCGAGTACGGTGCAGCCGTGCGCTTTATCAATACACAGTTGCCGCGCGACGCGCGTGTGTTGTTCTTGTGGGAGCCGCGTGTGTACTACGTAGAGCGCGCCGCGCAACCCGATGCGATTCTGGATGCGTGGGTGCATCTGCGTTGGCAGTCTGGCGAGCCGGCGGCGATTGCCGCCGAGTTGCGCGCACGCGGCTATACGCACATCTTGTTGAATCGCGCGGGTTTGGATTACATTTTGCAAACAGGGGATGATCCAATTTCGCTCGACGATGTGCGCGCGCTGGAAGAGTGGCTGGCGCGCGTCAGTCAGGTGTACGGCAAGACGCCGTTGCAAATCGTCGCGCGCGAGGGCAAGCCCGCCGTTGCAAACGCCGCGGAGGATGCGTACGCGGTGTATCGTTTGGAGGATTCCAAGCGATGAGGATTCCAACGACCATCTTGTTGGCATTCGCTTTGGCGGTGTACTTGAATCGCTTCAATCCGATCTACGCGGCATTGAATTTAACGTTGTTGGCGGCATACGCTTTTTTTGATTTCGTTGAGCCGCGCACGCACGTGCGTCACTTGGCGCGCTTTGGGATTGTAACGTTGATGGTGATGTTGTTGGTGGTTGTGCCGACATGGCTGGAAATTCAAGCACGGTATACGTCTGCGCCATACGAACATATTCACGATGGTGCCATTCAAACGGAGCAAGCCATCCAGTTTCTGCTTGCCGGCAAGAATCCTTACGTCGAAGATTACACCCAGACACCGATGGCGCAATGGGAACCTTATTTTGGGCTTGAGCCGGCGAGCAATCCGGCTTTGTTCTATCTGCCATACCTCCCGCTCTCTTTTATCGCGCCGTTGCCATTTTACTTGGCATTCCAAACATGGTTTGGTTTTTTCGATTTGCGAATTTATCAACTCATTTTGTTCGTGGGACTCTTTGGTTTGCTTTTTCAACTCACTCCCGATTGGGAGCGCAAACTGGCGTTAGCCATTCTAGTACCCCTCAATCCGCTTTTCGTTCCAGCGTTCATTGAAGGGCGGAATGATGTTGTGGTTCTGTGGTGGCTCGGACTGATGATCTATTTTTTGCAACGGCGTTGGGTCGCGATGGCAACTGTTGCTTTGGGCTTGGCATGCGCCGTCAAAGCAACCGCGTGGTTTGCGGTGCCGTTCTTTGTGACGCACCTGTGGCTGAATGCATTCCGCGATCCCCGTGGTTGGGCGACCCGTGTAGTTGGACCGTTGTCGTTGATCGGAATCCTATTCATTCTACCCTTTGTGATTTGGGATGCGCGCGCCTTTGTGGCTGATACGCTGTGGTACCAATCCTCTGCCTTTCAAATCACCGGGCAGGGATTTTCGCGAATCCTATTGGGTGTTGGCATTCTGGCAGACAAGTGGGCTGTCTTCCCATTTACACTGGTGCAGTTTCTTGTTGGCTTGCCGACGTTGATGCTGTTGATCCGTTGGCAAGCCGCACGTCCGCTGATCCAGCGGATGATTGCCGCGATGGCGGTGTTTGGATTTGTGATCGGATTTTTCGGACGCGCGTTTGCGGACAATCACATCGGCTTTGTGTTATCGCTCGCGTTGCTTGCGCTTGGCACGGGGGAGGAATGAGCGCGCTATTCCCGATTATCACTTTGCTGCTTGCGTTCGGTTTGCGGGTCTTGGCGTTGAACGCGCGTCCGGTTTGGTACGACGAAGCGTTCGCCATCTTTCTTGCGGAAAAGGATTTTGCAGCGATTGCATCCGGCACCGCCGCCGACACGATGCCGCCGCTCTACTATGTCTTGTTGCATTTATGGATTCCGTTGGTTGGCGAGACGCCGTTTGCCTTGCGAATGTTATCGGTTGCGCTGTCTATGGCGACGATGGCGTTGGTGTTTGCGGTTGCCAAGCGCGGATTTGGCGTACGCGTCGCCATGTTCGCCGCGTTCTTTACGACGCTGGCACCGTTTCAGATTTATCACGCCCAAGAATTGCGAATGTACACTATTTTGGCGGTCGCATTGATGGTGTATGTCTATGCAACAATGCGTTTGGTCGCGCGCGCACCTTACGCAATGCCTATGCTAGGGCTGGCAACCGGGATGGCGTTGTACGCGCACAATCTGGCTTTTCTCACGCTGGCGGCGGCGAACATTTTTCTGCTGTGGAAACGTAACTGGAACGCCCAACGCCAATTGATGATCGCGCAAATTGGCGGCGCGCTATTATTTACCCCGTGGTTACTCTATGTGCCAACCCAGATCGCTAAAATTCAGCGCGCGTTTTGGACGCAGCCGCCGGGAATTGCCGATGTGTTGCAAATGCTTGTCGTCTTTACAACGCATCTGCCGCTGCCACCTTTCGAGTTCGCGCTTGCATTGTTCATCACGCTCGCGATTTTCGCGCTCGCCGCGTTCGAACTAGCGCGCGCGTTTCGACGTGGTGCGCCATCCACGCTGGGCTTGGTGTTGATGTTCGCGCTCGCGCCGCCGATTTTGATGTTCGCGCTCTCGTATGTGATGCGCCCGATTTTTATTCCGCGCGGCGTGATCGCGTCATCGCTGGCGTACTATATCGTGTTGGCGTATCTTGTCGCGCGCGCGCCGCGCGCGTTGCCCATCGCGCTGGCGGGGTTGATCGCGCTGCTGACGTTGCCGTCGTACTATGCCGCGTTCGGCGAGTGGCGGCGCGCGCCATTCGCCGAAGCGGATCAGTATTTGCGCGCGCACATGCAAGCGGACGATTTGATTTTGCACGACAATAAACTTTCATTTTTTTCGATGCATTTCTACGACCGCGATTTGCCACAAGCATTTCTCGCCGATCCGCCGGGATCGAGCAACGATACGTTGGCGCGCGGAACGCAAGAGGCGCTGGGTTTGTTCCCGGTTGAATTCGATGATGCGCTGCGCCGACACGCGCGCGTCTGGTTCGTCATTTTCCAAACGGCGATTGACGAGGCAGCCCAAGAGGGTCGCGCGCACGGCAACCTGTCGCGTTTGGATGCGACGATGCGGCGCGGGGAGGTAACCGCGTTCGGCGATGTGAGGATTTATCGCTATGAATCTCGTTGAGCGATGGCGCGCGCTGGACCCGGCGTGGCGATTTGCCTTGCAAGCGTACTTGGTCGCGCGCATCGCGTTGAGCGTGTGGGCGTTCATCCTCGCGAGTCTGTTTCCCGTCGTTGCGCAAAATCTCGATCTCTTTGGCGCGCCGGTGCTTGCAGCATTCGATCTCAAGACCGGCGAACGCTATGCGTACTCGCGCGCGGTGGATGGCGCGGTGCTGATTTTTCGCGCGAGCGATGTAGGTTTCGTGGCGGACGCGCAAACGGGAAGTGTGTGGTCGTTGCGCGAGGGGCGCGCGGTATCGGGCGCGTACGCGGGACGCGCGTTGCATGCATCGCCGTATTCGGTGGAGGAAATTTTTCCGTATCGCGGCATTGCTCCCGAGACTAATTTGTTCTTGTCGGTGTGGCAGCGCTTTGATACGAATTGGTATCTCAAAATCGCGCGCGCGGGTTACGTCGACGCGGCAAGCACGGTGTACTTTCCGCTCTATCCGTTCCTCGTGCGCGTGGTGAGTGTGCTTGTGGGAGACGCGCTGTTTGCCGCGTTAATCGTTTCCAATCTCGCGCTCATCGGCGCGCTCGCGCTGTTGTATCGTTTGAGCGAGGCGTTGTTCGGCGTAACGAGCGCGCGGCGCGCGGTTGCGTACTGGCTGCTCTTTCCGACGGCGTTCTTTTTGTGCGCGGCGTACACCGAATCGCTGTTTCTTTTTCTCACGCTCGCCGCGTTCGATTGTGCGCGGCGCGACAAATGGTTTATCGCGACACTCTTTGGCGCGCTTGCCGCGTTGACGCGCTTGCAAGGTGGGTTGCTGGTCGTGCCACTTGCCTTGTTGTGTTTCAAGTCTCAAGTTCACGAGGTAGTAGGCAGGCGGCAGGCGGATTCGAAAGTCCGCTCCACGGCAAGCGGACTCGAAAGTCCGCTCCACGCTAGTGACTGCCAACTGCCAACTGCCTCCCGCCTACCGATGTTCACGTTTCACGTTTCACGTTTTGCGTTTCTACTTTTCATTCCATTCGTGACGCTTGCCTTTCTCGCGTTCACGAATCTTTCGCTGTTGTCGAGTTACGTTGGCGAATTGCACGCACGGTTTGTGTTTCCTTGGGAGAATGTCCTCGCGGCGTTCGATCTGTTGATTCGCGGGCGCGCAAGTTTTGTGGACGCGCTAAATCTGGTGACGACGATTCTTTTTGGCGCGTTAGTGATCGTCGTGTGGCGTGCGTTGCCGCGTGAGTATGGCGTGTACGCGCTGATGATGTACCTCGCGCCGTTGTTTCGGATGACGACGACGCAGCCGCTCGTGAGTATGGATCGTTACGCGTTGGCGATTTTTCCCGTGTTCATCTGGCTGGGCGCGCGCGGACAAAACGCGTGGGTGAATCGCGCGATCGTGTATCTATCGTTTCCGTTGCAGTTGTACTTGAGCGCGCAATTTGTGTTGTGGGGGTGGGTGGGGTAGGCGATATGGACAATCCAATGAACCAAGACGCTTCTTGGGCACTGTCACTCGACACGGTGTTATTGCTAGTGTTGGGCGTTGCACATCTGTGGTTCAATCCGATTAGCAGCGCGCTGACGATCACGCTGATCGCAATCTACGTGCTGCTGAATTGGCTGGTGCCCAAGATGCCTGACGAAATGTTGGCGCCGAGTGTGCGGGCACGTGTCTGTTTTTCGTTCCGATTGTTCATCATACTCTTTGTTGTGATGCTCGCGGCGGTCTTGCCCACGTTGTGGAACATCGCGCAGCGCCGCGCGGAAGGTGGCGGCACACACGCGCACGACGGTTTGTTCCAAACCGAAGCAGCGATCGAGTACATTTTGAACGGCAAGAATCCGTACGTCGAGACTTATTGGCATACGCCGATGGCAAACTGGCAGCGCGGCGAGCCGCCATGGACCGATTCGCCGATTTATCACAACGCGTACTTGCCGTTTTTGTTTGTGGGTTCGATTCCATTCTATTGGCTGAGCCACGCGACACTCGGTTGGTACGATCAGCGGTTTGTCTATCTCTTGGCGTACATCGGCATCTTGCTTCTCTTGCCGCAGGTTGTCGAAAAACAACGAGACAAGTTGGTTTTGTTGCTTGCGTTCGGACTCAACTTGCTGGGGACGTACTATCTGGCGGAGGGACGGAATGACGTCGTCGTTCTGTGCGGCTTGCTGTGCGCCACCGTGCTGTTGGTGCAGCGGCATGTTGGTACATCCATGTTGGTGTTGGGATTGACGCTGGTGGTCAAACACCAAGCGTGGTTTTTTGTGCCATTTTACGTTACTTATCTTTTACCGCGTCCACTGAATTGGCAATCGGCGCGCACGGTGTTGCGCCAGATGCTGCCGATGTTCATTGCCGTGGTTGTGGTGCTCGCACCCTTTGTGATTTGGGATCTGCGCGCGTTTGTTGACGATACCGTGTTATACTTGATGGGGGCAACGGAGCATAGTTTTCCGATCAAGGGTTGGGGGTTCAGCACGCTTTTGCTGGCGACGGGATTGATGCCCTCGGTGGAGGCACGATTCCCCTTTGGTATTCTCGAAGCGTTGTTTGGAATTCCTGTGCTCGTTCTGTTGTTGAGGTGGCAATGGCGCGTGAACACACTGCGACAGGTGTGGATTGGTTTCGCCGTGTTCTCTTTTGTCGTCCAGTATTTTTCGCGCTTCTTCAATGACAACTATGTTATTTTTGTTTTGCAAGCGTTGGTGATCGGCGCGCTGATGTCGCCGTACCGCTGGCAAATGGAGCCAGCCGATGCGCGCTAACGTGATTCCGCAACGCGAATGGCTCGCCGTACTCGCGTGCGCGTTGATTGTCACCGCGTTGCTTCAAGTTCCCTACGCGCTGGGTTACGCGCTGGCGCGACCTGGGACCGAATACACGGGCTTGCTCATCAACGTCGAAGACGGCAGTTATCTTTCCGCGATTGGACAAGGGATCGCGGGCGCGTGGTTCTATCACATTCCCTTCACCACCGAAGAGCATACGCCCGCGTTTATCGAGGTGTTTTATCTCGCGCTGGGACACGCGGCGCGCATCCTGGGTCTTTCGGCGACGGCGATGTGGCACATCGCGCGCATCGTTGCCGATCTGATTCTGTTCATCGTGCTGTACGGTTTCATCGCGCGCTTTCTCGATGTGCCAGAACAACGCCGCGTCGCGTATGCGTTCGCGCTGTTGGGCGCGGGCTATGCGTTTTGGCGTTTCCCGTTCGATGCGCCCAATGTGTGGGAGGCATTGCCGATGGAACTGCGCGTGCCCGAAGCGCACATTTTTTACAGCGCGCTGACGTATCCACATTTTGCGTTTGGTATCGCGCTGGTGTTGGTGACGTTCGCGTTGCTCTTGCGCGTGTTGGACGATGCGCGTGTTGTTGCCGCGCTCGGCGCGGGAATCGGGAATCTTTTGATCGGCATCGTCTTTCCATTCTTGATGTATTTGATGCTTGCCGTCACGGGCGCGTATGTGCTTTGGTTGACGTATCGCCAGCGCAAAGTTTTTTGGCGCGCAATCGGTTTACTCTTCATCGCGTTTGCGATTCCCGCGCCGCTCTTCGGGTATTATCAACTCGTTTTGATGACGAATCCCATCATTCGACTCTGGAACGCGCAAGCGACGACGCTCTCGCCGCATCCAATTCACTTTGTTCTGACCTACCTCCCCTTGTTGGTGTGCGCGGGCTTGGCTTGGCGTCCAACGATGCGCGCGGACGCGTCGCGTCAACACAGATTCGCGTTTCTGTGGCTTTGGATCGTCGTCGTGGCGATTCTGTTGTACGCGCCGATCACACAACAACGCCGATTCGTGGAAGGAGTCCAGGTGCCGCTGGCGATTCTCGCGGCGGTGGGTTTGTGTGAGGTCGCGCTACCGCGTCTCGCGCGCACGCGCGTCTTGATCGCGCTGAGTCAACGACCGAACTATAGCGTGGCGGGATTGCAACGTTTGATCGTCGTGTGTCTCGTTGCGCTTGCGGGATTGGCGAGTTTCTATGTTTGGTCGAGTAGTATCGCGTTGCTTGGCTTTGTGCAGCCGTATCCACTTTTCCGTCCAACTCTCGAATTGCAAGCGATGGATTGGTTGCGCGCGAACACATCGCCCAACGATGTGGTGTTCTCGTCGTACTGGACAGGCAGTTTCATCCCGGCGCGCGCGGGCAATCGCGTGTTCGTTGGACAGCGCTACGAGACGATTGGGTTCGACAAGAAACGCGCGGCGGCAGAAAAATTTTTCGATGCCGCGACGGATGACGCGTGGCGCATCGCGCGCTTGCGTGAGGATCGCAGCGCGTACGTGTTCTGGGGACGAGCGGAGCGTGATCTGGGCGCGTTCGATCCTGAACGCGCAGCGTACCTTGAACGCGTCTTTGCAAACGATGAGGCGCGCATCTATCGTGTACGTGATGAAGGTGAACAATGACGCAGCGTGAAATCGTTGGCGTGAGCGTGTTGACCGCGCTGGGCGCGGGCTTGCGTCTCTTTCATCTCGGCACACAATCGCTGTGGCTGGATGAGTTGTTTAGTGTATTCCTGGCACGACGCGGGGCGAGTGAGATTCTTGCGGGAACTGCCCAAGACACAATGCCGCCTTTGTACTATCTATTCTTGCACCTCGCGCTGCAATTCGGTTCGGATGAAATCGCGGCGCGCAGTGTCTCGGTGTTGTTTGGCATAGCAACGATTCCCGTGTTCTATCTGCTCGCGCGTCGCTTGTTCGATGCGCGGGT
>JBBITT010000100.1:0-5697 GCA_037440625.1 Chloroflexota bacterium
GCTTGTGCAACAACAACTCGACGAACAAGTGAACGCGAAAATTTTCTTCGACCGCTGGACGGTAACGCGCGTGGCTTCACGAATCGTCGTCTCAAAAACCAAGCCGCCTTTCGGGGTAGGTCCAAAGATCGCTGCAGATTTGCCCGTGACGTACGACGCGCGCGTTCCACTCAAAGCGATTGCAGGGCTGGGCGTGTCAGCAGCCACATCAGCGCGGTCATAATCACTGCCGAAGTCAAGCACCATGCACACACCGCGCCGATCACAAACGGTTCGAGAAAAGTGAGATAGAGCGAGAATACCACGCCGAATGTTGCGAATACGAATGCGGCGCGACGTCCCCATGCCACGAGCTCACCGCGCCCGATTTGCCCAACGAACCACGCCACTAGCAGCGCAAGATAACCCAGTACCCCCAATATGCCGATTGGCAGAATACCGAACAAGCGCGCGTACGGGCTTTGCTGAACCGTGTTGCAATCTCCCACCGGTCCGCAAATTGCCGACACTTTTTGCACTTCCACGTACGCCAGATAGCCCGCGATGCCCAATCCAAGAACAAGGAGTACTGGCACGGCGGTCATCTGCCACGTCGGCACCGCCATGCTGATCGGCTTGCCGTTGGATAAGACAATAAACCCCGTGCGACACAGCGCGGCAAGCATCCCCAGTATTGCGATCATCGCCAGCACGAATCCTACAGGGTCTTGAAGCAAAATCGTTTGAAGCGGCGACGCGGTTCCGCAATCGGGCATCGTAAGCGGACAAAGTGGGATTGGTGGTTGCCTTTGTCATTCGCGTGGGGTCCAAACCGGCAATGTTTGGCAAATCGGCTCCACCGGTGGCAAGCAGTTCGTCAATCAACCCAGGCAGTTCCGCCGGAATCTGCTCTGATCCCACGAGCGCGCGATTGGCGATGATAAGGAATGGTACGCCTGTTTGCTCTTTAGAAAATCCGAACATGGCGCCCAAGCGGTATAGTTCGTCAACGTCTTGCGCCGTTATCACTTCGACCAAGCGAATGTCGAGTTGCTCGCCGTACTTTTGTTGAAGTGGCGGCAAGACCTGCTTGATCACTTGCTCGCAGTGCGGACAACCATTCATCCAAAACATCACGGCGCGCACTACCGGTTTGGCTGGCGCGCCTATTGGCGGTATGGGGGTGTCGTTGACCACCACGCGCACGGCAGGTGTTGTGGTGAAGGCGGGAACTGTGGGCGGCGTGCCGACGAATTTTTCCAAGCCGGGGATGGATGGCCATCCAATGCCACCCTCTGCCAAATGTTTTTCGATGAGACTGGGCAAGCGCTCGGGGATTTCCAGGGAACCGACCAAGACCTCATCACCCACGATCAGGAACGGCACACCCCACTGATCGGGTGGTACGTGCAAGGCGTCAAGCGTCGCCTCGAACAATTCAAGAGCGGCTGGATCAGATAACTCGAACATTTGAATATCGAGACGCGCGCCGTACTTTTGCTGGAGTGGGGGTAACACGTTGTTGATGACTTGATGGCAATGGGGACAAGTGGCACTCCAGAACAATACGGCGCGCACGATGCCCGGTGAGGGCGGTGGCGTGGGCGTACGGATGGGAGGGGGCGTGGGCGTAGGCGTGGCAACCAGATTGGGGCGGAGCAACTCGACGCCGCCGCGTGCAAGGTAGTCCTCAATCAGCGTGCCGAGTTTTGCCTGAATCTGTTGATTGCCCAACAGCGCGTACTCGCCGATGAAGAGTACAGGTAGATTACTGTACGTCAACCCGTGCCACTCTTCCAGCGCTTGCTTCATCTCCGAGGGTCCCTTTTCCAAATCGTACTTGTACACCACCACTTGGTCAGGTTCGTACTTGGCCAAGATCGGTGGTAGGATGTCGTTCAACAATTTGATACAATCGGCGCAATGACTCCCGTAGAACAACCAAAAATTCACAACGGGTTTGGGCGTTGGCGTTAGAAGGATGTCTTCATTGCACGCCTAACAAATCTTGACGCGCGTTCTCGTCGGCGTAGGGATTGCGGTGTCTGCACGTACGCGGGGCAACTCACTAACCAAGCCGAGTATCAGTAAAATCAAAATTAGCGTAAAACGCTTCATCGGGGTTCTCCTCACTGATAATCAGATATGCTCCACTCACCGCCATATCACGTGCGGCGTCCAACGCCGCGTGGCATCTTATCCTTGCGTCTCGTGCCACACCGAGCGCGGGTTGCCCAGATTCCCTAGCAAACCGCGCAATGTCTCGCGCGGTTCGGCCGCATCGGGCTGCATCAGCGGCGCGCACTCGTCGAACTTGCGTCGCGCTTCCAACAGCGCGAACGCGAATGCCATACACGTTGTCTCGCCACACTGACGACAGTTCGTGCGCGGCAGCAATTCCCATACGTCAAGTGGGCGCGGCGTACGGCGTTCCTCGTTGCGTGGCTCGATTTCGTCCCGCCGTTCCCAGGTTTGATTCAACAAATCGCGCACCGCGCGCAAGAGTTCCAATCCTTCGTCCGCGTCTTTCACTTGCGTGATGTAAATCGTGTCCGCCATCAGCGTGATGAAACCCGGCTTGCGGCGCAACACCAGTGCGCTCGCGCGCGGGTTGTAGCTGATGACGTTCGGCAGAATTGCATTGAGGAGTGGCAACACCGCATCAATCGCGCGCGCCGATTTGCCGACGATGATGATCTTGCCCGGTTCTGCGAGACACGGGCGCGTGTGGTCGAGCGTGATGTATTCGATGAACACCTTGCCCTTCCTTGTCGGTCAGTGGAGTGCCCAATGCTTTTTTTCGTTATAGTTTTCTGGTCCACAAATTAGCTAGCCATGCCTTTCTATCCGCGCATGTATCTCGAACTTGCTTGAATGTCAACTCCTTACCATCGAAAGACCAGGTGTAGATGCCACGCTCCGCACCTTGCGCCGCGCAATACGAGTTCTGGAGCCATTCGAGTTGATCGCCGGTCACCTTGTACACTCCCGTCGAAACAATCACACCATCTTCGACCAGCGTACAATTGCCATTCTCCCCTAACAGCATTGTCCACTGGTGGTTACCCAGTTGCATCGTGAACGTGCCGGTGGGAAAAGCCGTCGGCGCGGGTCCTGGGGTCGGCAGCGGAGTCGTAGCCGAATTGCAACCAATGACCATCAACATCATCGCCACCACTGCAAGCAAGGTCAAGCGTTTCATCATCGCGGGACGATGATGTTCAACGAGATTCAGGAGCATCCTAAACCTCCACCCAATCCAACATCATCATGCGCACGCGCGTCCCTGCTTCAATGTGTCGCGCGTCTTCGGGAATGATCGCGATGCCGTCCGCGCGCACCATCGAAAGCAAAATGCCCGACCCTTGGTCGCCCGTGAGATGCGCGAATGTTTCGCCGCCGCGCGTTTCCAATCGCACGCGCACGAAATGCCGCCGATTATCTTTGCGCTTGATTTCGTCCACGAGCGTCGCTTCAATCGTCGGCTTGGCGAGCCGCGTTTTGCCTTGCATCTTGAGCAAGGCAGGACGACCGAACAACTCGAACGACATCAGCGCGGAGACGGGATTACCGGGCAAGCCCAAGAGCGGCACGCCTTGAATCGTTCCGAATGCGAGCGGCTTGCCTGGCTTCATTCGTACACGCCAAAAGGCGATTTCTCCTTCCGTCGCCAGCACTTGCTTCACTACGTCAAAGTCACCGACGGAAACGCCGCCCGAGGTGACGAACAAATCCGCGTGTTGCGCCAGTCCCTCGCGAATCTTCGCCGTCAATTCTTCCACGGTGTCGCGCGCAATGCCAAGCCGAATCGGAACGCCGCCATATTTCAAAACGGCTGCCGCGACCGAATAGCCATTCGCGTCGCGAATCTTGCCCGGCGCGAGCGGCTCACTCGCGTCCACGACTTCGTCGCCCGTTGAAAGAATCGCGACACGCGGGCGACGAATCACTGCGACCTCGGTTTGTCCCATCGCCGCGAGCATCCCGATTTCTTGCGGGCGCAAAACCGCGCCTTTCGCCAAAACCGTTTCGCCCGCACGTACATCTTCGCCCGCCGCGCGGATGTTGGCGTGGTGCGGATAGCGCCGCGTGACGAGAATTGCGTCACCGTCGCGCGTTGTCTCTTCGAACGGAATCACTGCGTTCGCGCCCGGCGGAATTGGCGCGCCGGTCATGATGCGAATCGCAGTTTCGGGTGCAATGGGCGCGTCGCGCGTGTACCCTGCCGCGAGTTCGCCTGCGATGCGCAAACGGCGCGGTGCATTGTCGCGCGCGCCCGCGGTATCGTCCACGCGCACAGCGTAGCCATCCATCGCGCTGTTCGCGTGCGGCGGAATGTCGTACGCCGCAACGACGTCTTCCGCGAGCACGCGATTCAGCGCGTCGAGAATCGGAATGCGTTCGGATTCGAGGATGTGAAAGTAATCCAGGAAACGCGCGAGCGCGTCTTCGACAGAAAGCATCGGATAATTTTCTTCCATCCGTCACTCCTCACTGCGCGATTTGGCGACTCCCTGATGTCGCGCCATTTCGATTTCCGCGAGAATCGCCAGCGCGATTTCCGCGGGTGTGGTCCCTCAAGTCCAAGCCGATCGGCGCGCGCACGCGCGCGAGCAAATTGTCAGCGACGCCATCCGCGCGCAAGTGTTCCAGCACCATGCGGCACTTGCGCCGACTGCCGATCATGCCGATGTACGGCGCGGGCGATTCGATGATCGCGCGCAGCGCCGCTTCATCGCTGACGTAATCCTCGGTGATGAGGACAATAAAAGTCTGCGCGGTCACGCTCGCGGGATCGAGCGGCGTGCCGCGTTCCTCGCGCACATCCACAAGACGCACATCGTAATTCAGCACGCGCGCCATTTCCGCGAGCGGTCGCCCGATGTGCCCGCCGCCGCCGAGCCACGCGAATGCACGCACGTCTACATTCCGTTGCACCAGATGCCCGTAGCCGCCCGAAAGCGCGGTAAAGATCACGGCAAAGAGCGTCGTGCCGACCGCGATTGCCGCAGGATACCCCATCCAAAAGTGGATGATCGGCAGCATCACGCTGCACCCGCCCGTGCCGATCAGTCCGCCGAGCAAGCCCGCGAAAAATCCGACGACGATCAATACGACACCTTTCAGCACATCCATTGGCGCGACGCCAGGCGCGGCGCTGACCCCCGTGCCGATTGCCCAGAGCGCCAGCGCAGCGATGATGAGCACGAGTACCGCGGTGGGGATTTGCCCGCGCCACCAGGTCGTTGATTTGGTTGTCATTTCACACCTCCGTGCGAATTGTGAGTTGTGAATTCGCTATGCCGGAGGTGGACGTTTGATCCCTGGACCGCGACCCGTCACGCACATGCAGCAGTGCGGTCGCCGTTGACAACATTTTTGCATCTCGCACCTGGTTTCCATACTTGGAATGATGCGATAGCGCGTCTATCATCGCGTGGCGGCTGTTTTGCCGCGCGGCGCTTTCGTCTCGCCGCTAGCCAATGCTTTCTCAAATATCGCCATAATCTCCAACGCGTTGGGCAGTCGCCCTCCAATCGCCAATTTCTCATTGACGACCAGCCCAGGCGTTCGGAGCACGCCATATTTCCGAAAGTCACTCGGCTCGCTCAAGTGGTCTAACATGACCTCGACATTTTCAAACAGTTCGGGTTTTTCCGAATGCAGGAACTGGACGGCGGCGACTGCCAACCCTTCCAAGATGTAGCAGTTGGCGCA